>NZ_CP030117.1:1137500-1737500 GCF_001039275.2 Brevibacillus brevis
ATGGCGGTCGTGGCGAAGGGGTTAACGCACCGGATTGTGGCTCCGGCACTCGTGGGTTCAAGTCCCATCGATCGCCCCATAAATTTATAGTTGGGGATTACTTATTGGGGTATAGCCAAGCGGTAAGGCAACGGACTTTGACTCCGTCATTCCTAGGTTCAAATCCTAGTACCCCAGCCATTAATATGCGGACGTAGCTCAATTGGTAGAGCGTCGCCTTGCCAAGGCGAAGGTCGAGGGTTCGAGACCCTTCGTCCGCTCCATTTCTCAAATTGTTTCACCTTATATCATGGAGGCATAGCCAAGGGGTAAGGCACGGGTCTGCAAAACCCTTATCCCCGGTTCAAATCCGGGTGCCTCCTCCATAGTACTTGCCGGTGTGGCGGAATGGCAGACGCGCGCGACTCAAAATCGTGAGGGAAACCGTGGGGGTTCAAGTCCCTTCACCGGCACCATACTTTTACAAGCTAACCCTGAATGTCAAGAAATCTTGATGATTAGGGTTTTTTTCTGCTTTAATAAGCACATAGTGTAGACAGGGAAATAGACAACTTGTATACGCAAAAGGACGAGGTGGTTGAGGTGTTTTACAAACTGCAAGACAAGCCGCCAATGGGGATCACGACGCTGTCCGTATTGCAATGGATGATTGTAACTGTTTCCAGCAGTGTGGCGGTACCACTAATGATTGGAGATATGTACGGCTTGCAGGCTAATGAAATTGGAAAGCTGATGCAGCAGACCATGTTTTACATTGGACTCGCGTCACTACTGCAAGTATGGATTGGACACCGCTATCCGATGATAGAAGGACCGGCTGGATTATGGTGGGGAATCTTTATCATTTTGGCTCAACTCGGAACGAGCATGGGTCTTCATCCACAAGAAATTGGTCAATCCTTTCAAGTGGGGATGATATTAGCAGGTCTACTCTTTTTCATTTTTGGTTTATTAGGCTGGATTGGCAAATTACAGAAATGGTTTACGCCGCTGGTTTCAGGGACATATATGATTTTGCTTGCTGTTTCTTTGTGTAGTAACATTCTCACGGGTATGCTCGGTATTGGTTTTCAGCATTCAAAAGAGGTACAACCGGGTGTAGCACTTGTGTCCATAGGGATCGTAGCCCTTGTTGTGTTTATTATGCGGACCAAGCGATTCTCCAGTTTTGCCGTTTTGTTTGGCATGGTTGGTGGCTGGATCGTGTACGCTCTTCTTGGATGGACAGAACCTGTCCGACCTACGGAGCAATTATTTTCATGGCCTTCTATTTTCTTTTGGGGACCCCCACGCTGGGATTGGGGCGTTGTATTAACAAGTATGCTGACAGGATTCGTTCTGTTGACAAACCTCATGACGAGTTTGGCGGTCATGGGAAAAGCGACAGACACTGTGCCTACTGAAAGGCAGTACAACCGCGGTGGTATTTTTACAGGAGTATCCCACTTTCTGTCAGGATTGAGCGGTGTGGTTGGTATGATTCCCCTTTCCTTGGCAGCAGCGGTTATTCAAACGACGAAAATGGCTTCACGCCTGCCATTTGTGATAGCGATGCTGGGGATGATGTTGATTGGGCTGATTCCCACTGTTGCTCATTTTTTGGCGGCTTTGCCTACTCCAGTGGCATATGCGGCAATGTTTATTTCCTATACGCAACTGCTTGGCTTCGGGTTGAAGGATTATGTGAATGTGAAGATGGACGAACGTACGATTATTGTTGGGGGCAGCTCGCTGCTGGTCGGGATCGGAGTCATGTTCGTACCTGCTGTAGCTTGGCAGCAACTTCCGGCATTAGCCAGCTTTTTGTTCGGCAATGGCTTATTGCTCGGAGTTATTGTGTGCCTGGTCCTAGAACATATTGTTTTTAGAAAAAAGGAAGACAGCGTAGAAAAAGACGGCCAGGCTGCATGACGGGCCGTCTTTTTCTTAGGCGGTAACAATAGAGGAGTGAGTCAGCTCGCCGCCGTTGATTTCTGTAAACATGCGACCAACTGAACCTACGATTTCTTCTTTTTTAGATGGTTCCATTTTTTCGTGGAAAAAGATGACTTGGAGCAGTGTGCGGCTTTGCTCCGTTACACACGAGCGCTTGGAATCGACGATGGGACTCCCAAATGCGCCGTTACTATCAGCGAGTAGCAGCTTCCCTTCCATGTTGACTTCGCGTCCATTTAATCCTTCATAGACATCATCGGCATGGCCGAGGCGACAAGTAATATCACCCGTTAAGTGATCGATGTCATAAATCCCAAATGGAAGAGCGTGCAAAACCGAGAAAAAATTATTAACATCAACAGCGCTGTTGATCCAGAAAAAAGGATTTCCCTGTAGCAGTCGACGCAGTAATGCTTCAGAGGAAGGGCGGTATCTGGATGGATCAATGCCAACTTGCTTAAAGCAGGCCCTCCACTCACGGACGCCTTCGATTTCTGTCAGGTTTGCAGTATCGTGCTCCAGCCGCAAGCTCTCCACATAATAATTAATGCGTCCTTGCAGCATTTTAGGGGAGTCACTGACGGAAGCATTGCTGTATTGTAAAATGCCGAGAGAAAATTGCGGCAGACGCTCGGATACGGAAGAATCTAGCTGAACTTGCATCTATAGACACCCCTTACTAAACCTATTTTTGGTAGTATAACAAAAAATTTTTGTGGAAGCGACTAAGCTTCGATACAATAGAAGAGAACAGAGGAGGGAACCCCTGACGATGACGATGCGTGAGGTTGATATTTATACAGACGGAGCTTGTTCCGGCAATCCAGGACCAGGTGGTTGGGGAGCTGTACTGATGTACGGCCAACACATCAAGGAAATGTCCGGTGCCGAACCACATACAACGAATAACAGAATGGAGCTGTTGGCGGCCATCAAGGCTCTCTCTACATTGAAGGAGCCTTGTAAGGTGACGTTGTACAGCGATAGTGCATACTTGGTTAACTGCTTTAAACAAGGCTGGTATAAAGGTTGGCTGAAAAACGGTTGGAAAAACAGCAAAGGCCAGCAGGTGGAGAATCAGGATTTATGGAAAGAACTGCTGCAATTGATGGACACCCACAAGGTAGAGTACGTAAAAGTCAAAGGACACGCCGACAACAAATGGAATAACCGCTGCGACGAATTGGCGACAGGAGCGATTAAACAGCTGTGAACGATTTGCAGTACTGGGAGCAGACAAAGCAGTCCATCATTGACTATGCCAAGAAAATCGGAATCGATAAGATCGGGTTTGCCAGTGCCGACCCATTCATGACCTTAAAAGAACGGCTTCTTGTACACCGGGAAAAGGGTTATGAATCTGGATTTGAAGAGCCTGATTTAGAAAAGAGGACGAACCCGGAACTGTTGTTGGACGGGGCACGTTCGCTGATTTCTATAGCACTGGCCTATCCATCCAAGCTCAAAAATCCACCAAAATCAGAGCCGGGTGCGTATCGGGGAATCTTGTGCCGTGCGGCATGGGGAACCGATTACCATCACGTTCTGCGCGACAAGCTGGACAAGCTGACTCGTTTCATTATGGAGCTGGAGCCAGGGGCTCGGATCGAATCTATGGTAGACACGGGAGCATTGTCTGATCGTGCGGTTGCCGAACGGGCTGGGATTGGATTTGTAGGAAAAAACTGTGCCATCATAACGCCGGAGTTCGGATCATGGGTGTACTTGGGGGAGCTTGTAACGAATCTTCCGTTGCCAAGCGACCTACCGATCGAAGAAGGCTGTGGCGACTGTAACATATGTGTAGACGCTTGTCCGACCGGAGCCTTGATTCAGGGCGGGCAGCTTGATGCACAGCGATGTGTTGCGTATTTGACTCAGGTAAAAGACTTTATTCCAGATGAATTTCGCGCGAAAATCGGAAATCGGCTGTATGGTTGCGACACTTGTCAGACGGTATGTCCTAAGAATCGTCGCATCGACAACAACCATCATGCTGAATTTCAGCCTGATCCGGAGATTGCCAAGCCTTTGCTGATTCCGCTGCTTCAGATGAGCAATAAGGAGTTCAAGGAAAAGTTCGGCCAATCTTCTTCATCTTGGAGGGGCAAAAAGCCCATTCAGCGCAATACGATACTAGCGCTTGCACATTTCAAGGATCGGACGGCTGTTCCTCACTTGGAACGTCTTTTGTTCGAAGACCCTCGTCCAGTCATTCGTGGAACTGCTGCATGGGCACTAGGAAAAATCGGAGGAGAGCAGGCACACGAAGCGCTCATTACCGCAAAAGCAAAAGAGGCGTTACCAGAAGTGGTGGAAGAGATAGAAAAAGGTATGAGCATGATTCGTTCACAGGCTTAGCTTGAAAGAGAGAGGGAGGACGTAGAAAATGGCAAAGGAATTAGGCTATACCATGATGGATTCACCGATTGGACCATTGCTCTTGGCTTCTACAGAAGAAGGGCTGTGCTACATTCAGTTTGCCAATGAACAAGACGGATTGGCGCCACTTGTGCGCTGGTGCAAAAAAACGTTTTTAGGAATTACCCCGACGCGCAACGATTCGATCAATGAGTCTGCCAAAAAACAATTAGATGAGTATTTTGCAGGCAAGCGAAAGACGTTTGATGTTCCAACCGTATTGTACGGTACTCCCTTTCAAAAGTCTGTATGGAATGAGCTATCGAACATCCCCTATGGAGAAACTCGTTCTTACAAAGATATTGCCTTGGCTATTGGAGCGGCGAAAGCTGTTCGGGCCATTGGTGGTGCGAACAATCGCAATCCGATTCCTGTCATTATACCGTGCCATCGTGTCATTGGCTCGAATGGTGCCTTGGTCGGATACGGCGGTGGGTTATCCATTAAAGAATATTTGCTGTCCTTAGAAGAAGGTCCACTATTTGCTCACGCTTCTTCCTAATAAGCTGTCTGCTTGCTCGGGCAGCTTTTCTTTTTCTTCTGAATGCCCCACTAGCGACATATTCTTCATTGAGACGAACGGTTCATGAGTCTATGTTGCAGTCTGGAGGCGGAAAGGAGGAGAGGAAAGTGGAGTGGCGTGAATTCGTTCAGCAATACTTTCAAGCAGTTCACCAGTCATCTATGGACGGAAAGTATGAGCGGCTGTTGCCTTTTTATTGCACAGGAGAGTCTGGCGTACAGGATGAATGGGATCGACTGAACCGGGAGAAGCGGAAAATCGAGGAGCGGGGAGTCAAATTATTGGCTGTCCAGGGACAAGTAACGCCCATGTGCTGGGTAAATACCGATGCCACCATGGAAATAACAGTTCAATGGCAAGAAAATAAAACACTGGGGATCAAGCATACCAAGTATAAAGAGACAAACAAGCGATTGTTCCAGCTCCAATTGCTCAAAACGAATGAAAAATGGTCGATAATCGGGGCAAGGGAGTCGAATGGGGATCAAAAATTGGTCATCGAAGAAGAGGAGGAGCCTATCATCGTTGTGTCAGGCGTCGAGGATGCCATTGACCAGCCTATGCTGATAGTGCATGGAGCGGGAGGGTACAACGCTGCAAATGCAGTCGCGTATGCGGAACGCTACTGGAATACGACCAATCCCGTGTACCCTCGTTTTACGGATGACTGTACGAATTTTATTTCGCAATGTTTACACGCTGGCGGAATCCCTATGCTGATGTCGAAAGAGATGGGCAAGGGCTGGTGGATTCGCACGGGAAAAGGTGCCTCTTGGAGCTATAGCTGGACGGTGGCGCATAGCTTGTATTTGCTTTTGAAATCGGGTGGACCACCTATGCGGGCGGTTACGAAAAGCTCTGCGGCCGAATTGGTTCCAGGTGATATCATTTGTTATGACTTTAACGGGGATGGACGTTTTCAACATAATACGATCGTGGTCGCAAAAGACGCGAATCAGATGCCGTTAGTGAATGCCCATACGACAGATAGCAGCATGCGTTATTGGGCATATGAGGATTCTACAGCCTATACGCCCAAAATGCGCTATGCCTTCTTTCATATAAGAGGGGTATAATTGCCGCTAGCGAAAAAAAGCTCTTCGTATAAAAGAGATGCCGCGAATCATCCAAATTATAGCTGCGAAAACGAGCATGTCTGAAAAGGTATGCGGTTCTCCTTTAATGGATTGAATGTAAATCAAGCCATGGATCAAGATGATGATAAAAAGCCATGGATTGGCGAGATGAAGCCTTTTCCAACTGGAGCCACCCAGCCATTTCTCTGCCTGAGCAGAAGAAGTCAGCCACAGGGCTAGTAGAACGAAAAAAGCAAGCAGCCCAAGGTAGTTCGCAACGCCTGTAAGGGTCCAGTTGGGAGATGGCCACATGGTTGGATCAGAGGAAGCGAAAAAGAACAGACCCAGCCAGCCATCAGCCTTTTCAGAACGATTTTCATGTATGATCATCAGGCGGGGCTCACCTTCAAAAAGGACGAGTACAAGAATGACGTGCAACAGTCCAGTTAGCCCAGCCCATATGCCGATATCTCGACGGATGGACAAGCTGACGGCCATCCAGCCAGCAGGGAGCCAGGACTGGAGTGGACCAATCAGCAAGGTGCAGCCAATCAAAATAAATGAGAGATAGCCGAGAAGCATGCTCCATGCTTCCAGTGCAGGGAACGAAGAAAACTCAGTCCACATCCAACTGGCGCTTAACAGGATCAAACTCACGATGCTCACATGTGCGACAAGGCGTCGCCCAAATGAAATAGGTGTCCCCATCTAATCGTCACTCCTTCAACAGCCAAAGTTTTCTGATTAGATGCAGCAGGCACTCCATTTGTTACAGAAGCTGGGCACGGTGGTATAATAGGACGAGTACAGGTATCAAGTTCGCAATTTACAAGGAGATTTTCAGATATGCCGTTACATATTGTTTTGCATGAGCCGCTTATTCCGGCCAACACAGGAAACATCGCCCGTTCATGTGCAGCGACAGGAGCGCATCTGCATTTGATTCATCCGCTCGGATTTTCGACGGACGATCGTTACCTGAAGCGGGCTGGTCTCGATTATTGGCATGCGGTTAACGTTCACCATCATGAGAGCTTTGAGCACTTTGCTGCGGCACAAGGGGAAGGGGCGGGTACCTTTTACTTTGTGGAGACCTGGGGGGAAAAGTTGTATACGGACGTTTCTTTCCGGGATGGCGACTACATTATCTTGGGCAAGGAGACGACGGGCTTGCCGGAAGAGCTCACAGAAAAATATCGGGAACAAACTATTCGTATTCCGATGAGCGGTGCGACCCGTTCTGTGAACCTGTCCAATTGTGCAGCGATTGTCTTGTTTGAAGGACTTCGTCAGTTAGGTTTTCCATCGCTATCGTAAGGCATTTGGGAGGGAGAAATCCATTATGACTGTGAACACCATCCTGTTTGATTTGGACGGTACGTTATTAGAGATGCAGACAGAACCCTTTGTCAAAA
Source organism: Brevibacillus brevis (assembly GCF_001039275.2). Lineage (NCBI taxonomy): Bacteria > Bacillati > Bacillota > Bacilli > Caryophanales > Paenibacillaceae > Brevibacillus > Brevibacillus brevis. Next base: position 1,144,871 of record NZ_CP030117.1, read on the forward strand.
GTTACTTGGTTGAAGTAGGCCGTCATGTCGGAGATAAGTACGATACCGAAAAGCTGTTGGCGCTGATTTGGGATGCGACCAAGGCAATGATCATGAACCAAGAGCCTGACAAGACGAACGAGCAAGTTTTTATCGAACATTTTACGGAACATAGTGAGTGGGATCGGGAGGAAATATGGCCTCTGTTCGATTCGTTTTATCGCGATGTATTTCCGACACTTTCTCACCTGACGTATCCTTCGCCATGGGCAAAGCAGATTATTGCTGCCGCCAAAGAGCAAGGATTCCGGGTTGCAGTAGCGACGAATCCTGTTTTCCCGCGTGATGCGATTCACCATCGCCTCGCTTGGATCGGGATGTCCCCGGATGATTTCGAGCTGGTCACCGTCTACGAGGAGTCGCATTTCACGAAGCCGAATCCTGGTTATTACAAGGAGATTTGTCAAAAGCTCGGGGTGGAACCGACAGACTGTGTCATGGTGGGAAATCACATGCAGGAGGACATGGTCGCATCCAAGCTGGGAATGAAAACGTTTTTGGTAACCAATTGGATGGAAGACCGAGGTGAGCCTCAGTATTTGGTAGATCAGCGGGGATCATTAGAAGAGCTGTTTACAGCGATTTCTGAAAAAAGCGGTGTGTTTGCAGGTTAAGGAATGACTATGAAAGAATAGGCGAGAAGCAGGCTGTCCGTTTGAAAAAATGGTCAAGCCTGCTTTTTCACATACTTTTCCCAAAATCATCAGGTAGGCTAGGTGTTGTACGACCACGTTTTACATAATAAAAGGAGGAAATCTGTATGAAAAAAATTATTTCATCTCTGGTAATGGCTACTTTGCTGTTTAGCGGTATCTCTGTTGTGAGTGCGGCAGATACAGGAGCGGATGCTACAGTAACCCACTCGAAAGCGGAGAAAAAGGAAGAAAACAGAGCAAAACTGAACGCGAAGGCTACCAAGTGGGGCGTAGAAACCACAGATAAAACAAATAAGGAAGTAAAAGCAGCCATTCAAGAAGCAAAAGCGGCAAAGAAAGCAGAAAACGCTGAGAAAAAAGCAGCAAAAGAAGCGAAGAAGCAAGAACAACTCGTCAAGCTAAAGGATAAAGCTGTGAAGCTGGGCGTTGACACGGCAGGTAAGACGGCGAAGGAAGTAAAAGCGGCTATTAAAGAAGCAAAAGTAGCAAAAAAAGCAGCAAACGCTGAGAAAAAGGCAGCAAAAGAAGCGAAGAAGCAAGAACAGCTCGAGAACCTGAAAGAAAAGGCAGCCAAGTGGGGCGTTGACACAGCAGGAAAGAGCGCAAAAGAAATCAAAGCTGAAATCGAAGCGAAGAAAGCAGAAAAGAAAGAGAATAAGAAATAACAAGAAAACAAAAAAAGCAGGTTGCCATAAGCGGCAGCCTGCTTTTTTCCCTGGATGATCTTTACATGTTCCAGGTTTTGTCCTCGTTGTAGCCAGCTGTCAGAATGAAAAACAGAAAAGCTCCGAAGACCAATGCTACGATAAATGTACCCACGGTTGACAGCTCCTTTCGTAAACAAACTACTCCCATTATAGCGTAGCCTGCCCACTTTGCAAACGAATTAAAGCTGTTGTGCCCTTACGTAAGTGATAATTTTCGATGGTCGTTCACGAGTTTCAAGAAGGCACAAAGCGAAATGGGCACACTCAGTATTTCTCCTGTATCCAGTTCCATTCCTGTCACTGCTTGGTAAATAAATATCGAAAGAATCACCAAGGTTGCGATGCCGGTCAAATAAAGTCCTTTTTTCACTTGAATGCGTTCTACTTGGATGTCCATGTTCGTTCCTCCCGTTATTTTACGCCAATCCGTATTGGCTGCCCGTGTATGCTGCTTATGATTGTATTTTACAGGGGAGAAGGGATTACAAACCATCGAATCAGCTTACAGCTACGCTCGTTAAACCTTACAATTCCGTAATCCTCCAAGCCGTAAAAAAGCAATGTGCCGTATTTTTATGGGAAGATTGCTGAAACTTGTGCAGATGTCTCGCATACACATATGTAAAGGCTGTAAGAGCCTGTTGGCAACCGGAGAAAACGGCTTGCACGTGAATGCGTGACCGCAGGCGGACATATACATGAGAGTACATTGTCGTTGGGAAGAGAGAGGGGCTTAAGAGGGAGGAGTGTCGAACATGGACATTTTAAAACGGATCGCTGAGCACCGGGCCCGCGAAGAAAACCTGATGTGGAGAGGAACATTCGCCGAATATTTGCAACTGGTACGTAAAAATCCGCAAATTGCCCAGACGGCGCACTCACGCGTCTACAACATGATTAAAAGCGCGGGGGTTGAAGAGAACGAGGACGGCTCACGTTCGTATCAATTTTTTAGTCGAGAAATCTTCGGATTGGATCGTTCTGTTGAGCGCCTAGTGGAGGAATATTTCCACTCGGCTGCACGTCGTCTGGATGTCCGCAAGCGCATCTTGCTCTTGATGGGACCTGTCAGTGGCGGTAAGTCTACGCTCGTAACGATGCTAAAGCGAGGACTGGAAGAGTATTCTCGGACGGAAGCCGGAGCGATCTTTGCACTTGATGGTTGCCCCATGCACGAGGAACCTCTTCATCTCATCCCGCATGAGCTGCGTCCAGAGGTAGAAGAAGAGCTGGGAATCAAGATTGAAGGAGAATTGACGCCCTATAACCGGATGAGGTTGGAGACCGAATACGGAGGGTGCATCGAGGATTTCCCTGTTCGCCGGATTTTGTTTTCCGAAGCCAATCGTGTCGGGATCGGTACATTTAGCCCTTCCGATCCGAAGTCTCAGGATATTGCCGATTTGACGGGGAGTATCGACTTTTCGACGATTACGAAGTACGGCTCTGAGTCCGACCCACGTGCGTATCGTTTTGATGGGGAGCTGAACAAAGCCAATCGCGGATTAATGGAATTCCAGGAAATGCTGAAATGCGACGAGAAATTTTTGTGGCATCTCCTGTCGCTGACACAGGAAGGAAACTTCAAGGCAGGTCGTTTTGCCCTCATTTCTGCGGATGAGCTGATTGTTGCGCATACGAACGAATCGGAGTACAAGGCTTTTATTGCGAATAAGAAAAATGAGGCACTGCAATCTCGGATTATCGTCATGCCGATGCCGTATAATCTGCGTGTCAGTGACGAAGAAAAAATATACGCGAAATTAATCAAGCAATCCGACTTGGGGCATGTGCATATTGCACCGCATGCGCTCCGGTCAGCAGCAGTCTTTTCCATTATGACCCGCCTAAAAGAATCGAAAAAACAGGGGGCCGATCTGCTGAAAAAGATGCGGCTGTATGACGGTGAATCGGTGGAAGGCTTCAAGGGAGCCGATCTGGAAGAGCTGCGTAACGAGCATGCCGATGAAGGAATGTCCGGTATTGATCCCCGTTATGTCATCAACCGTATCTCCAGTGCACTGATCCGCCGCGACACGGAGTGCATCAATGCGCTAGATATTCTTCGGGCGCTAAAAGAAGGCTTTGACCAGCATCCATCTATCACCAAGGAGCAGCGGGAGAGGTATATGAACTTCATCTCTATTGCGCGCAAGGAATACGACGAGCTGGCGAAAAAAGAAGTGCAGAAGGCGTTTGTCTACAGCTACGAGGAGTCGGCAAAAACGCTCATGGATAACTATTTAGACAATGTGGAAGCTTATTGCAATATGAATAAAATCCGTGACCCCGTTACAGGTGAGGAGATGGATCCAGATGAGCGCCTGATGCGTTCCATCGAGGAGCAAATTGGCATCTCGGAAAATGCAAAGCGGGCCTTCCGTGAAGAAATTCTCATCCGTATCTCGGCCTATGCGCGTAAAGGGAAGCGGTTTGACTACAGCACGCATGATCGTCTGCGGGAAGCTATCGAGAAGAAGCTGTTTGCCGATCTGAAGGATGTCGTCAAGATTACGACCTCGAACAAAACACCGGATGAGCATCAGCTCAAGAAGATTAATGAGGTCACCAAGCGACTTATCGAAGAGCATCAATATTGCCCAGTTTGCGCAAATGAGCTGCTGCGCTATGTGGGTAGCCTGTTGAACAGATGACAGAACGTTGGCGACATGAGGAGCACGTCATATTCGGCGCAGATTGCGCCAGTTGCTAGGAGGAGACGGCATGAAAGATGAATCATCGTTCATTGTCTCCCGGGAAGACTGGTCGCTGCACCGCAAAGGGTACCAGGACCAAAATCGACACCAGGAAAAAGTGAAAGAAGCGATCAAAAAAAATCTGCCCGATCTCGTCAGCGAAGAAAACATCATCATGTCGAATGGTCGGGAAGTCATTAAGATCCCTATTCGCTCCCTGGATGAATACCGATTGCGTTTTAACTTCCAAAAGGGAAAACATGGCGGTCAAGGTAAAGGAAACAGTAAAGTAGGCGATGTCGTAGCCCGTGACGGCGATCCGGCGCAAGGGCCAGGAAAGGGTCAGGGAGCAGGTGATCAGCCGGGTGTAGACTACTACGAGGCTGAAATCAGCGTAGAAGAATTGCAGGAGATGCTTTTCGCCGAGCTGGAGCTGCCGAACCTTCAACAGAAAGACGAGGAACAAATCGTCGTAGAAGAGACTCGGTTCAATGATGTCAGGAAAAAAGGCTTGATGGGCAACATTGATAAAAAACGTACCCTGATCGCGGCCATTCGCCGAAATGCGCTGGCAGGCTACAGTGATATGGAGCTGGGGATCACCGATGATGACCTGCGCTTCAAGACGTGGGAAGAGATCATCAAGCCTCATTCCAATGCTGTCATTATTGCGATGATGGATACGTCGGGAAGTATGGGCGTGTTTGAAAAGTATATCGCCCGCAGCTTTTTCTTCTGGATGGTACGTTTTCTGCGCACCAAGTACGAAAAAGTCGAGATCGTCTTCATTGCCCATCATACGGATGCGAAGGAAGTAACGGAGGACACCTTTTTCTCGAAAGGGGAAAGCGGGGGGACGATCTGCTCCTCTGCTTACAAAAAAGCGTTGGAGATCATCGATAGCCGCTACCCGACATCGCAGTACAACATTTACCCGTTCCATTTTTCCGATGGCGACAACCTCACATCTGACAATGAGCGTTGCGTAAAGCTGGTGAAAGAGCTCATGGAGAGATGCAACATGTTCGGCTATGGCGAAGTGAATCAGTATAATAGGCACAGCACCCTCATGTCAGCATATCGCCACATCAAAGAGCCGAAATTCATGCATTGTGTCATTCGGGAAAAGGGCGAGGTATACAAGGCGTTGCGTACTTTCTTTGGCAAGAAAGAAGCTGTGAAGTAATTCATAGAGACAACCGGGCGAGAAATCGTCCGGTTGACTTCTATTTGTTTGCATGAGCCACATGAACAAAACGTGAGGGGTGTTACTATGTATCCACAAAAGCATCGGATGCGCAACACGGGAGCCTTCACTTTCTTGGCATACTTTACATTGGGCGCAGGTGTCCTGCTATTTTCCATCGGTTTATACAATGCAACAGGTCTTCAGCTGCACGAAAAGGGGTATTATATCGCATGTATGCTTCTGGTAGCAGTTGGATCGATTTTGACACAAAAAGTAGTGAGAGATAACGCAGAGGATCGAGCGATTATTGAGGAGCAGGAAAGAGAATTTAACTTGAAGGTATCGAAAGCGGAGAAAGAAACGCCGAAATAGCCTGGTTACATATGGGAGAATGGATGATAAAAGAAGCCCATGATTGATTCATGTCAAATGAATGCACGATGGTTCATTTGCGCAGGAGATCATCATGGGTTTTTTGTAAGGAAGAGTAGAGCCTCGGGAATTTAACGGTTGAGACTACAGCAACATAGGATGGTATAGATTAATCATCATCGTCGTCACAATCCTCGTCACGATGGTCTTTCGCCTCTTCACGGATAAATCGTACTGCGTTTAAACCGATCATCTGTGCCGGTGTGGAAGTGTTGCCGTCAGGTAAGATAGGGGCGATGGATAGATCAGCGACTTTGAGATTTTCCGTTCCAAATACATTCAGGTACCCATCCACAACACCCTCGGAAATGCTTTTTCCCATTTTACATTGCCCACCATAGTGAGCGAAAATGCTACAAGATGCTCTCACATAAGCAGCGAGCAAGCTTCGCTTTTCTGCTTCATCCTGTATATGGAATAGGGGCTCGGGAGGATATACCACCTTGTAAATACCCTCAGGATCGAGTTCACGAGCCTTCGTGATCACCTTGAACATTTCGATATATTGGTCTATCAAAAAGTTTAGATCATCAGGATTTTCAAAGACATTGAATTTGATCGATGGGTACGCTTCCGGATCACTATGTGCGACCGTAATCGTACCTTTACTTTTGGGGTTCAAGTCTGCTAGGCCAATACTCATGATATTGCTTTCCTTTGTGGGAACAAATTGCCAACCATTGATAAGCACATCTTGAATGGGGACAAAGAATGGTAACGGAAGCCCTAATATTTGCAGGCGACGACTCGGTCCGTTTTCTTTTTTAAATGCACCAAGTGCTACAGGCTGATCAGGGTCAGCAGCTAATACTGGAAGGAGTCGGTCTGTTTTTACCTCGATTCCCATGCCAATACTATACTGCGACTGAAGATTGTGACCGACATTTGGACTCTCTACTAATGTAGCTATCCCTGTTTGGGCTAAATCTGTCGTTCTGCCAATTCCTGATCGTTGCAGGATAACCGAGGAGTAGTTACCAGCAGAGACAATAATTCCTTTTTTCGCATAAGCGATTTGTGTCACACCGTTTCGTACAAATTCAACCCCGACAGCAGTCAGCACTTTCTTTTTTTTGTTATTTGTAAAGAGGATTTTATTCACGGTTGTTTTTCCGAAAATGACTAACTTTCTGCCTCCAATCCCGAATTCATCTGGCTGAAACTCATTGCCCTGTGTCACGATTTGGTTATTTAAATACCCGGCTCTGGTGGAGGAACGGACAAACTTCCCATCTACTTCTTGTTGAATAAATTGTGATTGGAAAAAGGTACAATCTCGTATGCCCGTATTATAATCTTCGACAATGGGGATACCCAAAACCTGAGAGGTTGCTTCTGCTAATGTTTGGATAAGCCCGCCATTCGGAATCTGTTGCTGTCTGACAAAAATAGGGCCTTTTGTACCGCGTTCTTTTGGGCTTTGTGTATCTCCCGAATAGGATTCGTTTTTCTTGAATAAGGAGCGGATATTATCGTAGCTCCATTGATCTCCGACGAGTTTTGCCCATTGATTATAAAGCTCGCGGCTTCCGCGGACAGCATACATAAAATTATGTTCGGAGCTTCCACCAATTACTCTCCCACTCCATAGCGGAAGCTGGCGTCCAATCGCTTGTTCGATTTTTGAGACGGCTATGAAGGATAGCTTGTTATCATCTGCCATATTCACTGCTGCCTCAAGAGAAGCGCTCAGGTTGGGCATATTTGTACCTGCTTCCAGAACAAGTACAGAAGTCTTCTTGTCATCTGTTAATTCCTTGGCGATTACCCCTCCGGCAGTTCCGGCACCAATCACGATATAATCATACTTTTCACTTGCTGAGCTTGAACTTTGTCCCAATTGTTGCACTTCCTTTTGGTGATTTTGCTAGCACTTTTAATTTATTCATGCAGAAAGACAAGGGTTCCAGTAACAAGTGAGGCAAAAGCATTATTTGTAAGCTTTTGTGTGAATGACGTTGGAAAGACAGGAATAGAAATGTGGCTTCAATAGCTATGAGGTGTAAAATTGGGTACTTTACTCGTCAGGGTCATGCCCTGACGGTTTTTCGAATGAGCTCTATAAACTCCTCTGCTTTCTCGATGTGTGGAGCGTGCCCCACATTTTCCATGACAATCTCCTGACAGGAACCACCAGCGCGCTGATATTGTTCAAGCACGTCACGAATTTGGGAGACCATCGGCTGCGGTGGATATTCGTCTTCCCCTGGCCATCCGGGGACATAGCCAAGCTTGCCCAGCGTACCGAAATCAGCAAGCGACTGATCCGAGATAATGGCATCATCCGCACCGCGAATCCATAAAATCGGGCATTTCGGCTCAATCTGGACAATACCGGACAAATTTACGTATTTGGGAGAAATCGCATTCGTAATCCCTGTCGTTCCAGGAGCAACACCGGGCCAATCGTTTACGTATTCAAAAGCACCGGGGTAAAAGCCCTCTCCCGTTCTTGTAGAGAGTATTGCGCTCACATAACGGTCTTCCTGCTCAGGGCCAACTTGGAATGGGGGCTTGAAATAAAGCTGATTCATGACATTGCGAGGACTGGAGGGGGAGTCACTACTCATATCTTTAGCGGCTATCCTTTTGACGAGCTCCGAGTTGGCGGCTCCTCCACCCGAGCCTGAGAAGCTGCTGTAGCACGGGGTACCAGCAATATCCTTGGTTCCACCAAAGCCGTAAGGGGACATGGGGGCGATTAGAATCAGGGAGCAGACTTCCTGTGGGTGATCGATGGCAAACTGCATCACGATCCCTCCACCCAAAGACCAGCCGGCAAGATGGACAGGTGTTGGCAAGTCCAATGCCCGAATAAACGAATGAAGGTCATCCGACCAGTCTCGCAAACCGCGTGTCGCATCGATAGGCAATGCTTCACTTGCTCCATAGCCACGCATATCAGGTGCATATACACGGTACTGGTCACATAGAGCCGCAATGGTATCATCCCAGAACAAGTTGGCTGATGCATTACCGTGAATGAGGAGAAGCGGTTCTCCTTCCGGTACGCCTGCTGTCAGATAGGAAACGAGCAATCGATCGGTCTGAATCGTTTTTGTTTCGATTCGTGCATCCATCAATGATGTGCCACCTTTCATTGTATGAGATTGTAAATATCAGAATATTTTTATTATATATCTGTTCGGTTACAAAATGAGAAAAGAAAACAACCGCCTATAAAAGGCGGTTGCAGGAAGGTTACATATGGAGACCACGCATCTGTTGTTCGATTTTCTCAAAGCCGCCAGAAACCTTAACGACTTCGTCTTTTTGCTCAGAAACGAGAACAAGTACTTCTTCCAGGCTCTCTTTGTTCTTGTCGGTAATATCTGCGTTGACTTCTACTTTTGCGCCGACTTCCTGAATCATGCTGTGAACATGGACGATGAACTCTTGCAGGTTTTTCGTTTTATCCGCAAAATTTTGCATGTAGTTGTCTACATTGGTGAACATTTCTTGTACTTCGAGGATGCCTTCGCTATTTTTCTCAAAAGAAGTCTGTGACTCGGAAATCATATCCGATACGAGCTTCATTTTTTCGCGAATGGTCATCAGCAGGCTCGAGATCGACTCTGAGGATAGCTTGGAGGATTCCGCCAGCTTGCGTACTTCATCTGCTACGACAGCAAATCCTCGGCCATGCTCGCCTGCGCGAGACGCTTCAATCGTGGCATTGAGTGCCAACAGATTGGTTTGTGCAGAAATCTCGGAAATGGTTTGAATGATTTTCCCAATCGATTCGGTTTCTTTATTGAGCTCTTGAATTAGCTGGTTCGTACCTTGGATGTCCGTGATAAATCGTTCAAAGTCATTGCCGATGTTGCCAATGCGTTTGCCGCTCTCGCTAGTGGCTTCTTTGGTCGATTCTACGTACTCATGCATCTCTGTAACAGAGCGGGTCATGTCCTCAACTTGCAGATTCGTCGAGCTCATTTCCCGACGCAGCTCGTCCGTATTGCTGGTTTGGATCGTAAAGGACTCCATAATGTCTTGCAGGGAAGCGACGGTTTCGACAGCGCGAACATTTACACCGTCCGTCACCTTGTTCAAATTCTCTTGATAGTCTTGCATAGAGGTGAGTGATTCGTTGATCTGATCCAGAACACGTTGCAACGATTCCTTCGAGGCAATCGCTTCTTGCTTTTGTTGCTCACTTTCCTCTTGCAGCTTGTTATTGAATACAGCATGCATCATGCTCGTGACAGAGACGAAGCAGAAGGTAAGCAGGAAGTACATCAGATCAAGATTGCTTGTCGAATGGAAAATCGTTTCTCTCTGTGTCAGGAAGTAGTAAGAGACAATGCCCAATGTCGATACAATCGTCAAAATATTAATGAGTCGGTCTTGATAAATCCCCATGACTGCTACAAAGAACATAATGGTCATGATATTGATCATATGCGGGTCCAGTCCAACTATGATGAACATGAAGATCCCGATTACGGCGAAGTTGAAAAACTTCATGAAGGGCGCTGCTTTTTCACGGAAGCTCGGGCGATTGGAGATGTAAGTAAAAGGTGCCAGCACGCCATACAAAATACCCAGCACCGTGAAAACGAATGTGTACGGTACGCCTAGAAAGAGGTTTAAGACTTGAACAACCGTAATAATACTGGCGAATACGATTACGACCCAATTATTTCTTCTTCTCAATAGATCAATGTTATCCATGTTTTACCCACCTACCTCGACTTTTACTTGGTTGGATGACGACGAATTGTACCAGGAATATTTCGGATCATGCTTATTGTCATAGACATCTTTTAGATGGAAGAGGGTCGGAATGGCATCGGCCCCTTTGTAAAAGACGATTTCTTTGGTCTGAGTCGCCTTTACATGATACTTCTTGTTGATGAACGTAAAAAAAGTTGGATCTGCTACCCCGATTGCGTGGGTATATCCATGCTTTTCAGCGTAATCTATCATCAAGCAAATTCCTTTTTGCCCTAGTTGTCCACGGTATTTCGGCAAAACAGCGAGACTGTCTACCTCCATTACTTTCATGTCTTCTGTAACAACATCCTGAAAAAGTGATTTCATATAAGCACTTGATTTGGAAAAGGGCGTCATTTCAAATGTTCCACCTGCTTCACCATCTTCGGCAATTAAGAGGAACAGAGCCGAGCCTTCTTTCGCGTACTCCATCTCGAAGCCCATGCTTGTCCATACTGTTTCTTTGATCTCATGAAATTTTGCTAACTCTTGTACGGTTTCTACTTGTTTGTACATAACTTGTCCACTCCATCATTTTCTCTGATTGAACCATGTTGTGTATGTTTGACGTCTCAAAAGTTATGTTTTTCCATCCGTTACGAAAATGAAAGTGCTTTCATCCTCCTTTCAAAAATGTAAACACCAAAAAAGGCCGTTCCATCGAAATGGAACAACCGAAGCTACCAACATCAAAAAATGGTCTCAAGATGATGGCAACCCGGCTATCATGGTCAAAGACTGTAGACCCGTGGTTTTGCGTCGCCACCTTTCGATGACTTTGCCTTTTGCATTTATTAGCAAAATTTGTAAAAACGTGTCGAATTTTGCTAGACATAATCATGCAAAATATAAGCCAAAAGATATATCTTTGTCAAGTTTTGGTAGGGAAAAGAAACTAATTGTTCATAAAGTATGAACGTACGAAAAAACCAGTTGCTGTTTCAACTGGTTTTTCATTTTAGGGACTTTAGGTTATGGTTTGCAGAATGTCTAGAACTTCAGTAGGCTCCATTCTCTTTTTGTAATCTGGATCTAAGCATGCTGACCGGATTACGCCCTGGTTGTTGAGGATATAAGTAGCAGGAATGGGGAGCGTCCAGGAATCGTCACTGTTAAAATGCTTGAGATCAATATCCAATGATCGGTAAGTATCCTGTAAATAATCAGGCAGTCTGAATCTGAGTTTATATTTTTCTGCCACCTGGTTATTGGTATCGCATAACAAAGGAAAGCTCAATTCGTTTTTCTCTTGCATAGTAAGAGAGTGTGCAGGAGATTGTGGACTAATGGTAAGCAATTGGGCACCCAGAGAGGTTATCGTATCGATCTGTTTTTGGTATGCTTGCAGCTCCAAATTGCAGTAGGGGCACCATGATCCACGGAAAAATGTGAGGACGACGGGACCTTTTACGACTTCTTCCGACAGGGTAAAGGTCTTGCCAGTGTGGTCGTTCAACGTAAAATCAGGCGCAATCGAACCAATCGGCAAGCCCTTTGCCTGCCCAGAGGTCCGCAGCTCCTCGAGTGATCTTGTAAATGCATCCGTTACTTCACGAGTGAGGAAGTCTGCTATTTGAATGGTTGTATGATCTAGCTCTTCGCGCAGGCTCTGAAAATGTGGTTTATTCATATGTCGTTCCCCTCTTTTTCGAAAGAATAGTAGAAGCCATAGCTTTACGATATCTTTCTTTTGGAGGGAAAGATGTAATCTGAATTACATTTTCTTCAAAATTTTGTCCCGATGAATGGAAATGGATTTAAAGCCTGTTTGAATCAGTTCTTCTCTTGCTAAAGCACGTAATGCTACCGTCACAGCTTCCCTGGATGCCCCGACAAAGTGGGCGAGTTCTTGATGGGAAAGAGGTAAATCAATTTTTTGAAACGCCGAACTGCTGGGATTGCCAAATTGATCGGCAAGCTTTACTAACGTGGAAAGAATGCGATCTTGTAAAGGGAGAAGGGCAAGATTTTCGGCTGCCTGGCTGATCGAAACCATTCTATCGCTAATGAGCTTCATGATCTTCATCATCAGTTGAGGATGTTCGATTATGTAGCTCTCAAATTTTGCTTTGCTCATTTTACAAATGAGGCAGTCTTCGATGGTTTCTATATACATCTCCCTCGTACCTAATGAGAGCAAATCCATTTCTCCAAACACATTGCCTTCCCCGAGGATATCAAATGTGAACTGCCGCCCATCCCGATTTACTTTATATAAACGTACTTTCCCCTGTTTGATGAAGTAGAAGCCCTCTGAAAAAGTTTCTGGTGTTTGAATGCACGTATTTTGGGGGAAAGGGGTTAGAGAGGTTAATTGATCAATTAAGCGCAAACTTTCCTCGGATAATGAATTCAACAAATAAAATTGGGATAAATATGTGATTCGGTTCATCATTTCTGTTCGGTTTGGGTCTTCAGGATCGTTCTTTTCGCTTTAGTGACAATTCTTTTCGTTTCCTTTGTATCAGAGATTCTTAGCCACTCGTCACAAAGCTGCGTTACCCAGTCTGGTTGTGATTTACTCGCATCGTTCAACCAATTCCCTACAGAATCTTGAACATATTTAGATGCATCTGATTTCACTTGCGTGAGTAAAGGCAGGCAGCGAGCAGGCTCATTTTTCAATGCGTCAATATGCTTACACCAGACCCCTCGTGGGCGTGTGGCTTCTACCGCAAAGCGGCGAATATTTTCGTCGGTATCAAGTACCCATTCGTTCAGGAGTTGAATGGAATGATTCAAATCATGCACGAGAGAATCTCGAATCGCCATCCATGCGATCTCTCTTACTCCAAAATGATGATCAGCTGCTAGTTTTCTTATTTGCTTTAGCTTTTCTTCGAGCGATAAGGTGTTGTCCAGACCGATGATATAGGCGCTCCAGCAACGTACACTGTCTGACTTGTGGGTGGTCAACGATAGGAAAACAGGAGACGTAGCTGTGGATTCACCCGATTTGTGTAAGATCGTAAGCACTTCTTGTCCAATTAGACGGATAGCTTTCATTCCGCTCGTTGAACCAGTCTCTTCTAAGTGACCAACAAGTTGAGGGACATACGCGCCTAACGTAACATGAGGCAGAACGCTTCGTAACAGATGAATATGATCAACAGCCTGCCACTCAGTCAAATTGACGCTTTCTAATTCTCCAGCATGAAGGAGTGCTAATACATTTTCAGGGATGAGCGAGGCTTTACTTGCTCCTTTTCTCGTGCGCACCGAATCAGGCATTTTCAACGAACTCCTTTTCGCAATAATGGTAAAAGTATACATAAAAATCACCGGTAACAAAAATTTTCCAACTATCCGATAACTAGAAGGAATAGGAGGGGATTTTGATGAAGGAAGTAAAAGTGATTCAATTTTACTTTTCCGGAGGCGGTGAAATGATTAGCATCGAGACGACGGAACCGGAAGAGATCATTCAAATGGTCGCGAATCAAAACGACGGATGGCTCCAGTATGATGATGTTGTCATTAACGTGAGAAATGTTTTGTATATCAGAGTACGCGATCAGGCGTAAGAATAGGAAAAGAGTGTCAAGCTCTAACACGAAAAAGCTCTCCTTTGAATGTGGAGGGCTTTTTCGTGTTGGAGGCACCGCTGCTGGTTATCCTATTTAATAGAAGAAAAAGGAGGGTGGCAAGATGACGCTGGAAGAAGTCATGCAGCAGCTCGAAGCGATGGGGACAGAGCAGACGAAAAAAACGTTATTGCGGCATGGTGCAAAGGAGCCTTTGTTTGGCGTGCGAGTCGGTGATATGAAGAAGCTGGTCAAGGAGGTAAAGCGTGATCAGCAGCTCGTCCAGGCGCTGTACGATACGGGAAACTACGACGCCATGTACTTGGCCGGATTGACGGTTGACCCGAAGAGCATGACAAAAGAGCGGCTACAGGCTTGGGTCAAGGAAGCGTCATGGTACGCGCCCGCCGAATATACGGTTGCGAGTGTAGCTGCTGAGAGTCATTTTGCTATGGAGTTGGCACGGGAATGGATCGAGTCAAAGGAAGAGATGGTAGCTACATGTGGGTGGAATACGTATTCGAACTATTTATCGATTACTCCAGATAAACAGCTAGATAAAGAAGAAATCAAACGGCTCCTCGTGAGAGTGAAGGCGACGATTCATCAGGAACAAAATCGCGTCCGGTACACCATGAATCAATTCGTTATTTCAGTAGGTGCGTATGTACCGGAACTTCATCAGGAGGCGTTGGAAGTGGCCGCAGCGATTGGCAAAGTACATGTAGACGTCGGACAGACAGCGTGCAAGGTTCCGTTGGCTACTGAGTATATCAAAAAGATAGAGGAACGAGGGAGTGTCGGAAAAAAGAAAAAGACATGCATCTGCTAGTCGGGCATTTTTCTCATTCATTTGGCGTATATTTCTAGGGTGCTTTTGTTTACTAAAGTATCGACTATTCCTTGCTAATGTGCTATCATGATACCTTGTTAACGTATTACCACTTTATCAGAGTAAAATGTAGAGTAGGGAAACGAGGGGGATCATCACGATGAAGAAAATAGCATGGATGTCATTGCTGTTGAGTGCAATAGTTTCATTGGTAGTGGGCTGTTCCAGCGCAAAAACTGGCGCTGACGCGAACAAGCTGATTATCGGTATTGACGATAAGTTCGCACCAATGGGATTCCGGGATGAAAAAAATGAGCTAGTCGGTTTTGATATTGATTACGCGCGTGCAGCCAGCGAAAAGATGGGAAAACAAGTCGAGTTTCAACCAATCGATTGGAGTGCAAAAGAGTCTGAGCTAAACAGCGGTCGTATCGACTTGATCTGGAATGGATATACGATTACAGATGAGAGAAAAGAAAAGGTTCTCTTTACCAAGCCTTATCTGAAAAACGCGCAAGTAGTTGTTACGATGGCAAATAGCAACTTGACCAAGCTGTCAGACTTGGCCGGTAAAGGAATTGGATTGCAAAAGCTGTCTTCCGCAGCTGACGCTGTCAATGCAAGTGACATGAAAAATCAGGTCAAATCAATTACCGAGTACCCAGATAATGTACTGGCATTGAGCGATATGAAGATTGGCCGCGTGGAAGCAGTTGTCATCGACCAGATTGTAGCCGATTACTACATGGCAAAAGAACCTGGAACCTTTAAGCTGTTGGAAGAATCGCTTGCACCCGAGGAGTATGGAGTTGGCGTCAAAAAAGGGAATGAAGCGTTATTGAACGAACTGCAAAAAGCGTTGGATACCATGAATCAGGATGGAACAGCAGCTAAAATATCGGAAAAATGGTTTGGCGAAAATCGCGTGTTGAAATAAACGGAAGATACGATGGCTTCGCCGAATGATTGGCGAAGCCACGCTTTATTATAAGGATTAGGAGCATACCAGATGAGCTTAGACTATATTATCTCCATTACCGTGCCCATGCTAGAAGGGGCGCAGATGACGGTGTTGCTGTTCTTCATCGCTATCCTGGCATCAATTCCATTGGGATTTCTCATTACCTTAATGGCGAATAGCAGCAACAGAGGTCTGTCTTGGTTCGCGCACACCTATGTGTATGTCATGCGTGGAACGCCTCTATTATTACAGCTATTGTTTTTTGTCTTTGGCCTCCCCCTCTTGCCAGTGATCGGAGAATACTTGGTTATGGATCGATTCGTAGCTGCATGCCTCGGCTTTGTACTGAACTACGCAGCGTATTTCGCGGAGATTTTCCGTGGAGGACTGCTGTCGATCGACAAAGGACAGTACGAGGCGGCGCAGGTCCTCGGCTTTAGCAAATGGCAGACGACCAACAAGATTATTTTGCCGCAAATGTTTCGCGTGGCTTTACCTGCCGTCGCAAATGAATCCATTACGCTCGTAAAAGACACCGCGTTGCTCTATGCAGTTGCCGTCCCAGAATTGCTTCACTTTGCACAAACGGCTGTGAATCGCGATTTTACCATCGTTCCGTTTTTTATTGCGGGAATCATTTATTTGTTGATGACGCTATTGTTAACGTTGTTCTTTAAGTGGCTGGAGAAAAGGTTCAAATTCGAATAAAGGGCTGGCGCAATATGGATATCATTCAAGTATCGAATCTAAAGAAATCGTTTGGCAATCAGGAAGTTTTGCGAGATGTCTCGTTTTCGGTGAAAAAGAACGAAGTCGTAGCGGTCATTGGACCATCTGGCTCCGGTAAAAGCACAATGCTGCGCAGCTTGGTCAATCTGGAGCAGGTGAATGGCGGCAGCATTCGTGTGCAGGATGATTATTTGGTGAAGGACGGCGTTTACACCAGTAACCAGGAAATCAAGCAGATCACATCGAGAATGGGCATGGTCTTTCAGCATTTTAATCTGTTTCCTCATCTCACAGTAAAAGAAAATCTGGAGATCGCACCACGCGTAGTCAAAGGTGAGGCGCCCCAGGACATCCGCAGAAAGAGTGCAGATCTCTTGGAAAAGGTCGGCCTGTCTGATAAGGCAGACGCGTATCCGGCGAAGCTCTCAGGCGGACAGAAGCAGCGTGTGGCGATCGCCAGAGCACTGATGATGAATCCGCAAATCTTGTTGTTTGACGAGCCTACGTCTGCGCTCGATCCCGAACTGACGGGTGAGGTCCTGCAAGTCATCAAGCAGCTTGCCCAGGAGCATATTACGATGATGGTTGTGACGCATGAGATGGGATTCGCGCGCGAGGTAGCGAACCAAATTATGTTTATGGACAACGGGGAATTCGTAGAGTCGGGGACGCCTGAGCAATTGTTTACAAACGCTAAATTTGAGCGGACCAAATCTTTTTTGCATCGTGCATTAAAATAGAAAAGATCAACAACAAATGCCCTCAGAGTCGAGAAGACAGACTGAGGGCATTTTTGTATAGACAGGCTACATCACCTGATAGTTCAAGTAGCGTTGGCTGATGAACGAATGAAAATGATCGCTGAACGAGTCAGCATTTAAAAACGCATTGTAAGCGTAAGGAGTGACCCGACAGTAAACGACCTCGCGTCCATCGTGAAAACGGATATAGAGGTGGCTTGCAGACAGATCGTAGCGAGCAGCTTTGATCAATTTCGAATCCAGTTCCTTGTAGGTAATTTCTTGGGGTTGATTCTGTCGTGGCAGAAATTGGCGGAAAAAAGATCTCAATGTACGTGCAAACTCCTTTATCTAAAAATCGGTTTATCTATTTCTACGAGTCTTCATTTTACGCAAAAATTTGGATTCGGAATACAAAAATAGCACACCGATTGCAAAATAGGCTAAGAGAACCGTATTCAGAACGATCATCGGAAAGTCGGCAAGCATGTAAGTGCCTCCTGTTAGAGAGAATGAAGTCACGAATGAAAAGCAACCTGCTCCAAAAAAGTGAAAATCTTCTTTTTTCTTCGTTCTATGGACCTATCATATGGTTGTGTGTAGAAAGAAATGATCATCCGAAAGTATGTAGACTCATGAAAAATGTTGTCGAATATAGTCTATATTACCTATTTTATTATTGTCAATAATTGCATAGAACCAAAAATCTTTCCGCAAATTTCATTTGATCACCATCGCCATGAACGATTTGAAAAAGGCTGTCCGCGAAAATGAAGCGGCAGCCTTTTTTTGCTAAAGAGTGGGTGGGTATTTCTTGCTTTTTAAATCGTATTGGAGCCGATTGATAAAGTTCATCGAAATCCGGGAATAATGCCGTTCCTCCGAACGCACCCAGCCGTAATAGATGGGTTGTTGATACGGAATATCCAAATCAAGCGTGATTGAATCGGAGTCTTGCAAATGAGGTTCATGAACAAAAGAGTAGTCCAGTCCGATGGTTACCGCGAGATTTTGCCGGATTGCATTGCGGAGTGCTTCTGTGTTGTTCGACGTAAACAAAATGTCGACGGGACCATAAGTAGCGGCAAAATCCTCTACGAACCATTTGACGTAGTCGTCGTTGTACAGGACGAAGGATTGCTTGCGAAGCTCTTCAGGTGTGACGGAATCCTGATAGGCAAGCGGCGAGTTTTTGCCCACACCAACGACCATTTTTCCCTCTAGTAGCTGTTCGAACACCAAGCCGAGGCCCTCGCTCTTTTTGAGCAGGTTCTCGTGAATAATGACCAGACCAATGTCCAGCTTGTCCTGAAGAATGTCCTCTAAGATCTCCTGTGTGCCTTTTTCTGCAATTTCGGTACGGATGTAAGGATAATCTTTTTTAAAGCTCGCGACGGCATCGACCAAAAGATTCATGGGACCGGGAATCGTGGCGAGCCTCAACTCTCCGCTCAACGAGTTCGTGTAGTTTTGTGCTTCCTCCAAGATCTCCTGGATCTTTCCCAAGGCTTCAAATGCTTTTTTGATGATAATGCGCCCTTCTGGGGTCGGTACTGCTCCAAGACGCGAACGTGTAAAAAGAGTAACGCCCAGCTCTGCTTCCAGACTGGAGAGCGATTGGCTGATGGCGGAGAGGGTCACATGCTTGTTCTGGGCGGCTTTGGTCAAGGAGCCTGCCTTCGCTATTTCTACGATATATTCCAGTTGTTCCAGATGCATTTGGTAACAGCACATCCTTTAGTCGTACTTAAGGAAGGGTAAGTATGTTTACATATTTTTTAATATAAAAGAGTCCTATAATGAAAGCAAGGCAAGAGATCAGGTACAAAAGACATCATAAATGGAGGCGTTTACAATGGCGAGACTCGAAGGGAAAGTAGCGATCATTTCGGGTGGCGGAACAGGAATCGGAAAAACAACGGCGATTCGTTTTGCCAAGGAAGGTGCGAAAGTAGTCGTTACCGATATCAATCTGGAAAGTGCCTCTCAGACGGTAGCCGAAATCAAGGATGCGGGTGGTAAAGCCATTGCGATTGCGCATGATGTAAGCCGTGAAGAGCAATGGCAGCAAGTAGTGGCAACCACTGTAGAACAATACGAGAAAGTAGATATCCTGTTCAACAATGCAGGTATTTATATCATTAAACCATTAGCGGAGATTACCATAGAGGAATGGAATCGTCTCATGGCGATTAATGTAACGGGCGTCTTTTTGGGAATGAAGCATGTGATGCCACTCATGGCAAAACAACAAGGTGGTTCTGTCATCAATGCCTCTTCCATTGCTGGGCTTTTTGGTGCACCGGGTCACGTCTTGTACGGAGCGAGCAAGGGAGCGGTTCGCATCATGACTAAAGATGCAGCGATGGAGTATGCGGCACAAGGTGTGCGCGTGAACTCGATTCATCCTGGCTATATCGATACAAACATGGTGTCCTATGCTTCGGAAACGACAAAGCATTCCAAAGCAGAGCTGGCACAAGCTACTCCAACAGGCCGACTTGGAACTGTCGAGGATGTAGCCAATATGGTGCTGTTCCTCGCTTCTGACGAGTCTTCCCATGTCACAGGAGCGGAATTCGTCATCGATGGTGGTGCAACAGCGCGATAAAACGGTACGAATACCCTTTTCGAAAATAGGAGGAGTTATCCATGAGACTGGAAAATAAAGTCGCGATCGTAACAGGTGGAGCAAGTGGAATCGGTGAAACGACCGTCCGTCTCTTCGCGAAAGAAGGGGCGAAAGTAGTGATTGCTGACTTCTCCCCACGTGGAAATGAATTGGCGGAAGAGCTGAATCAAGCGGGCTTCGATGCGTTGTTCGTGAAAACGGACGTAACGAAAGAAGACGAAGTAAAAAACATGGTAAGTGCCACTGTAGAAAAGTACGGAAAGGTAGATATTCTGTTTGCCAATGCGGGTATCGCAAAAGACGCACCTAGTCATTTGTTGAGCATGGATGACTGGCAAAGAACGATTGATATTAATCTGACCGGCGTGTTTTTGTGTGATAAATACGTCATCGAGCAAATGCTGGCGCAAGGGACTGGCGGCGCGATTGTCAACTGCGGCTCGATCCATAGCCATGCCGGAAAAGCAGGTGTAACAGCATACTCTTCCGCCAAAGGTGGCGTGAAGCTCCTGACCCAGACACTGGGACTTACGTATGCGAAGCAAGGGATTCGCGTAAATGCTGTCTGCCCAGGCTACATTGATACACCACTGATTGCTGGGCGCAATGAAGCCTTGAATGAGCACCTGATCGGGTTGCATCCAATGGGACGTTTGGGGAAACCAGAAGAAGTCGCCAAGGCTGTTCTGTTCCTCGCCAGCGACGATGCTTCCTTCGTCACAGGGACAAGCCTGCTGGTCGACGGCGGTTATACCGCACAATAAACAGTTCTTTCTCCTCGCGTAGATTTGTCTACTCGGGGAGATTTTTTTTCACAAGACTACATCGGACAAATGCCCTCAACCATCGTCCAAGCGGGCGCAAAACCGATCGAATATGATGGGAATAAGCCATTACGCGACGGGGAGGGAGGAGTTTTGCCGACTTTTGTGGGCACGGTGACCATTACCAACAATGTCGGGAATATCAACTTTGGCGATACGGCAAACAACTCTCCGAAAAGCGTAACCAAAGCGTTTTCCGGTTCGGGTGGAAACAATAGTGGAAACGTAGTAAAGGTCATTAATGAAAACAGCCAAACCAATACATGGATAGGTTCAGGAGCGGCTGGAATGAAGACAGTGAAGACAAAGAAACGGAGCCGTCGAGCATCTCGAAAAGGCAAAAAGAAAAAGTAGCCTTGAAAAAGGCACGTGTGAAAGTGGACAAGCTCGATAATAGAATTCAGAGTAAGACTATTGCGAATTTATGTGAATTGAGATAAAAAAGATGAAAGACGATCGCAGAAAGGAAGCAAACCAGATGACGAAAACAAATGAGGAATCACTCTTATTTACCCGTGTGAACAAGGACACGCAGGCACTGCCGATTTCGATTGAGGATTGGGAGAAAAAGGCACGCGAGGTTTTGCCGGATGGGCCATTTGATTATGTTGCCGGGGGATCAGGGGCAGAGGAAACGCTGGTAGAAAACCGGACAGCTTTTTCCCGTTGGGCAATCATTCCGCGGATGATGCGGGATGTGACGAATCGCACCCTTGGTATTTCGATGTACAATCAAGCGTTGCGCACTCCGATCTTTTTGGCACCTGTAGGCATGCAGACGATTTCACATCCCGATGGAGAGCTGGCGTCTGCCAGGGCGGCTGCATCAGCCGGAGTGCCGTTCGTAGCCAGTACAGTTTCCGCTCACTCACTCGAGCATATTGCCGAAGTGATGGGTGATGCCTATCGTTGGTTTCAGCTCTATTGGTCGAATGATCGAGAGGTTTCTGCGAGCATGGTCAGACGAGCAGAAAAGTCTGGCTATTCTGCCATTGTCCTCACGGTAGATACCGTTATGCTAGGGTGGAAGCGCAGAGACTTCCGCAACGGGTATTCGCCACTGCGGGAAGGAAAAGGACTGGCGAATTACTTGACAGACCCTGTTTTTTGCTCGCGACTTCCTGAGGTTACGCCAGAAAATGCAGTAGAAGAAGTGTTGAAAAACATTTATCATCCAGCACTCAATTGGAACGATATCGCCTTTTTGCGTGAGCATACTCGTCTACCGATTTTGGTAAAAGGCATTTTGCATCCGGATGATGCGCGACTTGCTTTAGAGCATGGTGTCGATGGAATCATCGTTTCCAATCACGGAGGGCGGCAGATGGACGGCGCCATTTCTACGCTGGATGCGTTGCCAGCGATTGCCGAGGTGGTAGCTGGCAAAATACCTGTCTTGCTCGACAGTGGCGTGCGTACAGGAGCAGATGTCGTTAAAGCGATTGCTTTAGGAGCCGATGCCATCCTGATTGGTCGTCCATTCCTGTATGGACTGGCTGTGGCCGGAGAGCAGGGCGTAGCGAGTGTCTTAGATACACTCATCCATGAATTTGACGTCGCGATGGCACTGTCTGGCAGTAATTCTGTCGCAGACCTCAATCGCAGCATTCTTGCCCGCTTGTAAGGGAAGCAGCTCAATCGTACCCATTGTTGAAAAAAGTGAGCCAGTCTACATGCGCTGGTTCATTTTTTTCGCAAAAATGTTATTTCTACCGTAACTGTTCTCGTTGATCTTTCGGAAAAACATGGTAAAATGGAACGAACTTGTATTCAGAACGTTACGATCCTTCTGTAAGGATCATTTTTTTTGACTGTATCCAAAGCAGGTGATGGAAATGAAAAACCAAATGATGTCTTCACTGACACCCCAAGATTGGGTAGGGCTACTACGTGAAAAAGATGGTGAGCTGAACATGGTTGTGAATGAGCTGGCAGATGTCAAATACGCTTTGGACCAATCCACGATCTTGGCAATTACGGACAATAAGGGGATAATTTTGCGGGCAAATGAGCAATTTTGCCTCATATCGAAATACGAACGAAGCGAATTGATTGGAAATGACCATCGTATTCTTAATTCGGGTTTTCATCCGAAAGGCTTTTTTAAAGATATGTGGTCTTGTATTCGATCTGGCCAGGTCTGGCGGGGGGAAATTCGCAATCGCGCAAAAGATGGCAGCTATTATTGGGTCGATACCACCATCGTGCCATTTAAGAATCAAGCGGGCGAAATCTATCAATACCTTTCCATTCGCAGTGATATCACGGCTCGCAAGCAGATGGAAGACGAGCTCAAGCGGAGTGAAGAAAAGTATCGCATCATCGCGGAAAACACGTCAGATATCATCAGCATCATCAACCTGGATGGAGAGTTTCTCTATTTGTCCCCATCTCACAAGCGTGTGTGGGAGCATACCGTTCCTGATGAGGAAATCCATAACTTGTTCGAGTGGATTGTAGAGGATGACCGGGATATTTTTGCTTATGCGATTCAGCATGCCTTCTCTACACGTAAAGAGTACATGGTAGAGTGCCGGATTAACACCCAAAGAAACGATGTGATCTGGACAGAAAGCAAAATCAATCCGATAGCGGATGAAGAAGGAAATGTGACCAAGCTGCTCCTCGTTACCCGTGACGTCACAGACCGAAAACAGTCCGAAGAGACGATTCACCACTTGGCTTATCACGATGCGTTGACAGATCTGCCGAATCGACGAATGTATGTCCAACAGCTCAGCAAGGAAATGATGCAGGCCAAGCGTTTCCAATCGAATCTGGCTGTGCTGTTTTTGGATTTGGATCGGTTCAAGGATGTGAACGATTCGTTTGGTCATGACGTAGGGGATATGTTGCTGATCGAAGCATCAAAGCGTCTACAGGCATGCCTCAAGCCAGGAGATGTCGTGGCCAGGTTGGGTGGAGACGAATTTACGATTATGCAGAACCAGTTGCAAGATCGAAACGAAGCGACTGCATTGGCAGAGCAGATCATGAATCAGTTGCAGCGGCCGTTTGAATTGGATGGTCATGTGTTCAACGTGTCGTGCAGCATCGGCATCGCCTTGTACCCGCAGGATGGGGACAACCCTGAAGATTTGTTGAAACGGGCCGATACGGCGTTATATACAGTGAAATCGCGCGGGAAGAATGGATATGACTTTTTCGATCCGACGATGGAGGCGAAGTCGCTGGAGCGTATCTTGATGGAAAATGAGATGCGGAAAGCCATTGAACAAGAGCAGTTCCAAATTTACTACCAGCCCAAGATCGATATCGCGACTAGCGCGATGACAGGCATGGAGGCGCTCGTCAGATGGGTGCATCCAGAGCTTGGCATCATTCCGCCGAATCGTTTTATCCCTATCGCTGAGGAGACAGGGATGATTCTGGCACTCGGGGAATGGATATTGAAACAGGCGTGCAAACAAAATAAAATTTGGCACGATCAAGGATATACGCTGAAGGTCTCTGTGAATTTGTCAGCAAGACAGATCTATCAAAAAGATCTGGTCGAGATGATCAAGGATATACTTCGGGAAACAAATCTGTCTCCTGATTGGCTGGAGCTCGAGATTACGGAGAGCATTTTTGTCAAAATGGAAGAGGCGACGGCAGTCCTGCAACAGATTCGAGACATCGGCATCCAAATTTCGATTGATGATTTTGGGACAGGCTATAGCTCGTTTAGTTATATTAAAAGTTTGCCAGTCGATACGATCAAAATTGACGCCTCGTTTATTCGCGACATTCATCACAACCAAGAGAGTCAAGCGATTGTAAAAGCGATTGTTACGATCGCGCAAAGTCTCAATATGAATGTCATCGCAGAGGGAATTGAGCTCCATGATCAAGTAGCGGCTTTGAAGGAAAATGGCTGCGACCACGGTCAAGGCTATTTGTTCAGCAAACCGCTTCCGACAGATGATTTTGACCAGTTCCTTCGTCAAGAGCAGCAATAATATGGCAGGAACCAAAGCCGGGTGAGAACATCCGGCTTCTTCTTTTGTGTGGTACTATAAGAGGCGGACAAAAACATAAGAGCAAGTTTGCAGCTAGAAAGGGAGGCCCCTCGTGGGAAAGTTTTCAGGTAAGACTGTTGTCGCTATTGCAAGTTTGGTATTGATGTGGGGATTAAGCTGGTCGATCTACAAAATGTCACTCGCCTATACGCCACCGATTTTGTTCGCAGGAATGCGTTCGCTGATTGGCGGACTTCTGCTCGCTTTATTTATTTTACCGAAATGGAAAAAGATCAACTGGCGTGAAAACTGGTTGCGCTATTGTATATCTGCCTTTCTGAATACATTGTGCTTTTACGGCATTCAGACGGTTGGACTCGTGTATTTGCCAGGTGGATTATTCTCTGTGCTGGTGTACTTCCAGCCAATCTTGATTGGACTCTTTGCCTGGTTGTGGCTGGGTGAGAGCATGACGGTGCTCAAGATCATTGGGCTGATCATGGGATTCCTCGGGATACTTGCGGTCAGTGCAGATGGACTGACTGGACAGGTTTCCATCGTGGGCGTCATTTTAGGTTTGTTGACGGCTCTGACGTGGGCGCTGGGCGTGATCTATGTGAAAAAGGTCAGTGCCAAGGTAGATTCTCTGTGGATGGTTGCCATGCAATGTATCATTGGTGGCGCGGCCTTAACTCTTTTGGGGACAGGTGTAGAGAGCTGGTCCGACATTGTCTGGAATGTACCTTATTTGATCGGTCTGAGCTATGGCGCTACATTTGGTGTACCGATTGCCATTGTCATTTACTTTGGGCTCGTGAATGCAGGCGAAGCGAGCAAGGTAGCAGCCTTTACGTTTCTCGTGCCGCTCATCGCAGTTGTCACGGGCACTATTTTCATGGATGAGCCGGTTACGTATTCACTCATCGCTGGTCTGGTATTGATCGTGTGCAGTATTTGCTTGGTGAACTATCAGAAAAAGATACGACAGCCTGCAATTGCCAATACTCTCAATCGTTAATGGAGACGACACAAAAACAGCCGACACTTCACAGGTTCGGCTGTTTTTATTATGGGGACTATAGGTAAGGCTCTTTGTAGATTCCTTTTTCATAAATGTACTGTAGGCAGGTATCCGGCAACAGGAAGCTGGGGTCGCCGCCCTTGCGGATTTCGTCTCGGATGTAGGTAGAGCTGATTCCCATGTTGATGCCCTTGCTCATGATGAGAAAATGCTCGTCGTGATTGCGCAACAGCGCGTCCTCTGCGATCAGGTCAGCGGTCGGATAGCCTTCACGAGACATCACGATGAAATTGAAGCCTGCAACCAGCTTTTCAGCGTTGCCCCAGTTCGACAGTCCCTCTAACAAATCCGATCCCATGATGAAAAAGAGCTCGTCGTTTGGGTACTTCTTTTTCATGTGCATCATCGTATCATACGTATAGGTTTCACCTGGCAAGCCATCCATCTCGACTGTAGAAATTTCGAAAAGTGGCTCTCCATACTTGTTTGTTTTGTGTGTACTGCTCGCCAAAGCCAGTTTGAGCATGTGCAAGCGATGGACGTCCTCTGTCTGCAATTTTTTATCATGACGCTTTGAAGAGCATGGTACGAAAATGACTTTGTCCAGTCGTCTCCGGTGAGCGACGGTCGCTGCCGTGAACAAATGGCTGTACGTGATGGGGTCAAAGCTGCTGCCATAAATGCCGATTCGCATGAAAATTGCCTCCTATCGTCATGAGCCTATTATTTTTTGCGGATAGTCATGCCAAGCTGGTTCTGAAAGTGACCGAGAGCCCATTTGTGACCTTCTGGAAGAAAGCTCGCTACTGCATCCTCGTGGATGACGACAGAAAAGCCGTTATAGAAGCCTTCAATCGCTGTATGCAATACACAAATGTCCGTGCAGACACCTACCAGATGAACCTCAGTGATACCTCTCGTCCGCAACAATAACGCAAGGTCGGTACCTTGGAAAGCACTGTAGCGGGTCTTATCCATCCAGTGAATCGTATCTTCGAATTCCTCGTAAATCTCCTGAATGCTGCCATACAAATTCCGGCCAGCCGTACCGATAATGTTGTGCGGAGGGTAGAGTCCTGTCTCAGGGTGGTACGGGTCCTGCTCTCGATGAGCGTCGACTGCCATGACGACAAAATCGCCTTCTGCGAGGAAGTCGCGGATCAATTCTCCAATGCGTCCTTCAATAGCCTGACCAGGCTCTCCACAAGTCAATGCACCATCTGTCGCGACAAAATCATTCGTGTAGTCGATCACGATCAAAGCTTTCATGGAAAAAACCTCCTGAATGTGGACTTTTTCAGTAAATCATGGCAGTTGGCGTAAAGCCGGTAAAGCGATAGAGCTTGGCTGGCGAATTCGAAAACTCGGTCGAGTAGACAGGCTGTCCGTCAGCCGATAGAACTGGCTCGAGCAGTCCTTGCCGTCTGGTTGTCGCAAGCAGGCGCCGCTCAAAATTGCCGCGATCTTTTGCCGAAAAGGATGGAACGACGGACTCGATCACTTGCAGCAGTTCGCTCAAGGTAAACTCATCTGGCAAAAACGCTTTGGCGATAGTCGTTTGCAGCATCTGCTCACGAACGCGCTGTAAGGCGTCAGTCAAAATTTCACGATGATCAAAAGCAAGGTTGAGGGCAAAAGCTTCCTCAATCGGAAATAGCCGCGCGTCGGATGCATCGTCGTTTGCCTGTGCGTGCTTCAATAAATCTTCATGGACGAGGGAGACATAGGCAACACTCGGGATCCAACCACGAGGGTCTCTTCCGGGCCTGTAGTACGTCTTCAACTGCTCGATGTGTACATCGCGGTCGATATTCGTCTCTTCTTTCAACTCGCGATAGGCGCATTCGTCCAGAGTCTCCGATTCATGGGAAAAACCGCCAGGCAAGGCCCATTGCTCTCCAAATGTATCGCTTTTTCGCTTGATCAGAAGAACGGCCAATTGTTTGAGTGGCAGCGATTTGGTTTTTGTTTGGCGCGGGATGGAAAGGATCGTAAAGAGGCAAATATCTGTTGGAAGTCCATCCGGTGAGCGGTACTTTTTGGTCCGAAAGTGGATGCGTTTGGCTCGAAGGGGAGACGTACTCACAAGATCATCCTTTCCGTTTGCTCGAATCAGTTATCATGCTTTTATGTTATGATATCATTTTAACAATGTCAATATTACAATGTAAAAAACTGTGAAAAAAGACGTCTGTGAATGTCAGACGTCTCTCGAAGTCATACCTGCGAAAAGCGATTGATTAAACAGCATCCAACGCGAGTCGCAATGTAATGTTAATGTTTTCTTCCGTTTTGGCCACGATCGTATGAGGGCTGGTCAATCCGAAGTCACCAAACGTTACGACGGACGTTCCTTCCAACTGTAGTTTGCCTTGGGAATAAATCGCGTCAGCATTCATTTTCACGTCTTTGGCAATTCCTCTTACAGTCAGGACGCCATTGATGGTGAACGAAGCCTTTTGTCCTTCGATCCATGTAGTTGGCCAGTTCTCAAAAGATTTCGCTTCAAAAGTAGCAGTTGGGTGCACGGCGGTATCAAAGTAATCAGGAGATTTGATATGGGTGTCGCGCTTTTCATTACCGGAGTTCAGCTTATTCAAGTCGGCAGAAGCTGTTGCTTTCATTTGATCTGGTGCAGAGAGGTTCACATTCCAGCTACCAGTAATGCCGTCCATTTCAAAGTTTACCGTTTCTTTCGACGTAGTGACGGAGAAATAGACTTTGGACTGGTCATTGATTGTCCATTTTTTATTCAGTTGATCTGCTGTCAGAGGTGTTGATGAAGCGGTAGATGAGGCTGTGGTTACCGTAGCTGCAGGCTGAATCTCCACATGGTTTCCCACGAAATAGTCATAGAGCATGTAGCCCCCGATACCGACCACGAGCGTGGCAACTGATGCTGTCAGGATAACCGAATTCTTTTTCATTATTGGATAACCTCCATATTTTTGAAGTGTTCAGACTTGAGTCGTATGTATTTGACTACGCAGGGATCATTATGAGAGAGGAAGCTGAGTGGGTCTTGAAAGCTGGCTGAAAGTTTGTTGAAAGTGTAAGGGTAAGAGAATTATCAACGTTCTTTATATTTAATTTACATTTTTTGGTTTGTGATTTTGTAAAAAGCTTTCAGCTCGTACTCAGTGCATATTCAGCAAACATTCAGCTACTCTTGGCCTGATCAGGTAAAATGGAGATGAGGTGAAAGAAATGAGCCTAAGCAAAGGCATTAAAATATTGCTTGTCGATGATGAACCGACCATCCTGCAATTTTTGGAGATGGGTCTTGAAAATGAAGGCTTCCAGGTATTGACGGCACAAGATGGGATGACTGCGGTGACCATGGTGAAGGAGCATCAGCCCCATGTCGTCATTCTCGATGTGATGATGCCAGGCATGGACGGCTTCGAGGTATGTCGGATGTTGAAAAAGATACAGAATGTAGCAACGATCATGCTGACAGCCAGAGAAGACGTAGAGGATCGGGTAAAAGGGCTGACGCTTGGTGCCGATGATTATATGATCAAGCCGTTTAGCTTTGAGGAGCTGCTTGCCCGTATCCATGCGCGCATTCGTAATCATTACCCACATTTGCTCTCCAAGGTACACCTCGGCCCCTTCCAAATCGATGACAGGCGAAAGGAAATTACTTACGAGGAAACGCTTCTGGAGCTATCGCCAACGGAATACTCTTTGCTGAAATATTTAGTGACCAATCACGGGTTGGTTTTGAGTAAACCAATGATTCTGGATAACGTGTGGGGCTATGATTTCGGTGGGGAGGAGAACATTGTCGAGGTGTATATTCGCTCCCTGCGTGACAAACTGAACGATCGTCAGCATCGGATCATTCGCACATTGCGAGGTGCGGGCTATCGGGTTGATTTTGTATGACGATGAATCGAAACAATCAATGGGCCGCCTTCCTAGAACCGAACTCTTTGCGTTATCAGCTGTTGTCTCGTTCGTTATTTATCTTATCCGGGTTGCTGCTTCTAATCGGTATGATTCAATACTTATTGATGGAGCAGTTCTTGTATCGCAGCAAAGCGGAAAGCTTGTTAAATCTGGCAGTCACTGTTCCGTATCAGGTCTTGGAAGATACGGAAACGCTCCCGAAATACGATCAGTATGTCAGCGCGTTGCTTTCCTTGCGTACTCCCGATATCAAGTATGCCTTTATTGACAACGACGCCAACGTGACGGAGCTGTTTGCGAATCCGAGCGAAGGGTATTCCCCTCGCTTTCCAGATAGTTTGTACCGCGAGATCCTGGCTAGTGGCGTATGCACGTTTAAATACAAAATATTGGAAGGTAGCACCGGGAAGGATTATTTGGTCGTGCTGGCACCTATCAAATCACCTGAACAACTGCAAGGAATCGTACAACTGAGTACACCTGTCGGCTCGATGCGGGAAGTGCTGTTTCCACAGTTGATCATTTTCTTCTCTGCATCTGCACTCGCCTTGCTTATCGGCTTGTTAACCTACGTGCCTGTGCTCCGCCGTACGCTGAACCCACTTTCGCGTATTGAGGTTACAGTTGAGCGGATTAATGCGGGTAATTTGGATGAACGACTGCCGATGGATCAAGGCCAGATGGAAATTGATCAATTATCGGCGGTCTTTAACGGAATGCTGGAGCGGCTGGAAACCTCATTTAAAATTGAGCAAGAAGCAGGAGAGCGGATGCGACGCTTTGTGGCGGATGCCTCGCACGAATTGCGAACACCGCTGACTTCTATCCATGGTTTTTTGGAGGTGCTGTTGCGTGGTGCGGCGTCAAATCCCGAACATTTGCAAAAAGCATTGAAAAGCATGCACGGCGAGACAGAGAGACTGAATAAACTCGTCAACGATTTGCTGTACCTGGCTCGGATGGATCGGGAACCAGCTTTCCTTTTGCAAGAAGGGCAGTTGGACGCGGTCGTGTACAGTATGGAATCGCAGCTCATGGTCCTGGCCGGTGACCGAAACGTTCATTTCCGCGTAGAACAGAATGTTACGGCTACTTTCGACTGTGACGGAATGAAGCAAGTTATTCTCAATCTGTTTCAAAATGCGGTTCAGCATACTGACCCTGTGAACGGTGAGATCGAGCTTACGTTGAGCAAGATTGCCAATGGGATTGAACTGACGTTTAGAGATAATGGAACCGGGATCGCACCGGAGCATGTCCCGCATGTATTTGACCGTTTCTACCGGATTGAATCCTCACGCGCACGCAAAAGCGGAGGGGCTGGCTTGGGGCTGTCGATCACCCAAGCGATCGTAGAAAATCATCGAGGAAAAATGGACGTACAAAGCAGCTTGGGAACAGGGACGGTGTTTCGCGTCTGGTTGCCTAACGGTTTGAAAGAGGTTCAGAAGACAGAAGTTGTTGGTTGACAATGAGAGAAAACGTCATTTATAATCTGAGACATTCAATAAAACAACCAACACAGCCGTGAAAAGGAAAGTAAAAAAGGGATTTTGACGTCCAGAGAGTTGCCTGTTAGCTGAGAGGGCAGCCGCGAACTCTTTTTGAAAGCCACCTTGGAGCTCTGCTTTTGAAAATGCCAAGTAGAAAGCAGCGGATGGCCCACGTTATGGGGCGCATGTCTTTGTAGACAGCACGAGTTTGCCTTTTGTGAGAGAGGCAAAAAAGCTGAGTGGTACCGCGATACCTTCGCCTCAGCAATCAGATTCATGGAAATCATGAGTCTGGTTGCTGGGGCTTTTTGCATGATGTCGTCGTTCAAAAAGTCGACTACTTGAACACGCACTTATGTACAAAAATAAAGAGAAAACTGGAGTGGTGGGGCATGGATCGCTTGAAGCAAAGAGAGCTGTTGCACCTGTTGGAAGAAGACAGTCGCATGAGCGCTGAGCAAATCGGAAAAATGATCGGGGAACCGACCGAGGTTGTTGAACAGACGATTACAGCATTAGAAGCCGAGAAGGTCATTGTCAAATATCCGGCGCTGGTGAACTGGGAGCGTGTGGACGATCATCCGTACGTGAACGCCATGATTGATGTGAAAGTGACGCCGAAACGCGATGTCGGCTTTGATGAAGTGGCGGAGCGAATCTGCCGTTTCCCAGAAGTGAAGGCTGTTTACTTGATGTCTGGTGCAAGCTATGACTTGTCAATTATTTTGGAAGGCAAAACGATGAAAGAAGTAGCTACTTTTGTTTCGCAAAAGCTGTCCACTCTCGATTCGGTGGTCTCAACAGCTACACACTTTATTTTGAAACGTTACAAGCACGATGGCATTGAGCTGGAAGATCGTGACGAAGATCACAGGATGGTGGTTACGCCGTGAGTACACAAGTCAAAGTCAAAAACCGTTTATCCAGTACAGTTCAATCGTTGAAGCCATCAGGCATTCGCCGCTTTTTCGATTTGGCAGCATCGATGGAGGGAGTCATTTCTTTAGGTGTAGGGGAGCCTGATTTTGTCACTCCCTGGCGTATGAGAGAAGCTTCGATTTCTTCCCTGGAGCGTGGACATACAGCTTATACATCCAATGCCGGTATGCTGCCATTGCGCGTGGAAATTCAGAAATACCTGGAAGAACGTTTTTCTGTCAGCTATCATCCCGAGACAGAAATTCTCGTGACGGTCGGTGCCAGCGAAGCAATTGATATCGCACTGCGTGCCATTCTCGATCCGGGTGATGAAGTATTGGTCGTGGAGCCTTGCTATGTCTCCTATGAACCAGTCATTCGCTTGGCTGGTGGGGTGCCAGTTTTCCTGAAAACAACGATGGAAAACCAGTTCAAGCTGACACCACAAGAGCTGGAGTCGCACATCACCGCGCGTACAAAAGCAATCATTTTCTGCTATCCAAATAACCCGACCGGGGGGACTATGACGGCTGAAGAGTGGAAAACACTTTTGCCGATCATTGAAAAGCACGACCTCATGGTGATCTCCGATGAAATTTATGCGGAGCTTACCTACGGACGAATGCACGATAGTATCGCGGCTCTGCCAGGGATGAAAGATCGGACGATCCTCATCTCCGGTTTTTCCAAAGCGTTCGCGATGACCGGATGGCGTCTGGGATATGTCTGCGCATCGCCTGATTTACTTGCGGGCATGCTGAAAATCCATCAGTACACCATGCTGTGTGCACCGACGATGGCTCAGATGGCTGCATTGGAAGCCCTGCGTCATGGACGTTCTGATATGGAACGAATGATCGAGAGCTACCGTCAGCGCCGCAATTATGTGGTAGACGGATTCCGTCAAATCGGATTGACTTGCCACGAGCCAGACGGAGCATTCTATGCATTCCCGTCTGTAGCTTCTACAGGACTCAGCTCTTCTGAGTTTGCGGAGAAGCTGCTGATGGAGGAAAAGGTAGCTGTTGTACCTGGAGATGTGTTCGGCGAAAGCGGACAGGGGCATATCCGTTGTTCTTATGCAACATCGATCGAGCAGTTGAAGAAGGCGCTGGAACGTATGGAGCGCTTGATGGGACGAATGTCATAACATTTTCCGGGAAATAAAGGGGGGCGGCTTTCAAGCTGCTCCCTTTTTTAACGAGTGGCTGTGGTGGGGAAGAAGCGCATTTCCAGTCTGCACTTCGGCCTACGCCCCGCAAGGGGATTGACTGTCCGCTCAGGAAAAAATGGCGGGAGCGCTTCAAACGTTGAAGTTTCAAAGAAGGATTCCATGAGTGAAGCTGAAAACCCCCGCCATTTTTTCCTGAGCTGAGTTGGGCTCCAGAGGCGCTTGACTGGAAATGCGCTTCTTCTTACGCGGCTGTGGGAAGGGAACAGCTTGAAAGCTAATGCAAGAGGATGTTTTGCAAGTAGTTCGAGGAGGAGATTCTTAATGATTTCACTGCCAACACATTTTACCCAAACAGTTGTGGGCGTACATAAAGAAGACGGGCGTCTCTGGCTGGATTCCTTTCATGAGTTGATTGCCGAATGCGAAGCACGATGGTCATTAAAAGTGCTTGAGCATTTTCCACTCTCTTATAATTTTGTTGCACCTGTTGTGTTAGAGGATGGGAGAAACGCCGTGTTGAAGCTGGGCGTGCCTGGGCTGGACTGGCAGAAAGAGCTGACGGCAATTCGGGCTTTTGCGGGGCGGGGAATGGTGCAGCTACTCGATTCGGACGAGGAAAAAGGCATCATGCTTTTGGAGCGCATCATGCCAGGAGAGACACTGGACAAGCTGAGTAATGAAGACGAGCGAATTCAATGCTTGGCGGACGTGATCAAAAGGATGCATACACCCGTTTCCAGAGTGGGTAAGCTTGTGTCTACGTTTCCGACAATAGCGGACTGGGCTGTGGGACTGGTAGGGATTCGCTCTCATTTCCGAGGTGGGACAGGACCGATTCCCGAGCAAATGGTGGAGCAGGCCATGCAATGGTACAAAAAGCTTCTCTCCACACAAAAAGAACAGTGCCTGCTACATGGTGATCTTCATCATGAAAATATTTTGCGGGCACAAAGAGAGCCGTGGCTGGCAATTGATCCAAAAGGGCTGATCGGGGAGACAGAATACGAGGTGATTCCGTTTTTGCTGAACCATTTGCCAGAGGATGGGGTAGAAGAAGTAATGAAGCAGCGGGTCGATGGGCTGACGAAGGCCCTGTCTTTGCAAAAAGAGAGAGTGCTAGCGTGGGCGTATTGCCACAGTGTGCTATCGGCTTGGTGGTTCATAGAGGATTTTGGTGTAGACGGTGGTCGTCTGGTGATGCCAGGAGTTTTTGAGAGGCTAATAAATGAGTAAAGGCTTCACCCTGTGGGATGAAGCCTTCTTTATTTTAAATGAATAAATGAGATCCTTCGTAATGCGAAATATTAATAACCAGTCAACTGGTTCAAGGTGATAGCAGCGAGATTGTATTGATAAACTGATTCGATTGCTTTTGTTTCGGAGTCAAACAGGTTTGCTTCGTCTTTTATCAGTTCTTTCATCGATGCTTTTCCTAATCTATATTGATCGATTGTTGCCTGATAGCGCTCCAATGCGGTTTCTTTCTTTGCTGTACTTTCCTCTAATGCCTTTTTCGCTGCCAGTACCTTCGTATAGTTGTCACTTACTTCTTGACCGATTTTCTTTTGTGTTTTTTGTTTTTGCAGTTCTGCCTTTTTGTGCTCGTTTTTTGCAATTGTACCTTTATATGTGCTGAGTGCGGAATACTCGGCTGTGTAATCAATTCTTACTTGGGCAAAGTCTATTTCTGCTTGTGCCTTGATCATCTCAGGACGTTTTTCATAAGCTTTTGCTTGCAATTGCTCCAAGGAAAGCAGCTCGTGCTGGGTCAAATCAGTAGCGATCATCTTCCATTGTCTGTCCGCTTTTTCATTCAATAAATCGTTGAGCTTGGCCAATGCTTGTTTGTAGCTGGCTTCAAGGGCAGCAAGATTTTTGTGAGCTTCTGTTTCTTGGGAGTCCAACCAGTACTGTCTTTGCAAGCTTGTCTTTTGCGCTTTGATTTTGGCATCTAATGATTGGACTTCGAAGAATGCTTTTTGCACTTGTAATTGTATGGTGTTTTTTTGCGTATTCAGGGCGACTTCATCGACAACTACTTCTTTGATTGCTTTGGCAGCGTCTTCGAATTTCTTTTTTGCATCAGCCAGAGTCATGATATCGGCTTTTTTTATTTCTGCTTTTTCTCTCAGTGTGATGGATGTTTCGTACTTCGTAATATCTAATTCAAGCCGAAGCACCTCCAGATCAACGCTGTTCTTAATTGCCTGTTCAACTGCGAAATCTAGCGACAAAGGGGAAACATCCGTCTGTTCAGCAGTGGCCACGAGTGGTGCGGCCAGAGCTATATGGGCGCCACCTGTGAGGAGAGAAGTGACTAATGTTGTGCTGTAAATGTGTTTGAAGAGCCTGGATTTCATGGGGCAACCTCCTGATTATATATGCAAAGATTTGATAACGATTCTCATTATCAAATCCATGAAAAGTATATATTTCCAATAGAATTTCGTCAATAAGAAAATGTTTTTTCACCATGTTCTTGGTTAGAAATCCAAAAGAAATCCCCTTCAGGAAAAAGGCAAAGTGAGCATCTGCCTGTTTCCCCAAAGGGGAATTGTTCTTCGTAATGGGGAAAAACTATTCTTTCTCCCTGTTTTCTTTTTTTGCCGCAGTCGTCTTGTCAGCTTGATCCAATGTCCCTTCCTTTGGTGTAAGGGAATAACCATGCATATTACTTCCGTTATAACCCATGTCCGGTTTTTCCTTTGAGATGCGATCAGTCATTTGCGTCCCCCTTATTTTGTCCAGTGGGTTTAGAGTCTTGCTGCACATACGGATTGTCGACGTCATTTGGTTCCTTGTCCAGATTGGTACGGATTGCGATTATTGGGCTAGTCGGAGGTTGAGCGATCAGTCTGTCATCCAGTTGTTTGAAATCAGGCAGGTCGTTTTCGCGATTGTCATCCATGTTCGTCTCCTCCTTTACGGGTTAGTATGTCCACCACCTGCCAGTCCCTTTCCTTAACTGGAAAAGGAAAGAGACTGGTACTACACAAGAAAAAACAGCCCCAGTCCCAGGGAAGTTCGGGCGGAGGCTGTGACGATCATCTTTGTGAAGTTAACTCGTTTTCTTGGCTAGGATCTTCATAAAAGAGGCAAGATTCGTTTGTAGCAATGGTGTGAAGGCAGAAACGGAAGCATTTTCAGCAAGCGTATTCATTTGACGAACAAAGTCAGTAGCGTCCTTTGTATTTACATTCTCAAAACGGTTAGCGATTTTTGTATTTTTTAAATCAGAGAGAAGTGTAGCTTGTTCGTTCCGGTATTGTGCGATCCAGTCTGGACGATGTTGCAGCTTTTTGACGAATTGAATCAGTATGCTTACTTTCTCTGTTTGATTGGTTGTGACCGCTTGCATTTTTTTGTAGGCTTCAGGGTCATACCGCTCCATCAGCTTGGACGGATTAACATAGTCGTTCGGCGCCCCCTGCGGTTTTTGCGGAAGCTCTACGTAGCTGACACTGCCAGTTGCAGGGTCAACCTTTCGTGTTTTGGCAACGCCAGCAAGCAGATGGAGGGTATCCAAAAATTCAGCAGCATTTTTTTCATCAGTCATGTATTGGTCTGCCAAATATTTGCCTTGGGTTAAACCCACTTCTACCAAAGTAGCTCTTTCTTCATCGGTGTAGGTGGATTGGGAGTTGAAAAAATTTCGCTCCAGGATGTGGTCAAAGCCCTTTCGAGCCTCGGGTGGTTTATCTGCGAAAATTTTATCCAAACGCTCATTAATCTCTGTGCTAAAGAAAAATTGGACGCTGTGATGTTCAATGG
This sequence comes from Brevibacillus brevis, assembly GCF_001039275.2. Classification (NCBI taxonomy): domain Bacteria; kingdom Bacillati; phylum Bacillota; class Bacilli; order Caryophanales; family Paenibacillaceae; genus Brevibacillus; species Brevibacillus brevis. The sequence goes on from NZ_CP030117.1 coordinate 1,181,802, forward strand.
CATCAGCAGGTAGCTCGCGTGCCTTGTGTGAACGAAGGTCTACAGTATCGGGCTTGGGCAATGCCAAACTAGTTCCTGTCACCATTTTAGGTGCAGTTTGGTTAGTTGGAAGCTGGGGGGATAGGTAGCGGGAATACGATTGGATTTGCATGTTCTACTCTCCTCACATGGATTCATGTTCAGTCGTGATGGCAGGAGATCTGGTTTACCTTTTATCAGGTGACTGGTATGAGTTGTGAGAACGGAAGGAAACGGATCTCAATTGCTTCTTTTCTATACTATCGGCTATTTTAGGGCAGTTTTTAATATGCTGGCAAACACGAAAAAGGACTCCCGTTTAGATAACGGAAGTCCGTAATTTTTCTTCGATTACTTCGTGTATTCATCCATGCTGAAGTCCACTTGTTCTAGAGGGACGAGCTTGGTCTTTTGGGTGACTTTATAAGCGAGCCAAATGATTAAGAAGAGTGGCAGGCCAATGTAAGAGACCAGGACGCCATACCAGTCGATCGTTCCACCCATGAATGCGGAATAGTTTTGCCCCAAAATAACGATACAGCAAATGATGAAGGCAAAAATCGGACCAAACGGGAACCACTTTGCCCGATAAGGCAATTCGCTTAAGTCACGGCCCTGAGCGATAAACGCTTTGCGGAAACGGTAGTGACTAATGGCAATTCCCAGCCAGGCGATGAAGCCTGACATACCGGAAGCATTCAAAAGCCAGACATACACTTCGCCTTCTCCAAACAGAGAGGACAGAAAAGCAAGGGCGCCGATGAGCGCAGTCAAGATCAGGGCATTGATCGGTACGCCGTTACCGGTTACTTTTGCGAACCATTTTGGTGCTTTTCCTTCTTTCGCCAGGTTCCACAGCATGCGTGTAGAGGCGTACATGCCAGAGTTACCAGCAGACAATACTGACGTGAGAATAACGGCATTCATGACGGATGCTGCAAAAGCAAAACCGGCATTTTCAAATACAATCGTAAACGGGCTGATCGCAATATCCGTAAGGTCGCCGCTGATCAGATTTGGATTATCGTATGGAACCAGCAACCCGATGATCAAAATAGCGAGAATGTAGAAGAGCAGGATGCGCCAAAAAATTTGACGGATGGCCTTCGGAATGTTGCGGGCAGGGTCTTCGCTCTCTCCAGCTGCGACACCAACCAGCTCTGTCCCTTGAAAAGAGAATCCGGCAATCATAAAGACACCGAGCAGGGCCATGAAGCCGCCGTTGAATGGCGCGTCGCCTTTGGTGAAGTTTTGGAAGCCGACTGCTTGACCGCCCATAATGCCAAAAATCATCAACACACCCACAATAATAAAGATGATAACCGTTATTACTTTAATCAAGGCGAACCAATATTCAGATTCTCCATAGGCTTTCACAGACAGGAGATTCAAGGCAAACAGCAATCCGAGGAACAAAGCACTCCACAATATCGCTGGGGTATCCGGGAACCAATATTTCATAATGAGTGCGGAAGCTGACAGCTCGACGGCAATGGTAATGGCCCAGTTGTACCAGTAGTTCCAGCCGAGAGCAAAACCGAGAGATGGATCGACGAACCGTGTGGCATACGTCGAAAACGAACCGGAAACAGGCATGAAGGCCGCCATTTCCCCCAAGCTGGTCATTAAAAAGTAAACCATGATACTAATGGCGAGATAGGCGACTAAAGCTCCACCAGGTCCGGCGGAGTGGATCGAGCCTCCACTCGCAAGAAACAATCCCGTCCCAATCGAGCCGCCGATGGCGATCATCGTCAGGTGTCGGGCTTTTAAACCACGTTGCAATTGATTTTGTGACATAAGCTGCTTGCACGACCTTTCTTGATTTTTGAGAAGGAAGGTCGGAAACGAAAAAACCGCCATAGCCAAAAAAATGGCATAGGGCGGTATCATCCAATCCCCACCAAGCCTTCACTGAAGATAGCTCACCACGTTTGCTTGGCATGCAAACGTGACAGTTCTGCCCCTTTCGAGTACAGCCCCAACCCAATCGCACAGAGACGCGATATGAGCTTCGGCGGATTTTCCTTACCTGGAGTCATTGATTTTCTCTGAATCTCGTACAGGATGATATAAAAGCCGCGACCTCTATCCTCACCGTGAAAGATGAGGATAACATGTATGAAATTATGTGATTCATCAACTATAAAGGATTGTTTGTGATTAATCAATGTGAAATTTTGTTATTCAAATGATCGTCTGGCAGGCCAGGAGCCTTGCAGCTTGCGAATTTGGACGATTTGTCCCGTATGAAACGCATCATGCAGGACCAGACTCATCACATTTTGGTAAATGGGCGTATAAGTAGCCATCTGATTTAACTCCTCATCCGTCAGCAAGGAAAGCTTTTCGTGAATGTGGCGGTGGACGCTTTCCATGCGAGCGAGAGTAGCTTGCCAAGCGTCTTCGTCATCGGGACCGCCGGACGGGATGAAGGTATCATCGTTCGTCTCAGCCGATCCAGGAAATTCAGTGCCCATTAGACGATGCAACAGGCGTTCTTTGTAATAAAGAAGGTGGCTGACGTTTTCCCAGATCGTGTTGGCTGCTTCTCCCACAGGGCGCCAGCTCGCCTCGGCTGCTGATACGCCGGAAAGCGCTTCTTTTAAGGGTGGATACCAGTCTTCCTTGTCATACGTACATTCCCATCCGTGCAAAAGCAATTCCTTCCGATTCATACGCTTCCTCCTGTGAAACAGATTGATGAAACGCTATAATAGCAATAAGAAATGAGGTTGTAACCGGTTAATGTTATTACGGTGGTTACGAATAGAGATTACCATATCCTGTATGATCATACAAGAGAGAAAATAAAGGGTTTCGTCAGGAGAGATGATGACATGGACTGGCTTTGTATCGATTTTTTAAATAGTGATTGGCGGGATTGGCGCGGTTCTGGTCGTGGGGAAAATCGCCTGGAGAACCAGGAATGGCTGTCATCCTTTTTGCAAACATACAAGCTAACCGCACCGCTGCCGATGAATGAGGCGTGTGCCGCTTCACTTTTGCAGTTGCGCGAGCGTTTGCGACGTATGCTGGAAGCAGTTGTCCGTGGAGAGCGATTCCAAGAGGAGGACCTAGCGGAATTGAACAGAGCTTTGGCTCTCGCTCCTTTTCATGTGCAGGTGTTGTATGTAGAAGAGGAGGGTAGCTACAGGCAAGAGCAATCCAGCTCAACAGAGGGCTGGCCCCTCGTCATGGCACAAATTGCAGCCTCTTTCGCGGAGTTGCTTGCCCCGCAGCATCTGGAGCGAGTCAAAATATGTGACAACGAGGATTGCTGCTGGGTGTTTTATGATGAAAGCCGCAACCGGGTGCGCCGCTGGTGTGATGACAAAATGTGCGGAAACCTGATGAAGGTGCGCCGTTTTCGCGAACGGAAAAAGGAGAAAGGGTGATGCGCATAGGCTCACCCTTTTTATCTGCTCTTTATGAAGCGGGAGTCAATTGGATCAGCTTAGGGTAGATGGTCGAGCCTGCTGCTACGATGCCTGTGCTTTTCCAGCAAAAATCATTCCCTTGCGTATCCGTAATTGTGCCTCCCGCTTCCTGGACCAAAAGAGCACCAGCCAGCCAATCATACACCCCTTCACCGTATTCCCAGTAACCGTCGAGTCGTCCGCACGCCACATAGGCGAGATGGAGCGAAACCGCGCCTTGCATACGGATGGCAAAAGCTTCTGGCATCACTCGCGTCAAGGAATTCGCTGTATACTTTCCGACCAAGAGGTTCATCGGCTCGGAGGAAGCAAAGAGCGTCCCTAGAATGCACTCACTTAGCTGCGATTTGGATGAGGTACTGATTTTTTGTCCGTTTAAAAAAGCTCCACGCCCGTTAATTGCGGTAAACAGTTCATCACGGCATGGATCATAGACAAAAGAAACAACCGTGCGTCCTCCGTCAATCAGGCAGAGGGAAGTAGCCCACATCGGCATGTTTTGCAGAAAGTGAACCGCTCCATCGATTGCATCCATCACCCAATAAGGACTTGTGAATTCAGGCTTTTCCTGTGCAGCCAGATTGAATTCCGCGTCAGAGAATTCATAGGTGGGGAATCGCTCGGATAATGAGCGCTTCAATCGAGCTTCAACCACGGGATTCACCTCTTCAAAGCGTTTAGTCATTGCTTCCTTGCTGTGGCAGGGCACGCCTTTTTCAAATTCCACTAGCAACTCCTTTCCCGCACTTCTTACCAGTTCCTCGCAAAATTGCACATCCTGTAGATTCATAACAATTCCCATCCCTTCTCTTTTTGGTAAAAATCGAGTAGTTTTTCGTAATGGTCTCCGGACTTTTGTTTTGAGCGCCGTAGGCTTTACTGATCCGCCAAAACTACCCCAGACAGGTCTGCTTCTTCGTGCACGGTCAAGTAGCACCGCGCTTCCAAATCGGATAAACCCATTCGTTTTACGTGCTCAATCATGAGAAAAACCTCCAAACAAATATAAGTGGTATGTTTGAATACTACTATTAAAAAATCAGTTCGTCAACACTGCGAAGATGTCGAGATTCACAATTTATGCACATGAGCAGCGCGTTTGAGACATAATAAGTAGCATCATACATGGGGGCGGAAACGAGGTGGGTAGGATGAGTCAAGCACGTAAAAAATGGTTTCAGGCACTCGTATTGGTGACACTCGGAGCGATTTGTCTGGCTATATGGTATTTGCAGCCATATCAGCCTGATCAGGCAGCGTTAACGGCCATGCAAGGCGGTGAAGGGATTACGGTCATGGATACGAATGACTGGATTATTTTTCAAGGCGGGGAGTCACGCGAACCGGGACTCATCTTGTATCCGGGAGCACTGGTCAAACCGGAGAGCTATGCACCGATTGCCCGTGCCTTGGCAGGCTCTGGCTACCATGTTTTTCTCGCACGAATGCCGCTGAATTTGGCTGTAAGTGATATGACCCGAGCTACACAAGTATTAAAGGCGTACCCGAATAAAACGTTTGTCATCGGAGGACATTCGCTTGGAGGAACGATGGCAGCTCAATTCGCAGCAAACCACTCGGACCGAATCAGTGGTGTATTTTTACTGGGAGCGTATCCGAACAGTCAGGGGAACTTGAAGAAGGGGAATTTGCCTGTGCTGTCTTTGCTCGGTTCTCGCGATGGGGTGATCAATATGGAAAAGTTTATGGAGAGCAAGCAATATTTGCCGGATCGTACTGTGTACATGTCCATAGAAGGGGGGAACCATGCCCAGTTCGGAAGCTATGGATCGCAGGAGGGCGACCAGCCCGCTGCCATTACCCCGCAGGAGCAGTGGCAGCAAACGGTAGCAGCAATCAAGGATTGGCTGCTTAATGAAGTTACGATGATGAACGTGGAATAATACCGGATACAACACCTGTAATGCGAATGTTTTCCGAGGGGAGTAACATGGGGGTGTCTTGCTCGCGTGTGGTTGTAAACAGACACTCCAATGGATTGACGTCTGCAGCGATACGCACAAGGAACTGCCCCTCCTGTCGGATCAATACAGGTCTGTCTTTTACAGGTTCCATCGAAAAGTCTGAGATCAGGAGAGCATCTCCGGGAAAAATACCGAGTCCACGAAGGCCGTCATCTCGCATGATGAGAGCAAAGCGAGCCACGTGATAGCTGGCTACCTGCAAAGAGGGTAACAGAGACAGCTCCTCGTCTTGGTCTAAGGCGAGATCAAAAAAATGAGTCGTGTATGCATCTCCGGCAATAAAGACTCGTTTCATCAGGTATCGCCTCCTACATAATAGCGTTGACAATTACTCATAGACGGGAAAGCCTTTGGCATACAGACGGCTCAGTATGCGCTCAAAACGGGCACGAGCAAGAGGCATCGGCACCTGAAAGCGTTGAGCCATGATAGCCGGAGCGTTGTATCGCGAGCAATCGGCAAGTAGGGGACTCATCATGTAGATGGGAAGCAGCAAATGCTCGGCAAAATGATTCGCTTGCGATTCTTGCCAGTCAATCATCCATTCGCTGCTCTGGGGCTGAATGCCTTCATGAAGGAGTAAATGTCCGAGTTCATGCGCGATTTTAACCCGCTGGGTAGCCAGATCGAGTCGTTCGTCCACCGCAATGACATAACGTCCCGGCAAAAAGGGATGCGCGTGTGCACGACTTCTGCCGCAAATACGATGGATCTCGATGCCGTACGTCTCGCACAGCAAATACAGATCGATTTGTTCGGGCTGGTCGATGCCGTGATGCTGAAGTAACAAGTAAACGCGACTCTCGAGCCATGTTTGCGGTTCGCAGATTTCTTTCAAAAGGGAGTGAAGCATCAAGGACCTCCTAAATGAATGGTAAGGAACGTACGTTCTATTTCTCGCTGAAAAGAAAACCCCGCACTGGGGTTATTTTTTTTTGATGTCTTCCGTGATATCAAACAAAGACGGAGGTCGTTCCTCGCGTACTTTACGGACTTTCCACTGTTTCTTCAAGTCGTACCAGTAGCGGCGAATTTCTTTTTTCTCCTCTTCTGAAGCGTCCAGATACCCGTCTAGGAAATAGTAGTCGTCTGGGTCATCGATCTTTTCCTGCAAGAGCTCGTCCAACGAACGTTGATTTGTCTGCTCAGTTGCGGGGAGAATATAGGCCGTGACTTCATCTGTGCGGCCCAACAACCAATCGGTCGTGACGTCCAGCACATCAGCCAATTGCCGCAGCATGTCATTCGGTGGTGTGCTGTGGTTGTTCTCGTAGTTACTGATCGTCCCCTTGGTCGTGCAGACATGCTCTGCCAACTCTTCCTGGGTCAGACCTTTTGTCTTACGAGCTGTGCGTAAGCGCTGAGATAGCATGAGCGTGCCAGTCCTTCCTGTGAGGATGTACAAAAATATTGTACTAAATGAAAGAGAAAAAGAAAAGTATGGATATTAATTTTGTTTTCAACGAATTATGTACAAGCCTTTTGTACAAAATACAGATAAGGACGATGTAGGAACACACGTTCTATACAGTGACAAAAGGGGAGATCAAACATGGAAGATCAAGTAACAACCGTATTACTTCAGCAAGGGCCATTTGCTGCTTTGTTTGTCTGGTTGTTGTTTTATATTATGAAGGCAAATCGAGAACGCGAGGGGCGTTTACAGGACTTGCTGGACAAATACAGCGACAAATACGATCTGATCCTCGAGGAATTGCGCGAGATCAAGGGAAAAGTGAGAAAATAACTCTTCTTTTTGACATCAAACCTTCTGATGAGCGTGACGAATACAAATCCATTACTTATGTTACCCGATTCCTTGAAGAGCTTATTCAGCAAGGGGGACAAATCGTTGCAGCCTGTACCAGACCTTGATCGGCCTTTAGCCCTTCAAGGTTCTTTTTTACTTGCTGTGTCCTTTTCCCCATTCACACGTCATCCATAATAGCTTACCAATACTTGGCAAAAAGGAGCAGCAAGACTATGCATTTACCCGTCGTCTACTCAACCATCTGTGAAAAAGCATTACAGAAAGTGCTTCAGGAAGCATATCCAACCGAACACATACAATCGGTTCACTACATGCTTCGAGGCATGAACGATACGTACCTCGTGAAGACGATCGATCAAAAACGAATATTCAGGCTGTATCGCAGTGATTGGCGAACAGAGGAAGCAGCAGTCGCGTTCGAGATGGAGCTGTTGCTCCATTTGAACAGACAAGGCGTATCTGTATCTGTGCCAATTGCGGACGGCTCAGGAAAGCATGTCTTGAGACTGCAAGCAGCAGAGGGCAATCGCTTTGGGGCGCTGTTCACTTTTGCCTGTGGCAAGGAGCAGGAGATTGATACCGAGGAACTGAGCGAACGATTCGGCAGAGCCGTTGCCGAACTGCATGTAAAATCAGAAGGCTTTTCCACACAGCAAGCTCGCGAAGTGTGGGACGCCAAGACGCTGATTCATCGCCCGTTAGCCAATATTGAGCCACGTCTACAGCATCGGAAGGAAGATTTTCAATTTCTCCAAAAGCTGGCGATTGAGCTGGAAGCCAAGCTGAACGAGCATATCCGTGCCGGACTCGACTGGGGGATTTGTCACGGAGACCTTCAAGGGAATTTTAATACGAACTTTTCTACGGACAACACCTATACCCACTTTGATTTCGACCTGTGTGGATATGGTTGGCGGGCGTATGATCTGGCTGCTTTCAAGCTGAGCCGAATATTGATCGAAGAAAATGACGAACTGGTGGAGTCACTATGGAATGCTTTCCTAAAAGGATATACCGAGGTTCGTCCCTTATCTGAAAACGATCAGGCTGCGGTGTCGCTTATGACAGGTATTCGCCAATTATGGCTAATGGGGCTGTGCATGCATGATCCTCATATCATGGGTAGCAGCGAATCAGATGATGCTTTCGTGAATGAGAAGATGGAGTTTTTTAAAAAATATTTCGCGTGATCGAGAAGTGTTTTGCAAAGCGTTGTCAGAAAAGCATGCGACCCGAAGTCAATGATAGGTAAGCCATACATTGACGAGAAAGAGGGAGAAAAGCATGTTACCGTACATCGGAAGTGGCCACTACTGCTACGCAAATTCATCATCAATGCTTTTGGAGACAATTGGGGAGAAGGTAGCTCCTGCCGTTCTCGAAGTGCTCTCCGGGGTAGGAGTCGGAGCTACCTGGTATGAGGAGCAGAAAGTGATTTATTTCGGACAAGTGATCCCTGACCGTGGTGTCAGTCATGCGCTAGAGCTGCTTGGTTTTCGTTGGACGGAAAGATCAGGGGATGCGGAGGGCGAGCCACCGTTGGTGGAATTACGGCGCGATTTGGAAAAGGGGCCTGTGTTGCTCGGACCGCTTGATATGGGCTACCTGACGTATAACCCAAATGCTCAGTATTTGGGTGGCGCTGATCATTTTGTTCTTGCGTATGAGATGGATGATCAAGCGATCTATGTGCATGATCCAGCAGGTTTTCCTTTTGTCAGCCTGCCGTTGTCTCAGTTTGTCTTGGCGTGGAAGGCTGAGAAAATTTTTGATGGCCTCTTTTCCTATCATTATTGGACTGCACCAAAGCGTGTAGGCAGTCCGACAGAGGAGGAGCTGGTTGCAAATGCCCTTCGTTTATACAAAGGAATCTATCAGGAAAGCGCAGCGGCGGAACAGAACTCTGCGATCCTATACGGAAAGGAAGCGATCTTGCGTGTAGTGCAGCGGATGGAAGAGGAAGGTGGACTTACGCCAGAGGAATTGGGCCACTTAGCCTATTTTGCTTTCCAGCTAGGGGCGAGGCGAGCGATGGATTTCGCAGGATTTTTCCTGAAGCATGAGCCAGAACTGGCGGTGATCAAAGAGAAGCAGGCGAAGCAATTCGGACGGTGTCACACATTGACCGTAGAAAAGAAGGAGAAAGAGCTCGCGGATGCCATGCGCGTGCTGGCAGATATCGAAGAAGAATTTCGCCAAGTGGTTTGCGCCAAATAATATCGTTCCCCCAAGTGAGTAAGCAACGCTCATTGGGGGTTTTTCTTTAATTTAAAATATTAGTACTTTTTTATGATTCATGACAATCTCATCCCGGATGTGTTACCTTGTTATTCATTAGTCCATGTAAAAGAGACATAGTCCATTCCATGTGGACATTATTTACAACACGTAACGGGGGTTCAAGTCATGAAACAGTTAGGTTTACTACCCAAAATTCTGATCGCCATTGTCCTTGGGATCGGGATCGGCTCCATCTCGCCGATTTGGGTTGTGAAAGGATTGGCTACATTTAGTGGCCTATTTGGAAATTTCCTCGGATTTGCGATTCCGTTGATTATCATTGGATTTATCGCGCCAGGCATTGGTGAGCTGGGCAAAGGGGCAGGGCGTTTGCTTGGGGTAACCACAGGGGTTGCTTACTTGTCTACGATCCTTGCAGGAGCACTCGCTTATTTGGTCAGTACGAGTATTTTTCCACACATTCTTGAGGTAGGTGGACTGGTGAATCAGTATGCCAATCCGGAGGAAGCACTGGTAAAGCCGTTCTTTACTGTGGACATGCCGCCGATTGTAGGTGTGATGACAGCATTGTTGCTCGCCTTCACCCTTGGTCTTGGAGCGACTGTCATCAAGGGGAGCGCCCTGCAAAAGGTGATGGTAGACTTGAGAGATATCGTAGAGAAGCTGATCGCTTCCGTCATTATCCCGTTGCTTCCATTACATATCCTGTCTGTATTTTCCAACCTGACCTATGGTGGACAGGTCACGATGATTTTGTCCGTGTTTGTTAAAGTTTTCGTTATGATTATTGTCTTGCATCTATTCTATCTGCTCGTGCAGTACTTGATAGCGGGCCAGATGGGACGCAAAAACCCATTCACGCTGCTGAAAAATATGCTTCCCGCTTACTTCACAGCGATTGGAACACAATCATCGGCAGCCACCATTCCTGTGACACTGAGCCAGACCAAGAAAAACGGTGTGAGCGAAAAGATCGCGGATTTCGTCGTTCCACTCTGTGCGACGATTCATCTTTCCGGAAGCACGATTACGCTTGTCAGCTGTTCCATGGCAGTCATGATGCTAAATGACATGACGACATCCTTTGGCGTGATGTTTCCGTTCATCTTGATGCTGGGCGTAACGATGATCGCTGCACCAGGTGTGCCGGGCGGAGCAGTCATGGCGGCACTCGGATTGATGGAGTCGATGCTCGGATTTACTACCACGTTGACTTCGTTGATGATTGCGCTGTACATCGCTCAAGATAGCTTCGGTACCGCTTGTAACGTAACCGGTGATGGTGCGATTGCGGTGATTACGGATCGATTGAGTGAAGAGAAAGCAGCTTGATGATGTAATAGAAATACGTAGGGGAACGAGACCTGTCCATTTTTGGATGGGTCTTTTTTGGTGGATTCTGTTGGTTATGCTATACCTCGACAAATTTTTATGAGAGTCCACACAAAACAACAAATATAGGCAAAAAGCATTATGTTTTGACAAAAATTGAATAAAATGGTATATTCCAATTATTCCATAATATAGGAGGCGATCATCGTGAAAAAAATCTTGCTCGCATTGACACTAGTATTTGCACTATCCTCATCCGCATTTGCTGCGAATACGGAAACAGAGCCTAACGATACTATTGCAACAGCGGATACTTTAGAGGTTAACTCCTCTATCTCAGGGAAAGCAGATAACAGCGATGTAGATATTTTTGTTTTTGTAGCAAACCAAACCGGAAAAATGAAAACGAACCTTACCAATAAGAACCAATCAGTAGTTCCGTACGTTGTATTGGCTTCAGACAAAACTACCAGCCTTGCAGAGAGTTCCGGTGAAGCAGAATTTGAAGTTGTTGCTGGTGAAACATACTACATAAAACTCATTTCTTTTGGAAAATCCGATTACACACTCTCATTGAACAATCTGTAATTAGCCTTTAAAAAACGCAGATAGCTTTTTACGAAAGCAGGTTACAGCTTTGTAAAAAGCTATCTTTTTATTTTGGAACGCATGGGGACAACTTGGAAGCTTCTTAAAGCACTGAGTGGCTATACCTCGACAAAATTTTTATGAGAGTCTACATAAAACAACAAATATAGGCAAAAAGCATTATGTTTTGACAAATATTGAATAAAATGGTATATTCCAATTATTCCATAATATAGGAGGCAATCATCGTGAAAAAAATCTTACTCGCATTGACACTAGTATTTGCACTATCCTCATCTGCACTTGCTGCGAATACAGAAACAGAGCCTAACGATACTATTGCAACAGCGGATACTTTAGAGGTTAACTCCTCTATCTCAGGGCAAGCGGGAAACAGTGATTTTGATCATTTTGTTTTTGTAGCAAACCAAACCGGAAAAATGAGTACGAGCCTTACGAATAAGGAAGCATCAGCTGTTCCATACGTTGTAATGACTTCAGACACAAATACCACTCTTGCAATGAGTTCTGGTGAAGCAGAATTCGATGTAGTTGCTGGTGAAACATACTATATAAGACTCTGGTCTATTGGAAAGTCTGATTACACTCTCTCATTGAACAATCTGTAAATAACCTTAAAAAACGCAGATAGCTTTTTACGAAAGCAGATTACGGCTTTGTAAAAAGCTATTTTTAGTTGCTAAATTGGGCACTTCAATTTCCCATTTCCAACTAGTGAGAATTATATTATCATTGGGTATAATTTCATCATTCTACTTTTTGCGAAAAGGGGAATACATAACGCAATGTTTAACGAACGGAAAGCGTTACAAATGACATTGCAGGCCATGCTAGAGCAGCGTATGGCACTGCGTCGACAGTATGTCGATCAGGACAAGCAGTTGGGAGCTGACATCAAGCAGCTTTTGAGCCGCATTCGCGAGTTGGATAACGAAGCCGGGATCGGAGACGATGAAAGCTCAGAAGATACAGCTATGTCGACAGAGGAATTTTCCGATGATCTGATGAAGCGTATGAAGGTGAGAAAGGCGCACATCCGTCACGATTATTTGGAAGTTGCAAAGCACATCGAAAACCTGTTGAGGGAAGCGATGTCTCCGATGTCATTGGCTGATCTCTGTTCCGTGTTGAAAGCACGGCACCAGGTAGAGTTTGCGAGTCCCTACATAGGTGTACAGAAGTCATTAAAGTATCTACCCCAAGTAAAAGTAGAAAAGGACGGGCGGAAACTGATTTTTTCACTCTAGGCAACCAGGGGGAGATAGGCAGTTTCACGGGAGACAAGACCCAAAAAAGGCGATGTGTCTATGCACAATCGCCTTTTGGTGTCTATTGATTTACTTGCTTATTGCAAGAAGGATTTGAGCATCCAAATGTGTTTTTCCAGGCTGCTGCGGATTCCCAACAGCATATCGGCTGTCGCTTCATCGTCGGCTTGGTCCGCCGTTTCCATAGCCAGCTTCAGCTCGTCTACGAGAATGGAGAAGTCTCTCGCGATCGTTTCTACCATTTGCTCGGCTGTTTCGCTTCCTTCTGCTTCGGTGATGCTCGCTGTGTTCAGACATGCAGCCAAAGTCGCTACAGGCTTTCCACCGATGGAGAGGACACGTTCAGCAAGGGAATCAAGATTCGCTGCTGCTTCGTTGTACAATTCCTCAAATTTTGCGTGGAGCGTAAAGAAGTGAGGTCCTTTTACATTCCAGTGAAAATTGTGTAGTTTCGTATAGAGGACTGTCCAGTTCGCCACTTGTTTATTTAATGCGCTATAGAGTGTGTTTTCCATCGAGAATCTCTCCTTGTTTATAATAATTCTTTTGTTAAACTTATTATAAATTAATAAGGAGTATTGTCAACACCCGGGAGGAAATTTATGCAGCAGTTGCGTATCGGTGCGGTTATTTTAGCTGGCGGGAAAAGCAGCAGAATGGGCTCGCCAAAGCAAAACTTACCGTGGAGGGACGGAACCTTTTTAACAGAGCTTGTAAAAGAAATACAGGCGGTTGGCTTGTCTTGTTTCATTGTAGCGAACGATTTTTCGGACACTCAAGTGACACAAAAGGAACAAATTGATGAACAGCCCGTCATAATTACACCAGACCTGGTACCATCCTGCGGTCCTGTAAGTGGACTGGTTACTGCCTTCCGCGTAAGTTCCGAGGATGCTTTGCTGGTGCTATCCTGTGACCTTCCTTTTATGGATCGTGGGCAAATCGCCAGACTCATTGAATTTGCGAGAGAGAGAACCGATTGGGACGTGATTGTCGCCCAATCAGAGGGACGAATCCATCCATTATGTGCTGTGTACCATCGGAGAACGCAGCCTAATTGGGAGCAGGCGTTGTTGCATGGACAGCGAAAACTAATGCGGACATTAGATGAACTGCGCGTGGTGCCCATGCCTGATGAATGGTTGGACCCTTGGGCTGCTTTTAATGTCAACACGCCGGAAGAGTACGAACAGGCTAAACTTGAAGAAAAACGCAGAAAGACAGGACATGCTTAAGGTATGTCCTGTTTTTTGTTTGGAAAAAAGGGGCTTTTCATAGAGGGCTATCATACAAGCGTTTCTCTGGACAAACCGTATGAATAGTAGTGATGGCTAACGAAAGGAGGGAGCGCAATGACAAGAAAGTGCAAAAAACAGGGTAAACACTACGGTCACCACTGTTGCAGCAAAAAGCACGACAACTATTACGACCACCACTGTTGCAGCAAAAAGCACGACAAGTATTACGACCACCACTGCTGTGGCAAAAAACACGACAAGTATTACGACCACCACTGCTGCTGCAAGAAACACGACGATTACTATGAGCCTCACTGCTGCTGCAAAAAACAGAGTCATTACGATGAGCCGCATTGCTGCTGCAAAAAGCATGAACATTGCCACGATCACTGCTGTTGTTGCAAGCGCCATGATTGCAAATGCTTTAAAAAACATGACCACCACTGTTGCAAGAAGCATGAGATAGATGATGAAGACGAAGAAGAGGACGACGACGAAGACAAAGACAAAGATGAAGAAGATGACGAGGACGAAGATGATGACGATCACTGCAAGCATCACAAAAAGAAGCATTGCTGCTGCAAATAAAAAATTCCCACGTACAAAGAACAAAAAACCGAGAGGCTATCTCAGGCTTTGAGATTACCAGATGAGAAAAACATAAAAAAAGCGGGAAGGCTCTGAGCTTGTCCCGCTTTTGATTGAATCCGAATCCTCCTTTAAGGTAGGAGGATTCTCTTTGCTTGTGTATACACGTTCATTTTGTCATTGCGGATAAATCCGACTGCGGTGAGCTTCAGTTCATCTGCCAATTGCAGGGCGAGATCAGTTGGAGCGGACTTGGACAAAATGATGCCAGCGCCAATTTTGGCAGCCTTGAGCAGCACTTCAGATGAGATGCGTCCACTGAATACAAGAATTTTGTCCGTGGTGGAAATGTTATCTCGCAAGCATTTCCCGTAGATCTTGTCGAGAGCATTGTGACGTCCGATGTCGGAGTACTGAAGCAAAATTTCATCCGGTGTACAGAGGGCTGCATTGTGGACGCCACCTGTTTGGCGGTGGATATCAGACGACGCTTGCAATTCTTTCATCAGGCGCATGCATTGAGCGGGAGTGACAGTTGTTGTGCTTTCAACGGGCTTTGCTGTGCGCGCATCGCTAAAAAAGTAAAAGGATTGTCTGCTTTTTCCGCAGCAGGAAGTAATTCTGCGTTTGGAGTAAAAGCTCTGCGACAAAATCGTTTCTTTATGTAAATCAACGTAAGCAAACCCTTGGGCCTCATTAAGCGTAAGCTGTTTGATTTCCGAGTAGCTCTTGATGACACCCTCGGCTGCGAGAAACCCAATGACCATTTCTTCCAGGTCGGCTGGAGTACATACGATTGTAGCGAATTCCTCATCATTAAGGAAAATCGTGAGGGGGTATTCGGTAACGATTTCGTCGTCTTCCCAGCCATGTTGGTCAGCCGTAATTTTCAACACGGGCAATCGGGTGGTGATGGTTAGTTCGGACATACGGGCCTCCTTTTTGTCGAATTCATGAAGGTTTCATGGCTATTTTGTGAGGAAAATATTGTCGAGTGAACGCTTACATGGTAGTATACTATGTGAGATGAAAAGTGTCATAAAATTTTCGTCTTTTCATGTATTCATAGCGTAAGGACAGATTGACACGGAGCAGCGACCCTGCCACCGATTATTTTGTAGCCTTGCAGCGAATTACATAGTGAACACAATGCTTGTTGATGCTGATGTAGCGTTCCTGCTGATGATTAACTGCTGTGTTTCATCGTAGCCCTCGTTTCCATTTGTGGAGACCTGGGTGAGTCGGTGAAATCAGCAGTTTTTCTTTTTTTCGAGAAGGCTGCTGATGGATCCACAGCATGCTAGAGACCATTGCGAAGGAGATGAATGATTTGGAACAAAAAGTGAAAAACCGCTGGCTCATTGCGTTGGCTGCGGTAGGCATCCACATCTCGATTGGATCGGTATACGCATGGAGTGTATTCACCAAGCCAATTACCGAGCAGTTCGGCTGGGACTTGCCAGACGTTCAATTTACGTTTAGTATTGCGATCTTGTTCTTGGGGCTGTCTGCTGCCTTCCTCGGTCATTATGTAGAAAAGCATGGCCCACGCAAAGCTGGCATTCTCGCATCTATCTTTTTTGGAGTAGGAACTGTCGGGGCTGGCTTGGCGATTCAATTGAGCAGTTTGCCTCTCTTGTACTTGTGTTATGGGGTACTTGGCGGTATTGGTCTTGGTGTAGGGTATATTACGCCCGTATCGACGTTGGTCAAATGGTTTCCGGATCGCCGAGGTTTAGCAACAGGTCTTGCGATTATGGGCTTCGGCTTTGCTTCCATGATTGCCAGTCCAATTATGAACGCCTTGATTGCAAATGTAGGAATTGCGAACACCTTTTATATTTTGGGCATTATTTATTTCGTTGTAATGTTGGCCTCGGCTCAATATTTGGCTCCACCTCCAAAAGGTTGGGTACCGGCTGGATTTTCCGCTGAGGGAACAGCTGGCAGCAAGCAAATCAAAAAGGATTTGTGCCAATTAACTGCCAACGAAGCGATCAAGACACGCCGTTTTTACTGGCTGTGGTTGATGCTTTTTATCAACGTGACATGTGGAATCGCCGTTATTTCGGTAGCATCGCCGATGGCGCAAGAAATGGTGGGCATGTCTGTCGGAACAGCAGCTCTGATGGTAGGGCTAAACGGTTTGTTCAACGGTGGTGGACGAATCGGATGGGCGTCTCTGTCTGATTTCATTGGACGACCAAATACGTACACAGCTTTCTTTGCCATCCAAATGGTATTGTTCTTCCTGTTACCGAATATGTCCAATCCAATCCTGTTCATGGTCGCGATGTTTATCATTATGACCTGTTACGGTGGTGGCTTTGCATCCATTCCGGCTTACATTGGTGACTTGTTTGGAACGAAGCAATTGGGCGCGATTCACGGCTACATTTTGACGGCATGGGCTGCTGCCGGCTTGGCAGGACCGATCTTTGCAGCATGGGTTCGCAAGACGACAGATAGCTATACCGGAACCATGAGTGTTTTCGCAGGGATGTTCGTTGTCGCTCTCGTGATCTCGCTATTAGTCCGCCTGGATATCAAAAAACTAAAGGAAGAAGCCAAACAAAGAGAAAAGTCTGTTGAATTGGCTAGTTAATCAATGGTAAAGTTTAAGTAGAGAATGATTTGAAGTAAAGGTGATTTTCCTCGATGAATAAGTTCGAAGCAGAATTCAGTAATTTGGTCAGGGCTTTCCGAAAGCGCCATATGGGAAAGGGACCTAGCAAGATCAGCACCACGTTCTGCAAGAACTGGGCGATTTGCGAGATGGAAGGCAACCTTTCTCCGGTGGAAAAGTTCATCGCCACTTCGGAAGACGGAAAGCAGACATTACGAGCTGCCCGAACCGAAATGGTCAAAGAGATCTATCGGAAACACCAGCCAGTTGACATGGAAGCGTTTCTTGGAGCAAAACTCGTTGATCTATTCGTCGATATTGACATTGAACGGGATTTTGGAATGTCGATCTTTGTTTTTGATCAAGACATCGAAAAAAGAATGAAAAACGAACCGTAAGTCTAAACGAAGCAGCGTTCCTGTTCACCGGCTTAGACGTAACGGAATTCGCAAAAGCAAACACGAAGTTGAGACTAGGTAGCGAACCTGCCGTAGACAACCACCGTGAACACGCTCTTTTCCTATAGGACAAGGGACGGTTTCATGGTGGTTTTTTCGTCTCAATGGAGTTTATTAGAGGGGAGACAAAAGAAATGGGCAAGACCAAGCATGGCGGACCAATTAAGCTGGATACTTCGTGGAAGCCTTCCTTATGGGCTTCACTGATGCCGATGGGACTCGGAAAAATCAAACCGCATCACATTCGCGATACGATGAAGGTGGCCTATGACAATCGCGATAATTTGGGTTATGCCTATCGCATTTTGACGCAAGGGGTATGTGATGGCTGCGCTCTCGGCGTATCCGGTCTCTACGATCAGACGTTGACTGGTCCGCATTTGTGCACTACACGACTGAACGTACTGCGCCTCAATACCATGCCTGCCATGGATGCCAAATGGTTTGAAGACGTGAATGCCCTGCGTAAGCTGTCTAGCGAAGAATTACGCAAGCTGGGAAGAATTCCGTATCCGCTTTCAAGAAAGCCAGGCGAAAACAAGTTCACCCGCATTAGCTGGGATGAAGCGTTAAACCGTATCGCGAGAAAAATCAAAAACATCAGCCCGAAACAGTTGGCCTTTTTCTTGACCGCTCGTGGGATTACCAACGAGGTATATTACACGGCAGCTAAAATGGCTCGTTTCCTCGGAACCAACAACATCGACAACGCATCGCGTATTTGTCACTCACCGAGTAAGACAGCATTGAAGCGTTCGGTTGGAATTGGTGCATCGAGCTGTAACTATCAGGATTGGATCGGTACCGATGTGCTCGTATTCTGGGGCTCTGTACCAGGTAACAACCAGCCTGTATCGACGAAATACATGTATGCTGCGAAAAAAGCAGGAACGAAAATCATCCTGATCAACCCGTACAAAGAGCCAGCGATGGAGAAGTACTGGATTCCATCTGTACCGGATAGTGCTTTGTTCGGAACGAAGATTGCGGATGATTTCTACCAAGTGAACATTGGCGGCGACATTGCATTCATGAACGGCGTGATGAAGATTTGGTTCGAGATGGAGGAAGCCAAGCCAGGCTCTGCGATCAACCATGAATTCATCAAGGAGCACGCGAACGGAATCGAAGAGCTGCGCAAGCATGTGATGAATGAATCGTGGGAGAAAATCGTAGAATCCTCCGGTCTCAGCCGCGAGCGTATCAAAGAATTCGCGCAACTGCTCGCCAACTCCAAAAATGGTGTATTCGTATGGAGTATGGGTCTGACCCAGCACAAATTCGGTACGGACAATATTTCTCAAGTAGCCAATCTGGCCATCCTTCGTGGGTTCTTGGGTCGCAAGCACACTGGTCTCATGCCGATTCGCGGACACTCCGGCGTACAGGGCTCCGGTGAAATGGGTGCTGATCCGTTCAGCTTGCCAGGTGGAGATTTTGAAGAAAAATCCTGGAACCGCATTGAAAAAATTTGGAATTTCCCAATCCCGAAATGGCAAGGAGATATCGTCGGTATTTCTTTGGAGAATGCCGTGTTGCCAGATGGGCATGAGCGCAAGACCAGATTGTTCTATACGAGTGGCGGCAACTTCCTGGAGACGATGCCAGATCCGGACTTCATGCAAAAATGCTTGGAGAGCATAGAAGTGCGTGTACATCAGGACATCATTTTCAATACATCTACGTTGGTGGACGCGAAGGAAGAAGTAATCGTACTGCCAGCGATGACTCGATACGAGCAGCCGGGTGGCGGTACTTCGACTAGTACAGAACGTATGGTCTACTTCAGTGCCGAAGTGGAAGGGCCACGTATTGAAGAAGCGCGTTCGGAATGGGAGATTTACGTAGATCTGGCGGCACGGGTAAATCCAGAGAAAAAGCATCTGATGCACTTCTCAAGCGCAGCTGAAATTCGCGCAGAGATTGCCCAGGCGAATCCGAACTACGATGGTATCCAGCATCTGAAAAACCGCGGAGATGTTTTCCAATGGGGCGGGGCATGGTTGTGTGAAGGCGGCGTATGCCCGACACAAGATGGCCGAGCGAATCTGATTCCGATTGAAATTCCCGATTTGAACAAGCCAGAGGGACACTTCTATGTAACGACTCGTCGCGGTAAGCAGTTCAACTCGATGATTTACAGCCAGAAAGACCCGTTCAACAATGCGGACCGTTATGATATCCTGATCAATGCAGAGGATGCAAAAGAACTGCGCATTGCAGAAGGCGAAAATATCGTCGTTTACAATAAATATGGAACGTTCCAAGGACGTGCCAAATTCGAGGATACCAGACGCGGCAACATTCAAGTACACTGGCCGGAAGGAAACGTACTCATTCCAAAGGGTGTATACGAGACATACGCAGGTATTCCCGAATACAATACAGCCGTGAAGGTTGAAAAAGCGGACACTTTCCACGCCAATAAAGATTTGAAATACGTGGAGAGAGAAGTAGAAGATTTGGAAGTAAACGT
The DNA here is from genome assembly GCF_001039275.2 of Brevibacillus brevis. Classification (NCBI taxonomy): domain Bacteria; kingdom Bacillati; phylum Bacillota; class Bacilli; order Caryophanales; family Paenibacillaceae; genus Brevibacillus; species Brevibacillus brevis. The sequence goes on from NZ_CP030117.1 coordinate 1,201,852, forward strand.
CGGCTGACGAGCTGCAGCAATGGGTGGTCAAGATTAGGAGGAACAAGCCATGCGTTTTTCGCGACAAACACTCTCGGTTGAAGAAGCGATGAGCAAGCTGTTGGCAAAATTGCTGACAGGGAGAACGGAACAAGTGCAGATCGGAGAGGCATACGGGCGGATACTGGCCTCTGATCTACGTGCAACATACGATTTGCCGCACTTTGACCGCTCGCCGCTGGATGGGTTTGCCGTGAGAGCTGCGGATACGGTTGGAGCCTCCGTTGACCACGCGATTACGCTAACAGTGCTAGAGACGGTTGCGGCCGGGCAGGTACCTACTAGAGAATTGAAAAAAGGCTACGCTACGCGGATCATGACGGGTGCGATGATGCCTGCGGGTGCGGATGCGGTCATCATGTTTGAGCAAACGTACAACCCAGCCGAAGAGGCGGATACCGTACGGATCAAGCGGGAGATGAAGCCTGGGGAAAATGTATCGCGTCGCGGTGAAGAGATGGCCACAGGAACGATCATTGCAAAGGCGGGAGAGCGGATTAACGCAGGTACTCTTGCCAGTTTGGCTACGTTTGGCTATTCGCAGGTAGAGGTGTACTGCAAGCAGCGTGTCGGTCTGATTTCGACTGGAAGCGAGCTGTTGGAGATTGATCAGCCGCTTGCTCCAGGCAAAATTCGCAACAGTAATACAGTGATGCTGACTGCCTTGATTGCTGAGGCAGGGGGCATCCCTGTTTCGTTTTCAAGATTGCCGGATGATCTGTCGGTGGCAAAGGCGAAAATCAGTGAATGCTTGCGGGACGTGGATCTGGTCATTTCAAGCGGCGGTGTGTCCGTTGGGGATTTTGATGTGATCGCGGCTTTAGTGGATGAGCCTGAGGTGGAGCTTTTGTTCAACCGAATCGCAATACGTCCGGGAAGCCCGACGACAGCCATGATCATGGAAGGCAAGCCTTTAATTGCTCTATCAGGTAATCCGGGTGCCTGTTTTCTCGGGTTTGAGCTATTTGCGCGAGCAGCCATTCGTCGCATCTCGGGAGAAGCCCATGTGGTGCAACAGGTGATAAAGGCGAGACTTGGCGTCGATTATACGAAGCCTTGTCCATACCCGCGTTATCTGCGAGGGAAGCTCCTCGAAAAAGATGGGGTTTTGCACGCGATCCCTGATTTCAATGAAAAGGCAGGGAATCTGGGGACGTTGAAGGACAGCGAATGCTTTATGATCATACCAGCCGGGGGAAGCGGGAAAAAAGCAGGAGAGCTGGTTGATGTTCTCACGCATGCTGCCCCAACCTGGAGAAGAGAGGGATAGCAAATGGTCAAGCCACCTTGTGTTTTGCAGATTGTCGGTTATTCGAACAGTGGCAAGACGACGTTGCTCACCAAGCTCATTCCGATCCTCGAAAAAGCAGGGATAAGAGTCGGGGTCATCAAGCATGATGGAGGACACGATTTTGAGTGGGATCAGCCAGGGAAGGACACATGGCGTTATCGTGAAGCCGGAGCCTCTCTGGTCGCGATCACATCCAAAACGAAGACAGCCATCGTGGAGCAAAAACCGCAGGAGCTGTCCGTCCTTGTCCAGCGCTTGGCAGAAGCCGGAGCCCAGCTCATTTTGGTAGAAGGCTTCAAGCGTGAAGGCTATCCCAAGCTCGCTTTGCTTCGCTGGCCAGAAGATGAGGAGCTCTTATCGATTATTACAAATTTGGTAGGGATCGTAGGTTGGTCAGACAAGCGTCAGCCGGGGCTGCCATTTTTCGATATTAATGACATAGACAACATAGCTAATTTTGTAAGGGAAACATTGAGATCATTCCAGCTAGATTGGGGATGATCTTTTTTTTGTAGCATGGGAGATGATCCATGTAATGAAATATGTGGTAATGTAAATAAAAAATCGGCGAGAAACGATAAGGAGCAAAAAACATGAAATGCCCTCACTGTAACAACGAATTAAATGAACTTCCTTTCTGTTACGGAATAGAAGCGCCACATTATTTTTACATGGTACCAGAAGAGAAACGAACAGAATTAATCAGGGACTTTTGTGTAATTGATGAACAGCATTTCTTTATTAGAGGACATATTGAAATACCAATCATTGATACAAATGAGAAATTGATATGGAGTGTTTGGGTTTCTCTTAGTGAAGAAAACTTTTTGAGGTCGAATGAATTGCTGCATGTAGAAGGAAGAGAAAATGAAGAACCTTATTTTGGTTGGTTATCGACTGAACTTTCCATTTATCCAGAAACGACCCTATCCTTAAAGACATGGGTACATACACAAGAAGTTGGTGCGGTTCCCTTAATAGAATTAGAACATACGAATCATCCACTTGCAGTTGAACAAAGAGAAGGAATTACAATGGAGAGAGTGAAAGAAATTGCTCATTTAATCAATCATACCGAGTAATAAGAAATGCCTGCTGCCGGGATGTTCCGGCAGCTTTTTCGTTTTTCATGCTTTAGACGATAAGTTATGGATTGCTCCAATCTGGTGGTTTTGGACGTATATCTTCACTCCAATGGCTGATAAACTTGCAGCATCTAAATAATAGGAGTGATAACGATGGATGGAGTACGTTACAAAATGAGAGAAGTATTGGATAAGAACAAGATTGAGACATTTTTGCAGCAAGCTAGAATCGGACATCTTGGAATGGTCGATGGTCATTTGCCGTATGTAGTTCCGCTCAATTTTGTTTGGACAAATGGAAAGCTTTATTTCCATGGCGCCAACGGCGGGAGAAGAAATCAGGTTATGGATGCTAATCCAGAGGTCTGTTTTACGGTTTGTGAAGAATATGGAACGATTACTGATCCGGTGCCAGCCAAGACAGACACAGCGTATATGAGTGTAATGATTTTTGGCAGGGCCCAACAAATAGACGATCTGGATGAAGCTACATACATGCTGCAAGAAATGATGAATAAGTATGTGCCTGGCTACTATAATCGGCCTTTACCCAAGCAGCACGTAGACAAATACCGTTCAGCAGTATTCGGTGGTCCGGTTCAGGTGTACCGAATAGATCCACATCATATCACTGCGAAGGAAAATCAAATGGAAGATGAAAAAATGTTCAAACCTGGTAAAACCGTGTAATCTCCGCAAGACGAAAAATGCCTTCTTCAATGGTTGATTCATCTACTTTAGCAAAGCCTAGTACCCATCCTTTTCGATCGCTTTTCAAGCAATACTTGCTAAGTGGATAAACTCGGATTCCTTTTTCGATTGCTAGGTTCGTCGCGGCGTCTTCATCAAACGATTTATCAGCTTCAAGAAGGATATACAACCCCGTTTCCACGCCGCTTAGCGTGAAGTGTTCGTTCAGACCTGTCGTGATGATGGCCTTCGTCATGGCTTCATGTCTGCGCCGATATACATTTCGAACCCGTCTCATATGGCGCATGAAATGACCATGCTCAATAAAATGAGTAAGCGTTAATTGCTCCATAATCGGAAGATGACGATAGGTTAATTCATGGACGTGGGCGAGCTGACGAATGGCCTCTTTGGGACCAACGATTGCCGATATTCGAATACCAGGAGCAATCATTTTGGAAAAACTCATCATATACAACGTGTTCTGAGGTCGCTGACTGAACAAGGTGGGAAGCGGGTCGCCACGATAGCGAAATTCGCTGTCGTAATCATCCTCAACGATCCAAAACCGCTGCTCGGCAGCCATGTGTAACAATTGTTGCCTGCGAGGTTCTGACATAATGACTCCAACCGCACACTGGTGCGATGGCGTAACATAGACAAGCTTGGACCCCGGATGAATTTGGTCTACGCATAACCCGTACTCGTCAACTGGAACGGAGACAACTTGCATATGCCGATACTTCATTGCCATCCAGGCAGCAGGGAAGCCAGGATCTTCAACAGAAACGGTATCTCCTTCTTGTAAAAGGGCTTGGGCGATCAAATCAATGCTATGTTGTGCGCCTGAGGTTAACATGATTTGATCGATAGTCACATGAACGCCCCGTTCAAGTGACAAATATCGTTGGATCTGTTCACGTAGCGGTTGGTATCCATAGGGATTGCCATAAGCCCAACTGTCCAGATTTGTTTCTGTGGAAGCCTGTAAAAACGAACGTCTCCAAATCTTTTGAAAATGTTCGTCCAAATATGGCTCATGGGGACTGAAATCGACCTCAACCTTTTGGCTATCTTTGTCCCCGAACCAACCGTGCAAATGACCGATTGTAGCGTTTAATAAAGGCAATTCGGGAGGAACAGGTCCTTCGGGCGCAGCATCTTCTGAAGGACGAGTTGCATACGTCCATTCGCTCACTCTAGTCCCACCGCGACGAGAGGTTACCGTGTATCCGCGGCTGAATAACTCCTCATAAACAATCTGTATGGTTGAACGGGAAACGCCAATTAAGGAAGCGAGTTCGCGGGAGGGTAGTAGCAATTCACCTGGCTGCCATTTTCCAGAGGTAATATTATGGATCGCTTGGTCCAGCAGTTGCTGCCAGATTGGACGCTCGTCATCTCGGTTTACTGTTAGCATTCATTCACCTTCAGTGTTTTTGTTGGAATGATAGATTTGGCTGATATGCTATCATGGCAATCGTTTCTTTTGCAACAAGAGAGTTGGGGGACGACTTTTTCTTATGGTCTTTTGCAGTTGTCACAAATCGTTTCTATTTCCTGTGACCAGAATCACATGTGTATTTCTGAACCTCCCGTACACTTGAAATATAGAAAGAACGAAGCACTTCAAGGAGGTTCTACGATGTTAAGCCCAAAAACCATTGAAATCATAAAATCAACCGTTCCTGTGCTAGAGGTACACGGAACTGCCATTACAAAACGTTTTTATCAAATGATGTTTGCTAAGCACCCTGAGCTTCTTAATATTTTCAACCACGCCAATCAAAAGCAGGGAAGGCAGCAAACAGCTCTGGCAAATGCGGTGTATGCTGCGGCTTTGTATATTGATAAGCTGGAAACGATTTTGCCTGTAGTGAAGCAGATTGGACACAAGCACCGCAGCTTGGGAGTGAAGGCCGAACATTACCCAATCGTCGGAGAAAACCTGTTAGCCGCGATCAAAGACGTACTTGGGGATGCCGCTACGGACGAGATTTTGCAGGCGTGGGCGGAAGCGTATGGTGTCATTGCGGATGCCTTCATCGGTGTAGAACACGAAATGTATGAAGAGGCGAGTGGGCAGCCTGGAGGATGGGTAGATTTCAGAGAGTTTATCGTCCAACGCAAGGTGAAGGAAAGCGACGTAATCACTTCCTTTTATCTGGTTCCGGCGGATGGTCAACCGATTTCCAGCTATGAGCCAGGGCAGTATGTCAGCATCAAGGTAGAATTACCGGGCGAGCAATATACACACATTCGCCAGTACAGCCTCTCTGATGCGCCAGGGAATGCATACTACCGCATTTCTGTCAAACGCGAGGACGCGATGCAAGATAAGCCAGCAGGAAAAGTATCCGTTTATTTGTCAGAGGAAGTGAAGGAAGGAGATAGCCTGCATTTGTCTGCTCCGGCTGGAGATTTCACCTTACAGCAAGAGGGCAGCCGTCCGGTTGTGCTGCTCAGTGGTGGTGTAGGATTGACCCCAATGATCAGCATGCTGAACACACTGATCAAATCGGGAACAGATCGTCCAATCACTTTCATTCACGCAGCCAAAAACGGACATGTGCATGCCATGAAGCAGGCAGTAGAGGAACTGGCCGCAAAACATCCGCAGCTTTCTGTTCACTGGTGCTATACACAGCCGACCGAACAAGATCGAGTGAACGGTGCTTTCCAGAAAGAAGGGTATATCGACTTGCCGTGGCTGCAAAAGGTCATCGATACAAAAGAGGCGAGCTACTATTTCTGTGGTCCAATTCCATTCATGAAGACGATCAATGGTGCTTTGTTGGAATGGGGAGTACCAGCAGACGATATTCATTTTGAGTTTTTTGGTCCGGCAGCGACCTTGGCATAAAGAGGCTCTCACGAAAAAAGCTCAAGCTTACTCGCGATTCGCAGTTTGAGCGCGCAGCAATCGATTTACCGTCTCTCGGCGAAGCCCGATGAGCTGACCGATTTCATCCTGAGTCAGCAACTCCGAAAGCGAGACGACAGGAATGAAAGTCTGAAACCAAAGCTGGAGCTTGCGCAGCTTTTCAGCAGGAGAGACTTCGGTCAGTTGGTCGATACGCTGCTGCATCATCCGCAGCTTCCCTTGTAGCTGTAGCGCGATATCACGACACTTTTCCGGATTGTCATCCAGATGGCGATACCAATCCGGGGCAGACAGCACTTCGACCTCACAGGTCACGAGTGCGATTGCTGTCCCGTAGTAGGGATTCGGGCTCATCAACGAATGATGCGGAATGATCTCATCCGGTACGATGATGTTGACCAGCGTCAATGCTCCGTCTGCATGTACCCGAACGATTTTTAACAGACCGCTCTTCAGATGATAGAGCGGTCCAGATTCTCCTTGTCGAAACAGGACTTCTCCCTTGTGCAGGATCATGGGTTTCTCCTCGATTCTCTACGTTTTTCTCTAGCAATTATAGCAAGCCCGGCAGGAGGAAGTAAGCAAGCGTAAAAAGCAGTTTGCCGCTTTTTTAGGCTTGCTACAGCAAGGCTGCCTTTTGCTATAATGGGGAAACCAAAGCTAGATAAAGGGAGTTGTCTGATGCTCAACTTTTTTACATGGGTAGGCTCTATAGTGGGGGTACTCGCACTCGGATTGATTGGCTATGTGGCTTACCGCTACTGGTACCATATGGGGCAGCTTCCGAAGCCGGAGTTTCGTCATCTGGACACGAAAAAGCCAGTGCCTGCCGACTGGAGTCATGATAAGGTTACATTTACATGGATCGGTCACTCGACGATTCTGTTGAATATGTTTGGTACGAAAATACTGACGGACCCGGTTTTGGGCGAGAAGCTCGGGATTAAGCTTGCAGGTGTCCATTTTGGTCCCAAGCGCTTTACGCCTCCTGCCCTCGACTTTACTGAAATTGGCGAGGTAGATATCATCTTGCTATCGCATGCCCATTTGGATCATGTCGATCTGCCTACTTTGCAGAAAATAGCGAATCGCTCCACACATGTCATTACGGCGCACCAGACGAGCAAGCTGTTCAAGCATATGCCATTTGGTTCGTATGAGGAAATGCGGCCGGGAGAAGCCGTTACAACCAAAGAAGGAATTACAGTTACTGCGATTCCTGTTCGCCATTGGGGCAACCGCTTTCCATGGAATCACGAGTATGGCTACAACGGCTATATGATTGAGAAAAATAGCGTGCGCATCCTCTATCCAGGCGATACGGCATCTATCTCCATGGAAAATTTGCCGAAGCAATTCGGGCCGATCGATCTGGTATTTATGCCGATTGGCGCCTACAAGCCAGATTCGTATCAAGCAGCGCATTGTACGCCAGAGCAAGCATGGCAAATGTTCAAGGAGACTGAAGCCAAATGGCTGGTGCCCATTCATTGGAATACGTTTGTGCTCTCGCGTGAGCCAGTTGATGAGCCGTTCGAGCGTCTGTTGGCAGCAGCGGGGGACGAGAGAGACAGGATTGTTATTGAAAAACAAGGGGAAACGTTTTCGATCCCTGTTCAATAGGTATGAAAAGTTGGCGACTGCTTACATGGCAGTCGCTTTTCTAACGATATGAATAAATGGGAAGGGAATAGCTACCTTATTATAGAAATATTTTTATCGAAGAAGTTTTTTGAGGAGGGGTACCTATGACAAAAGCATTGCCACAACGCTGGGATATGGATGTGATTTTTCCTGGTGGTAGTGAATCGGAGGATTTTCGGGCGTTTTTAGGAACGTTGGAAGGGGATATTGCGAACCTGAAGGCTCGGTTGGAGCAATCTGACGCTAGTTTGCATGAAACAGCGGCTTTCAAGGAAGTTGTCACTCATGTCCAAAGCATTGCGGTGCGTGTGAGACAAGCAGGTGCATTCATTTCCTGCCTGACTGCTCAAAATGTAAAGGATGAGCCGGCCAAGCTGATGGGTGGGCGTGTAAAGAGCATCTCGGCTGCGTTTGGTGCAGTGTTGACGCGTTGGGAAGAAAAGCTGCTGGCTATCGACGAGGCTGCATGGGAGAATCTGTTGGCAGATGAAGAATTGCAACCGCTTGCTTTCGTGCTGAATGAGCGCCGCCGCCGTGCACAGGAAAAGCTGTCGCCTGAACAAGAAGTGCTGGCAAACGATTTAGCAGTAGACGGCTATCACGCTTGGCAAGATTTGTACAATGCGGTCGTGGGACGTATGAGTATTGAGGTTGAGGTCAATGGAGAGACGAAGCAGATGTCTGTCGGGCAAGCTTCTAACCTGATGAGCAGTCCTGACCGTGCTGTTCGTGCCCATGTTTTTGAAAAGTGGACAGAGGCTTGGGGCAAGGAAACGGAGCTGTGCGCGCAGGCGCTGAATCACTTAGGTGGCTTCCGTCTCTCTCTGTACCGTCATCGCGGCTGGGACTCCGTCCTGCGTGAGCCGCTAGATATTGGGCGGATGCAGGAAAAAACACTCGACGCGATGTGGCAGGCCATCGACAATCGCAAGGATCGTCTGGTTGCCTACCTGGAGCGCAAGGCAAAGCTGCTCGGTGTAGACAAGCTGAGCTGGTACGATGTAGGGGCTCCGGTTGGTAAGGTACATAAAGAAGTGTCTTACGATGAAGCAGCTGCCCTGATCGTTGAGCACTTCAACCGTTTCAATCCGAGCATGGCTGAGTTTGCGCAAAAGGCATTCGATGAGGGCTGGATCGAGGCAGAGGATCGTCCTGGCAAGCGCCCAGGCGGATTCTGCACGAGCTTCCCAGTCAGCAAGCAGTCCCGCGTGTTCATGACGTATGCAGGAAGCGCAAGCAATGTATCCACACTGGCACATGAGCTGGGGCATGCGTATCATCAGCAAGTCATGTGGGATCTGCCAGCCCTTAACCAAAACTATGCGATGAACGTAGCGGAAACAGCATCGACCTTCGCAGAGATGATCCTCGCTGACGCTGCTGTGAAAAATGCAGCCAATGACGATGAAAAACTGGTGCTCTTGGAAGATAAGCTGCAATCCATTGTCGCGTTTTTCATGAACATCCACGCTCGCTTTATTTTTGAGAAAAACTTCTACGAGAAGCGCAAAGAAGGTCTCGTTAGCGCGGCTGATCTCGACCGAATCATGGAAGAGGCGCAAAAGCAAGCGTACAATGGAGCTTTGGCAGATTACGAGCCGCACTTCTGGGCATCCAAGCTGCATTTCTACATCACCTCGTATCCGTTCTACAACTTCCCATACACTTTCGGGTACTTGTTTAGCATGAGTGTTTATGCGCGTGCGCTTGAAGAAGGCGAGAGCTTCGCGCCGAAATACGATGCACTGCTCCAGGATACGGGCCGCCTGATGGTAGAGGAATTGGCGAAGAAGCATCTCGGTGAGGATATGACGACAGTTGAGTTCTGGCAAAAAGCTGTTGATCTGGCTGTCGCAGATATCGACGAATTCCTGCGCCTGACAGAAGAAGCATAAATTCACGAATAAATAAGCTCGAAGCAGTCTGTCTCTTTTCCGACAGGCTGCTTTTTCGTTGAGAGATTGTTAATATCGCAGACGAAATCTTCGGATAACCTTTACCTGTGGTTTATAGAATCCACGCTATTTTTTCGTACAGTAAAAGGGAAGGGAATACTTGCAAAGGGAGGCATCATAATGGACACTGGCAGTCATCTTTTGTTGGGTGTCACACTGGCGGGCTTAGCCCATATCACGCCAGCAGTGGCACATGATCCGGCGCTTGCTCAGGCGCTGATGGTCGCAACGGTCGTGGGTTCTCATGCCCCGGATTTCGACACTGTGGCCAGACTTCGCGGTATTTCTTTTTACATTCGCTTTCACCGGGGAATTACTCATTCGATTCCCGCCTTGTTTCTGTGGCCCCTCATCATCAGTCTTCCTCTTGCCTGGGGGTTTGGTCTCATGGGGCAGTTTGGAATTTTGTACGGATGGACGCTGTTGGCTGTTGTGCTGCATGTTTTTCTCGATATGCTAAACGCCTATGGAGTTCAATGTATTCGACCTATTACCAAGCGCTGGGTGCATTTGGATGTGCTCGCGATTTTTGAGCCACTGGTGTTCGCGGTTCACCTGGCAGCGGCGATATGGTGGATAGCTTTTAACGGAGATCCCACCGTGCTATTTCCGGTAGCATATGGGATGACGCTTGTGTATATTGGCGTGCGTGCTTGGCAGCATCACCGCAACGTCAAGCGGGTAGCAAGGGCATTGGAAACAAGCGGCATATCCCATGTTTTCCCGAGCATACATCCTTTTCACTGGCGATTCGTCATAGAGACGGAGAAACTGTTTTACACAGGGAGAATCGAGTATGCACGCGTGATACTGGAGGATGTGTATCCAAAGCAGCAGCGTGATGCAATCATTCAGGCTACTGTCGGTGTAGACGGGGTTCGTGCTTTTCTCGGATTTGCTCAACGAATCCACGTCACGTGGAAGGAGATTGCTGATGGTTATGAAGTCACATGGAGCGATGTGCGCTTTTGGTACAACCGCAAGCTGCCATTTGGCGTAGATGTTGTCTTGGATCGTGATTTGAACGTCGTTGATCATCGGTTGGGTTGGCGAAAAAAAGCGTGGGACCCGCCGTTTGTATAAAAGGATTGTAGATAAGCCCCGTCAGTAAATCTGGCGGGGTTTTACTGTTTTTTACAAAAGTAGCTAGGCAATATCCTGAAAGAATGATACACTGAAAAAAACTAAACGTTCGATGGTGATAGAATGAATGGGTTATATTCGATCAAAGTAGAATGGTCTCCTGCGTATGAATGTATCATTAGCCTCTACACTTACATTTACGAAAAGGAGCGCAAGCATTATTTGCTTGGTACGGCTTGGAAAGAGGAGACAAAACAAATGCTCCCGGCTTCTTTTGCAGATGAACTCGCAGATGAACGCTGGGAAGTACTCCACCGTTTGGTGCTGCTTGTAGCGCAATCACCGCAGACCCAATCCGTTGAAGAATTTCTTGGGTGGCTGGAAAGCATCCCGCCCGGTGAAATTTATGAGCGCCTCGCGCCATGGGTGGAGACAATCCCGCTGAACCTGGGGGAAATCCGTGATCGCAGTCTATCGTTGCTTACCCGATGGAATGAGCATTATTTTTCGAAAGTGGACCCACGCATTTTGGAGAATCTGCAACGAAGCGCCGATGAGCTGACAGTCCGCGCCAAAGAAACGCCTCCCATCGATTTGGTCGATCATGTTACGAATGGTATCTGGATTGAGCCGATGGAAGATTTGCGAGAGGTTGTACTCATCCCGCAATATCATTGTGCCCATTCTTCTGTTCTCGACTTTTATCGGGGGCTTGCCACTTGCATGTACCCTGTCAAAGATGCCGCAACGACCAAACCACAGCCGCTCCTGGAGCTGTTGTCTATCACACAGTGCCTAGCGGATGCGAAGCGCCTGCAAATCTTGCACTGCCTGGCAAAAAAGACGTGCACGCTCGGGGAACTACAGAAGCAAGTATCCTTAGCAAAAAGCACCGTCCATCATCATGTGACGGCGTTGCGCAGAGCGGGGCTGATTCGTGCTCACTACACAGGAAGTACGACGATTTCCTACTACAGTCTGCGAGAAGCCTTCGTCGAGCGTCTCCCGGTCTTACTGCGTTCCTTCTTCCATGGACCAGAGTAATTTTGCTTATGGAAATGGCATGATTTTGTTGAGAGGGTAGGTTAATCAGTATGAGCAAAATGAGGCAAGTGTGGGAGGCGTATCACCCGATTGTTCATCTGTTGATGGCAGGGACGGTGTTCGTTCAGCTCACCCAATCGATGAGTATTCCTTTTCTGGCCATCTATCTCGGTGAAACGACGAAGCTCTCTCACGCCTATATTGGACTGATTATCGGGGCAGGTCCTTTGGCTGGAACAGTAGGGGGATTTGTTGGCGGGATTCTCTCGGATTTGTTTGGCAGACAAAAGCTGATGTTTTTTTCCTTGCTTGCTATGGCGTGCTCGATTATCGGATTCATCACGGTGGCTCATCCGATCGGTTTGCTGGTAATCAGCATGGTTATGGGCTTGGCGGCTTCGATTTTTGCGACGGTTTCAAAAGCGCTGATGGGTGACTTGACTCCCGAGCACAAACGTTTTCGTGTGTTCTCGAATCGCTATCTTGCGAACAATCTAGGTTTCGCGATTGGTCCTATGCTCGGTGCTTTTTTGGGGATTTCCGGCAGCAATCTGGCGTTTTTTCTGACGGCGGTATCCTTGGTGAGCTTTGCCGTCATTTTAGTAGTGGCATGTCGGAGATGTGGCGTCACTGATGAGGGTGGGGGGAACGGAGAGGTAGAGCGAGCCAGTTTGGGTGAGATCTGGCAAGTGCTCAGAAGGGATGTCGTTCTTCTTACCTTTGTCACAGGCGGAGTCTTGTTAGTGACGGTGTACGGTCAGATGTCTGTTACGCTCTCCCAATACTTGCGGGAAAACTTTTCGGAGGGAGTCGCCTTGTTTGGAACCTTGATGAGCGTCAACGGATTTACCGTCTTGCTTTTGCAAATTCCAGTGACGAGACTGGTTGAGCGTTATTCCTTGTTTGCACGGATAGCAGGTGGCGCTGTATTGATGGCCATAGGAGAAGTGGGCTTTGCTTTTTCGCCAGATTGGGCTTGGTTTATTACAGCGATGGTCGTATTTACGCTAGGGGAAATCTTGATTGTACCGGCGGAGTATGCGCAAATCGACGAGATCAGTCCCGCGAATATGAGAGGGACTTACTATGGAGCACAAAGCGCAACGATGCTGGGTAGCTTCCTCGGACCATGGGCAGGTGGTATGGTGCTCACCGCATATGGTGGCCCCGTGATGTTTTCGGTCATGGCAGTATTGGCGCTGGTCAGCTTGATCTTTTATTGGCTGGGACGCAGGCTGCATGAAAAGCGGAAGCAGCCTAGAAATGCAATTGTAGAGACAGCCATGTAGCTTCTTGCCGATTGATTGCGAGTACCGTATAATGGAAAGTATCTTTTTCAAAAGGGGACGTTTTGATGTCGGTGTGTGTTCTTAACTAAGCAACTGGATAGGGTACTCCCAGAATTATTTTAGCAAAAACCACATTTCATGTCGGCTTATTTGCTATGGAAAAAGGGAGGCCTTGATTAGTTAAGAACTTACGGTCATCCATCTACCCATTTGCTCGACTACGGGAACCGTGCTCTTACGCACGGTTTTTTTGCGTGACTATCCACGCGCACGTAGCGAACGTATGCCCTCAAGGCGGAGATGAACGAATGTTCATGCTCTGCCTTTTTGCGTGCATCAATGGGTCTATCCCTTTTGAAAAGAGGTATTCTACATGAAAAATTATATCGAAGACACCTATAAACAAGTGCGTTTACAAGAAGGACAACGAGTGATCGAACAATTTCTGCTCGCATGTTATTTTCATCCGGGTTTGCCTACGAAAGAGCTGGCGAGAAAGGTATTCTTGCCTGTACCTGTGGCGACTGCGATCAAAAAAGAGCTGATCAAGGCAGGTGCCATACAGCAGGGGAACGGGGTGAGATGTACCGCAGAAGGGGAGGCGTTCATTGAGCAAAAGCTAGGGTATAGTGGGCTGGATCGTGAGCTGTACGAGAAGCTGATGAGAGACGACGAAGCCTGGAAAACCGAGCTGGCTGACTTGCAAGCGGAGATGGAGACGATTTTTGCTGAGCGTCCGCAAGTCGATGTACAGATCGATCAGTCCAAATGCACAGTCGAGACGAGCTTGCGCAGGGCAATCTTATGTTTACGGCATCAGAGCTTGGTGGGCAAAAAAATATTATGTGTCGGGGATGATGATTTGGTCAGCATCTCGCTCGGACTTTTGCTCAAGCGCTTGTTTCCAGGGAAGCAACAACGTCCAGAGCAAATTGACGTAGTCGATATCGATGAACGCTTTCTCCAGTACATTACGGATGTGTCCAGGCAAAAAGCACTGTCCGTAGCCTGCTATCAGGCTGATTTACGGCAGCCGCTGCCGAAGAAGTTGCAGGGTGGGTACGATTGCTTTTTCACCGATCCACCTTACACGCTGCAAGGAATGGCACTGTTTTTATCCCGCGGAATCAGTGGGCTGCAAAAGCAAAAAGGACTGTCCATCTTCTTGTCCTTTGCGCATAAATCGCCTGATTTCACGCTGAATATGCAACGGGAGTTCGTGATGGCAGGCTTGACTGTACGAGAGGTGCTCAGTCATTTCAATGAATATGAAGCGGCGCAAATGATTGGAAACAAGGGACAGATGATCGTGCTCACCACCACAGAGCTAACAGCTCCGACGATCAAGCATCCATTTCTGGAGTCGCTGTACACAGGCGAAGAGACTCCTTCCAAGCGTGAGTATCAATGCAAGCGTTGCAAAAGATCGATCCAGGTAGGGGCGCAGGCAAAAATAGTGACGATAGAGCAATTGAAAAAACGTGGATGCCCTCGTTGCAAGCACCAGAGCTTTGAGCTGGTGTCCCGCCGAAGAGCACAAGACTGATTGTCTGCAAGAGGGCATATGGTAGTGGTGGAGGGGAGGGAGAATAAGAGAAGATGGCTTACGAAAAAGCGTTTGCTTTATTGCGGATCGGGACAGGAATCTTGTTTTTCATCCATGGCATAGCCAAGCTGCAAAAAGGGATGGCTAATGTTGTGATGACGTTTGGTGATCTCGGCTTGCCGGGGTGGCTGGCGTATCTGGTGATGATCGTAGAAGTGATCGGCGGTCTCGCGCTGATCATCGGAATCGGGGCGAGATACGCTTCCTGGGGATTAGCTGCGATCATGGCAGGAGCGATTGTGACAGTGAAATGGGCGAAAGGGTTTGTGGGCGGTTATGAGCTGAATTTGATCCTGATGCTTGTCACGATTTGTGTGGGTCTAAAAAGGTAAAAAAGAGATCCGGCTGAAGCGGTAAGCGGTCAGCTGGATCTCTTTTTTTAAACAAACAGCTCGTAATACTCAGGAGAAACGTTATCTAAAAATGGACTTTTTTCACCCGAATAGTAAAGGTGCAGCTCGTGCATGGCACGTGTACATGCTGTGTAAAAAAGCTTGCGCTCACTTTCTTCGCCATAGCATGTGGCAGAAGCATCATAAAGGATGACGGCATCGAACTCGACCCCTTTTGCCAAATAAGAGGGAATGATCAAGATTCCTTTCTCAAAGGAAAGAGTAGCGGGCTTGATCAAGCGAATCGGCAATCTCTCTTGCAAAGCGTCATGAACGACGTGGGCTTCCTCTAGCGTTTTGGTGATAACAGCGATCGTCTGATGACCACGATCAGCGAGCTCACGTATGCGTGCTTCGATTTGATCGGCATGAGCTTGAGGTGATGTCACTTTGGTTAGAGTTGGCAAGCGACCGTCGCGCATAAAAGGCTCAATCATATCCCCGTTTCGCAAAAGTTGTCGTGTAAACAAGACGATGGGATAGGTGGAGCGGTAGCTTTTGGTCAGGACGAAGGTCTCCGTCTCTTCAGGCTCAAACAGGGAAGCGACAGCCTCAAAGCTATTCTGCTGATACGCATGGGCGTAAATCGCCTGATTCCAGTCTCCCAGCACCGTCATTTTGGCACGGGGAAACAAGCTCTTGATGAGAGCGAACTGAAAGGCCGAGTAGTCTTGGGCTTCATCGAGAAAGACATGACGGACGAGGTTGTTCGTCTGCTTGCCCTCCAAACGTTCCTGCAAATACAAATAAGGAGGGATGTCTTCACATGCCAAATATTGTTGTTCTAAACGCTCTGCTGTCTGTTCGCACACTGCGGGCCAATTGTCCAATACTTCGTGTTGGAGAGTGGTTGGCGCAAGCGTCCCGAGCAAGTCAGGTGACAAGAAGAGCTGGCGGTAAATCGCGCGCGTATCAATAAATTGAAGTTCCCGGATAAAATCGCGCAGTGGCTGAAACTGCTTTTTGACGATCCAGTTGGCTAAGAGCTCCTGCTCGCGTTCGAAGTCATCGAAGGTATCCTCTCGAAACTGCTTTTTGCGGCGCAGCGATTGATAGGCAGCTACATAAGCGTCTCGGTCAAGCAGCTCCATTTCATTTTCTACCCATGGTTTTGATCGTTCGCGCTGTTCCAGTTTTTTCAGCTCTGTCAGCAGTGATTTCGCAACGAGTACCATTCGGTTGGGGATCGGCAGACTCGTATCGAGAGCATAAAACAGCTCATGGATGTGAGCCGCACTGATTAGCGTCTGATTTCTAAATGGAACGGGGCGAAATATGATACCAGATTGTTTCAGGCTATTCGCGTATTCATCCATGGCCTGCAAAAACAAGGCGCTTGATTTGAAACGGATTCCTTGCAGTCGCGCCTCGTATCCAGGCTGATCATTTGCTGTCAGTACATACTCCATCTGTTCAAGCGGGTTTTCCAGGCGAAAGTCGTCACCGAGACGATGCTCCGCGTATTCCTGAAAAGTCGTTTGCTGCATATTTTCCTCGCCAAGCTCAGGAAGAACGGTGGAGACGTAGCTGTTAAACAAAGAGTTTGGCGAGAACAAGACGATTTGCTCCGCGGTCAATGTCTTGCGATAACGGTATAACAAATAAGCGATTCGTTGCAGTGCCGCAGACGTTTTTCCGCTACCGGCAGCTCCGGAGACGATGACGAGTCGGCTGCGTTCATTGCGGATGATGCGGTTTTGATCCCGTTGAATCGTGGCCACGATGCTTTTCATCTGGGAGTCAGCCTGTTTGCCGAGTACCTCCTGAAGTAGCTCGTCGCCAATCGTTACGCCCGTATCGAACAGGTGCAGCAATCTGCCGTCGCGAATGATGTATTGTCTTTTGCACGTAATCTCTCCATTTACGCTTCCACTTGGGGTATTGTACTCTGCTGGTCCCGGCGAGTAGTCGTAATACAGACTGGAGATCGGTGCGCGCCAGTCGTAGACGAGAAACTCCTCGTCGTTTTTATCCAGCAAGGAAGCAATGCCGAGATAGATGGATTCTGGCCTCGATTCATGCTTTTCCTGAAAATCAATCCTGCCAAAATAGGGAGAGTGCAACAATCGCTGTAGTGTACGCAACTGATTTTGGGCATGGCGATGGATGCGTTCACGCTCGGAAAGGACTTCCGCTTGCTGCTTGATACTGGCGTAAGTCTCGACAGCTTCGATGGCATCTTCGAAGTTGACTGTCACGTCGTCCCAAAAATGCTTGCGAATTCCGATGATATCCTCGCTCACGACATTCACATGCTCTTTGAGGTCATCTATTCGGTTCTTTATCTCTGAGATGACTTGTTCAACACGTTGTTGTTCGTTTTGCCGATCTTGATCAGTCACGCTCATGGTACCGCTCCTTTTTCGTTCCCCATTTTTGATCTGATGGTTTGACAATCGAAAGTGAATGTGGTACTATTATATTGGAGATAAAATAGATACATATTAACAATTGACCAACAGACCAATTCTCATTGTATCACGTGAAAATTGGCTTTTCAACATGGTGTAGGAAAAATACAAAGTGAAATGACAGGGAACTCCTTTGGGGGTTCCCTTTTTTGTTTTGTTGCGGCTATACTTGTCCGTCAAGCATTCCAGTGAGAGCTACCCATATACGGGTTGTTCCCACCAGTCTATTGAAAAGGAAAAGGATGTCTTCTCACCTGCGTTTGGGACGCGAACGACGAGCGCCATTCCTGGTCCGAGAATCCACTGTCCGCCAGGGGTCGCCTCAACGGTGGAGGACGTCGGAATGATTCGCGTGGCGGTGTGAATGTGATCAGAAAAGGTATCCGCCATACCAGTGCCATGCAAAAGTTGCCCTTGGGCGACGGGACAAGCGGGGAGTTGAACATAACCAGAAGTCACTTGTCGTGAGAGAGTTGTACCTGTGAGAGAGGCGGCTTTACCAAACAAGAAATGTGCTTCTATCGGGTGCGGGGATGGATTGGTGATCATCCAGTGATGGACAAATAAATGAACACCGGAGCGTAATGGATTCGACAAGCTAGCAATCCCGATAGCCCCGTCGCCTACGATCATTTTTTCCGATTGCCCCATGAAGTATTTACATTGATCAGCCATCGACATCGCATACGGAATGTGAACACTCCGACTCAGTTGTTCCGTAGCAGAAGGAGTGGGAAACGGATAGTACCCCATCTGCATGTAGACATCAGGTATTCCTCCATAAAAGTAAGAGGGGCGTGTATAGGAGGGCTTCGTCATGATTTCCTCTCCTTGTGAGTGGGGTAACTGCTAACTCTACAGCATATGGCAATCGTCCATGGAGGGTGTCAGGAAGCCATCAGGACTTGTCAGCGAACACATCGATACCAGCATCAGCGAGGATAGTAACGGCTTCGCGGACTGGAAGTCGAGGCAATCCGAATTCGCGTGTGACAACAACTTCTAACTCGTCGATAGAGCGGAGACGCAGTTTTTGGTCTTCACCGTTTTCGTACAGGATGAACAGGGAATTGTTTTTCAGTGATAAACATCGTTTTTGCGAGAGTTGATACATATGGATACGCAGGCATGTTAAGAAAGTAGCATCAGGCTGAAAGGATCGGGCGATGGCTGGTGCTAGATCGGAAAGCTCACGTTTTTGTGTCGGATCGAAGTGCCAGCTATCGTTTACCAACAGTTGATGTCGCATGCGACGAAAACGATAACGGTGTGGATCGGCAGGATCAGGCGCAATCAGGACTGATTCGTAGCCAAAGGAAGATTGGTAGAGAGGATCAGATGTAAAAGGGACAGGCTGAAATAAGGGGGCCGCTGCCGCAATGTCCACATACAGTGGATAAGAAGATTCCAAAAGATCTGTAATTATTATTGCCGCGTGTTCGTCAGCGAGCGAGACGAGATAGCCATTAAAACCAAGCAGGTGTAGCAAAGCCAAAAAGCTTGCATTATTGGCATAGCAGGTTCCGCCGAAATTGTGGCGCACAGCATTTTCTATGAAGGCAGAAGGAGTAGGAACGCAACTGTTTTTGTGAAAGTAGTAAGAGAGGAGTTTGCTCACGTTTTCGTAGGGAAACGTTTGTAAATGAGCACGGCACAATGCGGATAGGTAAGGAAGACTTGCTTCTTCTTGTTTTAATCCGAGCCTGTGCAAATATGTCTTTGCCCAATAGGGAAGAATTTTCATATCTTTTAGCCCCCTAACATTAGTAGTATTTATAGAAAAATTTAGACACCTCATTTTAGCAGGAAAGTGAACGATGTAGAGAAAGGTTGGCGAGTAAAGTAAAAAGGTTGGGAATGAATTCCCAACCTTTTGCAAGCTTTTATCTACGATACGGCTTTCCAAGCATGAATCGCAAGCAGCGCCCATCCAACGAGGAACAAAACTCCGCCAATCGGCGTAATCGCACCGAGAACCTTAATTCCTGTCATCGCCAGCGTG
The DNA here is from genome assembly GCF_001039275.2 of Brevibacillus brevis. Classification (NCBI taxonomy): domain Bacteria; kingdom Bacillati; phylum Bacillota; class Bacilli; order Caryophanales; family Paenibacillaceae; genus Brevibacillus; species Brevibacillus brevis. The sequence continues at coordinate 1,221,267 of NZ_CP030117.1, forward strand.
TAGAGACTGCCGGAGAAGATCAAGGTTCCGGCTGCAAAGCACCAGCCTGCCCAGACGAGGCCAGATGAATCCGGGTACCATTTGAGTAACAGGGCAACCAGCACGAGAGCCAGCGCATGTGTCGTCTGATAGGTCACGCCCGTATGGAAAATGCCCAGCGAATAGGCGTCCAGTTTTTCCTTCAGTGCATGTGCTCCGAATGCTCCTAACGCAACCGAAAGAAATCCACTGATACTGCCAAGCATCAAAAACAGCTTCATGAGTGCGTCACTCCTTTTTTCGCATAACCTGTACGATTTGTCTGTTCTCTATTTTAACGTAAAAATCCAAGTTCAAAAAGTCGACTTTTCAGCATCGAGAAAGTGGCGAGAACCTGAAGAAGGAGGAGCGGAGTGTTAGGCATCCTACATGAGCACCGGACTTTGAAGGTGAACGTCACTTTCGATGTCGAATATGCATGCAGAATTACTTCGTGATCAAAAGTCGATTTTTTTGAACAACCGCTAAAGCCCAATTATAATTTGGTGAACACGCCTTGGACTACCGTACAGACCGCTTGTCAACCTCCGACATAGAGTAAAGTATCGCAGTGGCAACGCTTACAGGCTGCTGCGACGGGAGGTGACGTAATATGAACAAATGGATTTCCAACGTTGGAGGTCTCCTCGGTGGTTACGCATTGCTGAAAGCGCCGTTGGAAGGTTCCTTCCTAAGTGGATTGGACCCGCTGGTAGATGGAGTTGGTCTGATTGCTGTGGTCGTATTCGCGGGAGCTCTTATTTATTCTGGTGTACGCGACTGGTTCAAGGGTTAAGTAGCACGATGAAAAACAAATCAAGGGTGTCTCCGGCCGGGGATGCCTTTTTTCTTCGGAACGATGGCGTCTTTTAGTGCGGTCCCCCATATACATAAAGTAGACCGACGGCAAAAGGGGGAGGCGAAACGATTTGACCAACGACGAGCGAAAAGAACTGGAGCGATCCATTGATGAAATTACCGAGATCGCCAAAGGGTTCAATCTCGATTTTTACCCGATGCGATACGAGATATGCCCGTCTGACATCATTTATACATTTGGCGCGTATGGAATGCCGACACGATTTTCTCATTGGAGTTTTGGGAAGTCCTTCTACAGAATGAAACTGCAATATGACCTGAATCTGAGCAAAATCTACGAGCTCGTCATCAATTCCAATCCTTGTTACGCGTTTCTTTTGGACGGCAATTCCTTGATCCAAAACAAGCTCATTGTGGCTCACGTCCTTGCTCACTGCGACTTTTTCAAAAACAATGTGCGCTTCTCCAACACGAATCGGGATATGGTCGAGAGCATGGCGGCCAGCGGAGAGCGAATTCGCCAGTATGAGATCGAGTACGGCAAGGATGCTGTCGAGAATTTACTCGATGCGAGCTTGGCAATTCAAGAGCATATCGATCCGAGCTTGCTGCGTCCAAAGCTGCGTTGGAAACGAGAGCCCGAGGAAGCTAACAAAAAGACGAAGAAAGAACGACAATCCCCATATGACGATCTCTGGGGATTGGACCGCAAAGCAAAAGAGGAAGCCGAGCCGGTAAAAGCACCGCGCAAATTCCCGCCGGAGCCGGAAAAAGACCTGTTGCTCTTCATTATGGAATACAGCAATATCCTGGACGATTGGCAACGGGATGTGCTGACGATCATTCGGGATGAGATGCTGTATTTCTGGCCGCAGATGGAAACGAAGATCATGAACGAAGGGTGGGCCACCTACTGGCACATGCGCATCCTGCGGGAAATGGAGCTGACAGAATCGGAGACGATCGAGTTTGCCAAGCTGCATTCCTCTGTCATCCAGCCTTCGACGACGAGCATTAATCCGTATCATTTGGGTCTGAAAATTTTGGAGGACATCGAAAAACGCTGGGATAATCCGACCAAGGAAGAGCAGGAGCGCTTCGGACGCAAGCCAGGAGAGGGACGCGCGAAAATTTTCGAGGTGCGCGAGCTGGAGTCCGACATCAGCTTCATACGCAACTTCCTGACCAAGGACCTCGTCAGTGATCTGGATTTATATATGTTCGGCAAGCAGGGCAACGACTGGGTTGTTGCGGAAAAGCAGTGGGAACAGGTACGCGATGGTCTTGCGGGCACACGGGTTAACGGGGGATTCCCTTATGTACTCGTGCACGATGGGGATTACTTACGCTCCGGCGAGATGTACTTGAAGCATCATTTTGAAGGGCTGGAGCTGGATGTCAAATACGTAGAAAAAACATTGCCTTACATCTATACCTTGTGGGGGAAATCCGTTCACCTGGAATCGATGGTGGAGGATCGACAAGTGTTGTTTACGTACGACGGTAAGAAAGTGCACCGCCGCTTTTTATAGGGAAAAAAGGCCGCATGCCCGGTGGAAGCTGACCGAGCGTGCGGCTTTTTCTACGTGTCCGAACTAGGACAACTGATCCGTAATCCCGATGTGGCTGCTGATCCCGCCATCCATGGTGATGCTCGCTCCGTTGATGTACCCGCTATGTGGTCCGACGAGATGATAAATCATCTGGGCGATTTCCATCGGCTGAGCTACGCGTTTCACCGGGCTTTTGGCGATGACCCGATTCATGTAATCCGAAATATCCTCCGGCCGTACGCCCATCGCCGTATCCACATATCCCGGACAGATGGCGTTGCAAGTAATCCCGTGCTCTCCCCATTCGGCAGCGATTGTTTTCGTATAGCCGATCATGCCGTGTTTGGAAGCGACGTAGGTGGATGAATGTGCAGAGCCTAGCAAGCCCTGAATGGAAGCGATGTTTACGATCCGCCCGTAGTTCCTTTCTTTCATCTTGGGCAACAGGTTTCTGCAAAATAGGAACACACTCTTCAGGTTGGTATTCATGATCCAATCCCATTCCTCATCGGAGACTTCGTCGACTCGGTGGAATGGACCGCCTACTCCTGCATTATTGACCAAGATGGTGACATTCCCAAAATGAGCTTCCACAAGCTGGATGGCTTCTTCAACTTGCCCTCGTTGGCCGACATCACAGCGAATGGGCAAGGCTTGACCGCCTGTCTGCTTGATTTCTTTGGCGACTAACTGTGCCTTTTCTTCTTGTACATCAAGAACAGCGACATGGACCCCATGCTGAGCCAAAAGCTTTGCTGCTGCGGCCCCGATCCCATTGCCTGCTCCTGTGATCATTGCTACTTGCTGCATTTGTAAACGCTCCTTATTCATCTGTTATTTAGAGAATGCCTGTAGGAGGAAGGATTTTGACTTCATCGATTCGAACGTGGAGGGGACGGGAGGCGATATCTAACACGGTATCTGCCACATCTTTTGGTACGAGCATCGCACTCGGATCAAAAAAATGCCGGTCCTCCGTCATGTTTGTATGAACGGCACCGGGAAAAATGGTAGAGACCCTCACATTGTCGTTTTTCCACTCTTCATTGCAAATTTGGGAAAAGCCTTGGACGGCAAATTTCGAAGCACCATAAACGCCGTTGTCCGCAATCGGAATATATCCTGAGACACTAGAGATATTGATGATTCGGCCTCCGTGAGCTTTCATTACCTTGTATCCTTCACGGCTGCAAAGAAAGAGTCCGGTTACATTGGTGCGGAAAACATTCTCCCATTCTTCCAAGCTTGTTTGTTCAACAGGCTTAAACACGCCGACTCCTGCATTGTTGACGAGGACATCTAGACGCCCGTATAACCTTTGTACATGGGCAAACAGAGCAAGGACACTTTGCTCGTCTGTCACGTCTAGCTGTATATTCGTCACACTTCCCGGTTCAGCGTGTGCGATTTCGTTGGGAGGAGGCGCGGATCGAGAGGTTGCCCAAACAATTGCTCCTTCTTTTGCCAGAACATTTGCCATTTCAAGACCTAATCCCCGACTGGCTCCTGTGATGACTACGACTTTATTCAGTAGTTTCATGTGTACCTCCAGATGTGAAACGTGCATTCCAAGAATTGGGTTCATGCATGGGATTTTAATGGTACAAAAATTTGTTTTTCCCAACAAGCGCCTTAGGAATGAATTTCAGTAAAAGTAGTAGGAATTTGTTGGGCAGGAACTAGGTATTTGATCGTGGAAAGCTTTGTTAGTAAACCTATTTCCCCCCTGGGAGGCTCATTCTATGGAAAAGCATGCGGCTGTTATCGGATCAGGTGTTATGGGACATGGAATCGCGCAGCTATACGCATTGGCTGGATTTCGTGTTTCTCTTTACGATTTGCAGGAAGCGTTTTTGATGAAAGCGAGAGCTAGCATCGAGCACAGCCTTTCCCTTCTGGTTGCAGAGGGAGTGATTGCAGAACAATCTAGAGTAGCAGCGCTAGAGCAAATCGTCCTGACCACGGATTTGCGAGCGGCAGTATCTGATGCAGAAGTCATCACAGAAGCGGTACCAGAAGTCATCGAGCTGAAGTGGGAGCTGTTTGAAAAGCTGGAGCAATACGCGAGGCCAGATGCGATTATTGCTTCCAATACGTCTACGTTTTCGATTGCGCGACTGATCGAAAAAGCTACTACGCCACAACGCTTTATCATTACACATTTTTTCAATCCAGCCCAATTGGTTCCGTTGGTCGAGGTAGTCAGGCACGAGAAGACCGCGCAGGAAGTGGTTCACAAGACGATGCAGTTGATGGAAGAGATCGGGAAGTCCCCAGTTTTGCTGAAAAAGGATGTACCGGGCTTTATCGCCAATCGTCTGCAAACGGCCTTGATGAGAGAAGCTTTTCATTTGCTCGCAGAAGGTGTGGCAGATGCAGCCCAGATCGATACGGTGATGAAGGATGGCATTGGCTATCGTTGGGCTTTTGTCGGACCTATTGAGACGGCCGATTTTGGTGGACTCGATACGTGGAAGCGTGTGATGGATAACCTGGCGCCAGAGCTGGATTCCTCGACAAAAGCCCCCGCCATCATTGAGGAACGAGTAGCAGAAGGCAAGCTTGGCACCAAGACCGGAGCAGGTATTTACTCGTATCAGGATACGTCTGTCTCAGAAAAGCTTCGTGTACGTGACGAACAGTTCATTCGCTTGGGGAAAATGAGGGCAATGATCAATAAATTTCGCTACTAAATAGTCAGCCAATACCGACCGTCCTGTCTGTCATACATAAGCAGGGCGGTTTTTCTATGGCCTCAGGGTCCGCTTTTTCTATACCTATGACAGTTCTGTATATTTTTTTACTTAATGAACCTTCCTTCGTTACCGATATAAAAAATTAGGACTTCACCAACATGAAACGTTTATCCAAATACAACTTAGAAAGAAGATGAAATGAAGTGAAAGTTAACTTGCGAAATTGGTTTCGAAGCTATCGAACCAAGCTCATCATCACATTTCTCTTGATTCTGTTAGTCCCTTCCCTTGTCGTTGGAAGCCTGGCTTACAATCAAGCGAAACAAGAAATTGACAAACAGATCATGGACAGCGCCAACGAAAACGTCGATTTGGTCAACTCCATCGTCAGCAGTACGTTTGAGGGCAAAAAGAAGGATGCTGACTATTTGGCAAAAGATATCACACCTGGCGTGAAATCAACTGATGTCCAAGAAGAAATCATGCATCATCTGGATATGTATATGGGTATGCATGCGGAAGCGTCCAGTATCAGTGTGGGAACGGTTGACGGACAGTACTTCCGCGCTCCTAGGCAAGAAGTACAGGCAGGGTTTGATCCGCGGACGAGAGACTGGTACAAAAGAGCGATGGAAAACAAGGGGACTGTCGTCGTAACGGAGCCATATATTTCGGCGGTATCCGGCGAGGTTTTAGTAGCGGTAGCGAGAACGACGGAGGATGGCGCAGGGGTTATCTGCATTACCGTCGGGATTGAACAGATCAAACAACTGGCAAACTCAGTCAGCATCGGTTCCGATGGAGATGTCATCGTAGTGGACAGCAATAAGAAGTATGTCGTCCATCCGGAAAATCAGGCAGGAACGCTGGCACAAGAGAGTTTTTACGACAATATGTACCAAGGGGAAACAGGTCAATTCCAATACGAGGAGCAAAGCATCCCGAAACAGATTTACTATGTGACGAATCCGGCTACAGGCTGGAAAATTGCCGGGTCGATGTACCTGTCAGAGATTGAGGATGCTGCACAGCCGATTTTCGCACAAACGTTTTGGACGATCACGATCTGCTTGCTGCTGGGAGGACTCATTGTAGCAGCTGTACTGCGTTCCCTTCTCCAGTCCATTCAGGAAGTGAAGGTACACGCGGTCAGAGTGAGCCAAGGTATTTTGACTGACCCGATTAAAGTGCGGTCAACTGACGAAATCGGTGAGCTTGGTCATGCGTTTAACACGATGCAGGATAACCTTCGTGCGCTCATTTCCGATGTTGAGGCCAGGGCAGAGCAAGTAGCGGCGTCTTCGGAGCAATTAACTGCGAGTGCGCAGCAGACGAGCATTGCAACCGAGCATGTAACGACTTCTGTTCAGGACGTAGCTGGCAGCGCGGAACAACAAACGAGCGGAATCGACCAAAATGTTCGTTCATTGCAGGACATTTCGGAAGGGGTCACACGGATTGTAGAGAGTGTTAATGTGTTGTCAGATACTGCTCAGCAAACAACGGTTCAGGCAGAAGAAGGAGGCAACTTTGTCGCTCAAGTCATGGGTCAAATGAAGTCGATTCATGAATCGGTAGAACAGTCGGACCGCATGACCAAATCACTCTATGATCGTTCGAAAGAAATCGGCACGATCTCGGATGTCATCAGTGGAATTGCCCAGCAGACGAATTTGCTCGCATTGAATGCAGCGATTGAGGCGGCGCGGGCTGGTGAGCATGGTAAAGGCTTTGCAGTTGTTGCTACAGAGGTGCGCCTGTTGGCTGAGCAATCACAATTGTCGGCCAAGCAAATTTCTGAATTGATCACAGAGATTCAACGGGAAACCAAGCAATCCGTCGACAATATGGAAAAAGTCAGACTGGATGTTGCAGCAGGTTTGAACGTTTCCGAGGAGACGATTCACAAGTTTGAAGGCATCATGGAGAGCACCAGACTGACCAATCCACATATCGCAGAGGTTTCCATGATCGCACAGCAAATCTTGGCTGCTGTTCAGGAAGTAACCGCGACAGCCAATGTGCTCGTCACCATTGCGAAAAGCAATGCCGAAACAGCCGAGGAAGTAGCAGCCTCTACCGAAGAGCAGCTCGCCTCCATGCAAGAGATCTCAACCTCCGCTCAATCCTTGTCGTCATTGGCGGAAGAGCTGAAAGTTTTGATCAATAAGTTTACCTATTAACCTGCGTCTTTACACAAACGAAGCGCCCTGTCTCCAGGCATACGAGCAGGGCGCTTTGCCATATAGATGTGATAACATATGGGCAATACAAGCGATATGGAATGAGGAGATGTGAACGATGAACACGATGATCAGAATAGAACAGGTAGATGATTATTCCGTTACTGAACAAGTCGTAAAAAGTGCATTCGCGAATGCAGAGTTCACCGATCACAAAGAACATGAATTGGTGTCTCGCATCAGAAAATCGGATGCATTTATCCCCACGTTATCTCTCGTCGCGATTGATGAAGAGAATCAAGCGATCTTGGGACATATTCTTTTTTCAAAAGTACACATCTGCAATGACAATCAGAGCATAGAGTCACTTGCACTTGCTCCAGTGTCTGTCTTGCCCGATTACCAAAGCAAAGGCATAGGAAAGAAATTAATTCTCGAAGCCCTCCAAAAAGCCAAAGAACTGGGATACCAATCTGTTGTTGTCCTCGGCCATCCCGAATATTACCCGAAGTTTGGCTTCCAAAAAGCATCCCGATGGGGAATAAAAGCACCTTTCGACGTACCGGATGAAGTATTTATGGCTTTGGAGCTGCAAGAAAATGCCTTGGCTCATATCTCGGGCGTTGTTGAATACCCCAGTGCTTTTTTTGAATAGGTAGGATTGTTAATGAAAAGAACCGCAGTAGATCGTTGAAGCCATCTACTGTGTTTCTTTATTCCTAGTTATGGTAATATGAAGTGCCTACCAATTCGTGAAAAAAACGGAATCGTATGTCGGAGGGGAAAAGGAAACAATGGAACTCAGGCGAAACGAATCGATCGTACAAGAGAATATAGCGGCAAACCTATTCAGAGGAATGGAAGGAGTAGGTGGGAAGTTAACGATTACGAGTGAAAGACTCTATTTTCAACCACACAGTTTCAATATTCAAACACAACCTCTCGAATTAAGCTTGAATGATATTGCGGCAGTTGAAAAGCGGAATACGCTATTCGTGATCCCAAACGGAATGAAGATCAAGCTGCATAACGGGCAAGAGCATAAATTTGTTGTATGGAAGCGAGCGGAGATCATCGGAAGGATTCAGGATACAAAGATGAAGCAAAAAATGACGGTGATTATTAAGACGAGGTAAGCGATCCGCTCCATGAAAAACGCCCTGTCACACGCAATACTGAGCAGGGCGATTCCCACATCTTACAAGTCCTTTGCAATGTGTGGTTTGCTATAATGACTGGTACCCCCACCGCCTACCAATACTCTTCCACCTTGTCTGAAGATGAGCAATTTCCTAGATCCATTTGAAAGCAGTACAGTTATTTTTGCTCGATTCGCTGTTGCAATATAAATAACGTAACCACTTCTGGAGATTACTGTACGCCAGTTGCGATCGAATTCAGAGCGCAGAACCCGATTGGAATAAACTTGGTTTTCTACGCGTCTCGCCGTGATTCTTTTCTTTTGCATCGAGTCTCAACACCTCCTGTCAAACTATCCTATTCAGGGGGTAGAAAAAGGAATGGACAAGAGTTGTAGGCGATTTTACTATTTTCATTGCAACCAGACAGGAAGCGTTCTATGATAACACCAAGGACGGTAATCATGGTAGTAAGCCGTCAAAGAGGAGTGAGTGACTTATGGCAAAAAGCGCAGCACGCAAGCAACGCGAAAAGCTGGCCCGTGAAGGCAAAAGAAACCCAGAGCTAAACAGAAGCATTTTCGCTTTTGCTGACATGAGACAACGGACGACGAAGACTCGAGCAGAAAAACTGAATCAACAGAAACACAAAAGGTCGTTATCCTACCAAAGTGATGATGGCCTTTTTTATTTGCGTGCGAAGCTTGCTGCAATCGTTTAACATAAAGTCATCCCGTACCAAAGTGAGGCATGACATCATGAATAATACCATTCATCCCGAATGTGCGAGAGCCATTCAACATCTCCTCCAACTGAAGGACCCAAAACGCGAAGACTTTTTGGCGCTGAAAACGTATGGAAATGACCGCTATTCGGCAATGGGCTGGGAGGAGCTACAGACATACATCAATGAAAAGACCGTCATCATCGTCGAGCAGTTTGAAAATGAACAAAATATTATGTCTGCCCTGCGCTGGGTAGCGAGAGGATTGCCGGTTTGGCTAGCGATTCGAAAAGTACGGGCGGATTTTTCTGTGTATGGATACAAGAAGTAGCCGGTCTTTCAAAAAAAATATATGCAAATAATAGAAATAATACTGCGCTAACGAAAAGATAGGTCTATTATTGTCAATATCAGCAATATTGGAGGGAGACATCATGACAGATTACTTACTTAGCTTACTACAAATCATTATGATCAACCTGGTCCTGAGTGGAGACAATGCAGTCGTTATTGCTCTTGCCTGTCGGAACCTGAGTCCAGAGCTACAGAAAAAAGCCACTTTTTGGGGGAGCTTCGGTGCAATTGGACTGCGGATCATCCTTACCTTCATTGCCATCTGGCTGTTGAAAATCCCGTTTGTCCAAGTCGTTGGAGGACTTTTGCTCATCTGGATTGCGGTCAAGCTGTTAAAAGGTGAAGAGGAGGACAGTCACATTGGTGGGGGAGCGAGTTTTGTTGAGGCACTCAAAACCATTATTTTTGCCGATCTGATTATGAGTCTGGACAATGTCATTGCCGTAGCTGGAGCAGCAAACGGGAACCTGGTTTTGGTCATCATCGGTCTTGCCATCAGCATTCCGCTCATCATTTGGGGAAGTCAGTTGCTGATGAAGCTGATGAACCGTTTTCCCATCATCGTATTGTTGGGGGCGGCTTTGCTCGGATATACAGCAGGAGAAATGATTGTAGGAGACAAAGCAGTTGGCAGCTTCCTGGAGGGGGTAATGCCTTCGTTGCATATGATTTTGCCGGTAGCATTGGCACTTCTGGTGATTGTGATTGGAAACTATTTGAAAAGGAAGGAGAAAAATGTGATAAATAAAGAAGTGACAAATAATCATGCGGAGACACTATAGCTATGGAATATCGCGATTGGTACATTCTCCAAACCTTGTACCAGGAACAAAACATCACGAAAACAGCCGAAAGCTTGTATTTGTCCCAGCCTGCTCTGACCAAACGGCTACGGCAGATTGAAAAAGAGTTTGGCGTACAGATCGTGCAACGGGGGAGTAGAGGCGTTCATTTCACTCCTCAAGGCGAGTATTTGGCCAAATGCGCGGATGAAATGCTCCTCAGACTGCGCAATATCAAGGAGCATGTCTTGAACATGGGAGAAGAGGTCAATGGTACGCTCAGGCTGGGGGTATCCAACTATTTTGCACGGTACAAGCTCCCGATGATCTTGAAAAAGTTCAAGGAAGCCTATCCAAACGTCGAGTACAAGGTGATGACCGGATGGAGCAAAGACGTCTACAAGTCCGTGTATAATCAGGACGTGCACGTAGGCTTCGTCCGGGGAAGCTACAACTGGTCCGACCAAAAGCACTTGCTGTTCGAGGAATCTGTCTATGTCGTTTCCACGGAACCTATTCATATCGACGACCTGCCCACCCTGCCGCGAATCGACTACGAGACCGATCCGATGCTGCAGGCGTTAGTAGACAACTGGTGGACCGAACGATTTTCCCAACCCCCGCTGATCGGCATGGAGGTCGACAAGGCGGATACATGCAGTGAAATGGTAGCAAACGGTTTGGGGTACGCCATCCTTCCACGAGGCGTGCTCAATGGCAAAGACGATCTGCACATGATTGAGCTGACCACAGCAGAAGGGGAGCCGATCAGGCGAAGCACCTGGATGTTTTATCATGCGGACTCAATGGACTTGCAAATGGTCAAGGCATTTGTACGCTTCATGGAGCAGGGTGAGATAACATTTCTCGATTAAGCAAGGAAAAAGGAACTGCTGGGAACTCTCTGATCTTGGAGCCAGCAGTTTTTTTAGTATTCATTCAAGGAATCGCTAACGATAACCATTTTGTATTTTTGCTGCGAGAACAATTGTTTTACACTAGGTGTACCCCCACCCTAGAAGCTTCATACAACGTCGGAGAGTAGGAGAGGGAACGCTTATGCTGTTACGCATTCTGTTTACATTGCTGCTCGGATCACTGGGAGGCTGGCTGTTTGCTACCATCCACAGTCCACTTCCTTGGCTGCTCGGAGCATTAGTCACCACGGTTATTTGTAATATGCTTGGGGTCAAAAATCTTTGGATTCCCCGATGGTTTCGTCAAGCAGGCTTGACAGTGATTGGGATTACCCTTGGTCTGCGAATGACACCAGAAATCGTCGATACGATGACAGGGCACATCGGTTTGATGCTCATCACCACGATTTTGACCATCTTAATCAGTTTGGTAAACGCTTGGATATTTTATAAGGTCTGCCGAGTAGACGGAATAACGGCGATCTTCAGTAACATTCCCGGCGGATTATCGGAAATGGTGTCGGTGGGGCAAACGGCTGGAGGAAATCAACAAGTCATCACGATTTTCCACTCGATTCGTGCGATCAGCGTCGTGCTTTGCACTCCTTATCTTGTGACATTTCTACCTACTCATGCTGCCATACAGCCAGCTACTACAGAACACATGCTGGGGATTGGGCAGACAGTCATGATTCTTGTGGCTGGTGTCATTGGAGCGTTGATTGCGTCACGCTGTTATATACCCGCTCCGTTCTTGCTAGGTGCCTTGCTCGTGACCGCTTTGATTTCGATGAATACATCGCTTGTGGGAGAGAGTCCTGCGTTGCCAAGCATCTTAGTCCAAGGGGCGCAAATATTCATCGGGGTCAGCATCGGTCTTGGCTTCAAACGAGAGGACATCGCCAAAAACCGTCGATTCTTTCTGTTCGGTCTCATGCATTCCCTGTTCTTGTTCGTCATGGTGATTGCGCTTGCCATCGGCATTTCTTACGTGACGGCTACCGATATCGTGACCGCGATTCTGGCTACGGTGCCAGGTGGACTCGCCGAGATGAGTTTGACTGCCTTGGCGACAGGTGCCGATCCGATCTTAGTGACAGCGTTTCATCTGTTTCGTTTAGTTCTTGTCCTGACGTTGTTTTCCTTCGGCGCTCGTGTATGGACGAACCGCCACAGCAGGATCAAACAGCCAAAGGAGACCAGCGCCTGACGAAGTTTTACAGTCGAATCTATGGCAAGGCCTGTACGTTCCCTGACCGGAACGGCAGGTCTTTTTGGCGTGAAAAAAATGAAAATAATCGTAAATATGGTGTTTATCCAAATTATCTGAACAAACTAGGAAGCGTTTTCATCTGATGCTATGATCTCCTTAACTTATTTGAAAACGCTATCAATCGAGGGGGTTATAAAAATGAAAAAATCAAACAAATGGACAAAGTGGACCGGAGTACTCCTCACTACGGCAATGGCACTTAGCCTCGCAGCCTGTGGAGGCGGCGGCGGTGGGCAGACAGCATCCTCTGGAGGAGCTTCTACCTATCCGGAAAAACCGATCTCGGTTATCGCTCCGTCTGGGGCAGGCGGTGGTTTGGATAAAACAGCGCGTTCTCTCGCAAAGGTGATGTCAGCAACGAAGCTGGTAGACAAGACGATCTCCGTCGAAAACAAGCCAGGTGGCGGACAGGCAGTAGGTTTGGCTGATTTCGTAACGCAGGACAAGAAAAACAACTATAAGCTCTTGCTTCCCTCTACACCAATCGTCATCAACAATGTGAAAAAAGAAGGAAACAGCCCGCATTCCTACAATGATATGACTCCGTTGGCACAATTGACGAAAGATTACGGCGCGATCGTAGTAGCAGCCGATTCTCCATACAAGGATCTGAAATCGTTAATGGATGCAATCAAAGCTGATCCAACCAAAGTAACGGTTGCAGGCGGTTCTGCTCCTGGCTCGCTTGATCACTTGACCTTTTTGATGCCAGCTGTAAAAGCGGGAATTGATCCGAAATCAGTGAAATACATCTCTTACGATGGCGGTGGAGAAGCGATCGCATCTCTCTTGGGTGGCAATGCTGACGTACTGGCTACAGATGTATCCGGTTCGGGTGAATACTTGAAATCCGGCAAAGTAAGAATCTTGGGTGTTTCTTCCCCGGAGCGCTTGAAAGGAATGTTCAAGGACATCCCGACGTATAAAGAATCCGGTTATGACACGGAGCTGATCAACTGGCGCGGTGTATTTGGACCAAAAGACATGACACCAGATGCTGTTGCTTACTGGGAGCAAAAATTGAAAGCCATGACAGAGACTCCTGAGTGGAAAGCAGAGCTGGAAGCAAACGGCTGGGACGATGGCTACAAAAACGGTGCAGACTTCAAGAGCTACCTGGGTGAGCAAGAAAAAATGTTCAAGGAAATCCTGAGCTTGCTCGGAATGGCAAAATAAAAAGGTTTGATGGGGGATGGAGAAGGAGCGATTCTTCTCCTCCTCCTTCATTCTGGATTCTTGTACGAACAGGAGGGAACATACGTGAGCAAAACATTTGACCGCTTCGCCAGTCTGATTTTTCTCGTGTTGGGCGTAGCATTTGTGGTCGGGAGCCAAAACATCTCGGCGAGTGCTTACGGCAGCAATGTCGGACCAAACATTTTTCCAATGGGACTCGGAAGCTTGCTGATCCTGCTCAGCCTGCGATTATTTTATGAGACATTCAAATACAAGCAAGAGGGCAAGAAAGAGAAGGAAAAGCTCGATTACAAACGGTTCCTCATCATTCTTGTCGCGGCCTTATTCTACGTATTGCTTCTAGAGGAAATCGGCTATGTGATCAGTACCTTCCTTTTCCTTTTGGTTGGATTTCAGACGATGCAGAAAGGGAAATGGCTCAACAGCGTGCTCATTTCCGGTGCATTTTCATTCGGTGTCTACTTGTTGTACGTGGAAGTTCTCGATGGCACTTTGCCCGGTTTACCAACATGGTTAGGCTTGTAGGAGGTGGATGAAATGAGTGCATTTGATTATTTGCTGAACGGATTTGCCACTGCCCTGCAATGGCAAAATATTATCTTTGCATTTGTGGGTGTCTTGATCGGTACAGTAGTCGGGGTATTGCCAGGGATTGGCCCAATCAGTGGCGTGGCCTTGTTGATTCCGGTGACCGCTTCGTTGACGAGTGGACTGCCTCCAGAAGCAGCGGCGACCAGCGCCATTATTTTGCTGGCAGGGGTTTATTACGGAGCGATGTATGGCGGCTCTACTACTTCGATTTTGTTGAATACACCTGGTGAGTCATCTTCTGTTGTTACCGTACTGGACGGATACCCGATGGCTAAGCAGGGAAGAGCGGGAGTCGCTCTCTCCATCGCTGCAATTGGTTCGTTTTTTGCAGGACTCGTCTCGCTGATCGGTCTGGTATTTTTGGCAGAGCCACTCTCGGAAGTAGCGCTCAAGCTCAGCCCGGCAGATGAGTTTTCACTGATGATCTTGGGGTTATGTGCACTGAGCGGGCTGGCAGGCAAGTCCGTGACCAAAGCATTGATGATGACGGTTTTTGGCTTATTGATCGCGACGATCGGGCTGGACAATGTATCGGGTGTGGCGCGTTTTACCTTTGATATGCCCGAGCTTTATTCTGGTTTGGAATTTTTGACGATCGCTGTAGGGGTATTTGCGCTTGGAGAAGTGTTCAAGACGATTCTCGAACGGGATGTGAATGAGGGAGAGATCGCCAAAATCTCCCGAATTATACCGACCAAGCAAGACTTGAAAGAAAGTGCTGGACCGATTCTCCGCGGATCACTGGTTGGATTCTTTAAAGGAATTGTTCCTGGTTCTGGTGCTACATTGGCATCCTTCCTCGCTTATTTGCTGGAAAAGAAAATCAGTAAAACGCCTGAAAAATTCGGCAAAGGGGCAATCGCTGGGGTAGCGGCTCCAGAGTCGGCAAACAACGCAGCATCTGGTGGGGCGATGATCCCACTTCTGACCTTGGGGATTCCGGGTACAGGGACGACAGCGGTATTGATGGGCGCACTGATTATGTACAACGTGCAGCCAGGTCCGCTCTTGTTTGAAGATCATCCGAACATCGCTTGGGGCTTGATTGCCAGTATGTTCATCGGAAACGTGATGCTCCTGATCCTCAATATGCCGCTCGTAAAGGTGTTTGCGAAGCTGATTGAGACACCACCTAAATATTTGATCCCGATGATCGTTGCCATTTCTGTGTTTGGTGTATACGCAGTCCGTGTCTCCGTTTTTGATCTGGTCTTGCTGCTCCTCTGTGGACTCGTGGGTTACTTTTTGGCGAAAAACGATTTCCCAATGGCTCCACTCGTTCTGGGCTTGGTCTTGGGTCCGATGATTGAAAATAATTTGAGACGCGCGCTGACGACGTCCAATGGTGATTTTTCTATCTTTATTGAAAAGCCAGTATCGCTGGTGTTTCTGATTATTGCGGTTCTCTGGATCACCGTTCCCTTGATCATGAAAATGAGAGGGAAGAAAGTAATCGTGAACGAAGAATAGAGGAGGGCGATTCTCATGCGCGATGACAAAAAGATTAAAGAGGAAGTCAAACAGCAGTTCGGTGCGAATGCTGAAAAGTATGTGAATAGCCAGACGCATGCTACGGGAGAGGATCTCGCTCTCCTCACGCCTTGGCTGAATCCTTCGCCTGATTGGGTGTTTCTCGATGTGGCAACGGGTGGCGGTCATCTTACCAAGGCAATCGCTCCACATGTCGGTCAAGTCTTTGCGACCGATTTGACACAGCCGATGCTCGCAGCGGCGCGAAACCATCTGAAATCTCACGCGAGCAATGTCTTTTATGTGGTTGCAGATGCGGAAGCACTACCGTTTTTGAGTGAATCCTTTGATGCAGTCGGGTGCAGAATCGCGGCTCATCACTTTCCGAACCCAGAGGCATTTGTAAAAGAAGTTGCCCGTGTCCTAAAGCCGGGTGGAAAATTTGTGCTGATCGACAATATCGCAGCAGAGGATGAAAAGCTCGATCGATTCGTGAATACACTGGAAAAACTTCGTGATCACAGCCATGTACGAAGTTACTCACGCTCCGAATGGTTAGTATGGATAGAGCAAGAGGGACTGGTCGAGAGTCATTCGCGCATCCGTAAAAAGACGTTCCCGTATGCGACTTGGGTCAGACGTACGACAGAGACTGAGGAGCAGGTTGAGCAAGTAACTGCGCATATTACAAGTGCTGATGAAGAAATCCAAGCCTACTTCGCAGTTGAAAAAGAAGGAGAGCAAGTCGTTTCCATCCAAGTTGATGAGTGGATGGCGTTGTTTGAGAAACCAGAATGATAAGGACGATGCTTCTAAGCTGGTCCCCGCTTACAATCAAGCGGGGGCTTGTTCTTTTTTGTATGAGTACCTAAGTAACGATTCGTAATGATAGGGGGGCTTAACCAACGGTTTTTGGCATTATTTTTTGGGGATATCTTGCTCTGTATTTACTATTCGTTTGAATTCGGTCAATATAGAGTACGAATGGTCTATATGAAGGAAAATATGCTACTATAACCACAGGAGGTATGTGATGGATGAGGTTGACCTGAGAATTGTTCAATTGCTCGAGGAAAACGGAAGGATATCTCATGAGGAAATCAGCAAGCTGCTGCACATCTCGCGACCGGCTGTCCACCAACGGGTTGCCAAGCTGGAAAAGAATGGGGTTATCAAGGGGTACCGAGGCATCATTGACTGGAGAAAATTAGACCAAAGGCTGAAGGTATTGATCTTCGTCAAAGCAAGATGTCAGGATTTCAAAGAAATCACAGCGAAGATTGTGAATGTTCAGGTACCGAACGTGACCATCATCGAATGCCAACGGCTCGCGGGAGAGTGGTGTATGATGCTAAAAGTACGTGCGACGGCACCGGAAGATATCACCAATCTGATCGATGAAATGGTTCAGTATGACGAAATACTGGAAACCTCCACGACCTTCATCTTGTCGACGATCTACGAGGATGGCTGGAAAGAAATTTGAAAACCAAGGTGGAAGCACAATGACAGGAAAAAAAGATTCGAAATTATTTGGCGTTACGATTGCGTTGCTAGCGGTCTACTTGTTTTGGGGGGGCACTTATCTCGGGATGAAGATCGCCATTGAATCGATGCCACCCTTTATTATGGCGGGTGCGCGGTTCTTCTTGGCGGGATTGGTCCTATTCCTGATCGGGCGTTGGAAAGGGGCAGAGCTGCCCAGTGTAGCAGAATGGAGAGGGGCTGGAATAGTTGGGGCGTTGCTGCTTCTCGGTGGTAACGGTGTAGTTGCATGGGCACAGCTCAAGGTACCGTCAGCAATCGCGTCCTTGCTAATCGCTACCGTGCCGTTGTGGATTCTCGTTTTCAACTGGATCGGTGGCAGCAAGAAGAAGCCTACGGTTGGAGTCATGGGAGGAATCCTGTTTGGCTTGGCGGGGATCGCTGTACTGGTTGTCCATCCCGAGGGCACAGGCAATCAAGGAATAGATTTGATCGGAATCCTGGCGCTCCTGTTTGCCTCGATCTGTTGGTCAGTGGGATCGTTGTATTCGCGCCAGGCAAAGCTCCCAGCATCACCTGTGATGGCAACGGCCTTGCAAATGCTCATTGGAGGAATTTTGCTGGGGATCGCGTCGCTGTTTCTCGAAGATTGGACGAAGCTGCATATATCGGAGATTACCCTGCGTTCCTGGATTGCCTTTGGCTATTTAGTTGGATTTGGTTCCATTGTCGCCTACACGGCGTATATTTGGCTTTTGAAAAATGCAGAGCCCTCTCTGGTCTCCACGTACGCCTATGTAAACCCGATTGTCGCAGTATTTCTAGGCTGGCTGATCGCTGATGAACAATTGACAAGCCAAACCTTGATTGCTGCTGTCATGATCATTGCATCCGTTGCCATCATCACGATGTTTCGGGAAAAGAGTCCAGGTGCGACACAACCGGTAGCAAGAAAAGAAAAAGGGAAGCTTCAGGTTCATAAATGAAGCTTCCCTTTTTTGCGATCAGGCATTATTTTGCTGATTTTTGCGGCACCCAGCGGTATTTTCGTTCCGGACGCCCGACAGTTCCATAGAACGTCTCTACTGTCACTTCATTAATAGAGACAAGAAATTCGAGGTATCTGCGCACCGTCGAATGGCTCATGCCAGCCAGTGCAGCCAGATCATCGGCATTCATACTTTGGGTGGTCTCCTGCATCTTGTCCCGGATCAGCTTTAATGTCAGCTTGTCGATACCTTTCGGGAGTGTGGTGACAGTCTCAACAGTTTTGGTAGCAGGAGTGTGTGTGGCTTTTGTAAACAGCTTGTCCACTGCTGTTTGATCAATGGTTGTATGCTGCTGTAGCTGGCGTCTCGTATTTGCATATTGCTCCAAGGTAGACATGAATTTATCGATCATAATCGGCTTGATAATGTAGCTGTATGCCCCGCCACGTATCGCTTCTCTCACGGTTTCCACATCGTTTGCGGCTGTGATCATAACCACATCGATCCCGCGAAAATGATTCCGTACTTCACGCAACAGGTCAATCCCGTTCATATCTGGCAAATAAATATCCAAGAGCAGAACATCCGGCGTAACGACGTGAAGCATCTCCAATGCCTGTTTTCCAGTCGTGGCCGTGGCAATAATCTGGAATCCTTCCAGTTTACTTGTGAATTGTTCATAGATTCTAGCTGCAATTTCGTCATCTTCCACGATCATGACGGTAATGGGTTTCTCAGACATCGTGGATTGCCTCCTCTCTAGATGCTTTGTCCCACTTCTTGGGGACGACGACGGTGAAACGCGCTCCGCCAAGATCACTTTTTCCGAGTGAGATTTGCCCCTCTAATAGCTCGATGGCGTTTTTCACAATAGCCAAACCGAGTCCTCGATTTTCGCCTGATTTCGTAGTGACACCGCTTTCAAAGATGCGGGGCTCCAATTCCTTTGATACCCCATGTCCATTGTCTTCGATGTCAAATATGATATCGCCACCTAAATCAGTAAAGGAGACGTGAACCATTGCTTCAGATCCTTTGTATTCGAGGGCAGCTTCCATCGCGTTGTCGATCAAATTGCCGAGAATCGTGACCAATACCTTTGTATCCAAGCTATCAGGTACATCTCCCAAATAGCTGTCCTGATCAATTTCGAGTAATACCTTCATTTCTTTGGAGCGATTGATTTTCCCTAGCAGACAAGCTGCGATGAAGGGCTCTTTGACTGAACTCATAATGAAGGCGAGAATATCCTGCCGTTCTTTTACTTCATCAGTGATGAGTTCGATTGCTTTGTCGTATTCCTTTAGCTTGAGGAGACCGTAAATGGTGTTCAAACGATTTAAATATTCGTGATTTTGTGCACGCATATTGTCCGAAAAGGAACTGATCTTCGTAATTTCTTCGGTAAGTTGCTCGATTTCTGACTCTGGACGAAATGTGAAGACCACGCCTCTGATTTCATTATTGCTCAAAATAGGGGAGTAGTCGGTTATAAAAATTTCGTGCCCCAGCAAAATTTTGTAGTTCATTTCTTGCGTATTTCGATTGACGGAATGAATGATGTCACGCAATTGCGGGCTGGCGATCGATTTCCCTACGGTCAAATCCTCTTGGAGAAGGGAACGTGCGCGTTTATTCATTGAGACGACACGCCCTTGCATATCGACTGCTACCGTAGCATCGCGAATCGATTCAAGAATAGCTGCTTTTTCCGTAAACAAAAATGAGATTTCTTCTGGTTCCAGACCAAAGATCAATCGCTTGACTCGTCTGGCAATGATAATCGCGCCAATAATGCCGATAACCAGCAGCACCAGGGATAAGGCGACGACCCTTTCCTTGTATTCCGCGACCTTTTTCTCTACATCACTCATGACATAGCCGACAGAGGAGACACCGATTGTTTCGCCTTTCTTATTGACGATCGGTGTTTTCGCTTTGATGGCTGGACCTGAAATGCCTGTCCCCCGATAAATGACCGAGCGGTTTTCTAAAAAGACGGGGTCATTGCTGGTTCCCATCGGTAATCCAATCTGCTTTGGGTCGTAGTGAGAGTACCGAATACCGTCCTTGTTTCCAATCACCACATAGCTAGCGCCTGTTTCCATCCGAATGGTTTCGGCTATCGGTTGTATCACTTTGGAAGGTTGATCGGTCCCGAAGGCTGCAATGATGCGTTCGTCCATGGCAGATAGCTTGGCGACCGTCATGGCTTGCTGACCAATATAACGATCCAAAATGTCATCTAATATGAAGGAAAATAAGGCAGTTCCTATCCCCATGCTGATCAGGACAACGATGGAAATGAGCAGAACCATTTGGGTCAAGAGGCTGATACGTGCTTTTTTGGGTGTATGAATCATGGGCAAACCACCTTCGATGACAGATCATGATGCGATGAATGTATGAAACCGTTTACTCCATTCATTATAACAATAACGCTTTCACATTTGTGACACAAAGTAAAAATGTAACAACACCGTAGCCAATAGGTTTATGAAAAAAGTTTTGACAAATTTTTTATAAAAAATTGAACAAAATATGAACAACAAGTGAATATTATGTTACAATGAGAGCATAAAACAAAAACGGTCACGCAAAAAATCTATAATGATAGGGGTTTTGTGTTATGAATAACGATCGAAAAGCAGCAGATGTATTAAGATGGATGGCTTGGACAGTATTATTTGTCGGTGCTGTTATTATGGCTTTCACTGCAAGCGATTTCAGATCGCAAAACTTGCCGTTGATGGTGTCGATCGGATTTTTGATCGCTGGTATGAATATCTTCATTATGAGCACAGTATTTCGCTTGATGACATTAAAAAGAACGGACGCCTAACAAGATAAAAATAGACCCATAGAGAACCTCTCATTTTCTTCATTATAATGAGAGGTTTTTTTATTTATACGGAATTTTGCCGTCAGCCAAATGCGCTGGCGTTTTTTTGATTTTTTTATTAAAAGTGAAAAGAAACCTTGACAATCGGAATTGGGTGGGATGACCAGAAATGGGTGGCGGACTTCATTAGAGGAGAATCCTAACAAGAATATGATCAACTCGTGAATGCTATGTGAACACTTTGTAACAGAAAAGCTACGAAATATTGAACGTCGTTAAAAACGAGTACAAAAGCTCGCAGACTCTGATAGTATGTATATGCGGCAAATGGTGAAGTTCACTTGTGTTAAAAAAACTCTATTGTGAGGTACTCTCGAAAAGTGTGAATGCACGTTAAAGAAAAGAGGGTTTTCCAAAACCTCGTTCGAGACCTCCATAGAGAGTGACTGCACTATCTGCACTATCGACATATGTGAGGCGAAGTTCACCTGAAAGGAACTGCGCTCTCAAAGTACTACATGCTCGTTGTTTGTGACTAGGAGGGATTAGGAGAATGAGCGGAGGAAAAATGCTGAGGCATATCCAATTTTGGATCTTGGCAGTGTTGGGCACCGTTCTGCTGACAGGCTGTGGTAGCGAATACCTCGTCTTGAATCCAAAAGGACCTGTAGCAGAAACGCAGTACAATCTCATTATTATTTCCACGATATTGGTCGCTGTCATTATCGTTCCGGTTATTGCGCTTACCGCTTTCATTGTATACCGCTATCGGGATACACCGGGCAATAAAGCAAGTTATAAGCCGGAGTGGGCACACAGTACAACCCTTGAGGTAATTTGGTGGATTATTCCTATCGTTATCGTTGCATTGCTGGGTTACTTTACTGTGCGTGATATTTATGTGTTAAAAGAGAACCCGAATAAAGAAGTTGCTCCTATGACCATTCAGGTTACGGCTTTGGACTGGAAATGGATGTTTACGTATCCAGAACAAAATATCGCTACTGTTAACCATCTGGAGATTCCAGCAGGTGTACCGATTCGCTTCCAGGTATCTGCTGATGCGCCGATGAACTCTTTCTGGGTTCCAGAATTGGGTGGACAGATTTATGCGATGGCGGGAATGGCTACCGAGCTGTATCTGCAAGCAGATGAACCAGGTACGTTCGCTGGATTTAGCTCCAACTTCTCTGGTGAAGGCTTCGCCAAAATGCAGTTCAATGTTGTTGCCAAACCGAAAGACGAGTTCGATAAGTGGGTAAAAGAAGTAAAAGGTACGACTCCAGCTATGACGAAGGCAGATTATGAAGAACTTCGCAAGCCTGGCGTGACAGATAAGTTTACGTACTCTGCATTCCCAGAAGGAATGTTTGAAGAGATCGTTGCCAAGTATGGCCATGGTCACGATATGGACTATGTGATGGAGAAAAACCCTGCGCCTGCAGGTGACAAGTCTTCTAATGAGACTTCGCTAAATACGCATCAAAAGACTGAATCGCACAACATGCCTGGAATGAATCATTCCAGTATGAACCACTAGGCGAGAGGGAGGAGGAATACCACGTGTGGGAGAACATTAAGGATTTTGCATCCACGTTCTTTGTAACAGGTGACCCACTGATTTACGGCGCGGACGTATCGATTGTACTGAGCATCATTGCGATCGTATTCGTTCTGACTAAGTATAAAAAATGGGGTTGGCTATGGCGTGAATGGTTGACTACAGTTGACCATAAGCGTATTGGTATCATGTATTTGATCGCATCGCTTCTGATGCTGTTCCGCGGTGGGGTTGACGCTCTGCTGATGCGTTTGCAACTGGCATTCCCGAACGTAGAGTTCCTGAACTCGGAACACTATAATGCCATCTTTACGACTCACGGTACGATCATGATTTTGTTCATGGCGATGCCGATGATGTTTGCCTTGTTTAACATGGTAGTACCGCTTCAACTCGGTGCTCGAGATGTAGCGTATCCGTTCTTGAACGCACTCAGCTTCTGGCTGTTTATGCTCGGTGCGATGCTGTTCAACATTTCGTTCGTAATCGGGGGCTCCCCGGACGCTGGTTGGTTGTCTTATCCGCCATTGTCACAAAATGAATTCAGCCCTGGACCAGGTCAGAACTTCTATATTTGGGGGATACAAATCTCCGGTATCGGTAGTTTGGCGACAGGGATTAACTTTATCGTAACGATTCTCAAAATGCGTGCACCTGGCATGAAGCTTTCCAAAATGCCATTGTTTAGCTGGTCCGTATTGTCCAGCTGCATTATGATTATCTTCGCTTTCCCAATTTTGACTGTAACATTGGCTCTGTTGTTCCTTGACCGTTTCGCAGGTGCCCACTTCTTCACAATGGACGGCGGCGGTAATCCGATGATGTACCTCAACCTCATCTGGATGTGGGGTCACCCTGAGGTATATATCGTAGTAGTACCAGCTTTCGGTATTTTCTCCGAAATCGTGGCTACGTTCTCACGTAAGAAGATTTTCGGCTACAAATCAATGGTTTGGGCGATGATGATCATTGCCGTTGTATCGTTCTTTACATGGGCTCACCACTTCTTCACAATGGGTACGAGCGCAAGTGTTATCGCCTTCTTTGCGATATCAACGATGATTGTTGGGATACCGACCGGTGTTAAGGTCTTTAACTGGCTGTTTACAATGTACCGTGGTCGGATATCCTTTAAACAACCAATGCTGTGGACCATTGCCTTTATCCCGTGCTTCGTAATTGGTGGAGCGACAGGGGTAATGCTGGCAGTAGCTCCGGCAGACTATCAGTATCACAACAGTTACTTCTTGGTTGCCCACTTCCACCAAGTATTGATCGGTGGGGTAGTGTTCGGTTACCTGGCTGGTATTTACTACTGGTGGCCAAAACTGTTCGGTTTCAAGCTCGACGAGAAACTGGGCAAATGGGGCTTCTGGTTCTGGAATATTGGTTTCTACGTGTGCTTTATGCCGCAATACGCGCTCGGTTTCATGGGTATGACTCGCCGTTACTATACGTACGGTTGGGATCGCGGTTGGGCAGACCTGAACCTGGTATCCACTGTTGGGGCATTCTTGATGGGTATCGGTTTCATCTTCCAAGTATGGCAAATCGCTTACAGCATCAAGAATGGTGAGCGCGACACGACAGGCGATCCATGGAATGGTCGTACGCTGGAGTGGTCGATTCCGTCACCTGCACCGTTCTACAACTTTGCTGTTGTACCACAAGTGAAAGAAATGGATGACTGGTGGGCAACAAAAGAAGCAAAAGCAAATGGCACCTATAAAGAAGAACCGGCGAAATTGGAGCCGATTCATATGCCGAAGAACTCTGGAATTCCGTTTATCATGGCGAACTTCTGGTTCTTGGTAGGTTTTGGTTTCACATTTGGATGGGTTTGGATGGCCGTCATTGGATTCATTGGAGTATTCGCATGCATGTGGGCACGCTCCTTCCAATACGACACGGATTATTACGTACCGGTGGAGGAAGTGCGTCGCACTGAGGCTTCACTGGGGAGGGTGGTGTAACGATGGCGCAGCATCATGACCATGGTCACGGCCACGACCACGACCATCATGAAGAGCATGAACAATTAAAGGTTCTTGGTTTTTGGATTTTCGTTGTAACAGACTGCGTGCTGTTCGGTACATTGTTCGCAACATATGCGGTAATGATGAATAGCTTTGCTGGCGGACCAACTGGACAGGAATTGTTCCAGTTGCCA
The DNA here is from genome assembly GCF_001039275.2 of Brevibacillus brevis. Taxonomy (NCBI): domain Bacteria; kingdom Bacillati; phylum Bacillota; class Bacilli; order Caryophanales; family Paenibacillaceae; genus Brevibacillus; species Brevibacillus brevis. Next base: position 1,246,030 of record NZ_CP030117.1, read on the forward strand.
GGTGTAATTGCTTCAACCTTTATCTTGTTGACAAGTAGCTTTACCAGCGGTCTCGCTGTTCTTGCAATGAACAAAGGCAATGTCAAGCAACTGATTGCTTGGCTGGCTGTAACGGGTCTTTTGGGACTGTCTTTCGTAGTGTTGGAAGTCACTGAGTTTATGCACTTGATCAGTGAAGGTGCAACTATGGGTACTAGCGGCTACTGGTCCGCTTTCTACACACTGGTTGGTACGCACGGATTGCACGTAACGCTTGGTTTGTTCTGGATGACTGCGTTGATCTTCCAGCTGAAGCGTCGTGGAATCACCGCGGTTACTCGCCGCAAAATTACCAACCTGAGCTTGTACTGGCACTTCCTTGACGTTGTGTGGATCTTCCTCTTCACAGTCGTTTACTTGATGGGGGTGATGTAAGGTGGCACAACATCAAAACCATGGCGGACATCATAGTCACGGATCGATGAAAGAGTACGTGATCGGTTTTATCCTGTCGATCGTGCTCACCATTATCCCACTCGTGCTGGTCATGAACTCAATTTTGAGTAAAACGGCGACCATGATCACGATCTTGGTAATGGCGGTCTTGCAGTTCGTAGTTCAGTTGGTCTTCTTCATGCATATCCGCGAAGGAGAAAAACCACGCTACAACGTACAGACATTGATTCTTGGACTTGTGATTGTATTTACAATCGTTGCAGGTTCCCTCTGGATCATGTTGTTTAACAAATATTAATCAGGTAAGAGCGTGGCATAGGCGATTCGTTGCTTGTGTCACGCTTTTTTTGTTTTTTGAAAGTAGCGGTAGTGAATGGAAGAAGCGCATTTCCAGTCTACGCTTCGGCCTACGCGGCATTTAGTCAACCAGTGGAAGTGATTCAAGAAGTAAAAGATTGTTTGGCTAGTAAACCTCTCTTCTTGCAGATATAATAGAAAGAATTTTACGCCAAAATGTGCAAAGGGAGTGAGATGATGGCTGGGCAACTGTATGTAACGAAGCCTTGTGCAGAACTTCAAGCAGAGTATATTTCTTTCTACGAAGAGTGGAAAGAAAGTGGAGAGCCTATCGTACCGTGGGTAGTGGATCGGGAGCCCTATGATTTTCCTGCGTATCTGGAATTTCTGGAGAGTGAAAGCAACGAGGAAAATCTTCCGGATGGCTATGTTCCTCATTCGACGTATTGGCTTGTGAATGAGGAGCGACGCATAGTGGGGGCGGTGAATATTCGACATCGTCTCAACGAGCGTCTACGAAAAAACAGCGGGCACATCGGATATGGAATCCGGCCTTCGGAGAGACGCAAAGGATATGCTACGGAAATTTTAGCGCAAGCCCTAAATATTACGAGCGAGTTGGGTATAAACGAAGTATTGGTGATTTGCGATTATGACAATGTTGCATCTGAAAAAACGATTCGGAAGAACGGGGGCGTTTTTGAGTCAGAATGTACAGATGACGATGGATTGGTCATTCGTCGCTTCTGGATTACACGATCTTCGTAAAAGAAGAGGGCTATCTCATTGTCCGTTTACAAGACGTTTGAGATAGCCCGTTCCCTATTTATTCATCTATCTTGTATGCAATCAACTTGCGTACCCATTTCTCCATCTCGTCAAGAATATAGTCTGGAGGTGGGGTTTTTCCGTCTTTTTTTGGGAGGACGAGCCATTGTAATGGTTTTGGGACATGAAGGATTTTCTCAAGAAGTTGTATCCCTTGATCGTCACGAATGATATCTCGTAAAAAGATGAACATTCGCTTGTCTAATGTATGGATGAGCTTTCCTTCATATTCTGTACCAGAGATAGTGACAGAAGGGTGCCCGTGCCTCTCAATTCCCCCTAATACTTCAACCCATACAAAATCGTACAATTGGGAAAGTTCAGCTTCAAGGAGATCGGGATCTTTAATGGGTACCTGTTCTGTGGAAGAGAAAGGGCGATTTAAAAAAATCTCTGGGTCCATCTCCATAAAGTCTAATACTACCTTGCAAGATGGAGCTTGTTTGTTTTCATGGGTGTATAAAATCTCGTCGATTCTTTTCAAATCCAATTTTTTACCAATCAAAAAACCTATTCGCAGTTCGATTGTCATACACTCCTTATTCAAAGAAGAGAAAATCTGGCTAACTAAACTACCACTTCATTAATCTTCTCCCCAATACTCTGGAAATTGATTTTTTCTCGTAAATTGAGTCTGACCATGATGCCACTTAAAATTATCATCTTTTTTATGCCAATGGAAGTCAATGCTTTTACCTCTATCTACTCTTTTCATATGGAACCTCAATAAGTCTTTTCCCGTTTTCTTGTCAATAATATCGAAAACTTTTTCTCCTTGGATAATGCCATTTCTAGCACTTTTGGACTCCGGCCCGTCATAATCAATATCCCCATCATATTGTTCGTGCAAGGCTTCAACTTCTGCCCATATTTCAGATTCTATTCTTTCTTCAAATTCATCATAAGCCATTTTTTGTATCCTTTTCCCCATTTTTTTCTTAACTGCTTCTTTAAGAGCAAATCTTAATAAAATGGGTAATATGGTAGGCTGAACTTTTTCTTCGCTTCTAAAACTTGAGCCACTTTGCAATAGTAGAGTTTCCGTTATTTCAGGCAATACCGAATGCTTTTCAGCTATTTGCTCTTTTACGTCATTAACCAATTTGTTGAGCTCATTTTCATCATCTTGACTGGTGGAAAAATACTCTTCCAGATCCCTTTTAACGTCATCTTCGAGTGAAGTCTTTTCTAAAAATGCTTCTTGAAGATCCCTATCGGATTTCATACCTTTTAGAACAAGGTCTAGGTTGTCGAAAGTATCGGTAAGTGATTTTTCAAGATCATCTTTGTTTTCAGACATGACCTCACTCGAAAATTCGTATTGAAGCATTTCATTCACGGATGATTTGGATAATACATCAGTCTCTGCAGCAAAACTAGATGTCAGAACAGTGCTGAATAGCATCATGGAGGCAAGAGAGGTTAAAAACAACTTTTTTCCTTTTTTGATAAAATCAATCATTTTAATCCTCTTATTTCAAATATTTACCAATTAATAAGGTAATATAAATTTGTGATTATATCAATTGCTTTTTGAAGATTTTGTTCGAAGCTAAATAAAAATCACTGGATAAACTAGTTAATAGATATTGTCTTGAATACCATACTTAGTATATAATTATGTTGTGAAAGTTATTTTGGAAGGGAGAGATTTCTTTGTTTGATATCGTAATTATTGGAGCAGGCCCGGCAGGAGGAAGTGCAGCGTTGTTTGCTGCAAAAGCAGGTAAGAAGACGTTGCTGATTGATAATGACAAAAGCATGACCAAGCGCGCGTGGATGGAAAATCACTACGGCATCATGGAAATCTCAGGCCCAGACCTCATTGAAATCGGTAAAAAGCAAGCAGCGAAATTCGGTGCGGAGCTGGTAGCCGACCAAGTAAGCAGCATTACCAAAACAGAGCAAGGCTTACTCGTAGAGACAGCGGAAAAAGGCAGCTTCGAGGCTAAGCATGTGATTCTTGCAACTGGAGCGCTCGTGACTTTGGCAGAAGCGATTGGGGTAAAAACCAAAGAAGGTACAGAGCCACGGATCAAAACAGTTGTCGATGTCGATGCACAAGGGAAGACGAACATCGAAGGAATTTGGGCAGCAGGTACGTGCGCAGGAGTAAGCGTACATACGATCATTACATCTGGTGATGGCGCCAAGGTTGCAATCAATGTCATCAGCGAACTGAATGGCGAGCGTTACGTTGATCACGATGTTTTGAAAACGAACTAAATCAGGTCTGAAACACCTTCTTACCATTTTCAAGAAGGTGTTTTCTTTTTCCTTCCAACCGATGATAGCTTGTATCGTGATCTTGTTTTTGACATAATGAAGAGCGTTCCTGTTGCTCTGTAGAATTGATATCGATTCTATTTTTATCTAGATTGCTCTATGTAAGAAGGGAGGGAGACAGGTAGCATGTTCGTCAATCATGTGGTGGTAAGCGTGATCGTTTCTTCCTGCACGATCGCCCTTATTTTCTTGATTCGAAAAGTATTTCGCTCCCAACTGTCGGCTAGATGGCAGTACAATTTGTGGTTTCTCTTGCTAGTCGCTTTGACGCCAGCTTTTATCCCGAATTCCTTTTTTGATTTTGGAAATCTTTTTGCTTCAGGAATGAATCAGCGCAATGAAGCCGGTAGCTCGATGCTCGCTGCGCAAGCTCCTGTGTTTGAAAATGCGAATTGGGTACAGGATTTAACGTTGTCGGTAAGTCGCTATACACCGGACTCCTTTCCTACGATTTTGGCCAGCCTATGGGTTGTCGGCATGATCGTTTGTGCTTCGATCACGTTATCAGCCTGGTTAAAAATCCAGCAGATCAAGCGATCGGCTTCTGTGATCACCAATCAAGAAATCATCGATATATTTGAACAATGCAAGAAGGATGTAAAAATAAGTCGGCACATCGTGTTGGCAGAATCCAAGCAGGTCAAATCTCCGATGACGTTTGGCGTTTTTACGACGTATGTTGTCCTTCCCAGTCATTTTGACGAGTGGCTGTCAAACAGAGAAATAAAGTATATCTTTTTACATGAGCTCATGCACCAAAAGAACCATGATATCGTCACGAACTATGTGACCGTCGTGTATCAGCTTTTGTATTGGTTCCATCCATTGGTTTGGCTGGCTTTTCGGGAAATGAGAGTAGACCGTGAAATTGCTTGTGATGTAGCTGTACTGAACCTTTTAGACAAGCGAAATTATCAGGAATATGGTCATACCATCATTAAGTTTTTGGATAAAGAAAGTCGAGTCGAGAATGTCGTTTTGGCGAATCAGTTAAACGGTTCCAAGAAGGCAGTTAAAAAACGAATCGAGAAAATCGCTTCCCACAAGGCAGAATCAAAGCTGTTGCAGTTGAAAAGTACCGTCATTTTTTCCATGATGGGTGTCTTGGTTGCCAGTCAGGTTCTTGTTGGTTCCGCATTAGCCGACGATCGCAGTCGCTATCATTTTCAACATGATCGAACCATTTACGAGGATTTAGACAACTATTTCCGTGGCTTTGAAGGCAGTTTTGTCTTATATGATTTGAAAGCCGACCAGTATCGAATTTACAACGAGGCAGGAAGTACACAACGAGTTTCACCGAACTCGACCTACAAGATTTTTCTCTCCTTGTTTGGTTTGGAGGCCGGTGTGATTTCGAGAGAAGATTCCCTGTTAAAATGGGATGGAATCCACTATCCTTATGAGCAGTGGAACCGGGATCAAGATCTATTTACAGCGATGCGAAACTCCACAAATTGGTATTTTAAAGAGATGGATAAGAGCATCTCTCCGGATATGACGCAAGCTTTTCTGGAACAATTGAACTACGGGAATTCCAATACATCTGGTGGAATCGGCGAATATTGGATAGAATCTTCCTTGAAGATTTCTCCGGTGGAGCAGGTACAATTATTAAAAGCGTTCTATACCAACCAGTTTGGCTTTCAAGAAGACAATATCCTGACGGTGAAAGACTCCATCCGTTTATCGGAAAAGGCGGGTTCGATTCTTTCCGGGAAAACAGGTACGGGCACCGTCAATCAAAAAGATGTGAACGGTTGGTTTGTCGGATATGTAGAGAACGAGGAAGGCACCTACTTCTTTGCTACAAATATACAAAGCGAAGACGACGCGAATGGACCTGCAGCAGCAGAAATCACCTTGTCTATTTTGAAAGCGAAAGGTCTTTACTAGCCTTTGTTCTTTCAGTCATGATTATCGAAAGGGGGAGACTTCATGTCTACATCCATGCCAAGTATTTCAGAAGCGGAATGGCGAGTGATGAATGTGCTATGGGAAAAGTCACCGCTAACGGCCAACGAAATTATATCCTCCTTGGAAGGTCAAACGGATTGGAACCCAAAAACAGTACGTACTCTTTTGAATCGTTTGGTTCAAAAAAATGCCGTTGGAGTCAATCAAAACCAAAGAGTCTATACGTTTTATCCGTTGTACTCACAAAATGAATGCCAGCACGCCGAGGCACAGTCCTTTCTGGAGCGGATTTACAGCGGAGCTCTAAAATCGATGCTGGTTCAGTTCATCCAGAAGGAATCCTTATCGGACGAGGAAATTCAGGAGCTGCGTTCCATATTGGATGCGAAACAAGCATCGACTGATCATCCTAAAAAATAAAGCACGCCCTTTCAAGCTGAGTTGGAGAACCCATTTACGGTTATCCAGTTTTCTTGAAAGGGCGTCTTTTTTTCAAGAAAGGACGGATGTAGCTCTTTTCCTTGCATAAAAGGAGATTGACACAAGTGGATTACGCGTGTAATATTATCGTGAAATCAGTTGATTACAAATGTAATATGATATTACGGATGTGATCTATAGCTGTTATCTTCCCAGAAAGAGGTTCGTCATCTATGAAAGCTCACTATTCTAAACGAATCGGATTCACAGTGAAAACGATTTTACTCACGCTTTTCACGCTCACTGGTTGCTCTTCTCCAGAAGCACCTGTCCAAAAAACGGAAACACAAGCATCTGCCATGGATCTAAAGTTCGCTGCGCTGGAAAAGAAGTTTAATGCGAGGCTGGGCGTATATGCGATCGACACCGAAACAGATTTGGCAGTTGCTTATCGCGAAGATGAACGATTCGCTTTTGCCTCTACGTACAAGGCTTTAGCCGCAGGTGCAGTCTTGCATCAGAAACCTTTGGAAGAGCTAGACAAAGTCATCACCTACAGCAAGGACGATCTCGTTACTTATTCACCCATCACAGAAAAACACGTAGCGACCGGAATGACTTTACGTGAGGTTGCAGATGCCGCAGTTCGCTTTAGTGACAACACGGCGGGAAATCTGTTGTTCAAAGAATTGGGTGGACCTAAAGGCTTTGAATCAGCTCTGAGACAGATTGGGGATAGTGTGACGACATCCGAGCGCTATGAGACGGAATTGAATGAGGCTAAACCAGAAGATATTCGCGATACAAGCACACCGAAAGCACTTGCAACGAGCCTAAGAGCCTATACGGTAGGGGATGTGCTGTCGTCAGACAAGCAGACGATTCTTATCGAGTGGCTGCAAGGCAACACGACGGGAGACAAGCTGATTCGGGCGGACGTCCCCAAAGACTGGAAGGTCGGAGATAAGACGGGAGCCGCAAGCTACGGAACGCGAAACGATATAGGTGTCATCTGGCCACCGAATAAAAAGCCCATTGTCATTGCAGTGCTGTCTAGCAGAGATAAGCAGGACGCTACTTATGATGATGCGCTCATTGCTGAAGCGACCAAGGTTGCTGTTGACGCACTGACGGCTGCAAAATCGTAATTGATCAACAAGTGAGGTGATCACCGGATGATAGACAACGGTGCGTACTTACTCGTAAAAAAAGGGGACCCCAACCAATTTTCCACACGCAAATATCTCACCAAGGATCGCTGTACAATCGGGCGGAGGGGGACTAGTTTTCAACTGGACATCACATTTTCCAGTCCGTACATTTCGAGAATGCATGCAGCCTTTCAAAGGATCGGGAACGATTACAAGATTATCGATCTGGAAAGCAAGCATGGCACAGAGGTAAACGGGACGCCTCTTCATTATTCCTCTCACATTCTTCGTCACGGGGATCAAATAAGCTTGTCAAAAGGGGTGGCAGAGCTCGTCTTTTTACGAGAGGTCAATAGACTGGATGATACGGTGGAGCTCCCTTTCACGCAGCCAAAGAACACGTCGGTTTTGCCAGGTTTGGAGATTCATTTGGAGAGAAGAGAAGTTCGTCTCGACGGGAGTAGACTGCATATGACCGGAAAAGATATGGATTTGCTGAAGCTTCTCTACCAAAAGGCGAACAGGGCCGTTAGTTTTGAAGAAATTATGCTGACAGTCTGGCCAGAGCGAATGCTGCACGAGGACCATGTCCCAGATGTTGGACGAGTGGAAGTCAATGCGCTCGTCTACCGATTAAGAAAAAAGCTTCGGCGCTACGGGCAGCAAATCACGACGATTCCGCGATATGGATATCGCTTAGATGTTTGAAACAGGAAAAAGCATTGTGTTAACAAAAGTAAATGACAAAGTATGGTTACATACATCCTATCATGAATGGAATGGCATAACCTATGACCACAATGGCTTAATCGTTTCTACGTCTAAAGGAGTCGTCCTGATTGATACAGCATGGGGAGACACCCAAAAAACGGAAGAGCTATTGCAGATGATCAAGAAGCATTGGAAGAAAGACGGTGTTCTGGCGCTGATTACACATGCACATGATGACAGCAATTCAGGTATCCGTGCGTTACTCCATCAAAAAATAGATGTACGCAGTACACATTTGACGGCAAAATTAGCGAAAGAATATGGATATCCTTCGCCAAATCCGACACTCGATGAAAAGCCCGTAATCAAGGTAGGCGACACCATCTTAGAAGCCTATTATCCTGGGGAAGGGCATTCGACAGATAACATTACTGTTTGGCTTCCCCAATCCAAAATATTATTCGGTGGATGCTTCGTCAAAGCATTGGGTGCTCAGGACCTCGGAAATCTTGCAGATGCCAATGTAGAACAATGGGATGACTCCGTTCAGAAGGTAATCGAAAAATATCCACAGGTCGAAACCGTTGTACCTGGACATGGAAATACGGGCGGCAAAAACCTGCTTGATCACACCATGGAACTAATCAAACAACATTCCCAGGAGCAAGAAGCTGCTCTGAAATGAAACTCCTTTAAAACAAACTCCTTCTCAAGACCAAACTGAGAAGGAGTTTGTTTATGTAAGGTGTTTTCTTTTTTCTTCCAATCGTCTAAACTTTTGATATAGGCCAGAAGTCATTGCTCTATTACCACAATCATTCAGTCATAGGAGTCCTTATTATGAAAAAAATCGTAGGTATTGCCTTGATGGTCGCATTACTAGGCTTCAACGCCTATTTATGGCCAACACTGATTCACGCGGTAAAAACAGACGGACGAACGGATACGAAAACGGCATCTCTCTCGCAAAAAGCAGGTACTGCAAAGCCCGCTATGGATTTGGCCAATCAAGGTCCACGCGCCGCAAACGTTTCCGCCTATCCGGTTGAAAAGTCTGTGGCTGTGTCAGCACCCGTACCAGCACCAGCGCAGAAACAAAGCGAAGGAAAGCCAAAAACAAAAGCGGTAGCAACTGCTACAACGAACACACCGAAGAAGAAAACACAAAAGACGAAAACCGCGACAAAACCAGTCAAGAAACAGACGGCACGTCCTCCGGTAAATAACGTACCGACGTATCCGGCCTGGGATGATAACGGCCTCTATGTTGTAGACGATGGAGGACCAGGAAGTAGTTGGGTGAGGCTGTCAGATGGTTCTTTGCTGCGTAAGAGCGACGGGACACGGACATTTAACATGCCCTATGATAAGAATCCATTCACCGGAGAGATTAAGCCGACAGTGGAGCCGATGTCAGAAGCGGCGTATAAGATGTGGAAGGGCAATCAAGCCCAGCAGCCATCGCCATTCAGCCCGTCACCGTTCGGACGATAATCGATTGCGAAAAATTGCTCCGCGAAATGGAGCAGTTTTTTTCGATAAGTAGTCAAATTTGAATATAATAACGTATAGTACTTTGATTTGACCACTCAGGAGGGTGAAGCAATGATTGCAAGAGAAAGTAAAGTGAATATGGTGGTAGCGGGGCTACTGCTTGGTCTCCTGATGGCTTCCATGGACAATACCATTGTTGCAACGGCGATGGCTACGATTGTCGGTGAGATGGGCGGCATGGATAAGTTCGTTTGGGTGACATCAGCGTACATGGTCGCTACGATGGCGGGGATGCCGATCTTCGGTAAACTCTCCGATATGTATGGCCGAAAACGTTTTTACGTATTTGGTCTCATTGTATTTTTGTTAGGGTCCATTTTATGCGGGACGGCAAACAGCATCGTTGAGTTGAGCATTTATCGGGCGATTCAAGGGATTGGCGGCGGAGCACTGATGCCGATAGCCTTCACCATTATTTTTGACGTATTCCCGCCGGAGAAGCGTGGAAAGATGACGGGACTTTTCGGGGCTGTATTCGGTACGTCCAGCGTATTTGGACCTTTGCTGGGTGCGTATATTACCGAATATGTCAGCTGGCATTGGATCTTTTACATCAATGTACCGATTGGTGCTGTGTCCCTCTGGTTGATCTCGATGTATTACAAGGAGTCTCTGGAATACCGCAAGCAGAGCATTGACTGGTGGGGAGCGATTACGCTGGTCGGTGCTGTAGTGAGTCTGATGTTTGCACTGGAGCTGGGCGGCAATCAATACGCATGGGATTCGATGCAGATTATTGGATTGTTCTCTTCCTTTTTCTTGTTGTTTGTGATTTTTCTATTTGTCGAGAAGCGGGCATCTGATCCGATTATTTCGTTCTCCATGTTCAAGAAGCGGTTATTTGCCGCGACAAATGCGATTGCACTGCTGTATGGAGCTGCTTTCATTATCGCTACGGTGTACCTGCCGATTTTTATCCAAGGGGTATATGGCGGGTCAGCGACGAATGCAGGGTTGCTGTTGACACCGATGATGCTTGGCTCGGTTGCTGGTAGCCAGCTAGGCGGATTTTTGACGACGAAGACCAGCTTCCGCAATATTATGCTTCTATCCGCAGTCTTTTTCATACCAGGTATTTTCCTTTTGAGTACGCTGACGCCTGATATTCCACGTTCGATCGTTACGCTTTATATGGTGATTGCAGGGTTTGGTGTGGGTTTCTCTTTCTCCACCTTGGGAATTTCAGCGATTCATGGCTTTGATATGCGTCAAAGAGGATCGGCCAGTTCGACGAACTCTTTTTCTCGTTCATTGGGGATGACATTGGGAATTACCGTGTTTGGTATCTTGCAACGTAATTCGTTTGAAAACGGCATGTTCTCAGCCTTCGGGGGTCAAGGGATGACGAATGCCATTACAGACCCGCGAGCGATTTTGACACCAGAAGCTCGCGAATCCATTCCGGCACCTGTCTTGGATCAAATGATCGATATTCTCGCTTCTTCCATTGCGAATACGTTTATGTGGGCGCTCGTTCCTGCTGTTCTTGCTCTCGTGTGCATTTTGCTGATGGGAAATGATCGGGCGCTGGGGAAATCGCCTTCCGCACCGAAACCGGAACGCGGGTAGAGGAGAATCGTCATGAGTCTAAAATTGCTTGTTCTGGGATTGCTGATGGAAGGGGAGAAGCATCCCTACGAGGTTCAGCAGCAGGTGAAGGCTAGAGGAATGGATTGTTACATGAAATACGCCAAAGGCTCCCTCTACTATGCTTTCGACCAACTGGAAAAGAGCGGGATGATTGAGGTCAAAGAAGTCATTCGTGAGACTAGCCGCCCAGATAAGACGTTGTATGGGATCACGCAAAAAGGCGAAGAGCAATTTCAACAGCTTCTCTTGGAAGAAATGCAAAAACCGATGCAGCTCACCAATCCGATCTACGCGGCTCTTACTTTTGCTTCGTACGGTGATCCACAGAAAATGGGTGAGGCCTTGGAAGGTAACATCCAGGAGGTAAGACGATTAGCTGGAGTATTGGAATCGATCCAGGAGGAAAAAAGAGAGAGGCTTAGCTGGGGAGCACGAACGATTCTGATCGGTGCCATTGAGCATTTGCACGCAGAGATGCGCTGGATGGAACGCATTCGAGAAGAAGCCTGGGGCCGTTGATTTTGAATATATTATGAACATTGGACTATTTTCATCATTATGATAGTTTTTCGTTTATAATAGTGGTAATTTCAATGGCAAGGATGGTACCCGCACATGATGAATTCTGCCCTCGGACGCTTTCGTCTCATCGGCCTGATCGAAGGTATCTCGTATTTGGTACTTCTCGGGATTGCTATGCCGCTTAAGTATTTTTGGGATTATCCAGCTGCAGTAAAAATTGCCGGATCGCTTCATGGATTGTTTTTTGTCCTGTATATTTTGGCGTTGGCACATGTTACAATGACCAATAAGTGGTCCTTCTTGAAAGTAATCGGGGCATTTATCGCTTCATTACTGCCATTCGGCAACTTTGTTCTGGACGCACGCCTGAAAAAAGAGCAGTAAGTATACACATTACAAATTACGTAAGGCACTAGAAGGCGGGTCATTGTACCCGTCTTTCGTACATATTCAAAAGAGAAAAAAATGGAGGGGATCTGTGTGGAGACCAGAATTTTAGCAGGAATTCTTTTGTGGGACGAAGAGGAACAATACGTTCTTGAAACCGTGATGGAGGACCGTTACAAGCTGGTTCTGCCGCAGATTATCACGCTTGCGAGCACAGAAGAAAAGGTAGCGACAGATGAATTGAACGAGCAATATGTCGGTCAAAATGTGATTGCCAGATGCTTTGTCTAATGTGAACAGATAATTCGGAAAAAAGGTGTGGATAGGTGTGGAACTGCGTGACCGCTATGTGGGAAGTTTGCTAGGGTTGGCCATTGGAGATGCACTCGGCACTACTATAGAATTTCGCAAACCAGGTACCTTCGAGCCGCTTACAGAAATGGTCGGGGGAGGACCATTCGATTTAAAGCCGGGGGAATGGACGGATGATACGTCGATGGCGCTGTGTCTGGCTGAGAGCTTGATTACGAAAAATGGCTTCGATCCAGTTGATCAGATGAACCGATACGTAGCCTGGTTTCGAGAGGGTTATATGAGCTGCAAGGATCACTGCTTCGATATCGGGAATATTACCAAAGAAGCGCTGTGGCGTTTTGAGCAGACAAAAAATCCGTTCAGCGGATCTGACCATCCGATGTCGGCAGGGAATGGCTCCATTATGAGGCTAGCACCTGTCGCGCTCTATTATGCCAATCAACCGGAACTCGCTATTGATTACTGCGCGCAAAGTTCTCGTACTACACACGCGACGGCAAAGGCAGTAGACGGCTGTCGTTTTTTCGGGGCATTGCTCCTAGGGGCTCTACAGGGTATTTCCAAAGAGGAGTTGCTTGTTGATTCGTTCTCTCCTGTAGCCGATCTATGGGAAAAGCAACCGCTTGATCCTGATATCGCCCGTGTCGCGAATGGCTCCTACAAAGAGAAAACAAGAAAAGAGATCAAAGGATCAGGGTATGTCGTCGATTCGCTTGAAGCGGCGCTTTGGGCTTTTTATTCCAGTAGTTCTTTTGAAGAAGGCTTGTTCCTAGCGGTAAACCTCGGAGATGATGCGGATACGACGGGAGCTGTCTACGGTCAATTGGCAGGTGCTTATTACGGAGTAGAGGGTTTGCCCAAACGGATGCTTGCGCTGTTGGCCAAGCGAGAATTGATGGAGGAGTTCGCGCGGAAATTGTACGAGCAAGCTACCCGCTAACCGACAAAAAGGAACGTCTTATAAAAAACGACAAGCACTACCCATCAGGCAGTGCTTATCCTCAAGTTTAGGCATGGACAAGTTCTGGCGCTTGCATATGAAGGGGCGGCGGAACTAACCAGCCTTTTTCTTTTAAAATGCGCAGCAATCTGAGGCCAAATTGAGCTTTTGCAACATGGTACTGACCAAACAGCATCCCGATGTCTTCCCGGATGGATTGAGCCATAATTTGACTGCAAGTAAGCAGACCGGCTGCAATGTCCCTTGACATACCGGTAGCAATTTCAGGGTCGCTGATACGAGCACCGGCAGGAATGCTCTCCAAATTAGCTACAGGGCGATCCGGTGGTGTAGGAGGTAATCCAATGCCGTTGGCTTTGAGTAATTCCTCAAGCTGTTCCACTTCTTGTTTCATGCCTCGCGTAATGTCTTCGAGGAAGCTTTTCAGGTCATGATCACCAGTATGGTTGAGCGCTGTTTGATAACTAGCAAGCAAGCCCTTTGTCGTTGCCAGATACATCCATACTCCAAATACTTCGCCATAATGCATGGGTTCATTTTGTGGATTGCCTGATAAAATCCCCATTAGTGTCCTCCCGGTACTTAGTAAAGTTTTTAGATCCATTTGGGTTCTCCTAACTTTGTGATGTAACCCAAAGATAAGGTTAGCAAAGGGGGATGGATATATCCCTTTTCGGAAGATACACATAAAGGGTAATCAGGTGCTATTTTCCAGGTTCCTTGTTAATGCGATTGTTGTCGTAAATCCCCAAAAAGCGATGGTACACAAGTTCTGCTACACCTAAAAGGGCTACCGTAATCATTAACTCTCCAAAGCTTAGTGGCCAATCCATCCATCTGGCAACTATCCATAAATAAAAACCAGCGATTACGGCATCTGCAATTGTAGCCGTAATATTATTGGTAGCGCGCAATATCAATTGATCTCCAATCAGGTAAGCGATGACGCTCAAGCCCAGCGCCGTTAAAATAGCGGAAGTCCAAGATGTATTTGCAAACCACCATAAACAAGCGACAACAATAATGCCGTTAACAGCAGCTTTGATTAAAAATCGAGTCATTTTTTATTCTCCTTTAGAAATACTCAGTATGTAAGAGTTCCTATGTGAAACAAGCTTACTTTTTTACAAAATAAAAAGGATTATACACGCAAGGCCCAAACAAATCAGTCATCGCATGAAAGAGCATTGAACTGGTTTGTTTATTTTTTCCTGTAGACCCGAATTTTACCGCTGTTATAAAAATACCTTCAATAATATGATTATCACGATTACAAAATCATCATGGTACCCGGTCTGGGTGGGGGTAGGAGAGCAATGGGCTTGGCGTTTGTTTTGATCATCATCGGGATCAACATTTTGTACGTTTCATTTTTTACGCTGCGACTACTGATGGTGATCAAGGGCTATCGGGTGTTGGCATCCCTAGTGGCGATGGTGGAAGTATTCGTGTACTTAAAAGGGTTGGAGATTGTACTGGACAACCTGGACAATCCGATCAATCTCGCAGCCTATTGTATCGGTTGGGGAATGGGTGTATTCATCGGGAGCAAGATCGAGGAGTATTTGGCCTTGGGCTATGTCACACTGCAAGTCGTTGTGGATTCCGTTGACTTGGAGGTTCCTGCGAAGCTGCGTGAACACGGCTTTGGCGTTACTTCCTGGGTAGCAGAGGGACGCGACGGACATCGACTCATGATGCAAGTGTTGACGAAGCGCAGCAACGAGAAAAAGCTGTGGAACCTCATTCATGAGATCGCACCAAAAGCATTCGTGATCTCTTTTGAGCCGAAACATTTGAAGGGCGGCTTCTGGGTGAACCGCTTGCGGGGATAATCTCTTCTGACGACAACAAAAAAGCAGCCAGTCCTCTTTTGCGAAGACAAAGCAAGAGAGGGCTGGCTTTTCGTATTGTTATTGCTGGCTTGCTTGTGCAGCCTGGAGCAGCATTTCTTTAGAAACGGTTGGCGAATCGGTAGCTACCCGATACATAATCGGTTGCTCTCCATCTTGATCCAACCAAGACAGCTCTTGATACTGACCGGATTCGCTAAACAAGAACTGGTCGTTTTTCGTGTAATGCGCTTTTTTTCCGCTGACAGTTACTGCGTCGTATTTCGTTGTTTCTGGCGTGCTCAATTGTACATCTAGCTGTTCTTTCGGGAATTTCTCTACCGTGACAAAGATACGTTCTTTTTGCTCGTTCTCATACAGGCTCGTATACGCCTCGATAGGAGAAGTTGCTTGTGGAACGACTTTCCATACGACTTTTTTACCTGTTTCCTTGCTTTCTTCTTGAAGCTCATGCAGCCACTGCTGTCCTTCTTGGCCCATCATGACACCGTAGGGGGTACCTTGTTTACCCTCAAGGAATAAAAAGCTGTCAGGAAGCTCGTGTGGCAAGGCATGTGAGAGAGAAGCTTCTTCACTGAGGACGGTGGTCCATGCTTTCCAATCTTTCACGACATCCGGCTTTTCTATGCCGATCATGGGGTTTTGTTGAAAGAGAGGGTGTTTCTCTTTTTCCAGCGCTGCGAAATAGACGAAGGCGGTCTCGCCTGTTGCCAGTTTGTTCTCTACGTTTGCCAATTCCAGTCGTATTTCTTTAGGCGTGATTTGCGTCAATGTAAAATCCTTCCCTGCTTGAACCTCCATACGGACAGAGCCTTCATCAATTTTGTACAACAAGCTGTGTGTGGCATAGCCAAAACCAGTCGTGAGGGCGAATGCTGCTGCAACATGTACCAGCTTTGGACGAAAGCGCATGCCTTTATGCAAACGCCATTTGCCAGCCAACTCACTTTTGGCAATTCGTTCGATTTTGCTGTCCAGTGAAGGATTAATGTGTAGCCACCCTGCTGCCTGTTCATACTCTTGTCTCAACTTTTTCTCAATGAACATGAAAAGATGCCTCCTCACGATTGATTCGTTGCTCAAAATGCTCTCTCAACTTTTTCATCGCCAAGTGATGTCTCGATTTCACCGTTCCAAGCGGGATTTGAAGAATTGCGGCAATTTCCTCCAAGGAACAGTTTTGATAGTAACGCAGTACAACGATTTCCTTGAGCTTGAAGGATAATTTCTCTACGGCGGGAATGACCTCCAGCTCATCACTGATAGCCCCCAGCTTATCCTCCATCCCTGCGACAGGTGCTTCGTAGCCTTTTTCCTTTACCCGCTCCAGCAGGCGGAATCTTCGCCAGATGCTTCGATTCCAGTTGCGAACCTGCCGCACAATCAATCCGTTGAACCATGGGATAAAGGGCTGCTCCATAGCGTACCTGTCGATGCTTCGAATCAACTCTACGTACACTTCACTCATCATGTCGTCTACATCCTGTTTGTGCGGCGCCAGAAAATAGATCAGGTTGTAGGCGTACGTACGAGTTGCTCGATAAACTTCTTGAAAAGCTTCTTCCTCTCCTTGGCGCATCCGGATGAGCCAAGGCTTTACATGTTCCTCTTTCATAGGCCGGCCTCCATTCAGGTCTTACATGATATATTGGCTCTCATTTGCCTGGTAGGTTCACTTCGTTTTTTTATTGTGTTTTATTAGAAAATTGTAAACAGAAAAACTTTTCTTTGTCTTTTTCAGTAGTTTTGAGTAGTTCGACATTAGTATACAAAATAAGACATAGAGCAAGGGGGAATCTGGTTGATCAGTTTTCATCAAGTAAATAAACATTACGGAAGTTTTCATGTCCTCAAGAACGTCAACCTGCATATCAACCAGGGAGAAGTCGTCGTGGTCATTGGCCCGTCAGGATCGGGTAAAAGCACGATGGTTCGCTGCATCAACAGATTGGAAACGGTTACAAGTGGAGAACTAGTGGTAGACGGGGTGAAAGTGAACGATAAAAACACCGATATCAACAAGCTGCGTCGGGACATCGGCATGGTGTTCCAGCACTTCAATCTATACCCGCACAAGACCGTATTGCAAAACATTACGCTGGCACCAACCAAGGTACTCGGTGTATCGCAGAAGGAAGCTGAAGAAACCGCTCTCTACTATTTGGAAAAGGTAGGGATTCCGGAAAAGGCAGAAATGTTCCCAACGCAACTATCTGGCGGTCAACAGCAACGCGTAGCGATCGCACGTGGACTGGCCATGCGACCAAAAATCATGTTGTTTGACGAACCGACCTCTGCACTTGACCCCGAAACGATCGGCGAAGTGCTCGACGTCATGAAGAAGCTGGCGAAGGAAGGTATGACGATGGTGGTCGTGACGCACGAAATGGGCTTTGCCCGGGAAGTGGCAGATCGCATCGTGTTTATGGATCAGGGAACGATTCTTGAAGATTCTACACCAGAGGAGTTTTTCGCAAGTCCGCGTGAAGAACGTGCGCGTTTGTTCTTGAGTCGGATTTTGAATCACTAAAAAAGAAAACGATAGAGAAAAGGGGAATTCAGATGAAAGCAAACAAGCTTTGGAAAAAAGTAGCAGGTATGGGTCTCGTTCTTATGCTGAGCGCAACGGCGTTGGCAGGCTGTGGTGGGGGTACTACAGCAGAAGGCGGCGCAAAAGGTACACCAGCAGCAGGTACAGGTACATTGGCAAAAATTAAAGAAAGAGACAAATTCGTAGTCGGAGTTAAGTACGACCTGAACTTGTTCGGCTTGAAAGACCCGGCAACTGGAAATGTAGAAGGCTTCGATATCGATATTGCGAAGGCAATTGCGAAGAAAGTACTCGGGGACGAAAATAAAATCGAGTTGAAGGAAGTAACCTCCAAAACGCGTATCCCGATGCTGAAAAACGGAGAAATTGACGCGATCATCGCAACGATGACCATTACAGAAGACCGTAAAAAAGAAGTAGACTTCTCTGACGTGTACTTCCTGGCAGGTCAATCTCTCTTGGTGAAAAAGGATAGCTCAATCAACGGTCTGAAAGACATGCAAAAAGGCATGAAAATCGTGACCGCAAAAGGTTCTACTTCTGCGAAAAACATCAGAGCGAGTGCTCCTGATGTAGAAGTACTGGAATTCGAAAACTACGCGGAAGCCTTCACAGCACTCAAAGCTGGTCAAGGTGACGCGCTGACAACTGATAACGCTCTCCTGTACGGTATGGCGAAGCAAGATCCGAACTACCGTGTAACAGAAGAGACCTTCACCGAAGAACCATACGGTATTGCAATCAGCAAGGGTGACGCTGAATTCGTGAAAACCGTGAACGATCTGCTAAAAGAAATGAAAGAAAACGGTGAATACGACAAGATTTATGAAAAATGGATCGGAACAAAACCTAAAAAATAATGCGGTTCGACTCCATAAAGAATGAGCGGTTCACTCTGCCGCTCATTCCCTTATATTCCTAACAGAATTTTGCACACAAGGGGGATCGCATAAGAGATGATCGATTTTTCTATCTTGTTTGATCACATGGATATGTATCTCGAAGGCTTTTGGAACACCTTGCAGGCGAGCCTGCTTGCTCTCGTCGGGAGCTTTGCACTGGGGACGCTCTTTGCGATCTTTCGGATTTCTCCGATTCGACCACTCAAGTGGATCGCTACGGCTTACGTTGAGTTTGTGCGTAATATCCCGCTGATTCTCGTTGTTTTCCTCTTTTTTGTGGGCTTACCGGCAATGGGTATCGTGCTGGAGCCTTTCATTGCAGGTACGCTCGGCTTGACAGTGTATACGGCAGCATTTATCGCGGAGACAATCCGCGCAGGTATTCTGGCGATTCCAAAAGGACAGACAGAAGCTGCTCGTTCCTCAGGATTGACGTACGGACAAACGATGCGCTATATCATTTTGCCGCAAGCGATCAAGGTCGTTATCCCGCCAATGGGCAACCAGTTTATCAATCTCGTAAAAAACTCCTCGGTATTAGGTGTGATTGCAGGTCTTGACCTAATGTACTTTGGAGACCTGATCGCCGCTGATACGTTTGTTACCTTTGATGTGTACATTTTTGTAGCTGTTTTCTATCTGATTCTGACCCTTCCGTTGAGCGCGTTCGTCAGTTATTTGGAGCGACGCTTGGCTGGAAGCCGCTAAGAAGGAGGGGACATCATGGACTTTATCGGAGCTTATGCGCCCAGTCATTTGACCTTCCTGCTCGAAGGCTTTTGGGTCACTTTGCAGGTCGCTTTCTTGTCAATTGTCCTCAGCTTTTCCATTGCGATTATCGTAGGTGTTTTACGTTACGCAAAAATTCCTGGAGTTTCACAAGTCCTCGGGACAATCGTAGAACTGGTTCGCAATTTGCCGCTCTTGTTGATTATTTTCTTTACGTATTTTGCTCTCCCGGAAGTGGGAATCAAGCTGGACAAGTTTTGGGCTGCTGTTCTGGCATTGGTTATTTTTGAAGCAGCAATGTTGTCGGAAATCGTGCGAAGCGGTTTAAATTCGGTCGAAAAAGGACAGATTGAAGCTGCACGTTCTTCTGGTCTGAATTATGTCCAGACCCTGTGGCATGTTGTCCTTCCACAAGCTCTCAGAAGAATGGTTCCGCCGATTGTGAGCCAATTCATTTCGCTCTTGAAGGATACGTCGCTGGCCGTCGTAATCGCTTTGCCAGAGCTGATGAACCATGCGCAAATCATCAATGGACGCAATGTTAACTACGTCATCCCGACCTTCCTGATGGTGGCAGTGATGTACTTTGTCGTCAACTACGCGTTGTCAGTCGTCTCCAAGCGATTGGAAAACAAGCACGCTTAAGCGTTCTATCTTTGCAGATCTCCGATTCTTAGTAAAATAAGAATAGGAGATCTTTTTCCGTACGAAAGGAGCAGCTATGCGAGAACGCCTTTTGATCCTGTTTATTATCATGCTGGCAACTGCTTTTTTTGGAGAAATGAAGGTAAACCCCGTAGGAGGGTCTTTTCGTTTTTCCTTGGGCATCGCTGCTTTCTTTTTCGGGTTGTTGTGGTTTTCGTCCGTACCTGTTTTGTTGACAGGATTTTTTACAGGGACGTTTATCTTTGGATTTCGCGTCGGAATGGATGTCTTTTTTGCGTACCGTCCGTACATGGAGAGTGTGGCTGCACATCTTCCCTCCGCCTTTTATTATTTCAGCTTTACCGTCCTGTTTTATTTGCTTCGTGCGCGTAGCTTTCGGGAATTTCCTTTGTGGCTGGGGCTGATAGGTGCATCCATTGATTTCGTCTCCAATGTGGTAGAGATCCAGGTACGACAGTATTTCACTGATTTTCCGCCGATCACCTGGCAAAGCTTTTTGATGCTTCTCTTCTTTGGGGTCCTGCGCAGCTTTTTTGCTGTCGGCTTGTACAACAGCTTTTCAATCAGGCAGTTGCGGGCAGTAGGTGAGGTGCGTCAGCAGGAGTTGGAGCGTCTGCGGATGATTAATACGGAGTTGTATGAAGAAGCTTTTTACTTGCGCAAATCGATGACGCATCTGGAGGAAATCACGCGCGAGAGCTACCAGCTCTACAGGCGTCTTCTCACCTCGGATCATGCGGAATCCCCGACGGCCTTGTCGATAGCCGAGAATGTGCATGAGGTGAAAAAAGATTCGCAGAGGATGCTGGCGGGCATTTCCAAGCTGATTAATCAGGAGGGACTAGCACCTCAGCTTCCAATCAAAGAGCTGTGTGAGTTGGTTGCACGCGCGAATCAGAAATACGCAGAGATGTTGGGAAAAGATATACGAATAGAGTGGAGCTGTAACATCAACCTGTCGACCAGCCAAATCTATGCGCTGCTCTCTGTGCTAAACAACCTGGTAGCCAATGCGGTAGAGGCGATTCCTACGTCGGGACGGATTGAGCTGAATGTGAAGCTGATTCATCGTCATCTGGTGTTCAGTGTACTTGATAGCGGTCCGGGAATCCCGTTAGAAGAGCAGGAATGGGTGTTTCAACCCGGGTATACGACCAAATACGATGAACAGGGAAATGCATCTACTGGAATTGGGCTGACGCATGCACGTGGAATTGTCCAAAGTTTGCAAGGAAGCTTGCGTATTTTACCTGATCAGAAGCAAATGACGCACTTAGAAGTACAAATTCCGACCGACCAATTGCTCGGAAAGGAGGGAGTGTAAGCAATGATACGTTTCTTTTTAATTGAAGACGATGCTGTCGTGCGCCGCATGCTCGAACGGATTATTCAAGACAGCGGGTTGGGCGAAATTGTAGGGCAAGCTAGCGACGGCAGTCACGTATCGATTGATCAACTATATGGGGTCGATGTCATTTTGATCGACTTGCTAATGCCCGGCCTAGATGGCATCCAAACGATCAAAAAGTTGCAGGCAGATGGCTTCGCGGGCCGCTTCATCATGGTGTCACAGGTGGAAAACAAGGAAATGATCGGGGAGGCATATTTGCAGGGGATTGATACCTTTATTCAGAAACCGATTAACCGCTTGGAAGTCATGGCTGTACTGAAGCGAGTATCGGATTACTTGTCGCTGGAAGCATCTCTGCAAACCATCCGCAAGTCATTGCAAATCCTGGATGTCAAAGCAAAAGAACCGCATACCAGCGGCTTGAAAAGTCAGTCTCCCGATCAGGACAACCTGGCACAAAAAGCGAGAAAACTGTTGTTACAGTTAGGGATCGCGAGTGAAGCCGGGGCTCCCGATCTGCTAATGATCATAGAATGGCTCGTACAGGATGAGCGACAAGGAGACAAGCTGCACGAATGGCAGCTCAAGGAACTGTATACACAAATTCTGCTGAAGGTGCATGCCAGCCTGGATGAGCATGGAATTACCAAAGAGGTGCGTGCCATGGAACAACGGATTCGCCGGATGGTCCTGCAAGCCTTTACGCATCTTTCCTCCTTGGGATTGACCGACTATGCCAACCCTACCTTTGAACACTTTGCACCACGACTGTTTGACTTTCAAGAAATTCGCCAACGGATGCAAGAGCTGGAGGCGGGCGAAAAAACGACGAAGTGCCGGATTAGCGTGAAAAAGTTTTTATCTGTCTTTTATATGGAAGCAAAGGCGTTGTAACTGAATAGCGAACATTACATGCGAGCTGGTTCCTGTCGGAAAAGGATCAGCTCCTTTTTTTATCGTACAATCAGGTATGGAGGTGTCCGATGAAATACATATCTTTCATTCAATATCCTGACAAAAAAATTCGTCGATTCCCTGTTGGAAATGAATTGGAATATTTCTTCGATATTAGTTCAAGTGAATTGAGCAAGATCAAAGAAGTAAGAGTAGGAGTGAGAGGGTACATATCGCTTACAGATGATAAAGATAATGAGCTATTAGGACATCGTTTATTTGGGTGGATCGACAGTTTGTGGTTGGAGCTGGTAGAGAGCGTAGAGAAACTGATGCACGATGGGTTCGGAGCAACTATTGTTCAGAATTGTGGTTTAATCCTGGAAACATATTCAAAGACGTTGGTAAAGTTTTACATAACCTCCGAAGAAGGAGCTTACAAGAAGCCGTGTAGAATCCTGTCGCAGAAGGATTTTATTGATACGATTCTTGATGGAGCAAAACAATTTTTTTGCCGGCTCAAGGAACATCTCAAGACAAATCAGTACGATGAGGACTTATTGAAGATAGACGAATTGCTGAGAAAAGCCGAGAATTTTCAACCTATTGATCCGTATTTCCATTATCCAAATGAAACGACAAGAGTGAATACATTCCTTTTTCAACATAATGAAGACTGGAGAGAAATGTTTGAAAAAGAGCGCGCGTATCTAATGAAGTTAATTACCGAGACCGACTATGAGATTCAGCATGTAGGGAGCACCGCTATCAATACCCTATCAGCCCGTCCAGTCATTGATATACTGATTGGCACAAAATCAAAGTGGTCAACTGAAATGATTGTTAACGACATACACCGTGACTATTTTTACCAGGAGACTTCTTTCCCAGTCAATGCATTTAAAAAAGGCACACCACCAGACTGTCAGTACAACATTTATGTAACCGAAAAGAACAGTCCGTTTTGGAACAGTGTGATAACGTTTCGAGACAAGCTGTTAACGGATGAGGACTTGGCAAAGGAATATGACGAGTTGAAGAGGAAAGCCTCTGCATGTGGTGACCTTCAAGATTACGAAAACCAAAAAAGCGCATTTATTGAAAGAAATGATCCGTTGAAATTGGCGTAGGATAAACATGAAAAAGCCTTGTTACCGAAATAAAATGGTAACAGGGCTTTTGCCATGCCAAACAAATCTTCATTTATTACGCCTTTGCCTGGTGAACAAGCTCGGAAAAGGCACCGTACAAACCAATTGCCCCGTACTGCTGTTGGTACTCCTTTATCATCCCATCACGAACGATTTTCCCATTCATCAAGAAAATCGCCCGATCCGCTACCGCATCTGCCACCTGCAACTGGTGTGTCGTAAAGAGAACGGATTGACCCGCGAGCTTTACTTCGCGCACCAGATCGACAAAGGCATCCATCCAATACGGATCGAGTCCGTTGGTCGGTTCATCGAGGACGACGAGTGCAGGCTTGGCCAATATCGCTTGGGCAAACAAGAGGCGCTGCTGCATACCTTTGGAGAACTGAGACACCCGTTTGTTTCTCACTTCATGCAGTCCCACCATTTTCAGCAGTCGATCTGCCTCTTCTGGGGTGCGATTGCGCAGGGAAGCATAAAATTCGAGCGTTTCTTTGGCAGTAAGTCCGGCAGAAAACGTAAAGTGATCCGGCATATAACCGATTTCTTGAAGATACTCTACGCGATTATCGTTCCAGTTTAACCCGTTTAGCTGAATGGTTCCCGAAGAAGGTGGGAGAATACCGACGAGCATCCGCAGGATCGTACTTTTCCCTGCACCGTTTCCGCCGCATAGGGCGACGACCTGACCGGGTGCAATGTTCATACTGAATGGATGGACGATTGTTTTTCCATTGATTTCCTTGGTGACCTGATCGATGGTAAGTCCTAACGTCTTCATCGCATTACCTTCTTTCCCATACCCGGATGGCTATGAACAAGGTCGCACTGATCCAGAGCAGACTGAGTGCGACAAAAATAAGATCACCAAGCGGAGAATCAGCCCAGTACACCCATTTGTAGTATTCAGGTCCAAAGATCGAGCCTCCGCCTAATCTGGCAACGGAAAAGATTCGTACAAACTCCGCTGGGTTGAGAAATGTTGCGAGCTGAAGCAGAGGCTTGATCCATGTATAAGGGACGAAGCTGAGCACAGAGATGAGCAAAGTAGGCCATGCCAGAATATAGAAGAACCAGACGCTGACCCCCATTGTCAAAGCTTGCCAACGGTTTTTACTGATAGCGCCAATCAGCATGGCAATGCCTAAAAATAACAGAATGAGACAGATGGAAAAAGCAAGCAAAAACAAGAGAGTCGAAAAGGCAAAGCTTTTTCCTAACAGCATGCCAGCTACACCAGACAACCCATACCCAAAGCTAACAATCGCGACTAACACGAGTGCTTGTCCCAAGTATTTCCCCAACAAGAACGAAAAGGTCGTCATGGAGTAGGTAGAGAGGAGCTGCCAGCTTCCCTCTTCTTTTTCGGCCGTCAAGGAAAAAGAGGAGAGAAGCATCGTCATCAGTGGCAGCAAGTATAAAATCAGATTCAGCATGGTACCTGTCGTATACGTATAACCCTTCATGTAGGACTGCGATTGGATGATCAAGAGTCCCAAGCTAAACAGGGAGAACAGAGCCATAAACGAGTAGGACCATGGATTGCGAAAGCCTACCTTCACTTCTCGTTTGGCAATCAGATTGATGTGCAAAGACTCCACTCCCTCTGTTAGTTATGTGTGGTTGGGGTAGTACTGTTGCTTCCATGATCGGCTGGCTTGCTTTCGTGACCGCCATTATGTTGACCTTCGGAAGACTGTCCGTCTTTGTTCATATGCTTGCTCATGCCATTTTCCCAGCTATGATTTTTCAACTGTTCCGCACTCATGACAATGCCTTTCTTTTGTTCCTGAACGAAGCTGTCAGCAGCAGACTTTTCCTTAAAGGAATAGATGCCATATGTCATTGGTGTTTTGAAGTCTTTGTCATAAGCGTAGGTAGCTTGCTCTGCTTTTGTCCATTCTGCTGTGTAGTAATCGCGGACGAATTGGACAGCCACGTTATCGGTTCCATTCTCTTTCATCCAGTTGTTCATGCAGCCGAGATCATCGAACTTCAGTGCTTTTCCATCTTTTAAGACGATTTCAGTAGCATTGTGATCGTTAGGGACATGCATTTTGCACAGGTCGCACTTGTCTACGCCTTCCGCGATATCTACTGGTTTCGGCTCTTCGCTTCCGCAGCCGACCATAAGCAGGCTAATGCCGATAATTGCTCCAATTGATGTGCACCATTTTTTCATTTTGTTCATGATTTTCTCACTCCTATATAAATGATCGAACAGCTTCCTATTAACAAGATAAGTCCAAGAATGCCTGCACCCCAACCGCTCGTTTGCCCGGATTCAAGTAGCACGGTGTCCGAGGGTTGCATTAAAGGAGATGCGTCCTTGATTGCTGAGCCGGCCCCACTTGTAAACAAGCCTTCCAGAAACACGAATCCCGGGGCTTGGAAAAACAACTGGTAGGCTGGAACCGCATCGGTTAAACCCAGGTAAAACGGATTCATCTCGTACGGCAAATCACTGCGGGAATCCCCGTTCACATCGAGTCCTTGCAAATTGTCCCAGTAGTTTTTGTTTAAGTTGTTGTTTTGACTATCCTGGGCTTGCGCTTGGATGACGTTGGAGACAAATTGGTTATCGGACAATACGTTGTCAGAAGAGGACAAAAACTGCATGCCGATAAAGTTGAGACTGAGTAAATTGTTTTTGACCGTAATGCCGGATGATTGCTCTAAATACAGTCCAACGCGGTTCCCCTCAATCGTGTTGTTTGCAATCAGCGTATCCTGAACGGTAATGAGAAGAATTCCTTGCGAACCAGGATTTTTTTGCTGTTTCAGAAATTGATTCCCGGTAACCGTCAGATTGCGCGACTCCATAAGCTGGGAGCCCGTCACATTTTCCATTCCAATGTTGTTGATGACCGTCGTATCAGAGGTGCCCATGAAGTGATAGCCGTAGCGCGATTTCGTCACCAGATTTTGTTCCAGATGGTTTCGATCGCTATTTTCGACGTAAAAGCCATCTTCGACATTCGTCACCTGATTTTTAATGAAACGGTTATGATGCGATTCACGCAGGTCGATTCCGTTTCCTCGTTTCGCCTTTTCCGTTTGCTTTGGCTTTACTTCGGGCTGTGCCCCGTGATTATGTCCAGAACTGGTCGTTGGACTGCCATCGCCTTTGATTTTTCCGATGACTTGAACGTTGTGCAGCGTGTTGTAGTCTGCTTGCCGTAATTGAATACCGATCCCTTTCGTTTCAACGATGACATTCTCCAGAAAGTTTTGATCGCCACGGATGACAAGAGCGGCAACATCACTGTTGATTCGTTTGTCCACGATATGGATTCCTTGCACACTCACATTGTCGCTTTCAATCGTGAGTGTTGCCTCTTCCTCGGTCGGATTGATGATCTTCACTGGATCATTGGCTACCAATTGAATCGGCTTGGTAATACGGATAGGGCCTCTGTACAAGCCATATGGGATGGTAACGGTATCGTTTGGGCGTGCTTGATCAATCATCGCCTGCAAGGAGTCAGAATCCGCAGGTGTCGCCTTGGCTGTGATACGCAACTGTAGAGCAACGATACAAATGACGGAGACGAAAAGTAGCGGGAGAGATAATTTTCGATTGTTCCATCTTAATGACAGGGTGCATCCTCCCCTATTCCACTAGAGAGCTCTCTTGTTTATTGCCGGATAATCGGCTGCTAGCTACATTTAGGATAACAGCCTCTTTTCATTTTCGTATGACTCAACCGGGCTATAAAACGTGTCAAAAAACGCAACGATTTTAAAAAAATGGAAGGATGCGGAGGCTTAATGTCTGAGGTGGCATTGTGCAATCAAAGCGGTCATACTAAATGGGGGCGAAGGTCGAGACGAAAAGGAGAGACAATAAATGGATACAAACATAGAGAAGGCACTGCGCACAACGCTGGAATATTGGGATCGGATGAAAAAGAGCCACGAGGACGACGCGGAGGACGATGCGAATCAGTTTGAGGCTTCGTTTTACCACATGATGGGGCAAATACGCGAGTGGTACGATCAACTGGAGACGAAGCCTGATACGCTAGAGGATGCACTGCTTCTTCCGGACATGGCAGAGGTTGCAGAACAACTACCTGTAGAGATCATGCTGAATTTTGAAACGGAGCTGGAATTGATCGTAGATGGGCAAATACGGGAGGATGATGAGAAATACGATTAAAAACAGAGAACTTGTTGCATCCTATCCTTGACATGATTTACTAGAATATTGTGTTTGGGGAGGGTAAGCACAAGTGGTACCTACTCTGTTATGCGTCATTATCATCATCCTTCTTCTGCCACCCATTGTATTTTTTGGTTATATGTACGCCCTGTCTAAACAGCCGAAGCATTCCATTATTCGTTCCCATCCTTTTTTGGGGTGGATGCGTTATTTGCTGGAAAAGCTCGGGCCTGAGTTTCGCCAGTATTGGTTTGAATCGGATACAGAAGGGAAACCGTTCTCCCGTTCTGACTTTGTCGGTATGGTTTATGCGGCCAAATACAGGACTGACCTGATTTCGTTTGGTGGAAAACGCGATTACGAGAAGCCCGGCTTCTATTTGTCCAATGCGATGTTCCCGAGGCTGACGAGTGAGCTGCGGGTAGATAACGAGAAAGTCGTCCCTGGAAAAAAGTATGAGATTACCCATGAGGGACTGTTTACAAGAAGAGAAAAGTTAATCGAGGAACAAGAGGTTAAGCCGTGGATGCTGCATGACGAGGATGTCATTGTCGTGGGCGAAAACAGAAGGCAGCCCTGGCGGCTAAAAGGGATGTTCGGTGCTTCAGCTACCTCCTTTGGAGCAGTGGGAGAAAACTATATCATGTCCACGGGGTATGGGGCACGTATGGCAGGTGGCTCTTGGATCAATACAGGAGAGGGTGGCGTTGCAGAAGTTCACGTCTCAACAGGCGTAGATATTATTTCGCAAATTGGGCCGGGGATGTTTGGTTTCCGTGATGACAGTGGCAAGTTTTCGATCGAAGAATACAAGAAAAAGGCAAGCATCCCGAACATCAAAGCGTTCGAGCTGAAGTTTCATCAAGGGGCTAAAATACGCGGTGGGCACCTCGAGGGCTCCAAGGTTACGGAAAAAGTCGCGGCAGCAAGGCTGGTACCTGTGGGACAAACTGTCAATTCACCGAACCGCTTCGAATTCCTCACCAATCCGGATGAAGCCTTGCGTTTCATAGGTAGTTTGCAGGAGGCGGGAGGCAAGCCGGTTGGAGTAAAAATCGTCGTCGGCGATCAAAAGCGGTTGGAGCATTTTTTTGAGAAAATGCTGGAGTTGTCCATTTACCCGGATTTCATTACGGTTGACGGCTCTGAGGGCGGTTCAGGAGCAATGTTCAAGGCTATGGCAGATGGCATGGGCTTGCCGCTTTTCGCCGCGCTCATCATCCTCGATGATACGATGCGGAAATTCGGGGTACGGGACCGCATCAGGATTTTTGCTTCCGGCAAGCTCGTTACCCCTGACAAAGTAGCCATCGCCATGGCATTGGGAGCGGATTGCGTCAACTCCGCGCGGGGCTTTATGATTGCAACTGGTTGTATTATGGCGATGCAATGCCATACGGGTAAATGTCCGACAGGAGTCACTACGACGGATTCCAAATACCAGGAGGCGTTGGTTCCGGCAGAAAAGCAGTGGCGTGTCATGAACTATATTTTGCAGTTGAGGGAAGGCTTGTTCTCGCTGGCGGCAGCATGTGGCTTGGAGAGTCCGACAGAGCTTAGGAGAGAACATGTCGTGTTTACCAACGAAAGCGGGGAGACCATACGTGTGGTTGACTTGTTTCCATACCCGGTCGTGTCCAGATAAGTATTTACAAAGAAGATAAATAATGGTAAGGTGAATAAATCAGGCTATAGTACACCTTCCTTCTAACCCAACTAGCGATTAGGGGTACTGCTTTCCTGATTTTTTTTACGTATAGGAATTTATAAGCGGTACGCTTATGAATTCCGGAGCGCATGAAAACTTTCCGCTAAAACGCGATCACTCCTCCATGAATAGGCCTCGATAGAGGTTTTCTTATGCCCATGAAAAAATGAAAAAGGCCGTATGATCCTGTGCAAGCGATCATGCGGCCTTTGTTTCTGTTTATCGATTAGGTTATCGTGTTTTGCCCAGGCTTCCAGTCCATCGGGCACAAACCGCCTGATTGCAAAGCTTCGATCACACGGAGTGTCTCATCTACGCTTCTGCCCACCTTGGAGTTGGAGATGAGCGCATATTGCAGGATGCCTTCCGGATCGATGATGAAGCTGCCGCGCAGCGGAGCTTTGGTTGCTTCGTCCA
The DNA here is from genome assembly GCF_001039275.2 of Brevibacillus brevis. Taxonomy (NCBI): domain Bacteria; kingdom Bacillati; phylum Bacillota; class Bacilli; order Caryophanales; family Paenibacillaceae; genus Brevibacillus; species Brevibacillus brevis. The sequence goes on from NZ_CP030117.1 coordinate 1,275,791, forward strand.
GCACACCGTATGCAAGGGTCGCTTCTTTGCTGTAATCGGCAGCGAGCGGGAACGAGAGTGGACCGATGCCTTCACTCGATCTCATCCAGGCTTTGTGTGTATGTATGCTGTCGCCGCTGATGCCAAGCACCTCGACATTCAAATCCGCGAACTCCTTGATCCGGCGGTTGAGGCTGAGGATTTCCGTCGGGCACACTTTCGAAAAGTCAAACGGGTAAAAGAACAAAAGAAGCCATTTTCCACGATAGTCTACCAAGCTCTTTGGCAGGGGAAATCCGTTGTCAAACGTAACGGTGTCCATCGTAAAATCAGGTGCAGGAAGTCCAATACGTGCTGTCATAAATCGATCTCCTCGTTTCTGATACCGTATGTCAGGTACTGGTAACAAAGTATCACGAATGATAAGGAGAATCAATTAGTTCGGAATTTCAGAAGTGTTGTGGAGCTTTTTTGCATCGTTCTTTTGTAGAAGGAAGAAAACGATTGGAAAGAAGGCGACCAAGAAACAACAGGCGGCGAGAATCGGAAATACGGATATTTCCAAAACAGCACGACCGAGATAGGTTTGCCAGCCGATTGCTGCTAAACCGAGCAAGTAGGCGATACCTGTGAGATGGATGAATCCAGTCCGAGCAGTGGACACGTACTGTTTACGTTCCACTAACCAAGCGACAAAAGGTACTGCTTGCAGAGCATGAAAACCAATACCATGGAGCCAAATGATATTCCCTTCCTGGCCGACCACTCGACCGTTGTTGAATGAAATCCAGAGGCCTGCCGCAAACGATAGCATAATTGCAATCATTGCATAGCGGATGCCAACGGCCAGCTCTGGGTGTAGGGAATAAGCTTTTCTGCGGAAAAACTGAATGGCAATGAATACATAAAAGAGGACCAAGAGAAGAGCCACAAACGTAAAAATGGAACCGACAGCGACGTCGAAGGGTGTGCCATTTTTGACGAACCTCGGGTCCACGCCGCGAAAGTTTTGTACGGTTTCTGCTCCGTAAGAATAGAAAGCAAGCAAGATATAAGACCAGCGAAAGAAAGCTTTACTTCGCGTGCCCAGAGCAGATAACGGCATAATTGCGGCTGTCGACAATAAAAATATTCCGACTGCGGCATTAAAGGAAAACGCTTTCGAGACATCGCCATTAGGAGCGACGGGTCCTCCATACAGCATGACCCAGGTTGCGCATATGGCAGCGAGTAAGAAGCCAAGCAAGCCAGTATACACTAACCATTTCTCCCCTTGAAAGAAAGGGGGTGCTGGACGACTTTTCATAACAGATTGATTCATGAATCGAGTTCTCCCTCCTGTTAAGTTTTGGTAATCTGCTACTCACTTTACAGGGATGAAGAATGCGGAATAACGGGCAGCGGAATGAAATCGAATTAGGTCCGGGGACGGATTTATATCTCGTTCCTGAGGGAAAGCTTTACCACCAGGAAAAATTGAAGTAAACTGTATAAAAATTACAAAAAGGAATAAAAAATCAGGCTATCGTACACCTTTCTTCTGAGCTAAAGGTTTGGTTCACCATTAGGGGTACTGCTTTCCTGATTTTTTTCGTGATGCCAATGAAAAATCAAATCTACCTTCGCCGGAAAAATAAAATCATCGTACATCAGGGGCAGCATGAACTGCCTACCTCTTATTTAGCTGCGGCTTTGCGTAATATAGAGAGCTTGGGCTATACCTTTTCACTGGAATTGCTAGAAAGAATTCGGACGCTGTCGGAAGGAGAGTTTTTTGCGCTCTATTCGGACGTGGTAGCAGTACTCAAGGTAAAGATCGGGGCATCCCGCCAATACAAGCCGATGTATCCGAATTTTCCTAAGCAAGTCATGGATGCTAGCGAGGGTGAGCTGTTTGTAAATGCGATCATTCATTATTTGACATTGGACCTTCCTGTGCACGAAGTGAAAAAACGTTTGCCATTGCTGAGAGAATCTCGCCTGAAGCTGATTCATTTAGGCACAGACGAAGAGCTACTACAGATAGGAATGAACTTGCTGCGCTCCAATAGCTCGCTTTCTGTTACTGACAGGGAAGACTTGGAGGGCTTGATTCAGGCCTATGAAGACATCGCAGAAGCTCTGCCTGCGGAGATTCCCCAGAAGGAAAACGTCGCAATCGCTGCTAGCTTGTTGCTCAAGTATGACAAGCTCCCTGCTACTTTTTTTGCCCACTATTGCAAGACTGCGACAGATGTATTGCGACTGGCGGTGGCGATGTCTGACGGGGATGTGAGCTTGGCAGAGCCTGCGAAATTTCGCAAGTTCAAACGCGGGGAGAGGAGGCTGCTCCTACGCCTGCTGGAAGTTAGCTCGAATATTGTAGAAGACATGAATCGTTACAAAAACAGATGGATTCGTCTCGGGGAAATCTTGCATCCGTTTGAATATAAGGATCGTTATCCAAAAGCGGCAGAAGCATTCGATATTTTGCGCAACAATCACAAGGTCGAGACGTTCAATAGCCAAGTAGAGCAGGCGTTGGTCCGTGCGGATGTGAATGCGGCGATCAAGCTGCTCGAACAACGTCCAGGGGAATTTGCCCGTCGTCTGGATCATTTGTTGCGTTTGACGGAGCAGGGGAGTCCAGTCCTTTCTGCCTTCGAGAAAATTGCGGATGGTGTATCGACTCCCGTTCTTTTGCAAGTCATGAATCACTTTGACAAACGGGATAGCTATGGGGAATGGCGGACCTTTTTTCCGAAAGGGCAAGTGGCGAAAGTACAGGCAATCGAAAACCGCGTGCCAGGGCTGCAAGAGGACATCAGGCAGAAGGCAGCGGATATTTGCCGGACATCATTGTTGAACCGTTTTGCCCAATTGCCGTCGCTGGGCAACGTCTATATCGACCCGCGGCTACAGGAGCATCTCGTTCCGTTTTCGATGCGATCCGCCAGCAAAGCACTACGCACGATTGCACGCGGCTCCCGGCTATCGATCCCGGATGGAGGAACGATTCGCTTTTTCCTGTGGTGGAGGGAAGGGATCGTCAACGATGTCCCTACAGGCAGAGTCGATATCGATTTGTCTGCCGTGCTATATAATGAAGACTGGAAATACATGGAGCATATTTCCTATACCAATCTGCGTTCCGAAAAGTATCAAGCGTGCCATAGCGGGGATATTGTGGAGGCTCCCAAAGGCGCGTGCGAATTCATCGACATTGACATGGATTCTGTCATCCGCTATGGCGGTCGATATGTTGTCATGAACTTGTATTCGTTTACGAGTCAGCCTTATTGCGATTTGCCTGAATGCTTCGCAGGCTGGATGATTCGTTCGGCGCCACAGACAGGAGAAATTTTCGAGCCGCAGACGGTACAGGACAAGATTGATCTCGCCGCAAACACGCGGATTTGTATCCCGGTCATTCTGGATCTCGTGGAGAGAAAAGTGATTTGGACGGATATCGCCCTGAATTCCGATCCGCGGTTTGCCAACAATGTGGAATCCAATGCCGGAGGGGTGGAGCTGATGGGAAAAGCGCTCACCTCGTTGGTGAAGCCTACCCTGCATGAGTTGTTCATGCTTCATGCACAGGCGAGAGGGAGGTTGACTGATCAAGCAGAAGAGGCAGATACGGTATTTTCCTTGGAGAAAGGAATTACGCCGTTTGATACGGAGATCATCATGGCGGATTTTATGCAGTGATGGTTTCATAAAGGAATAAGCAAGACCGTCAGGCAGTGTATGCTGACGGTCTTTTCATTTCTTACATCGACAAAACTCCGCCATAGATTGGCTCCTGCTGCGTTTTTTGTCCCCAAGTGCGCGTACCATACTCGAAATGCCACCACTCCTGCGGATAGTTGACGAATCCGGCGGCGGTCATCAAATGATAGAGCAGTCGGCGATTGTCTCGAATCTCGATGTTTTTTTGGGTAGGCTGTACGAGTTCTTCATAATGGCGAGTCTCAGCCCTTTCACTGAAATCATCGAAGGCTGTGCCCATCTCCAGCCAGCCATCAGGTCCTGCGATAGTCAGATCGACTGCGCCACCGGATAGGTGAGGAGACGGTTTGGAGAGGTCTGTTGTTGGATAAGCGACGAATTTGCTCAATTCTTCCGTGAGGGCAGGTCCTTCCTGCCAGCCTTGTAAAAGCAAGGCTTCACGAAAACGTTCATACAATGATGCCTGTACCTCGAATGAGCGCCAGCCGTCCAACACGACGAGCTTGTAACCAACTGGCAGTTGCGTGGCTGCCGTGGCGAGCTTGCGTGCTGCCCCTTCTCGCAAAAAGGCTTCTGGCTGCGTTCCGGCATAGCCCTCGTGGTAGTAGGCTGGATAAACTGTGATTTGTTCACAAAGGGATGAGAGTCGGATCATTGGTTCGCCGCATTCCTTAATCGGCAGTGGGCTGGGCAGGACCATGTCTGGTATTTTTGGAATCGGAGGAATTAGCATGACTGCACACCACTTTCGACTGTTTTGCCAATAGGGTATCGAAAATTTTCAAGTAAGTAAACGGTGATTATCTTCAATTTTCTGCCAAAGACACCTCCACGAATCAGCAGCTTTTGCTTGAATCCTCGGTAGCTTTTGCTATTATTAAAGCAAGTGCTTGTCAACGAAACGAATGATATTTACATATGAAAGAGAAACAGGTCCTTGTTTTTGCGAAACCGATTCGCAGGAGCAAGGTTAAAAGGGAAGTTTGGTGAAAAGCCAACGCGGTCCCGCCACTGTAAGAGAGTAGCTGTTCTTCAAGGCATCATGCCATCCACTGCCCATCCGGGAGCGGGAAGGAGAAGAAGAGCGATGATCCTCGAGCCAGGAGACCTGCCTGTTTTATGTTTACACTGATTTCCTTCGGGTCAAAGGAAGAGGTGAGGATTGTTGCTTTTCAACTATCCGCGCTTTGTTTTTCCTAACGTACTGGGGGAAACAAAGCGCTTTTTTTCTGTGAAAAACGTCTCGACGTTTTTCATAAAAGTGGATGCGACCGCTTGCGGTCAACAAAACGGTCATGACCGTTTTGTTGCTTCGGAAAGTATGGACGGAACAGCGGAGTAAAATACGTTACTTCTTGAGGTGGTCACGATGGAGAAAAACGATAAGAAGCGGGGCTTGACCCTTGTTTACACAGGAGACGGCAAAGGAAAAACAACGGCAGCAGTCGGATTGGCTGTACGAGCGACAGGGCGCGGGAAAAAGGTGCTCATGGTTCAATTCATCAAGTCGCCGGAGCGTACATACGGAGAAAAGATTATTTTTGATAAATTGGGCATTGAAATTGTGCAAATGGGCGTTGGCTTCACATGGACGAAGACACCGGAGGAGCATCGGCAGGCATTGAAAGAAGCTTGGGCGTTTGCGAGCGAAAAGCTCTCTTCCGGAGCGTACGACGTCGTCATTCTGGATGAACTGAATAATGCATTGGCGATTGACCGCTTCCCGATTGACGATGTGTTGCCATTATCCGCAGTGTTGGAAGCGATTCAAAACAGGCCAAGTCATATCCACCTCGTGATTACGGGACGGGCAGCAAAGCAGGAGATTTTGGACATCGCAGATTTGGTGACAGAGATGAAGCCAATCAAGCATTACTACGATGAAGGGATTCCAGCTGTTCTGGGGGTAGAGTTTTGACAAGTGCAGGGGTAATAGAGACGTACGGTCACGGCGGAGATCTGCTGACCGCAGCCCAGCGCTTTGGTCGAGAGCCCGGGCAGTTTCTGGATTACAGTGCCAATATTAATCCGCTGGGGATGCCAGCAAGTGTTCGTGAGATGCTACTGGCTTCGCTGGCTGCTGTCGCGCATTACCCAGACCCTGGACATCGTGTGTTTCGTCGGGCACTGGCGAAGCGGCTACAGGTGCCGGAGGAATGGTTGCTGCCTGCCAACGGTGCAGCGGAGGCAATGGCATTGGCCATCCTCGGTCTTTCTCCGCAAACAGTTGGTGTGGTATATCCTTGCTTTTCGGAATACGCGCAACTTTCCGAGCAGTATGGAGCCAGTGTCATTGGATGCTTCGGGAAGGAAGCGAACGGGTACAAGCCCGATCCTGCGGAGCTGTACACGCTTTTTACACAATCTGATCTCGTATTTGTTGGGTCGCCAAACAATCCGACAGGAATCCTGTATCAACCAGATGAACTGCGCCAAATGGCGGAATGGACGAAAGAGACCCATACGTGGCTCATCGTGGATGAGGCTTTCCTCGATTTTGTGGAGGAAGAGCGGCAGTATACATTGGCGACGCAACTTGAGCACTATCCCCGTGTGATACTGATGCGTTCGATGACGAAAATGTACGCGATCCCGGGATTGCGCCTGGGTTATGCGATTGCCCATCCGGATGTCATTGTGAAAATGCGCCAGAAGCAAGTGAGCTGGAGCGTGAATGCACTGGCCCTTTTAGCTGGAGAGCTGTGCTTGCAGGAGCAGGCATACGAAGAACAGACGCGCAGGCTCATAAAAGAAGAACGTGCGTATTTGACTGATTGCATCCGTAGTGAATTGGGCTGGCAGGTATGGCCGAGTGAGGCCAACTTTTTGCTGCTGCGTTCGCCAGAAGGATTGTCAGCCGAACAATTGCAGGCACGGCTTGGCAAAAAAGGCGTTCTGATCCGCAACTGTGCGATGTATCCCGGTTTGACGGCGCATGATGTGAGAATCGCAGTGCGTGGACGAGAGGACAATGAACGACTTCTGGCAGCGCTTCGCGAGGTCCATGCGGAAGGAAGTGAACAGCGATGAGCTTGGTGCTGGTAACGGGCGGTGTCCGTTCAGGAAAAAGCCGCTACGCGGAAGAGCTTGCGATGACGTTGAGCAGTCGAGTCCTGTACGTGGCGACAGGCAAGGCCTGGGATGATGAAATGAAGCAGAGAATCGAGCTGCATCAGGCACGTCGTCCGCTGGACTGGGGCTGTGTGGAGGTAGGAGAGAGATTAACCGATTACCACGCATTTAGTGAGCAGTATGATGTGGTTTTGATCGATTGTCTGTCCACCTGGGTGAGTAATCGGTTAATGAGCGTCGATGAGTCTGAATGGAGAAGTCCTTCACACACGAAAGCCCTGCTGCAGGAGGCAGAGGCATGGCTGTCCCTCGTTCAGAATTCCCCGCAAAAAGTTATTGCTGTCACAAGCGAGGTCGGATTGGGCGGTGTAGCCTTGAGTCGTTTGGGCAGATGGTTCGCGGATGTGCTGGGCGATGTCAATCAGAGAAGTGCGCGACAAGCGGACGCCGTCTACGCGGTTTTGTCGGGGATACCGTGGAGGATCAAAGGATGAATGCATTTTTACACGCGATCTCGTTTTTTACCCGCATTCCGGTTCCGTGGCTTCGTCCTTCAGAGGAGGCGTGGAGAAAAAGCGTCAACTGGTATCCCGCAGTTGGTTTGGTCATCGGTTTCTTGCTATGGGGTGTACATCAGGCAGGCCTGCTGTTGTTTAGTCCTTGGATCACGGCTATTTTGACGTTGGTCGCATGGGTCTACGTGACTGGTGGTCTTCATATGGATGGGTGGATGGACCTCGCGGACGGTCTTGGCAGCAGCAGACCGAGGGAGCAAATACTTGCGATTATGAAGGACAGCCGCGTAGGTGCGATGGGAGTACTTGCTGCGATTATGCTGTTGCTGATCAAGGCGGGTGCAGTCGCAGAGCTCGCACATCCGGGATGGGGCAGTTTTTTGATTATGGCACCAGTAGCAGCGCGGACACATGTGCTTTTGTCGATCAAGCTCTGGCCTTATCTTTCGGCAGACAAAGGGATCGGAAAAGGCATCAGTGCTGGGCTTTCCGTTGCCTCTATCATCGTGAGCTACATCATCTTGTTTGCCGCAGGTTGGTATCTGGGGGGATTGCAGGTCATTACAGCCATTTTCCTGTCACTGTTGTTCGCTCTATTGTTTTCACGCTCGGTTGCAAAAAAACTGGGCGGTTTAAATGGAGACTGCTACGGGGCTGTTATCGAAAGCAGTGAAGCGGTCGTTCTGCTGGTGTTAGTCGGGAGTTGGTGGTTATGAAGCTAGTTTGGATACGTCACGGGGAGACAGACAGTAATCGTGAGCATCGATATTTGGGGCATAGTGACGTTCCTTTGAATGAACACGGGCATTTCCACGTGAGTGAGTTGGCAAAGGAATTACCTGTGCTCATCGGGCAACCTGCTGCAATCTACGCAAGCGATCTGCTCAGATGCATCCAGACTGCCGAACCGCTCGCAACTGCTTGGGGGTTATCGGTTATTCCGGAGCCAGCACTGCGAGAGCTGTCTTTTGGCGAGTGGGAGCTGATGACCTACGATGAGCTGATGCAAACGGACCCCGTGCGAGCCACAAGGTGGTATGACGATCCTTTTCGAAATCGACCTCCACAAGGGGAGAGTCTTGAAGAGATGGGGATGCGCGTGGATCGTTGGCTACGTTCCTTGTTGGAGAGAGCGGGCAAGGAGGAGGCATCCGATACAGTCGTCATCGTCACACATGGCGGCGTGATCCGATGGTTCCAAGCTGCGTGGCTCGAAAACAATCCTGACCGATATTGGCAGGTCGATGGCATGAAGCATGGGGAGGCTCTGGTGGCGGAATGCTTGGATGCGGAAGGGCAGAGCTGGATGCGACAACCCCTGAAGAGTAAGAGAGGGACAACATGACAGAAGTATGGATATTATGCGCGGCCTACTTGATTGATCGGGTGGTAGGAGACCCCCACAGCCTGCCCCATCCAGTGATCATCATGGGCTGGTGGATTACACGATTGGAACGGGTCATACGTTCTCTCGTTAAAAGTGAGTCGCATTTGAAGCTGGCAGGAGTCCTATTCCCGCTCGTGATCGTTGGTGGCAGCTACGCTGTCGTTTGGCTACTCCTGTGGGGAGCAATGTTCATCCATCCGGTGCTTGCCTGGATCTTGGGTGCTTGGCTGATTTCCACGACGATTGCGACAAAAGGCTTAGCCGATGCCGGTATGGAGATTGCCCGTCATCTCGTGGCTGGGGATATGGAAGCGGCGAGACGGTCCTTGTCCATGGTAGTCGGACGCGATACAGAGCGGCTAGATGAACCGGAAGTATGTCGGGGAGCGGTAGAAACCGTGGCAGAAAACATCGTCGATGCGATCGTCTCTCCGCTGATTTACGCAGCGATTGGGGGAGCACCGTTGGCAATGGCGTACCGTGCCGCCAACACCCTCGACTCCATGGTTGGCTATAAAAACGAGAAGTATAGGAATCTCGGCTGGGCATCTGCCCGCTTTGACGATGTACTGAACTACATCCCAGCCCGTTTGACAGCTTTGTTGCTCGTTGCCGCAAGCTGGCTGCAGCGATTGGATGGGAAGCAGTGCTGGGCAATGATCCGAAGAGATGCGCATTTGCATCCGAGTCCAAACAGCGGTTTGCCGGAAGCCGGAGTCGCTGGCGCATTAGGCGTGCAGCTCGGGGGGCTGAACTATTATCAAGGTGTTGCGTCGAATCGGGCAAAAATGGGAGATGCGAAGCGACCATTGCAGGCAAGTGATATTGTCGCGACGATTCGTTTGATGTATCTCGTTTCGCTCTTATGTCTGCTCGTTAGCGTGATGATATCGATTTTATTATAAACAGGAAGCGAAAAGGGGAGGGGCCTTATGAGCGGCAAGTTGTTCGTGATCGGGTTTGGTCCAGGAAGTTTTGAGCATATCACCAAGCGGGCGCGGGAAGCCCTGCAAGAGTCCGATGTCATTATCGGCTATTCCACCTATGTAGATTTGATCCGCGGACTTTTGACGAATCAGCAAATCGTCAGCACAGGGATGACGGAAGAAGTGACGCGTGCACGGGAAGCCGTACGTCAGGCGGAAGAGGAAGGTAAAAAGGTAGCGGTCATTTCCAGTGGAGACTCAGGTGTTTACGGGATGGCAGGTCTCGTATACGAGGTGTTGGTGGAAAAAGGCTGGACAGAAGCAACTGGCGTACCCATCGAAATCGTACCGGGTATCTCGGCGATCAATTCCTGTGGGGCAATCCTCGGTGCGCCTATCATGCACGACGCATGCACGATCAGTCTGAGCGATCACTTGACGCCGTGGGAACTGATTGCTAAACGGATTGACGCAGCAGGGATGGCTGACTTTGTTATCGCGTTGTACAACCCGCGCAGCGGACGACGTACACGCCAGATCGTCGAAGCGCAACGCATTCTTTTGCAGTACCGCTCACCAGATACGCCAGTCGGTATCGTAAAAAGTGCATATCGTGAACGCGAAACGGTTGTCGTGACTACTCTGGCGCAAATGCTGGAGCATGATATCGGCATGTTGACCACCGTGATTATCGGAAATACATCGACGTTTGTATACGACGGCAAAATGATTACGCCGCGCGGATATCAGCGCAAATACACGCTGTCTGCCGACGAGCAACCTCTGAAGCCGCATCAGCGTCTGCGTGTAGAAAATGAGCCTTGGTCGCTCGAGGCCTCCGAGGAGAGCAGCCTTGCGTCAGCTCCGGCAGCACCAGCAGCAGCAACAAGTACGGCAGTACTGGAAGCGCCGCCTGTAACAGAGGTAGAGGCACCGAAAGCTCCTTTCGCATGGGCTATGGAGGCGTTGACTGCTATCAATGCGGCAAAAGGCATTGAAACCAAGCCAGTCGCGGGGCAGGTCCATCGTCCGGTATCTACCTTTACGCCAGAGATGATTTTCGAATGTGCGATAAGTCCAGGGGTTGCCAACAAAAAAATCACGCCGCTGCAAATGATGGCGATTGCCGAAGTGGCCGGCGAAAAAGGCGAGATCGAATACACCCCACACCACCAAATGATTTTGCGCGTGCCGACTGCAAACCCTGAGAGCATTACTAGCCGCTTGCGAGAGCTTGGATTGATTCTCAGCCCGATCGGAGACGTTTTGCAGGTAAAAGCGTGTGATTTCTGCGATGGAGAGAAAAAAGACAGCATTCCTTATGCCGACGAGCTGCACCAAAAGCTGGGTGGAAAAGAAATGCCGAAGGAACTGAAGATCGGCTTCAACGGCTGCGGAATGGCGTGCTATGGCGCGGTTCAAGAGGATATCGGGATTGTATTCCGCAAAGGAAAGTTCGATTTATTCCTGGGAGCAAAAACGGTGGGACGCAATGCACACTCCGGTATTCCGGTAGCAGAAGGCATCGAAAAAGAAGAAATTGTTCCACTTGTAGAGCGAATCGTGAACCGATTCAAAAAAGACGCGTTTCCAAACGAGCGGTTCCACAAGTTTTTCCAACGTGTAGGTGAGCTGGAGGGCTACGCATGGTACGAGCCAGCAAAAGCTGAGATCGAGAATGCTGCATGCGGAGATTAATGCAAGAACACCAATCAAAACGAGGGGGACATAAAATGGACGCAGTATTATTTGTAGGTCATGGAAGCAAGGACCCGGAAGGCAATGAAGAGATTCGCCAGTTTGTGGCGACGCTAACACCGGACTTGGATGTACCCATTATCGAGACGTGTTTTCTGGAGTTTGCCCGTCCTGACATGCTGCAAGGCTTGAATACATGCGTGGCACGGGGGGCAACCCGCGTGGCGGTGATTCCCATCATCCTGTTCTCTGCCGGTCATGCGAAAATTCATATTCCAGCTGCCATCGACGAGGCCAAGGAGCTGCACCCGCACGTTCAGTTCATTTACGGACGGCCGATCGGCATTCACGACGAAGTCATCAATATCTTGTCAGCACGCATGGAAGAGGCAGGCTTTGCCTCCGGAGAAGAGCATGATGACCTGGCAGTACTCGTTATTGGACGCGGCAGCAGCGATGCAGATGCTAATAGCGATATTTACAAAATGTCCCGACTGTTCTGGGAGCGTTACAAAGCCAAGTGGGTAGAGACTGCCTTTATGGGCGTGACGTATCCCTTGTACGACGAGGGCGTTGAGCGTTGTCTGAAGCTGGGTGCGAAGCGCATCGTTTTCTTGCCGTACTTCTTGTTCACGGGTGTGCTGATCAAACGGATGAGCGACCAGCTGGAGAAGTTCCGCGAGCAATATCCAGAAGCCCAGTTCGAAATGGCCGAGTATTTTGGCTTCCATCCGTTGTTGAAAGAAGTGCTCAAGGATCGTGTGGTGGAAGCGTTGCACGGTGAAGTGAAGTTGAACTGTGATACCTGTCAGTACAGACTGGCAGCGATGGAGCACATCGACCATCACCATCACCACCATGATGACGAGCATGGACATCACCACCACCATGGTCACCACCATCATCATCATCACGACCACGACCATGATCACGAACATGACCATGACCACAAGCATGATCACAAGCACGACCACGTTACCAAGTAGGAGGAAGACTGCATGATTCTGGTACTGGCTGGAACGAGCGACGCGCGCGAGTTGGCTTTGCAAATCAAGGACAAGGGCTACGAGCTGTTGACGACGGTCGTCACTGACAATGCTGCGAAAAGTATGGAGGAGGAGGGCGTGCCTGTCCAGGTCGGACGCCTGACCGCCGAAGATATTCAGCAGCTGATCCAAGAGAGAGCCGTGCAATGCGTGGTCGACGCGAGTCACCCCTTCGCAGAGGAAGCCTCCAAAAATGCCATGGCAGGTGCACAGGGCGCGGGAGTCCCCTACATTCGCTACGAGCGGGAAAGCCTCTCCTCACCTGGCAGCGAGAAGCTGATTGTAGTAGAAGACTATGTCCAGGCGGCTGAGCTGGCGGCAGATAAACGCGGCGTCATCATGCTAACGACAGGAAGCAAGACGCTGAAAACCTTCACGGATCGGCTGTTGGGCCTGCCGGAGACGACCCTGGTAGCACGCATGCTACCGCGTCTTGACAATATGCAGAAATGCGAAGAGCTCGGTGTCGAGCAAAAAAACATCGTCGCAATGCAAGGTCCCTTTTCCAAGGAGCTGAACAAAGCGCTCTACGCTCATTATGGTGTCACGCTGATGATTACCAAGGAGAGCGGCAAGGTAGGTGCTTTTGACGAAAAGGTGGAAGCGGCACTGGAAATGGGCATCGAAACCATCGTCATCGGTCGTCCAAAGATCGATTATGGAACGAAGTTTTCGGATTACGCCAGCGTGCTGGGCGAACTCAAACAAGTGACTGGAGGAAACTAACCATGGATTTCAAAACAGAATTTAAACCGATGACTGTACAACCGCAAGAGATTGAGGATTTGAGCTTTCAAATCATTACAGATGAGCTGGGCGAGCATTCTTTTACAGAAGAACAATATCCGGTAGTACAACGTGTCATCCACGCATCCGCAGACTTTGATCTTGGACGAAGCCTTGTTTTCCACCCGGACGCAGTAAAGGCGGGAATCGAAGCAATCCGCAGCGGCAAAATCGTCGTAGCAGATGTACAGATGGTGCAAGTCGGCATCAGCAAAAACCGCATTGAAAAATTCGGTGGAGAAGTAAAGGTGTACATCTCTGACCGCGATGTGATGGAAGAGGCGAAGCGTCTGAATACGACCCGCGCGATCATTTCCATGCGCAAAGCAATCAAGGAAGCGGATGGCGGTATCTTTTGCATCGGAAACGCACCTACAGCACTCCTGGAGCTGATCCGCATGGTGAAGGAAGGCGAAGCAAAGCCAGGTCTGGTGATCGGGATGCCAGTTGGCTTTGTATCTGCGGCAGAATCCAAGGAAGAGCTGGCGAAGCTCGATATCCCATTCATCACGAACATGGGACGTAAAGGCGGAAGCCCAGTAACCGTAGCAGCATTGAATGCGATTTCGATCATGGCGGAACGGTTGGGTTAAGCAGATGGCAGCCAAAGCAGCAACGGACGAAAAAGAGGCAAAGCCCCTCCGCCACGGATATACGACTGGATCATGTGCAACGGCGACGACTAAGGCTGCTTTGATCGCGCTGATTACTCAGGAAGAGCAAAGCCAAGCGACGATTCGCCTGCCAATTGGCGAGGACGTCTCCTTTCAGATGGAGAGCTGTGAGTTTTCATTGGAGAAGGCGACCGCAAGCACGATCAAAGATGGGGGAGACGACCCAGACGCGACACACGGTGCCCTTATTCTCTCTACCGTGGAATGGTCGGATGAGCCCGGCATTATTTTGGATGGCGGACTCGGTGTGGGACGGGTGACCAAGCCAGGGTTGCCCGTTCCGATTGGCGAGGCTGCGATCAATCCCGTCCCGCGCAAAATGATCAGGGAAACGGCGCAGGCTGTTCTGGATGAGTACGGGACGCAGCGAGGGATCAAAATCGTCATTTCCGTGCCTGCTGGCGAGGAAATCGCCAAAAAAACATTGAATGGACGACTCGGCATACTCGGTGGTATCTCCATTTTGGGGACGCGTGGAATCGTGGTGCCGTTTTCCACTTCTGCCTACAAGGCAAGTGTGGCACAAGCGGTCAATGTCGCCAAGGAAGCCGGCTGCGATCATATTGTGCTGTCGACGGGCGGAAAGAGTGAATCCTACGGGGTCGCTACTTATCCAGAGCTGTCGGAAGAAGCGTTCGTGGAAATGGGCGATTTCGTCGGCTTTTCCCTCAAGCAGTGCAAGAACAAGGGTATGCGCAAAGTGACCTTGGTCGGGATGATGGGCAAGTTTTCCAAGGTTGCGCAGGGTGTCATGATGGTTCATTCCAAAAGTGCACCCGTCGATTTCGGCTTCCTCGCCCAAATGGCAGCAGATGCAGGAGCTTCTCAGGAGCGTATTGACGAAATTTTGGGAGCCAACACCGCTTCGCAGGTAGGCGATATGATGGTGGACACGCCCGCCTTTTTCGAGATCATGTGCGAAAACTGCTGTCGCGCTGCGCTAAAGGAAGTGGGCGGCGGCATCGAGGTCGAAACCATCATCATCACAATGAAAGGGTCCCTGTTGGGAAGGGTGACGATCAATGACACAGGCGATGAAAGTAATTGGAATCGGGGATGATGGACAGCAGAGCCTGCTGCCGTTGTACCGGACGTGGATAGAGGAAAGTGAGCTGTTGGTTGGAGGAGAGCGACACCTCAGTTTCTTCCCGGAGTATTCAGGGGAAAAGCGTGTACTGAAGGGCGGTCTGACTGCCATGGTGGAGGAGCTGCGTACGGAGACGCGCAAGACGGTCATTCTGGCGTCAGGCGATCCGCTTTTTTACGGGATCGGCAGCTTGCTTGCAAAAAAATTGAACGTGGAGATTTACCCGCACCTGAGCTCCATCCAGCTCGCTTTTGCCAAAATGGGGGAAGCATGGCAGGATGCGACACTGGCGAGTGTGCACGGACGCAGTATCAAAGGTCTGGCACAGCGGATCGACGGGAAGGATAAGGTCGCACTGCTGACAGATCGGGAAAACTCGCCAGCAGCGATCGCCCGCTATCTCCTTTCGTTCCAAATGACTGAGTACGATGCGTTCGTGGCAGAGAATCTCGGCAGTGCCGAAGAGCGGACAGGCTGGTATTCCCTCGAGGAAATGGCAGATAGTATCTTCTCTGATCTAAATGTCGTGATTTTGAAAAAACGCCGTCCAAGCCCAGTATGGCCGTTTGGAATCGCAGACGAGGAGTTTTCCCAGCGCAAGCCGGACAAGGGACTCATTACGAAAAAAGAAGTGCGCATTTTAAGCATCGCACAGTTGCAATTGCATGCCAAAAGCATCGTTTGGGACATCGGCACCTGCACAGGCTCTGTCGCCATTGAAGCGGCACGAATTGCGCGTGAGGGTGAAGTGTACGGCGTAGAGAAGAACGCGGACGATCTGGAAAACTGCCGCCAGAACATGGCGAAGTTTCGCACGGATTTGACAGTAATGAACGCACGTGCCCCACATGGCTTGGATGAGTTCCCGAACCCGGATGCCGTATTTATCGGCGGCAGTGGCGGAGAATTGCGCGAGCTGTTGAATATCTGCTGCACACGACTGCGCCCGAATGGCCGGATTGTTGTGAACGCAGCGACCATTGAGACATTGTACGAAGCGACACAAGCATTCGCGCAGGAAGGCTTTGAGACATCGGTGACACTGGCGCAGCTATCGCGCAGCAAGCCGATTTTGTCCCTGACGCGCTTTGAAGCATTGAATCCGATCTACATCATTACGGCCTGGGCCAAGCAGACAGAAGAACAAGGAGGAGACAGCAAGTGACTAAGATCGGAACATTGTACGGACTGGGCGTAGGTCCCGGCGACCCCGAATTGATTACCGTCAAGGCATTTCGTCTATTACAGCAATCGCCAGTGGTTGCCTATCCGAAAAAACGGATGGGCAGCAAAAGCTACGCGCATCAAATCGCAGAGCTGTATGTGCAGTCCCCAGACAAGGAAATGCTTGGACTCGTATTCCCGATGACGCGGGACAAAGAAATTTTGGAGCGCGAGTGGAACAATACAGTGGAGATCGTTTGGGAGCGTCTGTCTGAAGGCAAGGACGTTGCTTTTGTAACGGAAGGCGATCCGATGTTTTACAGCACGTTCATCCACATGATGCGCGTCATGCATGAGGAGCATCCGGAAGTGCCAATCGTGACCGTACCAGGCGTCTCTTCGTTTCTTGGAGCAGCTTCCCGCTTCAATCTGCCACTGGCGGATGGCGACGAGCAGATCGGTATCATCCCGGCAACAGAAGACAAGGAAGCCATGCGCAAAGCGCTTGAGAACCACGATACTGTCGTGTTCCTGAAGGTAGCAAAAGTACTGCCAATGATCATTGGCTTGCTGAAAGAAATGGGGCTGGCTGAAAAGGCAGCAGTAGCGACCAAGGTCACTTCCTCCGAGGAAATGGTTTGGACCGATATGCGTGAACTGGAGCGGGCAGAGCTCAGCTATCTTACACTGATGGTGGTGAAAAAGTAATGAAACTGTACATAGTGGGAGCGGGTCCCGGCGACCCTGATTTGATAACAGTAAAAGGCTTGAAGCTGCTGCAAAAGGCAGACGTCATTATGTATACCGACTCTCTCGTGAACGAGGATTTGGTAGCAATGGGCAATCCCGATGCAGAGGTACTGCAAAGCTCGGGTATGGCATTGGAAGAAATGGTAGAGCTGTTGGTAGACCGGATTAGTAGCGGAAAAACAGTCGTACGCCTGCATACAGGTGATCCCTCCATTTATGGCGCGATCATGGAGCAGATCGCTCTATTAAAAGCAAAAGGCATCGAGGTAGAAATCGTTCCAGGTGTGAGCTCCGTATTTGCGGCAGCGGCAGCAGTAGGAGCCGAGCTGACGATTCCTGATCTGACACAGACGATCATCCTCACCCGCGCAGAAGGTCGCACACCGGTGCCTGAGAGAGAAAAGCTGCGTGCACTTGCTGAGCATCATTGCACGTTGGCTCTGTACCTTAGCGCGACTTTGACGAAAAAAGTAGTCCGCGAGCTGGTCGATGCAGGCTGGAGCGAGGATACGCCTGTCGCAGTCGTACAACGTGCAAGCTGGCCGGATCAATTGATCATTCGCACCACGCTGAAAAATTTGGACGAAGACATGGGCAAAAACGGCATTCGCAAGCACGCGATGATTTTGGCTGGCTGGGCATTGGACCCGAACATCCACGACAAGAGCGAGCAATACCGTTCCAAGCTGTACGATAAAACCTTTACACACGGGTTCAGAAAAGGTGTGAAGGAATAATGAAGATCATCGAACTGATCGAGGGAGAAATCCCTGTTATCGAGCAGCGCGGAGACTATGCTATTGTCGCGATCACGAAGCACGGGGTAGAGATGGCGCGTGATTTGGCGCAAAAATTTCCTGGAACAGACCTGTATTACATGAGCAAATTCGAGCGCGGAGATGAGGATGCGCGCGGCATCCAACTGTTTTCGAACAGTGTACGGATGCTGTTTCCCGCTCTCTGGCCTGCTTATAAAGGTTTAATCATCATTATTTCTCTGGGTGCGGTTATTCGGATGATCGCACCTTTGCTCGAAGACAAAAAGAAAGACCCGGGTGTCGTCGTCGTCGATGACCGTGGGGAGAACGTCATCAGTGTGCTGTCTGGCCATTTGGGCGGTGCCAATGAGCTGGCTCGCGAGGTAGCGGCAGTCATGGGTGCTCGTCCGATTATCACGACAGCGTCTGACGTACAAAAGACGATTCCGGTCGATCTATTCGGTAGACGTTTTGGCTGGGAGTGGGATTCCGCTGAAAAGCTGACCCCTGTCAGTGCTTCTGTCGTAAACGAGGAGCGCGTAGCTGTCATCAATGAATCCGGCGAACGTGACTGGTGGATGCATGACACACCGATGCCACCGTCCATCAAGGAATACGCGACAATCGCTGAGGCAAAAGCCGATCAGCCGCAAGCTGCTCTAGTCGTCTCTCATCGCTTGCTCACACCGGAGGAACAATCGATTTTGGACAACGGCGTCCTTTATCGTCCGAAGGTAATCGTGCTCGGAATGGGCTGCAATCGTGGAACCTCCGCCGAGGAGATCGAGGCAGTCATCAAGGAAACGCTGGATGAACTGCAATTTTCGATCAAAAGTGTAAAAGCACTGGCGACCATCGAGTTGAAAAAGGATGAAGCGGGTCTGATCGCCGTTTGCGAAAAATACGGCTGGCCGTTCGTCTGGTACCCACCTGAAGAGTTGAATCAGGTAGAGATCAGCGATCCGTCTGATACTGTCTTCAAGTTCACCGGAGCGTACGGAGTGAGCGAGCCTGCCGCGAAGCTGTATGCTGGCGTGGGCGAACTCGTTTTGACCAAGAAGAAGTCGGGCAACACCACCATTTCGGTCGGATTGATGCCCTATCATGAGGAGGAGCGCGCATGACGGACAGCCGCCGTATTGTGATTGCCGGAACAGGCAGTGGAGCGGGTAAGACAACCGTTACCATCGGACTGATGGCTGCTCTGAAAAGAAAAGGGCATACCGTACAGGGCTTCAAGTGTGGACCCGACTACATCGATCCCACGTATCATACGGCTGTGACGGGCAGAGCTTCGCGCAATCTGGACAGCTTTATGCTGGAGCACGAGATCGTGAAGGAGATTTTTGTCCGTGGTAGCGAGGGTGCAGACATCTCGATTATCGAGGGTGTCATGGGTATGTACGATGGCAAGGAAGCGACCAGCGATAAAGGCAGCACGGCCGAAATCAGCATCCTGACTGGCTCTCCGGTTCTGTTGGTGGTCAATTGTCAGAGCATGGCACGCAGTGCGGCTGCAATTGTCAAAGGTTTTCAACTGCTCAATCCACAGGCGAGAATCGTCGGTGTCATCGCCAACAAGGTCGGCAGTGAAGGGCATCACAAAATCGTGAAGGCAGCGATCGAGCAGGAGTGCGGGATTCCGGTCGTGGGCTACCTGAAACGGGAGAACGAGCTGGAAATACCGGAACGTCATCTCGGATTGGTGCCATCCGTCGAACGAGGAGAGCTGACACCGCTGTTTGAAAAGCTGGCTGATCTGATTGCAGAGACCGTGGATTTGGAGCAAATCTGGGAGCTGGCAAAGGCAGAGCCGCTGCAAGCGGAGCCTACGCTGTTTGCTCCACGAAAAGCATCTGCCAATGTCACTATTGCTGTAGCGAAAGACCCTGCTTTTCATTTTTACTATCCGGAAAATTTGGAGCTGCTCGAAGCATATGGCGCGAAGCTCGAATTCTTTTCTCCACTGGCGGGTGAGGGAGTGCCTGAGGACGCGGACGGCTTGTACATCGGGGGAGGCTTCCCGGAGGAATTTGCAGCAGAGCTATCGCAAAATGAAACGGTGAAACAATCGATTCGAGCTGCGATCACAAAAGGCTTGCCTACTTTGGCCGAGTGCGGCGGCTACATGTTTTTGACAGAGGCAATCGTGACGACAGAGGGCGACAGCTATCCAATGGTAGGGCTCATCCCAGGCAAGGTGACCATGCAGAAAAAGCTCGCAGCGCTTGGCTATCGCGAAGTGCGCGGCAAGGAAGGCAATTTCTTGCTCGGCACCGAGGAACAGGCGAAAGGGCATGAATTCCACTACTCTACGTATGCTTCGGATCAACAATTGCCAGCAGCCTATGAGACGAAAGGGCTTCGCGGTACGAAACCGGAGGGCTATGCCCAAGATCATCTGGTCGCAGGCTATACTCATTTGCATTTTGGCTCCAATCCCGACCTGGTTGAGCGTTGGCTGAACCGTTGCGCGGAGGTGGCCGCTCGTGCCTAAAGCCCTCCCGTTGATGGTGCAAGGTACCAGCTCGGATGCAGGAAAAAGTGCGATTGCAACAGCGCTGTGTCGGATTTTTGCCCAAGATGGCTACAAGACAGCTCCGTTCAAATCGCAAAATATGGCGTTAAACTCCTATGTGACGCTGGATGGAAAAGAAATTGGCCGGGCACAGGGCGTTCAGGCGGAAGCAGCAGGAATTCTGGCGACGACCGACATGAACCCCATTTTAATCAAGCCGACACGAGACTCCGAATCGCAAATTGTCGTAAACGGTGAACCATACGGCAACATGAAAGCTTTTGCTTATCGGACGGAGTTTTATGACAAGGGCTTGCGGATCATTGAGGAAGCGTATCAACGACTCGCCAGCTCCTATGAGCGGATCGTCATTGAAGGGGCAGGCAGTCCGGCAGAGGTTAATCTGAATGACCGTGAGCTCGTCAATATGCGGGTCGCTCGTCTCACGAATGCGCCCGTCGTTTTGGTGGCAGACATTGAGCGCGGGGGAGTTTTTGCCAGCTTGGTCGGCACCCTCCAACTGCTCGAGCCCGAAGATCGGGACCGCGTGATCGGCGTCATCATCAATCGTTTTCGCGGTGATTTGACACTTTTGCAGCCGGGACTCGACTGGTTCGAGGAGTATACGGGAAAGCCGGTACTTGGTGTCGTGCCATTTATTCCAGACTTGTGGATCGATGCGGAGGATTCGCTGATTTTGCACCGTTATCAAGGGCAACGTGAGACACCGCGAGAGATTGACATTGCGGTTTTGCGCTACCCGCGAATTTCCAACTTTACAGACGTGGACCCGTTTTTTGTAGAGCCGGATTGCCGGATGCGCTTTGTGACACGTTTGGAAGAGCTGGGTGAACCTGACCTGATTGTCTTGCCGGGCAGCAAGAATACACTCGAGGATTTGAGTTTCTTACGAGAGACAGGTCTTGCCGCGGCGGTCAAAGACCTTCATCATAAAGGGAAGACGTATATCGTCGGCTTGTGCGGCGGCTATCAAATGCTGGGAGAATTCATTCACGATCCGGCTGGGGTCGAGTCTCCGTTGCAGCAGCTTGATGGGCTGGGTCTCATCCCGATGATCACGACGATGGAGCAGAAGAAAACGACCGTGTTGTCCCGCGGAGAAGCGGTATTTGCGAAGGAAAAGCTGACGGTAGAAGGCTACGAGATTCACATGGGACAATCTGCTTATTCAAGCAATGATTTTCCTTTTATCCAGATGGAGGGGCGCACGGAGGGCTATTGTCAGGAGGAGCGGCAGTTGATTGGCACGTATTTTCATGGCTTGTTCCATAATGACCACTTCCGCACGCTGTTGCTGAATACCATCCGTGAGAAAAAAGGTCTCCCACCCATCCTGGATCGCCCATCCTTTGTCGCTCTGCGAGAGCAGGGGTACGATCTGTTGGCGGATACCGTTCGTCGCCATGTGAAGCTGGATACGATCGAAGAGTACATGAAGGCTTTTCAAGAAAAAGAGGTGCAAATAAATGTCAGTCATTTATCCGGCGATTGAGCCACGAAATCAGGAAGCAAGTGAGCAAACGAGGCAGCATGTGGATCAGTTGACCAAGCCGCTTGGCAGCCTTGGTCGCTTGGAGCAATTGGCTATTGAGCTGGCTGGGATGACGGGTGAGACAATGCCTGTTGTGACACCACCGGGCGTGCTTGTTTTTGCGGCCGATCACGGTGTGGCACGAGAAGGTGTCTCTGCCTATCCACAGGAAGTGACAGCGCAAATGGTGCTGAATATGGTTCATGGTGGAGCTGGAGTCAACGTCTTCGCCAGACAAATCGGAGCCATTCAAAAAATCGTAGATGTTGGTGTAGCGGTCGAGGTCGAAGCACCAGGTGTTTATAACAAGCGAATCAGAGCAGGCTCGGGCAATATGCTGAAAGAAGCTGCGATGACCGCAGACGAAGCGCAGCGCTCCATCGCAGTTGGTTTTGAAATGGCAGAAGCGATCATTGAAGAAGGCGCCAAAGTCCTGATCGTCGGTGAAGTAGGGATTGGCAACACGACAGCCAGCAGTGCGATCCTGTCAGCCTTAACCGGAGCTGATCCCGAACAAATCGTCGGACGAGGAACAGGGCTGGATGATGCAGGCTGGCAGCGCAAAAAGGCAGTTGTTCGTGATGTGCTTGCGCTGCATCGCCCGGATGCAAACAATCCGTTGGACGTTTTGGCAAAAGTCGGCGGACTGGAAATCGGAGCAATGGCAGGGGCGATCATCGGAGCAGCCACTCGCCGTGTCCCTGTGCTGCTGGACGGCTTTATCGCTACAGTAGCGGCTCTGCTTGCTGTTCGAATGGAGCCACTCGTTGCTGATTACTTGATCGCGGGTCACCGTTCTGAGGAGCCGGGGCATGATTTTGTCCTGCAAGCATTAGGCAAGGAGCCATTGCTCAGCCTGAAATTGCGACTGGGTGAAGGAAGCGGAGCAACATTGGCGTTTCCAATCGTGGAAGCAGCGACACGGATGGTTCGTGAGATGGCGACATTTGCATCAGCAGGAGTGAGTGACCGATGAGCGGCGCGGGCAAAGTTTATCTCGTAGGAGCTGGCCCTGGAGATCCAAAGCTGATTACCGTAAAAGGAATGGAATGCCTGCAAAAGGCAGAGGTGGTTGTGTATGATCGTCTGGCAAATCCAGCCCTGCTGGAGTACGCGCCACAGACGGCAGAACGTATCTACTGCGGCAAACTGCCGGATCATCACACGATGAGACAGGAATCGATTAACGAGCTGTTAGCGGAAAAAGCGCTGGAAGGAAAAGTCGTCGTTCGGCTAAAAGGCGGCGATCCTTGCGTGTTTGGTCGTGCGGGAGAAGAAGCGCAGCATTTGGCCGAGCGAGGAATTACCTTTGAAATCGTCCCGGGAGTAACTGCTGCAATTGCAGCCTCGGCGTACGCGGGTATTCCGGTGACACACCGCGATCACGGCTCGTCATTCGCAGTCGTGACGGGACATTTGCGCGAAGACAAGCCAGAGCTGGCGATAGAAAAATGGCGTGCTCTCGCGAATGGCATCGACACGCTTGCCTTTTACATGGGAGTAGCCAACCTGCCGTTGATCCGTACCCAATTAATCAAGCACGGACGCGATCCGCATACACCTGTAGCCGTTATCTCTTGGGGAACACTCCCGCAGCAAGCGGTACTAACGGGTACCTTGGCTGATATTGAGGAGCGTATGGCGGAAAACAGTCACATCACGAATCCAGCTATCATTCTGGTTGGCGATGTCGTGAAGATGCGTGAGAAAATCAACTGGTTTGAAGCTACGCTTGCGATGGAGCAAGTGCAACAACAATAGGAAGCCGAGGGAGGGAACGCTGGTGACGCACTATGCCATGATGGTCAATCTACAAAGCAAGCGTTGCTTGGTGGTCGGTGGCGGGCAAGTAGCCGAGCGGAAAATCGGCAGTTTGCTTGCTGCTGGTGCGGATGTCACCGTTGTGAGTCCCTCCTGTACGGCAACCATCCTTGAATGGGCACACGATAAAAAGCTAATGGTAGCACTGCGCCCCTTTAACCCACAGGACGTAGAGGAGGCAGTGCTCATCATCGCGGCGACGAGTGATCCCGCCGTCAATCTGACTGTATACGAAGCGTGCCGTCCGCATCAGTGGATCAATATCGTTGATCGCCCAGACCTCTGCTCTTTTACCGTTCCATCCGTCGTTGCACGTGGTGACTTGCAGATTGCGATCTCTACGGGTGGGAACAACCCGGGTCTGGCAAAGAAAATGCGCCGCCAGCTCGAAGAGTGGGTGGGACCGGAATACGAGGACTACACGCTTTTTCTCGGTAGCATGAGAAGACAAGTGCTCTCGCTGGCGGTGAGCGAAGCGGACAAACGGGCAATCTTGGCAGAGCTTTTGGACGACCGATTTTTACAATGGACCAAAAATGGCGAAACCGACCGAAGAGATCGGGAGGCCGAAGCGCTGCTTATCAAAAGAGTAGATCAACACGGAAAATAGGATGGCTCTCACTAAGCTACTTGGTGGGAGTTTTTTTCTAGTTTTTTAGCCAGATCATTTCCAAATGCCTCGCGACCTCTTGAAAGCCGATCTTGCTGTACATTTCTTGCGGCGTATCATCTGCATAGGTCGTTAAGTACATATGGGTGGCGCCGAGTTTTTTGGCGTCCTGCATCATGACCCGAATGATTTCCGTGCCGAATCCTCTACGCTGCCAGGCATCCAGTATAAAAAATTCCTCCATACGAACGAGCTCCTTGTAATGATGCCATTCACATGCACCGACTGGCTCCTGATCGACAAAGCACACATACGGAATGATCTCACCTTGTTCATAAATTTCTCTTTTCCGGTTCGCTTTACGGACAGCAAAATCAGGATTGATCATAACGGAATCAGAAGCAGTAAGGCAGCGTATGCCTGCTTCCATGACTTCGATTGAATCCCCTCGTAATACGGAGCATTGTGGATTCGGCGTCAGTTTATCGGCAACCTCCAGCGGAGCAAGCATGTACAGCATCGTATTTACTTCAAAACCAAGCTGGGTTGCAAAAGACACTAACTCTTCTGAAAAAGGTAGCGACGGGTGCAGTTCCAGCTTCAAGTGGCCAAGCTGCTGCTCTTTGGCATGTCGAAGCTCTTGCTCGATATAAGCTTGTACCCAGTCATGAGTAGGAACTGCCAAAATTTCTGTATAATTATGGCTATACATGTCCGGGACCGATTCATCGCGATACACACGCACTTGTGGATGCTCCGTTCGCGTAGAAAAAGCAAGGGCATAGCGCTCCTGCAAAGTAAAAATATTCGTGAGCATTCCTTTATTCCCCATTTCCTGATATGGTGATAGTTGTTTGGATACTTGTCTTCCTAGAGTAAGCCATTTTCCTAAAGGAGGAAACGAAAATGTCGGATGCTTTTCAAATGGGCCCCTTTTTGTTGAAAATGAGCATGCTGGCGGTCATTGTTTCGCTTTCGCTCGGCTTTGTGGCGATATCCGCTCAGCTTACACATAACAGGGAAATGAAATCAGCCGTTATTGAGCTGTTGAGTAATGCAGTGGTGCTGGCATTTCTCGTTTGGAAGTTCAGCTATGTCCTGTTTTATTTTTCGAAAGCGGTGGAGAATCCCTCGTCCATTCTTTATTTTTCCGGGGGAGAAAACGGAGCCATGCTGGCAGTCGTGGCAGTTGTCGTCTACCTCACCAAGACGGTACGCAAAAAAGCGATTCCTGTTCATTTCGTTGCCTTGGGAATGGCGACAGGCTTTCTTGCTGCAACTGGTGTTTACCAGATGCTCACGGTCGTGTTAGAACAGAGCAGCATGTGGTATCACGTACAGCAGGTCGTCATATGCACCTTCTTTCTTTGGTGGCTGCATCGGGAAAAGGAAGGGCTTATTCATCTGGCGGCTTGGCTTGCACCCGTGATGTGGTTTGCCATTAGCCAAGTCTATGTGCACTTTTTTGTTCCGAATCGAGAAGCTGTGTTTGCAGGACTTTCCGGCGATCAGCTCATGTACTATGCATTCGCTCTCTTGCTGCTCTTTTTGTCCAGACGAGTGAAGCCGATAGGGGGAACGACCGATGAAGAAGCATCATAATGTTTGGGCGATCATCGTACTCTTGGCGCTTTTGGGATGGGGCATTTTTGATGCGGAATTCTTGAATAGGCAGGAGCCCATCGCTTCATCTGGAGAGCAAGGCAACGGGCAGATTGGAATTGAAAAAGGAAATACCGCTCCTGATTTTGAACTTCAGCAGATAGGTGGCGGTACGGTCAAGCTGTCCGATTTACGGGGGAAAAAAGTGATTCTCAATCTGTGGGCGACTTGGTGTCCACCTTGCCGCGCGGAAATGCCGGACATGCAGCGTTACTACGAAGAGAACAAGGAAAAAGGCGTAGTAATTCTCGGTGTCAATCTGACCGATACGGAGACGAGCCCGGAAGCTGTGGCAGATTTTGCGAAGTTGTATGGCATTACCTTCCCAATCTTGCTCGATCCTGATAAAGAAGTGGCGAATGTGTACAAAGCCATTTCGATTCCGACCAGCTACATCATTGATTCGAACGGCGTGGTTCAAAATAAATACATTGGCCCGATGAGTGAAGAAATCATGGAAAACATGCTGTCTGCGGTAAAATAGAAAAACCGACAGCAGGCAATATGTGCTGTCGGTAGTGATGTCTCTTCTATTATCCAGCGTCTGCTTTGTTCTCAGGTTCTTTGATTGGTGTCTTTCGATCCAGACGAAACACAGCATTGAGCAATTTGTAAATATGCTTGGATTCCTTGGTCAGCAATGGACCTAAAATGGCGAGAATCAAAACGTAAAGAGCCGCAAATGGTTGCAAAATTTCCATGAGTGCGCCCGCTTTTCCGAGATTAGCCATGATGATGGAGAACTCACCGCGAGATACGATGGTCAGTCCAATATTGGTAGAAGCCTTGGGAGACAATCCGGCACTTCGCCCAGCCAAAAGTCCGGCGACGACGTTACCGAAAAGGGTGAGGGCCACTGCACCAATGGACAACCATACGGCTCCACCTAATGACAATGGATCAATTGTCAAACCGAAGCTGAAGAAGAACATGGCTCCGAAGAAGTCACGAAACGGCAGGATGAGATGCTCGATGCGCTTCATGTGTTGTGTTTCTGCCAAGACGAGACCTACGAGCAATGCTCCGATGGCTTCGGCAACATGGATCGTTTCGGAAAAACCCGCAATCAGAAACAGAGCGGCAAACACCGTAATCATGAACACTTCGTTTGATTTGATGTTCAATGCCCGATTCAGGAAAGGTACGAGCTTGCGGCCTACGATAATCAGGAGAAGCATGTAGCCGAGTGCAATCAATGCGGATGAGAGCACGCCAGCAAGAGAAGTTGCACCGCTTAACACCAAGCCGGACACGATCGAAATATAGACGGCCAAGAATATGTCTTCGAACATGATGATCCCCAAGATCATCTCTGTTTCGCGATTTGCTGTACGTTTGAGATCCACCAGTACTTTTGCCACAATGGCGCTGGAGGAAATAGTGGTAATACCGGCGATAATCAATACCTCTTTGAGAGGGAAGCCAGCGGCCCAACCAAATATGAGGCCGAGGGTAAAGTTGATGACGATGTAAATGGTACCGCCTACGGCAATGGATCGACCAGCCTTGATCAGACGGCCTACCGAAAATTCCAGTCCGAGGTAAAACAACAGGAATAGTACGCCAAGTCTGCCCATAAATTCGATGAGCGGGGCGCTTTCAATAAAGCGGAGATCAAACAAACCGATGTCGGGAGCGTGTGGACCCACGATCATCCCGACGAGAATGTAGAAGGGGACAATGGAGAATTTTAACTTCATGGAGAGGAACCCCGCAATTGCTATGAGTGCGAGGGCAAGACCAACTTCAAAAACGATGTGCTCCAATATCACTCACCTCCGTTGCTGAGAATAGTCTTGAGAGCCTTCACCTGCTTCCGTTCACCTGCAACGACCAATGTAGATCCTGTACAAAGGACATACTCGGGGCCGGGATTAATCGTTTGTTTATGGTCTTTTTCGATAACAGCGATGATGGTAGCGCCTGTTTCTTGACGAATGTTGAGTTCCCCAATCGTCTTGCCGATGGCAGGAGCGTTCGATTCAATCTTGTACCATTCGATCATGAGTTTGTCTAACGCAACCTCGACTGTTTCCAGTGCAGATGGTTTGTACGTCAAGCCGCCTATGATGGCAGCAATTTGTCTCGCCTCATCATCGTCAAGGGTAACCATGGAGATTGTTTCGTCTATATCATCACGGTCAAAATGATACATTTCACGGCGGCCGTCATCGTGAATGACGATAACCAGCTTGTCGCCACTTCTGGTTTCGACCTGGTACTTCCTGCCGATTCCTGGTAAATCGGATTCTCTAATAGAGAACATGTAAGATCCTCCTTCGCGCAAAACACTGTATTGGCATAGATAGCTGCTCTATTCTCCCAGTGAGCAACAAGTCGTCAATAATTATTTGGAATTATATCCATTCCGGTGATATTTTAGTAATAATCCCCCCTGTTGTGCGGATTATTGTCGACATTCATACCTACATCAACTATTATACACGAAATGACGTCATTTTTCTTTAAAGTGAAACATTTTTATTAAAAAATGACACACTTATAAATGGACATGAATATCAACTTTCCTCTAAAACGTGGTCGCTCCTCATGAGCGGGCTTCGATAGAGGTTATTTTAAGGATGATGAAACATGGCGAACAAACAGTATCGATTAACAGAAGCGGAATGGATCTTTATTCAAGACATGCGGTCCATGGATATGGATGAGCTATTGGACATCGTGATCGCATTGCGTAATGAGGTAAGGGAGCTGGAGAAAAAGGCGGAGCTGATCAGAGAGCGCGAAAAAGAGGGCTGGCAGGAGGAGTATCAGGCAGCACAGAAGCGAATTAATCATCTGCGCCAATTCGAGGCTGAGCTTCGTAAAACATGGCCAAATGACTAAAGCAAAAAGAGGTTCTCTTTGAATAGAGGAACCTCTTTTTATATGGACTAGGCCGTGACCGGCTTTGCTTCCGAATCGTTGTCCGACTCATTGTCGGTTTCATCTGCTTGCTGGACTCGTCCAGGATGGAACTCATTTTCATGCTTGGCTATAACCACAGCAGCTACGCCATTTCCGATCAGATTCGTAATGGCACGAGCTTCTGACATGAATCGATCAACGCCGAGCAAGAGGGCAATGCCTTCGACCGGAATGATAGGAAAGGCTGCCAAGGTAGCGGCGAGTGTAATGAAACCAGAACCTGTGACACCAGCAGCCCCTTTTGACGTAATCATCAGGATTCCTAGAAGGGTGACCTGTTCCCAGAAGCTGAGCTCAATGCCATACGCCTGGGCGATAAAAATGGCAGCCATAGATAAATAGATCGAGGTACCGTCCAGGTTAAACGAGTAGCCCGTCGGTACGACCAGACCGACAACGGATTTGGAGCAGCCGTATTTCTCCAGTCGATCCATCATTCTCGGAAGAGCGGACTCTGAGGAGGAAGTACCGAGCACGAGCAGGATTTCCTCCCGAATGTATTTGATAAACGAGAAGATGTTGAATTTGTAGTACCGCGCGATCCCGCCCAATATGAGAATAATGAACAAAAACATCGTGATGTAGACAGCCGTCATCAAAAGACCCAGTCTGGTCAATGAACCGATGCCGAATTTGCCAATCGTGTACGCCATTGCACCAAATGCAGCTATTGGAGAAACCTTCATGATCATGTTGACGACACCAAAAAATCCGTGTGTCAGCTTGTCAAACAGCTTGATGACGGGCTGGGATGCTTGCCCCATGGCAGCGAGTGAGAGACCAAACAGGACAGCGAAGAACAGGATAGGCAACAGCTCGCCTTTTGCCATCGCCCCGACGACGTTTTCCGGGATGATCCCCGCAATAAAATCAATAAAACCGTTGTTACTCTGAGCAGCAGCCTCCGTGTACTTGGAGACGTCCCCACTGGTCAGGCCCGTTTTGTCAAAGCCTACCCCAGGCTTGATCAGGTTGACCACGAGCAGTCCGATTGCCAATGCAATTGTGGTAACGATTTCAAAATAGAGCAGCGCTTTGCCGCCGATCTTACCGACCTTTTTCATGTCTCCCATACTGGCGATTCCATTCACTACAGTGAAGAAGACAATTGGTGGAATGACCATTTTGATCAGTTTGACAAAAATATCGGCCAACACCTTCAGCTCTGCGCCAAATTTGGGTGCAAAATGACCAACTAGAATACCGAGAATGATGGCAATAACGACCTGTACGGTCAGATTTTTAAAGTTGATCCGCATGAAATTCGTTCCTCCTCCAGATTTTGAAAACGCTTTATTCTCTCCTTCGCATTGTATAAATTGTG
This sequence comes from Brevibacillus brevis, assembly GCF_001039275.2. Taxonomy (NCBI): domain Bacteria; kingdom Bacillati; phylum Bacillota; class Bacilli; order Caryophanales; family Paenibacillaceae; genus Brevibacillus; species Brevibacillus brevis. The sequence continues at coordinate 1,305,759 of NZ_CP030117.1, forward strand.
TGAAAAATTGAAAATGATACGGTCATATTGGTTGTTTTGGTCCTTTTGGTCATGGAAATCCCCTCAAATTGGAAAGGAAAAAATCGATTGTTGACATACTCTCGACACGAACGATAGGTAAAGTAAGAGATGTACATAGTGACACGAAAGAAATAGACAACCGGGAGAATGGAGGATTTTCTATGTTCAAGAAGCAATATCTGGCGATTGCCTCAGCGTTGATTCTGACTACCACACTTATTCCGACGAGCTCTCAAGCAGCGACTGGAACGAAGAATCTGCAAGCTAAGTACAACAACATTAAAGTTATTTATAACGGCGCAGCTGTTCCAACTACAATCGAACCATTCATCGTAAACGGAACGACGTACATTCCACTTCGCATGATGGCAGACGTGTTCAGCAAGGATGTAGCATGGGATGGCACGAAGTACACCATCACGGTAAAAGACAAGCCGAACTCCCAGCACGCATCAGAGTTGGCTGCACGTGATGCTCAAATCAGAACCTTGCAAGGCACAATTGACAGCCTGAACAAACAGATTACTGATTTGAAAAACAGCAAGAGCAGCAGAGATGATGACGATGATGTCCAAGATGACCTGGACGACCTGGAAGATCAACTCGACGAGGACTACGATGACTTCAAAGATATCGAGTGGAAGTTCAAGCTGAGTGGCGATGAAGATGATATCGATGTAGAAATTGAGGTTGACCTGGATGATTACCAAGACGAGTACGATGATATGGATGATTCCGATTTCGAAGACCTCGTTGAAAGTGTAGTAAAAGACATTTGGGATGAGTTCGAAGATGCAGACATTGATGGTGAAATCGTTGACGAGGATGGCGACAACCTGCACGATTTCTCCGCTGATGCCAGCGATGAAGAAATCTTTTTCGAAGGTGACGAAATCTAAATAACTTCCCGCAAAGTGGGGACGTTTCTCACAAAAAAAGCCTTGCTCCTTTACATGGGATGCAAGGCTTTTTTCCTATTTTCCAAAAACATCAAAGGCAAATTTTAATACAAGGTTGTAAACTGATAGAATAGAAGTACGTAGAGTATAGAGGGGACCATGCGAGAATTCGCGAATAGGAATGATTATATGTCTGTAAATCAGGTAGGGAAGATATGAAAAGCATTTTATTGGTAGAAGATGAACTGGTGATATCGCGCGTGCTGAAGGCTTACTTGCAAAAGGCAGGGTATGAGGTCTGGCAAGCGAATGACGGGATCGAGGCCATGCAGCTTTTTGATGAAAAGAAGCCGGATTTGGTTCTATTGGATGTCATGCTCCCTGAACGCAATGGCTGGGAAATCCTCCAGTATATTCGCGAAAAGAGCTCCTGTCCGGTCATTATCATGACAGCGCTCGGCCAAACAGACCAAAAGCTCAAGGGACTGAATCAAGGAGCAGATGACTACATAACGAAGCCTTTTGTCGCGGACGAAGTAGTTGCGCGAGTCAATGCGGTGCTGCGCCGCTCTGTTATTTTGGTGAAAGATCAAGAGACTCGACTATTCGGAAGCTTGAAAATAAACTTTCAGTCCCATCAAGTAACGCTGCACGGTCTCGAACTGACGTTTCACCCGCGTGATCTGTCCTTGCTGCTTTTTCTGGCACAAAATCCGAATCAGACCTTTACCCGTGAGCAGTTGATTGAACAAGTATGGGGAATAGACTACGGGGGGAGTGATCGGGCCGTAGACCTGGCGATCAAGCGGGTCAGAAAGACGCTGGAGAATTGGCCGGTTCATGAGGGCGAGATCAAGACGCAAAGAGGGGTTGGGTATCAATTCTGTGTTTATAAAAAATGAGCCCGTATCGCTGCTGCGCTATTGGACCACACGCTATCTGCTCACCCTCTTGATTGGGTTGCTCATCATTGGGGCTGTCTCTGCTTATTGGATCAAGTACGCTGCGATTGAAAAGCAGATCGAGGTCACGCGACTGTTTGCAGAGGAAGTGGCTGATCGAGTCGTCGATGATGTTGGAAATATTTTGGTGGGGGAAAAACTTCATCAGGTATTGGACAATCGGCGCAAGTTTATGGGTGTTGATCGCAACCTGATTTTGTTCATTGAAGATGTAAAAGGAGAGGTCGTTTACAATCGGCCAACCAAGCTTCCACCTCCTTTGCAGCAGGCGGCACCTGAGTTGTTGGATCAGGCGAATATATGGGATAAAGTGAGGCATCCGTCAGGTGAGACACTGTATGTAGTGCGGAAAAATTTGGAATACAATGATCAAGTCATTGGTAAAGTAATCTTGCTTTTCCCAGAAACAGATATCAAGGTAGGCAAAGAGGAAATCCAGTATTTGGTCATCATGCTGGGCAGTTTGGGTGTACTTGGCTGGGCGGTTATTTATTTTCATGCGAGGAAGCTGTCTGAGCCAATTCAAAATGTGGTGATGTCCGCTCGCCAGATCGTTGAAGGAAACTACGACGTCTTGATCAATAAAACGATCAAGGAAAAAGAAATTCACGAGCTGGTGCATACGTTTGCGGAAATGGCAGACCGTCTTCGCCAGTTGGAAAGCATGCGAACAGAGCTTTTGGCTGGAGTGACACACGAGCTGAAAACCCCCGTAACGTCAATTAGCGGACTAATCCAGGCAATTAACGACGAGGTGGTGTCCGGTGAGGAGCAGAAGGAGTTTTTGGAAATCTGCTTGAAGGAAACGAAGCGCCTGCAAAAAATGGTAGAGGATTTGCTAGACTTCAATTCATTTGCCGTAGGAGCGATCACGGTTTGTCAGGAAGAGCAAAACGTGAACAAGCTGATCCGCGAGATCGCCTCACAATGGCAGATTGTCCACGACCTCGGTCACGTCACATTTACCGTTGGGGTTCTGGAAAAGCAAACGATGATCTATGTCGATCCGGGCCGTGTTCAGCAAATCTTGATTAACCTTTTGAACAACGCGAAACAGGCTGTCGGTGAGGCTGGGAACATAGCGCTTACTCTCTACAAAACGGACACCGATTTACGAATCGACGTCAAAGACGATGGGCCAGGAATACCCGCAAAGGAACAGCCTCTTGTGTTCGAGCGTTTCTTTCGGGGAAGCAATAAAAAAGATAAAGTACGTGGACTCGGTTTGGGGCTGTCCTATTCTCGCATGATGGCGAAGGCTCTTGGCGGAGATCTCCTCCTCGCAAAAAGCACGTCAGAGGGATCTGTATTTACGCTGATTTTGCCCATGCGCAAGGAGCAGACCGAGGAGATTGCTTGAGAGCTTCACCTGCGTTGGTGGAGCTCTCTGATTTTCTGCATCAAGGGTTCTCCGATACTCGGAGCGAATTGATCGTAGACTGGTTGCAATGCTGCTATCCAGGCCGCACGTTCTTCTGCTGTCTGAATGTGGATGTGCATTCCCCCATTTTCTTGGAGCAAGCGCAGTTGTTTGTCATTCATCGAAACAGCCAATTGATTATTGTAAGCTGTCGCTTCCTGCATGGCTTCCGATATGGCTTGCTGAATATCGGCGGGGAGGTTGTTCCAAAACGTTTTATTAATTACGACGGCGTAGCCCAGATAGCTGTGATTGCTGATCGTCATGTGCTTTTGTACTTGGTAGAGCCGTTTGGTGTAGACATTGGAGATCGTATTTTCTTCGCCGTCTACTTTTCCGGCAGCCAGCATGCTGTATAATTCATTGAAGGAAGAGCCTACAGGGATTGCCTGGAGCGTGCGAAACTGAGCTTCGATTACGTTGCCTGGAATAATGCGCAAACGTTGACCGACAAAATCGGAAGGCATGATCAACGGGCGGTTAGCTGTCACTTGCTTAAAGCCGCTTGCCCAGAAGGCCAGCCCTTTCATGTCGGAATCTTCAAGCTTATCGAATAGTATTTGACCGATTTCCCCATTGAATACGGTTTCGACATCCTCTTGCGATCGAAACAGATAAGGCAGATCAAGCACAGCCCACTCGGGAATGCTGTTGGAGAGATAGGAGAATGCAGGTGCGATCATCTGGATTTCGCCGTTTTGCAAAGCAGTCATCTCGGTTTTCTCGGTGTGAAGGATACTGTTGGGAAAGACTTGTACCTCTACACGTCCGTTTGTCTTTTCCTTCACTAGTTGGGAAAAGCGTTCGATAGTCAGACCCTTAGGCGTGTTTTCTGCGATAACGTGGCTGAACTTGATGATAATTTGATTGGACAGCCCTACCTGTTCTTCGTCGTATCCTCTGTTTTCCATCAGGAAATCTTGTCCGAAGCCAATGATGACAGCGCTCACAAGTCCGAGGAGGACAATGAATGTACTGGTTACCAACGATTTCATTTTCAAACACCTGCTTACGTTGAATGAATTTGAGTTGCAAACCCAATGGAAAGGAAAGAACGAACCTGTTCGAACGCTTAACAATCAAATGGAAGATTATGCTACTCTCCGTCGGAATCGTTCTTTTTTCCTTGATCATCGGAAACTTGATCATGGCCGGAGGGATTATTCGGATTACGGAAACCCAACTGGGACAACGGCTGATGACCACAGCGCGCACGGTTGCGACGATTCCAAATGTACAAAAAAGCATTCAGGAACCAGACGGATGGAAGGTGATCCAACCGACAGCAAACAACCTGCGCGTCGTCAATGATGTGACGTATATCGTCGTGCTGAATAAGGAGCGTGTGCGTTACTCAGACCCGCTAGATGAGCGGATTGGTACGGTGTTTATGGACCCTGCGGTTGATGAGGCCTATGCCGAGCACTCCTATTTTCAAAAAGTGAAAGGAGAGATGGGAACGGCTCTGCGGGCCTACGTGCCGATCATGGATGACCAGCATCAGCAGGTGGGCGTCGTTCTGGTCGGACGTGTAATGCCTGATGTCTGGGGGATCTTGTACAGCGAGCGAAACAATATCGCGCTGACCTTTTTCTTCTCCCTATTGTTCGGGGTGTGGGGCTCCTATCAGTTGGCCCGTCACATGAAAAAGCAGATGCTCGACCTGGAGCCGGACGAAATCGCGCGAATCCTGGTAGAGAGAACCGCAACCTTCCATGCCATGCATGAGGGAGTCATCGCCATCGACAATCGGGAGCGAATCACGATCTTTAACGACAGGGCGAAGCAAATTTTTGGCATAGAGGGAGAGGTGCTGGGCATGCACATACGGTCTGTCCTGCACGACACCAGATTACCAGAAGTGCTGGAGCTTCGCCAGAATTTTACCAACACCGAAATTCACGTCGGCAATACGCTGCTCTGGTCGAACCGTTTTCTGATCAAGGTCGAGGAAAAGATCGTCGGCGCAATTGCGATTTTTCAGGATAGAACAGAAGTGGCGAGAATGGCGGAGGAGCTGACGGGCGTAAAAGAATTCGTTGGTGCGCTGCGGGTACAAAATCACGAGCACATGAATCATTTGCATACCATCGCAGGTTTACTCCAGCTCCATCAGCATGAAAAGGCACTCGCGTATTTGTTCGAGGTCAACGAGCAGCAGGAGGAGCTCACCTCCTTTTTAACAACACGGATCATGGATGAGAATTTATCTGGGCTCTTGATTGGAAAAGTAAGTCGCGGAAGAGAGCTGGGCATCCGTGTTGTCATTGATCGCAGGAGTCATCTGGAACATTTTCCGCCGTATATGGATCATCACAATTTCGTGCTCATTTTGGGAAATCTGATCGAAAATGCCTTTGATTCACTCGAGCGAATCGAACGCGAGGAGAAGGAGATCATGATCAGTATCGAGCAAGACGAAGAGATTTGCTCCATCCTGGTGGAGGACAATGGAATCGGCATGGACGAAGAGACGCGCCGACACATGCTGGAACGGGGATTTTCTACGAAAGAACGAGCGCACCGTGGACTTGGTCTGCATCTGGTGCATCAGTTGGTCAATAAAGGGAGGGGCGAGCTGGTTTGCCATTCGGAACCCGGAGAAGGGGCCAGTTTTCTCATAACGTTTCCGATGGAGGAGGTGGAGAGTCATGGAGAAGGATAACGATAACGTGCGCGTACTGATTATGGAAGACGATCCGATGGTACAGGAAATCAACAAGCAGTTCATTGAGCGGGTCCCGGGCTTCGTCGTGGTCGGAATTGCAGCCAATGGGGCAGATGGACTCAAGCTAGTGAATGAGCTTACTCCTGACTTGGTGATCATTGATATTTTCATGCCGATCCAGGACGGGGTGAAGGCTCTGATGGAGCTGCGTGCCGCCAAACATGCTGTGGACGTCATCGTCGTGACAGCAGCAAAGGACAAGACCACGATCCAATCCATGCTGCGTAACGGTGCCATGGACTATATTATCAAGCCGTTTCAATTCGAACGGATCAAGCAGTCGTTGGAAAACTATCGGGAATTTCGCCGACGGATTGATTGGGAGGGCATCGCATCCCAGGATGAGGTCGACCGGCTACTATTCCGCAAAAGTCCAGAAAAAGAACAATCCGATACGAATCCAGGCAGGGCAGTGCTGCCGAAGGGACTGCACGCTGTCACCATGGAGCAAATCATGCGTCAAATCGAGAAAGAGAGTCAGCCACTATCGGCAGACGACGTGGCCGAACGCGTAGGGATCGCGAGAGTGACGGCCAGAAGGTATTTGGACTATCTGGAGAAGAGCGGGAGTGTCAGAATGGATGTCAGCTATGGTGGGGTAGGCAGACCGACGAATCGTTATGTACGTGTCACTCCACAAGATACGGGGGGCACGGGAGGTAGAGAGCGCCATGATCGATTATGAAGTGTTATTAGGCTCGCTGTTTGATATCGTGCACGTAACAGACGCAGAAGGCAGAACCTTATTTTGCTCAGGACGATATGAGGAATTTTTCGGAATCGATCCCAAGGAAATGATGCGCAAGCCGGTTGAGGAGTTTTATCATCTTGGTTATTTTGCCCCAACGATCACGAGGCGGGTCATTCGTGACAAGAAAAAGATACATACGATTCAAACCACCCGCAAAAATCGGAAGCTTTTTGTGGAAGGCACACCGATTTGGGATCAGGACGGGAATTTTAGCGGAGTGATCCATACGTTCATTGATATAACAAGCCAGGAGCAATTGCAGCAGGAATTAAACGAAGTCAAGTACGTCGGGACGGTCTTGCAGAGTGAAATGACCAAGGAGAACAACAGACAAAAAGGAGAGACTAGCTTGATCTACCGCAGTCAGTCCATGGAGCAGGTCGCCCTGTTGGCCAAAAAACTGTCGCAGGTAGAATCATCCATGATCCTGTTGGGAGAATCAGGCGTCGGAAAAGGCGTGCTGGCAAAATACATCCACGAGTGCAGTCCACGGGTGGACAAGCCATTTGTGCACATCAACTGTGGAGCCATTCCTGAGACATTGCTGGAGTCAGAGCTGTTTGGCTATGAAAAGGGTGCTTTTACAGGAGCGTTCAAAGATGGGAAGGCAGGTTTGATTGAGAAGGCAAACGGCGGCACGCTGTTTTTGGACGAGATCGGGGAGATGTCACTCTCCTTGCAAGTGAAGCTGTTGAATGTGTTGCAAGAAAAAACGATTACGCCCGTGGGCAGCTCTGTTTCGCGAAAAGTTGATGTAAAGCTGATCACAGCCACGAATAAAAACCTGCGGCAAATGGTCAAGGAAGGCAAGTTTCGCGAGGATTTGTACTATCGCATTCACGTCGTCCCGTTGGAAATTCCACCGCTGCGCGAACGGCAGGAAGAGATACCCGTGCTCGTTCATTACTTTCTCAATGTCTTTTCGCAAAAGTACTGTTTGGAAAGACAGCTCGCAGATACCTGCTATCGCATCCTCAGTGAATACGATTGGCCTGGCAATGTACGAGAGTTGGAAAATGTGGTGGAACGGCTCGTCGTCACGTCTCACGATGTCCTCATTACACCCGCGCAAATTCCGCGTTACATTCATAACCAAGAGTCCAGTGAGCACAAAGGGATCAAGGTCGATCGTGTGATGGCGATGCAGGATGCAATGGACGAGGTGGAGCGCCAGCTCGTGCATCGGGCCTATGAGCAGCATAAGACGACGACAAAGGTAGCGGAAGCGCTCGGAATCAGCCAGCCGTCTGCAAGTCGCAAGCTGCGAAAATGGCTATGCACCATTTGACACAGATGTACGATAATGGGGAGAGAAACCGGAGGAGGAGACTGGACAGATGAACAAAGGGAAAGCATTGCGAGCGGGAGATACAATCGGAGTAGTGGCAACCTCTAGCCCTGCTACAGAAGAAGTGCTGAACAAAGCAATGGCAGAACTGCAAGGTATGGGATACAAGGTGAAAATATCGGATACGTGCCGGGAATCGTACGGTGGGTATTTGGCGGGAACTCCTGAGCAACGGGCGGCTGAGCTGAATGCCATGTTCGTCGACGAGGAAGTGGACGGGATCATGTGCATGCGCGGCGGTTATGGTTCCCCACAAATTCTGTCCTTGCTCGATTATGACCTCATCGCCCAAAATCCGAAGCTGTTTATCGGCTACAGCGACATTACGGCGTTGCATACCGTTTTCGGACAGCGGGCGAATCTGGCTACTCTTCACGGACCGATGGCTACCTCGGACATCGCGCATGGACTGGATGACTGGTCCAAGCAATATTTGCTGCGCGCCATGACTCGCCCAGAGCCATTGGGAGCAATCATCAATCCGCCTGGAGAAGAAATCGTCTGTCTCGTCGAAGGTCAGGCAGCTGGACCCGTAGTCGGCGGGAATCTCGCCCTCGTCTCCGCGTTGATGGGGACGCCTTACCAGCTCGATACGAGAGGCAAGCTGTTGTTTCTGGAGGATATAGACGAGGAGCCGTACCGGATTGACCGCATGCTGACACAGCTTGCTCAGGGCGGCTTGTTTGATGATTGTGCAGGCGTCGTCATCGGGACATGGACCGATTGTGAGCCGAAAAAGCGCGAGGGCTTCTCTGTCTGGGATGTGTTTCAAAATATCGTCGTCCCGTACGGAAAACCGACTATCTGGAACATTCAGATCGGACATGGCGCGTGCAACATCGCTCTCCCACTGGGCGTAGAGGCTAGTCTCGATGCGACAAACGGTAAACTGGTGATCGAAGAGAGTGTAACGATATAGTGAGAATGAGAGTGTGTTTTAAATGGTACTGGCGAGAATCCGTCTTCTATAAGCGGATTCTTTTTTTGTGGACGAAGAAAGGCTGCCGAGTTTCTCGACAGCCTTAAAGTGGGAGACAGTAGTTATTAATCTTTCAGCTCAGTAATCACGTTCGAAGCGTGTTTTTCATCAGGGGTAGGGAACATTTGAAATTGATGCTGAAGCTCGATTTCCTTCTCATTCAAGTCACTTGAATCTTTTTGTTCAGCTTGTCCCCTGTGTTTATCGCTAGTTTCCACGACCAGTCACCTCCCTCAAAGGAGTAGGGTATACAACAAGTCCCTACTTTATCCCAAAAAGAGGAAAAGGATGCTTATCGTTTAATCGGCAATGAATAGTAACCAAATGCTAAGTCAAGTAAGGCACTGGCTTCTTGACGCTTCAGTAAATCTTTTGCGCGGAATGTGAAGGAGCCATCTGGTTTTACCTTCGTGTCAGGATCGACGATGCCTTGTGAAACAAGAGCAGTGATCGCATCTTTTGCCCATGCGTCGGCTGTGTCTTGCAGCGTCACTTTGCTGGTTGCCACAGGTTCAAGCTGCTTTAAATTTTGGATCATGGCAGCAGCGACTTGTCTTGTGATTGGTGCCGATGGGTTCAAATTAGGGATGCCCGCGGCTAATTGCTGTCTAAGTACGTCTTCCATCCCGGCCATTACGTAATGGCCTTCTGCTTTGATCAGGGCGTCAGCAAATTCGCCTTGTGTCATGGTCCCTGTAGGATCAAATTTACTTCCTGATTTCGCTCCCATAATGGAAAGGGCGCTAAGGTTGTTGATATGGGTCTTATAGCTGCTAGTGTTAGGAACGTCTGAGTAGGTATTTTCCATTTCCATTTTTTGCGAATGGGCAACAAGGCTTAAGCCATTCATCGTTGTATAATAGAAGTATTTGATGTTACCGTTTTTGTCTTCCTTGAACGCGACTTTTTCTCCTGCCTCATCTACAAATAGCAATGGGCGAATCATTCGCAGCTTTTGTTTTCCGGTGGCCTCACTCTCGAGCACGAGTGATCCATTCTCATAGGTAATAGAAGTGCGTGTCCAATAGGCACGTGTATTTCGATACAGCCCGAAATATTTTTGTGCATCCGCTTCACTCAAGGGCAAGTAATCAGGCTCAGCTTTTTTTTCTGTTTCTGGGAAATAATGATCCATGAATTCTTTGTAAATATCAGCGCTAACCATTGAATCATTGTTGTAGGACATGAAAAAGCCGGTTTTATGTTCCGGGATCAATACCATCAGGGAAGAATGGCCTGGCATGTTTCCGCCCTTCAAAACAACGTGCTGACCATTTGTATACTCTGGAAAATAGTTTTCAAAGCCTACGGTTGTGATCGGGATGTCATCCGCGAAAACCTGGTGCGTATGCATCAAATCCAAGCTTTTCTGACTGACGATTTCCTTGCCGTCAAATTTTCCGTTTTGCAGGTGCATGATCATGTACTTTGCCATGTCTTCTGCGCTTGATATAATGCTTCCCTGCGGACCATCAGTTGGAGCGTGTCCTTCTAGCGGACGTTGCTCGCCATTAAGATCGTAATTGGCAGCCATTCTCTTCATGAGCTCAGGCTTCAAACGTACACTGGTCGAGGCCATTCCGAGAGGCTTGAACACTTTTTCATCCATATACTGGGCAAAGGGGATTCCACTTGCTTTTTCCACTGCGTAGCCAGCGAGTAAGAATCCTGTATTATCATACGTATAGACTTCGCCAGGTGGTCGGATGATGGTCGGCATGTGCTTTGGAAGGAATTCATCCATAGAGATGTCTTGCCCGATGTATTGTGGACCGGTAAAAGTAGTTTCATCCGGCAATTCGAAGCCAGGTGTGTAGGTGAGCAAGTCGTACATGGTGACTGGTTTTCCTGTCTTATTCGGAATTTTTAGCCCATCGAGATATTCCTCTATATTGGCATGCAGGTCAATTTTACCCGCATCGACTTGCTGCATGGCAGCCAAGGCGGTAAAGGTTTTCGATACTGAGCCAATTTGGAACACCGTGTCTTTATCAACAGGGATTTTCTTTTCCTTGTCAGCGAAGCCGTAGCCTTTGTTCACGATGACTTTTCCATCACGGACGACAACAAAGCTGGAACCAGCCACATTATGTTCTTTCATTTTTTCTGCAAACAGTGGATCGGCAAACGCTTCTATTTCTTTGGCATCCACCGGCCCTTGGGTAGCAATGGAAGCAGTCTGAGTGGATTCCACAGCACCGAGCGACTGTGTGCATGCGGAAATCAAGGTTGTGGAGAGAAGAAAAACGACGAGACTCATTTTTTGTATCACTTTTTTCATGTGCGATTCTCCTTTTTGTGCTGGCAACACGGTTTGACGCACCGACTCTGAGAGTGAGCGCTTGAGCACAGTATGACAAAGCTCGTGTCATGCTCGGTAGTTACTTCCTGTCATCACTTTTCCGACTGACAAAATGATTTTGATGAAATGACATAACTTAGCCTGTCATATGACATTTTGATACTGGCTCATATGACGCGCAGTGGATTACGGTAAGGGCATACCGTCATCAGTGTGTCGGAAAAGGTATAGATGGGAGAGAATTAGCTTAGATGAAAAGAGCGATCATGCGTAACGTTCAAAATGTTATCTTTTTGCTGTATACATTTGTCTCGGGAGTATTTTATTTATGTTTTTACTTGGTCAGTATCGTGCTTGGCTTGGCCTTGTCATTTACCGTAGTGGGAATTCCGTTGCTCACCAATGTGTTGCGTACAACTCAAACCTTTGTCCAGCATGAACGTATTCAGACGAAGATTTATACGGATATTTCCATAGAATCGTTGGCGATGAGACAAAGAGCAGAGGGAAATCAATGGATGCAGGCAAAGGCGGAATTAATGGATGTGAGAAACTGGATATCCGTTTATTGGCTGATGCAAAAATTTGTCCTAGGCTGTATCTGCCTTGTGGTCGGAGTACTCATCTACATTGCACCCGTATGTTTTGCGTTCATACCATTGCTCTATCCTTTCGTGGAGCTACATTTTTTTGGGAGCGTAGTGGATTCAGAGCTGAAGGCATTGCAAATTATGAGTTTAGGATTCATACTCATGATCGGATGCTCCAAGCTAGGGAACGGTCTGGTACAATTAGTTGGTGGGTACACGCGCTTGATGTTCAAAGCAATTAGGGGATGATGGTTTGTTAGAAATCGTGAAACAATGGGCCTGGTATGACTGGGTGATGTTTTTTTTACGTCTGATCGGTTGCTTTTCACTCACCGTTACGACCGTAAAATTTGGAGATTATCTCACGCTACCCTTATGGATGGTTATACTTTGGGAAATGATGGTGTTTTCCGTCCCGTGGATTTGTTTAATGCTGAGCTATCGTTATTATCTGATAGCAGAAATGCTCTTGTTTGGCGGATTATCGATTTATCTCACGTCTATGTTTCCAGAGGCGTACCTTACTTTATTGATGCCAGCTTTTTTGATTGCCGCCAATAGTGCGGAGAAATCGTTTCGCTGGTCGGCTCCCATTACGATTGTTTTTATCCCACTGGTGATTATGTTTTTTTCTCGTGCATTTGATGTCTTCGTGATTTTTTCGCAAGTCGGGCTTGCTTATGCGATAGGGTTTGCTTTTCATTTGCTCATCGTCAACCATCGGCAAAATGAAATTATTCGCAAGCAAAACAGTGTGCTGGAGCAATACCTCACCCAAATCGAGAGAGTGACTTTGCTGGAGGAGCGGGACCGCCTCTCCAAGGACCTGCATGATACGATGGGGCATTCCTATGTCTCGATCATCATGGGGCTGGAAACCTTACGTCAGGATATAGCGTCGCAGGAAGGGACGCAAAAGCTCGAATCCCTCTTGCAGCTTGCGCGAAAAGGCATGAAGGAAGTGAGAGGGTACTTGCATCAGATGGGGTCACCGCAAGAGACGCTTCCCTTGGGTCATTCGTTGAGGCAGCTTGCGGAGGAGTTTCAGACACATGCAAAGGTAAATGTGCGGTTTCGTGCGATCGGAGAAGAGTATCCTGTTGGTAAGCAGGTGAAAATGACGTTGTTTCGCTGCTTGCAGGAATCTTTGACGAATGCCGTACGCCACGGGCACGCTACGGACATCGTCGTTTCCTTGCATTTTGAGCAGCAACAGACGAGGCTGGAAGTACAGGATAACGGTCACGGGGTGGAAAATTGGGAGGACGGCTTCGGGATCACGACGATGAAAGAGAGAGCTGCTCATTTGCAAGGAAGAGTATCCGTATACTCAGAGGGGGGAGAAGGAACGCTCGTTACTTGTTTGGTGCCGAGGATGGTAGAGAGCGCCGACGAAATCATTCGTTTGTTTATCGTCGATGATCACTCGTTTATTCGGGAAAGCTTGCGCTCCATACTCGAGGGACAGCGGGACCTGCGAGTAGTCGGAGTAGCCGAGGATGGGGCGCAGGCTGTGGAGCTGTGCGAGGAGCTAGTACCAGACCTGGTGCTGATGGACTTGGAAATGCCGAATATGGACGGGATTACTGCCACAAAACGAATAAAGGAAAAATGGCCAGGTATTCGTGTCCTTGTCCTGTCTACGTTTCAGGATACTGAAAAAGCCAAGGAAATCATGCGCAGTGGTGCAGACGGGTATCTCTTGAAATCGATTGAATCACGCGAGCTTGCGGAAACGATTCGCCTCGTCCATCGCGGTGGTACGATGATTGCACAGGACCTGTTTCATAAAATGCTGGATGCACAGCCAGTAAACGAACAGGAAGATTTGCTCGGTGCACCGAAACTAAGCGAAAAAGACGAGAATGCTTATGGTTTAACGAAACGGGAGCAGGAGATTTTGCAGATGCTTTCCCAAGGCATGCGCTATAAAACGATTGCTTCCAAGCTGTATTTGTCAGACGGGACCGTGCGTAACTATGCGTCTGCTCTGTATGACAAGCTCGGAGTGCGGAATCGGGATGACGCGGTACAAAAAGGGAAAAAGGAAGGACTTCTGTAACGTATGACAGCCAGGGAAAGTAGGCCCTGGCTTTTTTTCTTTTTTATTCTGACTAAAATAGCTTGTTTATTGTAAATATTTCTTGTTCTGTTAATATAAAGTTTAGCCCAGATTATGGTATACAGAAGACAGAGCAAGGAGATTGCGACAATGAAACGATTCATGGCAGCATTGCTAAGCGTTATGTTAATCCTAACGGCCCACCCTAATACGCTCCAAGCCAAAGGGGACGACACAACAACCGTATACGGAGAGCAATATACACGTATCGGGGAGGATTACCATATCCTGAACGATAATGTGCTCCTCTCGAAAAAAGATGGAACTGTATGGACGTGGTACATCCACGACTATCCGCTTAGTTCTTCCGATCCCTTCTATAAAGCGAAGATGGTGCAAATTCCGGGCTTGCAGAATGTGAAGGAGATGACGGTAAGAAGGAAGACGGCCACCGGAAACCATATTGGTAACTATGTGGCGCTCAAGAAAGACGGAACTGTGTGGTATTGGGACGCCGATCCTAGCGCCACCCTTGCAACTAGTCCTGCCAGTGATCCGCGACAGATCAAAGACTTGAAAAATGTAACATCACTAGACGCCCACTATAGCGGTTCCTACAAGGTCTTCTTCGTATTGAAATCAGATGGTTCTGTTTGGAGCTTGGGAAGTGAAGTAGGCACGACTAATGGTGTCTCACCGATTCCAGTCCGAACAAAGCTGCTGGATGATGTCGCATCTATAGGAATGGCTAGAGGCTTCGGCTTCGCTGTTAAAAAAGACGGTTCAGTATGGAGATGGAATGCAAATTTGTATCTTCCGAATAACCGCTCTAAAAACAAAAGTCCAGAGAAGATGAACGGATTTGATAATATCGTCAAGATAGAGCCAGGCATGTCTACCAGCTATGCCTATAAGAAGGATGGCAATGTCTTGTCTTGGTCAACAACTGACGCTAAAAAGTTTCCCTTGTATTTACATGCTGCAAAAGACGCGCGAACGATGGTTCATTTCAACTCCATTCGTGATCGGAAAATCGACGAAGCTTATGCCTTCCGAGAGGACGATCAGCTTTGGTCTGTGGAAAACAATAAAGTTTTCCCAGAGCTTACGGAAATCGCTTCTATCCACCATAGGGACTTTTCTTCCAAAGAAAGATTTTACTATGTATTAAAAAAGGACCAGACTTTGTGGGCATGGGCAGATGCAATTGCCTTACCGAAGCTGGTTGTTTTCACGGAAGAAACGGTAGCTCGTAATCTCCCTGGGACAGCAGCTAAACCGACTGGCGATCGTTCTGGGACAACAGACAAACCAACTAGCACTCGCCCTGGGACAGCAGCCCAGGCTGTGATACGAACTTCGCCGGAAATCAGTCTCTATCCGTATATCACGATGCTGCAACCTGGCGGAAAACAGTCAATTATGGTAAATAATTTGCTTCCCGGGGCAAAAATGACGTACACCATTGACGATCCGAGCATAGGAACCTTATCGAATGTGAATGGCACACAGGTCGTAAAAGCGAACAAACCCGGGCAGACCATTGTACGGGCTACTGCAAGCAGAGCAGGTTATCCGGACGTGACCGCTTACTTTTTGTTGTACGTCGTCGATAGCAACATGCTGTCCGAGACGTATTACACTGCCGTCCGATCTGTTCCTGTCGCTGACAGACAGCGTCCGTTTATTGTGGAGGGACTGACCCAAGCAGGAGAGCTTGTTATTACAGCAGCAAGCAGCGAAAAGCCGGAGCTTGTTAATGGCCAATTCGTCATCACTCCCGAGTTGGTTGATCGCGTAGCTGACAATGCACGAAAGACTAAGACTGCGGTAGAACAGACGCTGTCGGATAACAAGATTGTTCTTGCGAGAGAGTTAGTCGTGAATGGGGAAATTTTGTCTTCGCCTGATCAAAATGGTTATACATTCAAGCTGGACAAGGATAGCTTCATTAATCGTAAGGATGTCGACTATCTTACCCTGCGTGCGGGAGATGCAAAGCTGGTGGTTAATTTTGCGACCGTAAATCAACTGTTCCATTCGTTCCCCGTTATCGTTATTCGCCTGGTAGAAAGCAGTAACGGCAAATATCATGTGCAATTTTTAGATGAACATGGCCAGGAGCTTTCGAACGTATCTAGCAACATCCGGCTCATTCTGCCTGCCAATCAGGCGGACGCGACCCATAATAGCGTGTTCTATACGAATGGGAAAATAACGCAGCCGATCGGAGGAAAGTTCAATCCGTACAATAACGGCATGGAAGCCGAAATAAACCGTTCTGGAACGTATTTCTTGGACGATAATACCAAAACGTTCCCTGATGTTGACAATCGGGATCCTGAGCTACAGCAAGCCGTACAGTTTCTGGGATCGAAAGGAATCGTAACCGGGAAAGAAGATGGCAGCTTTGAGCCCGATTCACCGCTTACCCGTGCAGAGTTTACGGCGATGCTTGTAAGAGCTTTTTACGCTTTGGACGAAACGGCGACGGAGAGCTTTTCAGACGTGAATCCGCCGCAATGGCATGTTCCCTTTATCGCTTCATCCGAAAAAAAGGATATCGTCAAAGGTTATCCAGATGGTACATTTAGGCCGGACCATACGATATCTCGGGAAGAAATGGCTGCGATCGGCGCGAGAGCATTGCATGAAAAGAAAAATTATTATTACCCTGCGAATACGGAGGACTATCTGAGTCAATTCACTGACCAACAAACGATTTCCGATTGGGCGAAACCAACGATGGCTTTGGCTGTGAAACAGCGTTTGATCGATATTCCTGCTGATAAACAGATTAGAGCTGGCGAGGCTGTTACTCGCGGGGAAGCTGCCCGCATGCTATATCGACTATATTTGCAGCTTTGATACTGTTAATAACGAGATAAACTTTCCAAAGCTCATTTCAACCTGACTATAGGGAGGAATGAGCTTTTTAAAATAATGGAGAACGGGAGAAGTGAGAGCATGGACTTTGATATTGAAGAGATCCGCGATTATTATGACTCTGAATTACAGGCCTACGATTACTTTGAAATAGTCAGTCTGGGCATAAGCCATAATAATGCTGACTTTATGATTAGTATTGGAGTACCGGCGGAATTTGATGACTTCGTATTCTTTATGTGTTGAATATAAGTTTGGAAACATTTTTCTTGTTTCATCTAATTAAGAACGAAGTGGCAATGAAGATGAGAGAACAAGGTGAATTTACTTCATATAAATATGGGTGTGAGCTGCGTAGGCTATTTGAACAAATCGATCCTGCACCAATGAAGGATGCTGAAAGTTACTGGTCACATCTGGTAGAAGATTATGAAACTGGGTTATGAAACAGTGCGAATGGTCTAGGGTGATTTCATAGAAACTAGTTTGACAGCCATTTACATATAGTTGTATATTAAACTACCAAATGTACCCCCTATATACATAAACAATTCTTCTATCAAAACTCCACGAGGAGGAATGACACGATGGAAATGTCTATCACAAGAGGACTCTCAGAATTAAAATTACTCGATAAAAGAATTCAAAAAGGCATCAATGAAACGACTTTTATGACTTCGGCAATTGGGCATAAACCAGTGTCTGGCTATACATCCACTGAGCTATATGAGGAAACGACAGAGCGCAACTACCAATCAGTCGTTGATTTAATAAAAAGAAGACAAAAAATTAAGTCCCTGATCGTCGAGTCCAACGCAAAGACGATGGTAACGATTAGCGGCAAGAGCATGACAGTCGCCGAAGCAATCGAGCGAAAAACGTCCATTCAATATGAGAAATCACTGCTGGAAAAAATGAGAAGAGATTACAACCACGCTGTTACGCAGGTAGAATCAAAAAATGAAGAAGTACAGATGCGATTAGAAAAGCTGCTCGAAGCGAACTTTGGCAAAGACTCCAAGGTGAAGGATACGGAAATGGAGGCAATCTCCAAACCGTTTAAAGAGCAAAATGAAGCGAAGCTCGTAGATCCATTGAAATTGAAAGAGAAAATGGATACGCTTAGTAAAGAAATTGACGAGTTTGAGTGTGAAGTCGATTTTATTTTAAGCGAATCCAATACGATTACCAAAATTAATCTTGTGGATTAATAGTGTGATTTGCTAATCATTTGAATAGCTGATAAACGAGAGTCCCTTGCCTAGTGGGTTAACCAGGCCATCCTAAAACTATTTGGTAAATATGAGGATGAAAGCTCAAAGATGAGAGCTCAGCTTTCAAATCTTACGTATCAAAGCTCTTTAGGCTCAAAGCTCAGAACTTAGGCTTTAAGACTCGATGAAATCTTGGGGCATTGGTCCATAAAAGTACACTCTCTGGACTTTTCAGCAACCACCAAGCTAAATGGTTAGCAATTAGCACTCATACAAAGTAGAGATAGGTTGAAGAAATAATTTTCAACGTACCTCTACTTTTTTTATTTGATGAAAAGCCAATAGGTGATAGGATTCAGGTATAATATGACAAGGAAAGAAATGGTTAGGGAGTGTGGCAATGGAATTTGAATTTCACATTACACTTAATGATATGAGTTTGGATGAAAAAGAAGCGTTTATCGATATTTGCAAGGCGGAACAAGTGAAACCGGTCATGATCGTCTTGGATCAGGGAAATTACATCAATCAACCGATGATAACAGGAGTAATCCAACGCCCAGATTTTCATGAAGCCAATAAAGAGATGGAAAAGATTGCGGCTACGTTTCAAAACAACGGTTTTAGCATCGTCCGAAAAAAAGTAGAGATTTCTCCAAAGGAAGAAAAGTTCTTTTACCAGCCCATCCTAAAAAACTCGAAGCCTTACTTCGAATGGCATGGCAAAGTAGCGGTCGATGATGTCGCCGCATTACGAAATTTATGTGAAGGTCATGGCGGGCATATTTCGAGAAACTCTTTGAATGCGAATGGAAAAGTGAGATTTATTACCGTCCGAGAATATGAGAGTCCAAAACAGTTTTACGATCGAGTAGAAATGATACATATCATTTTGCAAGCAAATCAGATCGAGCTAATCAAAGAACAATATGAACTATGTATTTATGACAGCCGCGAAGAACTGGACAGCGGCTGGATTTCCTAATTTGTAGAGGGGGCTCATGATGATTACGTATGAGGATGTAGCAGAGTTGGAATATGAGGCGAGAGAGCTCGTTGTTTTGGAAGCACTATTGAGAAGAATTGCTCTAGTGAATATGCCCTTTGTATTAAAAGGCAGCCTGCTAACCAGACAATATTTGGACAACCGAGAGATTCGGGACGCGGATGATATCGACTTATTGTATGTGGGGAAAATCAGGGACGTCGAACATGCACATGAAGTATTTACACAATGGATGATCCAAGTAACGGAAATGGATCTAAACGACGGCGTGGTGTTTAGAAGTTTTCGAAAAAATGCCTTTTGGAGATATATCGATTACGCAATGGCAGATGATTTTCCGACAATCAATACGGATATTGCCTATTATTTCACAGGTCAAACAAGGGAAGCGAATGACTATAACGAGCTGAATCTGGATATTTCGTTTAACTTGGAAATGGATGCAGACCCGGTTCCGCTAGAGTACCAACCTGTCTTTGGGGAAAGCTTTTTGGTTCCGTACACGGTACCTCTGTCCATCCAGGTTGCTTGGAAGCTACATCAAACGATTGTCAGGCCGAGGTTTAAAGACTTGTACGATTTGAAATTTTTACTCTCTCACCCGTCCTATGACAACGATGCGCTCAAGGAAACATTACAGGCGCTCGTGAACGAATGCAGTATCGATCCGTCTATTAAAAAAGCGGATATGAAAAAGGTGCTGGTTGATGATTTACATCACATATACGATTCATTATCCTACGATTACGACTTGAGAAAATATGCGGGCAGCATGGATCGTGGCCTCTATTTTACGCAGTTTGTCAGTGATTTGCGTAAAAAGATGGATTTTGCCGGGATTAATGGGTATGCGTTTGAAAGTTTGCCGAGCCCGACACCGAAAAAATGATAACAGCATAGTAAGTGAAGTAGGCTTGTTCCGTCTGTCGTGGTAGACGGAATGAGCTTTTTTTATAACATTCACCATCATCATTCATGAATAATACCCTACATTAACCCAATTTCTTTCGAACACAGGTGTCTTACGAGTCAATGGGATGATCCAAACTGTGCATGTAGGGGAGTAGCGAATGAGCGAAAGCAAACAAAAAGATGGGAAGATCATTTTTGATTACATTGTTGTAGGCACTGGTCCAGCAGGTTCTGTTATTGCAAAGAAACTAACGGACGATAAAAAAACATCCGTCCTCGTATTGGAAGCAGGAGAAAATAATGATAGGGACACGCCAATTAGCAACTCAACGTTTGCCTTAGAACTGGAGGAGCTGTATCTTCCTCAATATTTTTGGCAAGGAGAAGGAGTACCCCAGGAAAAAGTAAATGAACGAAGTTTTGAATGGACGACGGGGCGATTATTGGGTGGAGGCACTTCTATTAACACACAGCAGTATGTAAGACCTACGACAGCAGTTTTTCAACAATGGGAGAAGCTGCTGGGACCTCTTTGGTCACCAAAGAATGCAACTCGCAGATTCCGAACAATGGAAAATTACAATGGAAAAACAAACAATAAAGAGGTTCATGGTTATAAGGGATTGATCGACATTCGGCAAGCACCTGAAAATCCAACACCCATGTCCAAAAAGTTAGTGTCGGCCATTGAGAAAGCAACGGGATTTCGAAAAATTCTCGATTACAATGACCCGAAAACTCCCCTTGGACCCTTTACCCGTTGGCAATTATTTCAGCAGCCCAATGGACGGCGTGAAAGTGCCTCCACCGCTTTTCTATCATCAGATATCATGACTACTGCTGGTCAAGGAGTCAATGGTCGAAAGCTGCAAGTTTTCTTTAAATCAACAGCTCTTCGGGTATTATTTAAAAATAAGCGAGCAATTGGCGTAGAATTTCTCAAAGAGGGTAAACGCGTGAGAGCCTACTCACGGAAAAAAGTAATCATCTCAGCAGGCATCAATAGCTCTCAGCTTTTAATGCTTTCCGGAATCGGTCCTGCCCAAATGCTTAAGGACGCAGGAATCCCTGTTGTTTTCGCCAACCCCCACGTAGGCAAAGGCCTTAGAAACCACACGCTCAACTTTGCTGAGTTTAGTGCCAATCCGAAAGATAACCCATTGCCTGAGGATGATCCCAATGCGCTTTTTACAGGTGGGGCCTTCTTGCCAGATCCCACCCCAGGATCAAACAAAGCTCGTCGTGCAGTCCAACTAATTGGAATCGGCTCAAAAGGGAAACTGATGATAGCTATCCTTTTCCTAAAACCAAAAAGCCGTGGTTCCATAAAAATACAAAGCAATGATCCGTTGAAAATTGTGCTGGCTGATGAAGGATATCTCCATAATCCCGCAGATCTTGAAGCCGTTAAAAACTGTTACAAGGTATATATCAAGAAGATTGCCGCACAATTAACCGCGATCGATCGATCATACCGGCTTATTTCTCCAACGCTAGACATCATCAATAATAATCGCAAGCTTGAAGAGTTCATCAAAAATAATTTTGACCATAATCATCATGAACAAGGTGCGCTTCGCATGGCGCCTCTTAGCAAGGCGGGAGTGGTGGATAGCTATGGTCAAGTCCACGGAGTAAAAGACTTAATTGTTGCTGATGATTCGATTATTCCATTTACGGTGGATGGCAACACGTCTGCACCAGCCTACCTTATTGGAAATACAATTGCACAGCAGCTCTTGAAACAAAACTCGCGACATAATAAGAAAAGGTAAAAGTAGTAATGAAAATGGTAATATCCCGTGAATCCGCAATTGTACGGAAATTCAAGGGATACTGTTTGAAGCTGAGCGGCAGCCTAGGACGATATTACCACGTCATACTGCCGCCG
This sequence comes from Brevibacillus brevis, assembly GCF_001039275.2. Classification (NCBI taxonomy): domain Bacteria; kingdom Bacillati; phylum Bacillota; class Bacilli; order Caryophanales; family Paenibacillaceae; genus Brevibacillus; species Brevibacillus brevis. Next base: position 1,327,730 of record NZ_CP030117.1, read on the forward strand.
TTTTCTGTTATCAATACCAATGATTAGCCCAAAAAAGCAATAGAACGCTTCACTTTCCTGGCGAATGCAATGGGATTATCAATCGACTCCCAATGAATATACATAAGACGCGGGTTGTCAAAGAGCCAGTGATTATGGACTGCTGTTACCTTTATCCCGTTTTTACGAAGGTTTGACAGCAAACGGTTTACTTGGTTTTGGAAGAGAGCCGTTTCCCCTAAACATAGTGCACGTCCCGAACTGTTCAAGGATTCGAATGAGAACAATTGATAGCGGACCAATGGGGATGTCGTTTTTCTGCCTAATATGGACGCATTGAATACTCTATTTCTGGAGACGAAACAAACGGGACCTCTTGTAATTTCATGCTCTGTTCCACCTAAAATGGCTGAAAATCGGTTACACAGTCTTCTAAACTGGGGACTTGCCTTTGCTTTTGCCTTTACTTTGCCCATATCCGTCATCCTTTCGATTATGATGAAATGAAAACTTCATGGCTCCACCATGTTATCCCAGGAATGCGATGGACTCTTTGGTTTTCCTGGCGAATACGATAGGATTCTCTATCGCTTCCCAATGCATATACATTAAGCGCGGGTTTTCTTTTAGCCAGTGGTTGTGAAGTGCCGTCACTTTAATCCCACGTTTGCGGAGATTCGACATCAAACGGTTCACCTGATTTTGGTGAACGGCAGTCTCGCCCAAACAAAGGGCACGACCCGACTTATCAAGGGATTCAAACGAAAACATTTGAGCGCGAACTAAAGGGGAAAGCGTTCGTCTTCCCAAGATTGTTTCTCGAAGATTTGCAAGCCGCATGACAAAACAAACCGGCCCATTTTCAACTTCCGACTCGCCCCCTAATATTCTTCCAAATCTGGCACAGAGCCTTTTGAATTGTGGGCTAACCTTCGTTTTCGCTTTATGCGCCATAGTAATCCTCCTTTTGTCAATCTAGAAATATCTTATGAATGACAGTAAAAAGGGAAATGAGTAAATAGTGGTTTTTTCACATGAAAAAGACACAGATTTCACTCTAGTTTAGTAGCGTTAGATGCGCTCTGTTTCGTCCGGCCCGTAGAAAAGATGGACTGACGTGAAAAGAATAGGAACGCCCGATTCACCACATACTACAAACGCTATATCTATACCATGAGAGGTGGAGCGTCCGGATGAGTATGACAATGAGTCGGCCCGTGACCGACGTACTTAATAAACAGGTTGCCAACTGGTCTGTGCTGTATATGAAGCTGCATCATTATCACTGGTTTGTCAAAGGCCCGAATTTTTTTACCCTGCATGAAAAATTTGAGGAGCTATACAACGAGGCAGCCAAAAATGTAGATGAGCTGGCAGAGCGGTTGTTAACGGTTGGAGGTAAGCCTGTTTCGACGTTGAAGTCCTGTATGGAGCAGGCTTCCATTAAGGAAGCGACAGGTGGAGAGTCTGCGGATCAGATGGTAGAGGCAGTCGTGAGCGATTTTACACTCCTGATCAAAGAGCTCAAAGAAGGGATTGCAGCCGCGGAAGCAGGGGACGATGAAGCGACTGGCGATATGTTCTTGGGGATCATGGACAGCTTGCAAAAGCATGTGTGGATGCTGCAAGCTCACTTGGGAAAATAACGAGAAATTCTTTTGCAAGCAAAGCTGATGCCATGGGGTGTCGGCTTTTTTCCTATGTACTCATGAAGGCAAAGTGCAGAGCTGGTCTGATTTGGGGCAACGCCCTTGTTCCCAAGAAAGACATGCTGGTGTAAACTAACCTTGTGTGAAATAAAGAAAGCACTTTCATGATGGAAAGGATGTACATTCCCATGGCATCACCCTATGCTACATTTAATCGCGAGCAGTGGAGTGCTCTGCGGGCTTCCACGCCGTTGACCATATCTGATAACGAGCTTTCCCTTTTGCAGGGCTTGAACGAGAAAATGTCCATGACCGAAGTCTCTGACATTTACCTCCCGTTGTCCCGTCTGCTGAATTTATATGTCGGAGGCACGCAGGAGCTGTACCAGGCAACTCACACTTTTTTAGGGAACCAGGATGGCAAGGTTCCATTCATTATCGGAATCGCAGGTAGTGTGGCTGTAGGCAAAAGCACAACGGCTCGCATTTTGCAGACGCTGTTGTCCCGCTGGCCGAATCATCCGAAGGTCGATTTGGTAACGACAGATGGATTCCTGTATCCGAACAAGGTTCTAGAAGACAGAGGAATCATGAAGCGCAAGGGATTCCCCGAGAGCTATGACTTGCGCCGTTTTATCAATTTTTTATCCGATGTAAAATCGGGCTTGCCTGAAGTGAAAGCGCCAGTTTATTCCCATCTTGTGTATGACATCGTACCAGATGAATGGCAGACCGTCAGACAGCCTGACATTTTGATTGTCGAAGGCTTGAATGTGCTGCAACCACCTAGAGGTGACGACAATGATGCTCGTATTTCCGAGGTGATTGTTTCCGATTTCTTTGACTTCACGATCTACGTGCATGCGGAAGAGAAGCACATCCTGCAATGGTATGTAGAGCGGTTCAAGCTGCTGCGCCAGACCGCGTTCTCCGATCCATCCTCGTATTTCAAGCGATATGCGAGTCTGTCTGACGAGGAGGCGACTGAGGTAGCCACGGGTATCTGGACGGAGATCAACGGAGCTAACCTGCGCCAAAACATATTGCCGACGCGTGTTCGCGCACAATTGATTTTGGACAAAGGGCAGGATCATATGATACAAAGCGTGAAGCTGCGCAAGCTGTAGATAAAAAGGTGGGGGACGGTTGTCATGAAAGTGATTAGTGCCTGTTTGATCGGCTGTGAATGCCGTTACGATCAGAAGTCATGCTTGGACCAAGAGCTGGAGCAATTGCTCCGGGAAGGAAAGGCTATCCCCGTCTGTCCTGAACAGCTGGGAGGTTTGCCAACACCACGACCGCCAGCAGAAATCATCGGGGGGACGGGAGAAGATGTTTTGGATGGCAAAGCACGCATCATAGACAACACAGGCCAAGACGTCACCGAAGAATTTTTGATGGGGGCGAACCAAGCGCTGAAGCTGGCGAAAACGGTTGGAGCCACATCTGCCATTTTAAAAGAAAACAGCCCGTCCTGTGGAAGCTCCTTTGTTTACGATGGCAGCTTTTCCGGGAAAAAAGTGCCGGGTGTCGGGCTGACGGCGGCGCTGTTTCGCAGAAACGGGATTGAGGTAACATCTGAGTCTATAGTATCCAATGAATAACAAGGGGGGACGCGATGGATAGCGTCCCTCTTTTTACAACTCCTTCAACAACCTCTCCAGCTTCTTCTGTTGATCCTTCCGTTTCTTTTTCGCGATCCGGTCTTCTTCTTGCAGGGCCTTGACAAGAGAGAAGCACATCAGGACCATGATGACGGTAAAAGGCAGCGCTGCCACAATGGAGGCTGTCTGTAGGCCTTCTAAGCCGCCGCTTAACAAGAGAACGATTGCGATTGCGGATTGGAGGATGCCCCACGTGATTTTTACCCGATTTGACGGGTCCAGATTGCCATCAGAAGACAGCATGCCAAGCACGAAAATAGCTGAATCCGCCGATGTGATAAAAAACGTGATGATCAACAGAATCGCAACGACAGCGAGAATGTACCCCATGGGCAACTGCTCCAGTGCGAGGAACAATGCAGTCGAGATGTCACGTTGCACTGCTGCCCCTATAGCCGCTTGATCAAAAATCTCGAGGTGAAGCGCTGTCCCGCCAAACACCGAAAACCAAATAAAGCTCAACAAACTCGGTACGAGCATCACGCAAATGACGAATTCCTTGATCGTGCGACCTTTGGAGACGCGTGCGATAAACATGCCGACGAACGGCGCCCAGGCAATCCACCACGACCAGTAAAACAGTGTCCAGTTAGCTACCCATGTGCCTTGTGTAAACGGGGTCAGCCGCAAGCTCATCGAGATGAGATTGTTCAAATAACTGCCCAGTGTACTGGTGAAGGCGTCAAATATAAACGAGGTTGGTCCCAATGTGAGCGTCAGCAAGAGGAGCAACAAGGCCAAAACCAGATTCGTATTGCTCAAATACTTGATTCCCCGATCCAGTCCTGTCGTAGCCGAGAGCAAAAATAGGACCGTAATAACGGAAATGATCACGATTTGCACGGTGGTGTTGGTCGGCAATCCAAAGAGGTGAGACAAGCCTCCGTTTATTTGCAGAGTTCCAAGACCAAGTGAGGTTGCGACACCGAATGCCGTGGCGATGACAGCTAGAATATCAATCCCTTTTCCAAGCGGTCCGTGTATGCGTTCACCGAGCAGCGGGCCAAAGGTGGAGGAGATCAAGCCCTTTGTTCCTTTGCGAAATTGAAAATACGCGAGAGCGAGAGCGATGAGAGCGTAGATCCCCCAAGGATGCAGACCCCAGTGAAAAAATGCATACCGCAGAGCAGTTTGTGCGGCTTCGGTCGTTTGTCCAGTCACGCCTGCTGGCGGAGAGAAGTAATGAGAGACGGGCTCCGCCACTCCCCAAAAGACAAGACCAATCCCCATCCCAGCAGAAAACAACATAGCAAACCAGGTAGGCAGTGAATACTCCGGCTCGTCATCGTCGCTCCCCAAGGGGATTTGTCCGTATCTGCTAAAGGCAAGGAAGATGCAGAAGATCAGAAAACCGAAAGTTACGATTAAATAAAACCAGCCAAAATTCGTCGTGGTCACTTTTAGTACTTGGGAAGCCGCTGAGGCGAAAAGCTCAGGAGAAATCGCGCCGAACAGCACAATGACAAATACAATGACCAAGGATATCAGGAAAGTCATCTCTATCCTCCCGGGAATCTACAAGAAATGGTAATAGTTTATCATCCCGCGGGATTTCCAAGATTATTCCGGATGTGACCGCCCTTAAATGGAGTTACGATGAAAACGTCTCGATAAACCGATTCGCTGCTTTGGACAGATGACGTCCAGACTGCCAAACGACAGCAGCGGAAGAATAAATGGAAGTCCCGGAGAGTCGAATCCCGCGAATTTGTTCGCTCTGATGAGTCTCCCATGCCGAGATGGGGACGATAGAAGAACCGACCGAGGAGGCGACCATGCTGACAATGAGAGAGATGTCCGGGCACTCGCAGATGACGTGCGGTTCCACACCTAGACGGGAGAATTCCTTGATAATCAAGTCGTAGATGCCCAATCCTGGCGTGCTCGGCATGATGAGCGGAAGCTCCGCGATCTCGCGCATTTCGATTTCCTTGCGATCGGCATAGGGGGAGGTGGCAGGAACGATGAGCACAAAATCCTCTTCCTCCAACGGAATCATGGTGCAGTTGTTCAACGAGTGGGGAAGGCGTACGATAGCGACTTCTATGGTTCTGCGCTCCAGCCACTGATTGAGGAGCTGCGTATCGCCTTTCCAGATTTTATACGTAATGAGCGGATACTTTTGCTGAAACACACGAATTTGTTCTGGCAGGCGATAGGCCGACAGTGCACTGACACCGATGGACAGCGTCCCACGAATGCCTTCGCCTGTTTCTTTGACCTCGGAGAGAGCTTCCTCCATTTGATGAACGATATTGAGTGCCTGTTTATAGAGAGTGACGCCTGCTTCCGTCAGGACCATTTGTTTTCCGGAGCGCTCAATGAGCATGATCCCGAGCTCCTCCTCCATTTGCTTCAGTTGCTGACTCAACGGCGGCTGAGCCATGTTCAGCCTTTTAGCCGCCCCCGTTATTTGACCTTCCTCTGCTATGGCGATAAAGTAACGCAGTTGCCGAATATCCACACACAATGCCTTCTTTCCTTACGAGAATAGTTCCATATGAAAACGATATGAAAATTAGATTATATGGATATTTTTCATATTGATGAAGCTATGATAGCATGTTTCCTGTGAATCTTCACTTCATGGAAAAGACATAAAAGAAAGAAGGGAAATCCGTGCGTACGTGGATGGAAAAGCTATTTCACTTGCGCGCTTACGACACGACGTTTCAAAGGGAACTCATCGCCGGATTTATTGGCTTTGTCACCATTGTCTACATTGTTGCCGTAAACGCTTCGATTTTAAATGATGCTGGAATACCGATGGAAGCAGGCATTCTGGCGACTGTATTGACGGCATTTATCGGGTCACTTCTTATGGCTTTTTGGGCAAATGCTCCGATTATTCTGGTTCCCGGAATGGGGATCAACGCCCTGTTTACGTTCACATTATGCCAATCGATGGGCCTCACTTGGCAGGAAGCGTTGGCTGCTGTTTTTGTTTCGGGTCTAATCTTTACTGTGATTGCCTTTACCAAGGCCGCGACGATATTGTCCAATGCGATTCCCGCTTCGCTAAAAGAAGCGATTACCGTAGGGATTGGGTTGTTCTTGACCTTCATCGGTCTGCAAAAGGGCGGGTTGATCGTCATGAATCCGTCTACATTTGTCGCGCTGGGTGACTTGTCCAGCCCGCATGTGATCGTCACGCTGATTACTTTGATTGTTACGTTGATTTTGTTTGTTCGCAATGTGCCGGGCAACTTCTTGATCGGAATTGCGATTGGTACAGGACTTGGCTTTTTGTTCGGGATTGTCGAGCCAGGAGGGGGAGGAACGTTTTCGTTCGCGGATTACGGAAGCGTTTTTGCGGGTCTTTCCTTTTCTGCCATTTGGGCGCTGCCATTTTGGATCGCGACCTTCTCATTGGCGATGGTCATCGTCTTTGAAAATATTGGCTTGATTCATGGACATACCTCGATGCTTGGACAGCCGCAGAAGTTCGGCCGCTCGCTGCAAGCGAACGCGTTGTCGGCTGCCATCTCTGGCATTTTGGGAACCAGTCCGACAGTTTCAACGGTGGAGACCGCGGCAGGAATTGCAGCAGGAGGACGGACGGGACTGACCGCACTTGTAACAGGCACCTTGTTCCTGCTCTCACTCGGTTTGCTGCCTGTCATCAAAATGATTCCGGATGGAGCCATTGCTCCGGTGCTTATCATCATTGGCGCACTGATGCTGCAAAACGTACAGAATATCAATCTGAAGGACTTCTCGGAAGGCTTCCCGGCCTTTTTGATCATCGCGATTATCCCGCTGTCCTACAGCATTGTAGATGGGATTGCGTTTGGATTCGTGGCGTATCCGCTCATGAAGCTGGCATTGGGCAAACGTCGCGAAGTGCCTGCGCTGATGTACGTCATCGCGGGATTGTTCTTGCTGAATCTGATGCTGCCGATTTTCGCATAACGAGTAGTCTTCCCTCGACTTGGGTCGGGGGTTTTTTGTTCTGTTCTCTAGAAAGTGGCGCAAGGATTGTGAAATAATGGATGGAAAGTCGAAGGACAGGAGGATTTTCCATGATCCATGAGATGACGTTTCAATTGCGTACTTCAAATTTCGCCAAAGGACAAGCCTGGTACCAGAGCTTCCTACAGAGAGAGCCGGATTTTGTTCCGCATGAAGGTTTTGCTGAATGGGAAGTCTTGCCTGGGTGTTGGTTGCAGTTGGCAGAGGGGACACCAGCGGAAGGAAGCGGTCCCGTGCGTTTTGCTGTGGTCGATATCGAGATGGAAAGAGAAAGACTGATCCACGAGCTGCAAATCGAGCGGTTTGAGATTTTTCAACGGGAAGAGGTCCCGGTCAAGTGGGGGACGTTTGCCGATCCATGGGGGAATCGTCTGGGGTTGTTCGAGTACCTGGATGCGGTTGAAAAAGAGGAGAAGCAAAAAAGACTTGCAAAAAAGTCCCTTTGCCAATGAGAGTGGCAAAGGGATTATTTGTGGAGAGATGCTTAAGAATTATCGATTTACCAGCGTAAACGCTTGTTTTACTTGGTCAAGAGACATCATCAGAGGGATGAATTTCTTTCCTTCTTTGCTTGCTGGATCAAATACCGAGTCTTGAGGCAAGCTTGCTACATATACCGTGTTGGTTGCTTGGTTACGTGCAATTTCAGTGCCGACTGGCGGCTCGTCCGGGTTGTTCAGTTTTTTCCAGTCATTCAGATCAAACGCAGTGATAACCACAACAGGTGTACGATCTTCCGCTTTGTCAGCATTGAAGATGAAGCGGGTTACACTCTTAGCTTCTGGCAAGTATTCGTCTGCATTTGGTCCGGTTTTTTCCTCAACAAGGATGTTGCCGTTCCAAGATTTTGGACCTTTAAAAGCAAAGGCAGAGTCTTGGCTTTTGAACGTATCATGATAGACTTCGAGTGGTTTTACGGCTGGTTCGAAGTTGGCACTCATCAATTCCCATTTGGTTTGGTTCCACTTCCATTTGGATTTGAGGTAGCCGCGAACATCTGCATTGTAATCACCAGTCAGACGCTCTGTGCCTTCCAGTACGTAGAGACCATTTTTGTTTAGATCGATTGGCTTCAGTTCCACGAAGTCCGCTCCGACTACACCTGCTTTGTTTTTATCCAGACCTGGCAGGCTGAGCTCTTTCGCTTTTCCATCCTTGATGGTGTAGATGTGATTGGTTGTGTAGCCACCGCTTCCGCCAGTGCTTGCAGTAACCATGATCTCGCCTTTTTTATCGTAAGTGAAATCTTGAACGGAGAGCTTCGGCTCGTAGCCGTCGTCCTTCACGTCGATGTTAAAAGATTTCTTCGTTTTGCCATCTGTTACTTTGATAGTGAGATCCTTAACGTATGGGCTGTTTTTCTCTTTTTTCCCGTACAGAACGACTGTGTCTGCGGCCTTGTCACCCGTTACGTCTGCTGTTTTTTTCGTAATCTCTTGCAAGCCTTTTGTTGTAGCAGTTGTGTTGCTTGCATCTGCTGTAATGGCATACCCACCAGTGAAAAGTACGGAAGTAAGTACTGTTCCTGTTACGAGTTTGTTCAAGTGTTTCATGTGTTTCATGTGATGAATCTCCTCCCCAGTCTTGTTGACTGATCATGATGAAATGTGTAGTGTGCTGTATTTTGTGCTTGTCCTTGCTACACGTTCATTATGTACGATAGGGTGGATGCGTTGGTTACAGACTGTCGACATAAAACCTACAAATCGGTAACAGGTAAATGTTAGTGTGCGAGGAGGTTGCTCGCTTCTTTTAGTAGTGCCTCGCTGCTTTGCTCCAACAGCATCGGGTAGAGACGTGTTTTGTCCGGAGCTAACGCGAGGAGCTGATCATATACCGCAGCGGAGGCATAGAGCAGGTCAGAATCGTGAATAATCTGCTGCAAGGAGCGTTCATCAGCGAATCCCGCGGTCATATGTTGAATCTGTTCGATACCTGCCTCTTGTACACGGCCCGCCATCCATTCCCCGCCCTTTTTTCCGAGACAAACAAACCCAACTGTACGGCCTGCCTCCAAGCGAGCGATCTCCAGAAGCGTGCTCGTCTGGGCATTTGCTCCAATAATGAGAACTGATTTATGATAACGAGCAGCTAATTCTTTTACTTCCTCTGCATGGTTGACGGTGGTGACAATTTGGTCGGCATCTTGTAAGGCAGGGAGGACATCTGAATGGTTTTCAAGATAGGCAACCTGAATGGGCTGACCGATGATCTCTTCTATTTTCCTACGATAAAAAGGATGATCATGCTCGTGACATTCCACCAAGAGCCATCGAGCTTCTTTTTTGGAGCGGGAAAGAAACAAATGTCCGTAAGCAATCGAAGCAAGCATAAGCTCATCCAGCGAAAACGGGAGCTGCTGTGCCTCGGTCATGATTGTTTTGGCGTGATCAAAAAGCGATTGCTGACGCATGCGAAAGGCAGTAATCGCAGGTTGGTCTGCGATAGAAGTACCGCGACCCTTTTGCATATGGACGAGCCCTTCATCCCGTAGCTGTGTGTATACAGCATTAATGGTGTTGCGGTTGACTTGCAACTGATCGGCTAATTGGGCAGCAGGTGGAAGCATTTCCCCCGGTTGAAGGTGGCCTAGGCCAATGAGAAGCTTCAATTGTTCTTTGATTTGCACATGGATCGGGATTGGAAAGTCCGCATTTAGCCGCACAAGTGATTGAGTCATGGATATTCGCCTCACAGTTTGGTGTTTGTATTCATTTTACTAAATATCTAGGTAACTAGCTATTATTTGTGTTTTTGTAAGATACCTTACAGAACAAGAAAGGGCCACTTGCTACGATGTGAGTAGGAGGTGGCTGTGATGAGTGGTGGATGGAGGATAAAAGAATTTGTAGGTAAAATGAAGGGGAGAAGCAGAACGCCCTTGAAAATATCTGGCTCGGTTGCTTTGATTGGGGGCCTTGGCGGATTAGTGACGATAGGGGTACTGGGCATGCTGACGGAATTAACTACCGCTGTCTGGTTGATGGCTTCCTTTGGGGCCAGTTGTGTGCTTGCTTTTGTGGCCTGGGATTCGCCGTTATCTCAGCCTCGCAATATTATCGGGGGGCATTTTTTCACCAGCTTGGTTGGCGTGCTGCTCTATCAAATAGGCGGATCGCAGCTGTGGGTCGTAGCAGTTAGTGTCGGTCTTGCGATTGTCGCCATGCATGTGACGAAAACGACGCATCCTCCTGCGGGTGCCAATCCGATCGTCATTGTCATGGATGGCAAGGGGTGGGAGTTTTTATTGTCTCCGGTACTCATAGGGGCAGTAGTGGTGGTGCTGATTGCTCTGTTCGTCAATAACATGCATAAGAAACGTGCGTATCCTGTGTTTTGGGTATAGCAGTATCACGGTAAAGAATGGCCGCCTTTTAGTAGGTGGTCATTTTTTCATGTGGAAGGAAGAGGGTAGGGTAATTGACAAATGAATTTAAATACATAAAAGTATAGGTAACTAGGTATTTAAAATAACGAGGGATGTATCATGAGTGAGCCGATCAAGCATGAGGGAATGGGGGAGCAAATCGTTCTTGCCAAGAAAACGGTGTTTCAGACACCGGCTGACACGCGAATGGGCATTTTCTTCATTCAAAAGGGACTCCTGCGGTTCTCTCGGCTGAACGAGGATGGAAAATCCTTTACTGTGGGATTGCTGGGACCTGGAGCTGTATTTGGCGAGATTGAGGAAATGGTGCTAGGGTCACGCGCTGTCTACATTGAAGCGATGCAAAAAACGACCCTTACTCATTGGAGTGCGACTCGGATGGTAGAAATGCTGCAAGCATGTCCACCAGACTTGAAAGAAATGATGTTCCAGTTGTCCAAACGATTGGGCGAACAAGAGGAGCGGATGGAAAAGCTCGCTTTGGAATCGGTTAGGGATCGCGTACTCCATCTGTTGGTTCAGTTGTGTCAGCGATTTGGAAAAGTAGAAGAGCCATTTTGGAAATTGACGGTATCTCTCTCCCATCAGGAAATTGCCAATATGGTGGGGGCGACCAGAGAAACCGTTTCATTAGCTTTAGCCAGTTTGGTCGATGAGGGAATGGTGTTGGTGTCCCGCATGTCGATTGCTGTGCATGCATCGAGAATGGTTGATAAAATAAAAGAATGCAAGTAAAATGATTGAATGCTCAAAACGGGCCGCGGTTCGTAAACTCCCGCGTTATCAAAACTAGGAGGAAATCATATGTTTAATTTTTGGATCGGAGTTCTTTTTGCTCTGGTGAACTTCGGGTTGTTCCTGCTCTGCTACCGATTATTCGGCAGAATGGGACTGTACGCGTGGATCGGGATGGCTACCGTACTGGCCAACATTCAGGTGGTCAAAACAATCGAGATGTTCGGTTTGGTCATGACGCTCGGCAATACGATCTATGCTTCTATTTATTTGGTAAGCGATCTATTGAATGAGAAGTATGGGGAAAGAGAAGCGAAAAAAGCCGTGTGGTTCGGCTTCTTTACCTTAATTGCGGCAACGATCATCATGCAGCTCGTATTGGTGTTTGAACCACAGGAAACAGATATCGCCCAAGGTTCCTTAGAGACGATTTTTGGCTTGATGCCAAGAGTGGCATTGGGTAGCTTGTGTGCGTATTTTGTCAGCCAATTTGTCGACGTGAAAATCTATTCGTGGTTGAAGAAAAAATGCCCAGGCCCAAATCAGCTCTGGATTCGGAATAATGGAAGCACGCTCTTCAGTCAACTGCTCGACTCCGTTACCTTTTGTACGATTGCCTTTTTGGGAGAATTCCCGATGGACGTATGGTGGCAAATCCTGTTGACTACCTACCTGATCAAGTTTATCGTATCGGCAGCTTCGACGCCGGTTCTTTATATTGCACGCAGTATGAAAGTAGACGAAAGCTAATTGACAAAAACAGAGAAAAACCGCCAAGAACGATGGAGCTTGGCGGTTTTTGTTTTTACAAGTTTAGAAGGATTATACAAACTTTACATCAAATTTACATAAGGTTCAGGTTATACGTTTACCATCTTATAGTAGTTACTTCCGAATGATGTGAGGAGGAATGATGCAAGAATGTTGAAAAAAAGAGGGAATACTTCCCGATGGCCGAAGCTGGCGTTAATAGCCGCGGTCATGATGGGAACTGTTTTGCCGACCGGGTGGATGCCACAGGCAAAGGCCGCGCGGGCTGATCATGTGGTAATCAGTGAGGTGTATGGGGGTGGTGGGAACTCCGGTGCTCTGTACAAGAATGACTTCATTGAACTGTATAACCCGACAGACACGGCTGTTTCGGTTGGAGGCTGGTCCGTGCAGTATGCTTCTGCTACGGGAACGAATTGGGCCAAGACAGACCTGACAGGAAGCATTGCCCCTTACGGCTTTTATTTGGTACGGCTAGCATCATCGGGTGCAACAGGGGGTGAACTGCCTACTCCTGACGATAGCGGGACACTGAACTTGTCAGGGTCGAATGGGAAGGTTGCGCTGGTCAAGGATGGTGTCCCGTTAACAGGGACGGATGTCACCTCCCAGGCAAATGTCGTGGATATGGTCGGTTTTGGTACTGCGAATTCATCTGAGGGCAACTCACCAGCACCAGCTCCCTCGAATACGACCAGCGCCCAACGCATTAGCGACGCCAGCGGCATGGTGCCGAACGGAGGAAATGGCTGGGATACCAATAACAACAGTAACGATTTTATTACAGGGACACCTACCCCGAAAAACACGCAAAGCCCGGTAGAACCGCCGCTACCAACAGACGTGACCGAAAAGCTGAATGCTACAGAACTTATTTTTGATCATACTGATCCTATCCAAGCAACAATTCGCGGCTATGCCGGTCAAGGGCGGACGATTAAGGTTTATGTGAGTCAGCCTACAGGAACAGGTAGCGACACTCCTTTAGCACAGCAAGATTCGGATGCTTCCGGACTAATCGAGCTGACTTTTGCCAATCCCGATCCAAATGCGCAGGGAGTCTATCTCACGGCAACGGAAGGGAGCAAGAAGGAGAGCGCAAGTATTGAGCTGAGGCCAGCGGTAGCCAGCCCAGCTTTGATCCAGGAAAAAGTCAGCCTGCAAGCATTGAACGGTGTGGGCGAGCTGCGAGGAGAAGCAGGAGCGGCAGCAGGGAATGCGATACTGCGCGCTTACGATCCGCAAAAACAACCGCTGATGCTTAGTAACAAAGAAACAGGAACGGCACAGGCAAACGGGTCATTTTCTTTTACGATTCCAAACATCGATCAGTTGGATCATATTCTCGTAACGCAGCAAACAGTTGGGGAATATGGCAAGTCGTTTGAGAGCTCAGAAGTTAGCGTCACCAAGTCAGCCGTAGGTTCGACGACGATTGCTGAAGCAAGAAGCACCCCGGTAGGAACGAACGTGATTGTCGTCGGAACAGTGACGGCGATGTTTGAAGCGGGCGGACAAAACAACGTGTATTTCCAGGATGAGACGGCAGGACTCGTACTTCGTGCGCCAGGGTTGACTGGCAAAATTGAAGTGGGAGACAAGATCCGAGCAACCGGAAAAATGAATGATTATTATGGACTGGCTCAACTTGAGGCGCTCACCAATAACGTGGAAATCGTGCAAAAGCAAGCAGGTGTGCCTAACCCGCAAGTTGTGACTTCCACTGATTTTGCGGCTGCTACAGGAGAGGCTTTGGAAGGTAAGCTGGTGACGGTAAAGGTAGTTACAATCAAATCGGTATCAAGCGGCAACTACACGCTGGAGGATCAGCACGGTGCGTTTGTGTCTCGACCGGATGCTTCTCTTCCGCTTCCAGTGAACAAGAGCTATGCAGCTATTACAGGCGTGGTGAACTACGACCGCAATGTATACAAGCTGGTGCCGCGCACTGTCGCTGATCTCGTAGAGGACGAGAATAAAGTCCCCATGGTCACAGCGAGTCCGGCAGGTCCTATGGTGACAAAAGGAACAAATGTAACGCTCTCAACGGTGATGGCTGACGCTACGATCTTCTATACGATAGATAGTTCAACGCCAAGCAGAGGAAGCATCAAGTATACGGGACCGATCCAGATTGACGCGGATACCATCCTTTCAGCCATAGCCGTCAAGGATGGCTACACAGACAGTAATGTAGCGACCTTCCGCTACGTGATTCAAAAAGAAAACGTTCGGATTCATGATATCCAAGGAACGTCCCACCGATCAGCGATGGCGGATGGAACGGTGAATAATGTTCCGGGAATCGTAACGGCTATCGTCAGAAGCGGCAGCAATGTGCAAGGCTTTTATATGCAAGACCCGCAACCGGACGCAGACCCATTTACCTCCGAAGGCATTTACGTTTACGAGCCAAAAGCAGTGGTCAACCCTGGCGATGAAGTAACCGTCAGCGGAACCGTCAAGGAATACGTGCCATCGAACAGAGCGGGTACAGACCTTACCCAGACGCAAATTGATGCGACCTCATACGCCGTTGTCAAGCCAGGCCAATCACTCCCAGAACCACTCATCCTGGGCAAAGATAACTATGAATATCCAAAAGGGATCATCGACAACGACAGCCTTGGCAAATTCGATCCGAATCAAGACGGCATCGACTTCTGGGAAAGTCTCGAAGGCATGCTGGTACAGATCGACAATCCAGTCGTCGTTGGCGAAACCAAGACGTTTACGAATCCACGTGCAACGGAATTTGTCGTTATCGATGATCGGGCCCATCCGAGTCAGCCACGTACGCCAGCTGGCGGTGTGGTACTGGAAGCCAATGATTTTCACCCAGAGCGCATCACGGTATCAGACAAACTCGAAAAGATTACTGGAGAGGTAAAAGTCGGCGACAAATTTGATGGACCACTGGTAGGCATCATTGACTACAGCTTCGCGAACTACAAGCTGTTCCATACACGCGAATTTACGGTACAGGCAAGCCATTATGAGCCGCCAGTGACGAGTATTTCTCCAAAAGAGGACAAGCTGACAATCGCTACGTACAACATCGAGAATTTCTCGGCTAAAACTGATTCTGCCAAAATCAATCGCATCGCCGAGACGATTGTGGATAACATGAAGGGGCCGGATATTATCGGTGTGGTGGAAATGCAGGACGACAATGGGCCGACGGACAATGGGCAAACAGATGCTACACAGTCTGCGGACGCATTGATCAAAGCGATTGAAAACAAAAATGGCCCGACTTACCGATACACCGATATCGCGCCACAGAACAATCAGGATGGTGGACAGCCAGGAGGGAATATCCGTGTTGGGTTCTTCTACAACCTAGAACGGGTACAACTGGCAGATGGAACGCCAGGAGGCGCGACAGATGCAGTACAAATCGAGACAAGAGATGGCGTGGCGCATCTTTCCGTCAATCCAGGGCGGGTAGATCCGACCAACGAGGCGTTTGCTTCGAGCCGTAAGCCGCTGGCAGCGGAATTCATTTTCCAAGGCGAGCCTGTCATTGTCATCGCCAACCATTTCAATTCCAAGGGTGGCGATCAAGCACTGTTTGGAAAAGATCAGCCGCCACTGCTGGTGAGTGAAGTACAGCGCATGAAAATTGCCCGTGTGTTAAATAACTTTGTAAAAGAAATCCATGCGGCGGAAGAGAAAGCAAATGTTGTGGTGCTGGGCGATCTCAACGATTTCCCGTTTTCGAATCCGGTGCAGGAATTGGCAGATGGCGTTTTGACCAATATGGTGGAGAAACTGCCGAAGGGTAAGCAGTATACGTACGTGTACCAAGGGAACTCCCAAGTCTTGGATCAAATTTTGGTCAGCAACCATTTGGAGGATGACACGAAGGTTGATATCGTTCACATCAACGCTGGTTTGACGGAGAGCGAGGGACGTGTGAGTGATCATAATCCTGTCCTTGTACAGTTGGACTTGAAGGATCGAGGCACGCCGGAAAAATCAGCACAAGAAGTGGCAGAAAGCATCACGCAGCTTACACAGCCAGCAGCGGGTGAGAAGCGCTTGAAGCTGCCAGAAGTACCTACAGGCTTTACCATTGCGATCAAGTCGTCTAGTGATCCAGCGATTATTGCGCTAGACGGTAAAATTACGCCGCCAAATCGCCAGACGAATGTAGAACTGATTTTGGAGGTCACACGATTATCCGATCAATCGACAGCAGTTACTAAAGCATTGACAGTAAAGGTTCCAGCCAAGCCGGACTCACCACCGCCAGTTACACCGCCGGACAGAACACCGACACCGGACTCACAGCGAGAGTTGAACAAGCAAGCCGCTCAGGTCATCTCCGCAAGTAACGAGGAGAACAGCATTTTGGGACAGGTGGATCAAGTTCTCAGTCATCTGGAAAAACTTCTGGATGCTGAGCAATGGACGCCGACTGAGAAATGGGAGACAGTCACCGATACGATCACGACTGTACTCGAGGCAGTGGCCGAGCAGGCCGAGTTAGGAATCATTAGTGAAGAGACACTCCAAGATGTGACGAAGAGCTTTTTGGACAAAGCATTTGACCCGCTCACAGAAGATGGCATTGAGGATGAAGAGATTGCCCGGCTGGCACTTGCCTCCTTGACGAGCTTGGCGAAAACAGCGCTGGAGCCGCTCGATGAAAAGGATATTTCCAAAGAGGTAGCCAAGCATGTCCGTACGCTGGCGGAAGAGCTTTTGAAAAAGCTTGGCACTGTCGTCATTGAAGATGGGGATGAGATCAAGGCAGATGACGAACAAGTAGATGAGCTTCTAGACGTACTTGGGGAATTCATGAAAGCAATCGAGTCCGTGAAAGACAAGATCGGCTTTGCTCCGGTACTGTTCGTTCAGGTGGGAGAAAGCGATGACGATTCGATCGATACGCGTTCTCGCAAGGAAGAATTAAACGAACCGACGGTAACCTTGGAGCAGAAGCTGGTTGAGCAATTGAAGGAAAAAGAGGTAGGAATCCGAGTCACCTTGGACAGTGAAGCATGGGTAGAAGTGCCGGGCGCATACTTTTCTGCTGAGCGTGCACGAGAGTTTGCTCTCTCCCTGACAGAAGCAGATGGAACCGGCTGGAAGGGCGTGCCAAACCCGGGCGAAGCTTATCAATTGCAAGCGTGGAGCAAGGGTAAAAAGCTGACAAGCCTCGGAAAAACAGGCTTTACACTCGGGCTACCAGTCGCAGAAGACGCAAGCGAAAAGCTTCAAGCCTACGTGTTCCGAAGCAATATGTGGAGACCAGCTATGGGACTTAAGGGAAAACCGATCAAAGTGGTAAAAGAAGACGATGTAGGAATCTTTACAGTGGCGACGGCTTCCTCTTATGTTGTCGGTGAGACTGCCCTGAAAAGGATCGAGATCAAACCGAAGTCTCTCAAACTAGCACAGGGTGAGGAAGCACAGCTCGAGGTTACAGCTATTCTCGGAAACGATGCAGAAGAAGACGTTACGGATGCAGAAGGAATCGAGTTCACATCGAGCAAGCCCGATCAGGTAGAGGTAGATGAAACAGGCCGGATTCTCGTTTTGGAGGATGCCAAACCAAAGACGAGAGTAACCATCACGATCAGCTATGCTGGCAAAACGGCCAAGGTAACCGTTACAGTTAAGTAGCAACGAGTAAAAAAACGGGGTGGGAGATAGCTTCCCAGCCCGTTTTTGTTGTGGAAATGGATTAGATACGTGCCATCCCCATCGCTTTTTCAACCTTGTACAGCATCTCGTTCGCGACCTTATTCGCTTTGTCTGCCCCGGCAGTCAGGATATCATCCAGCTCAGAGGAGTGGAATAGCTGCTCGAAGCGTTCTTGAATCGGACGGAGTGTTTCTACCACAACTTCAGCCAGCTCGGTTTTGAATGCGCCGTAGCCCTTACCCTCATACATCGCTTCGATCTCATCCAGTGTTTTTCCGGAGCAGAGGGAGTAGATGGTCATGAGGTTAGAGACAGCAGGCTTTTCTGCTTTGTCATATCGCACAACGCTGTCGGAATCCGTTTGCGCGCGCTTGATTTTTTTCGTGATGGTGTCTGCATCATCCAGCATGGAGATGAAGGCGCCTTGGTTTGGATCGGATTTGCTCATTTTCTTGGTGCCTTCAGCAAGAGACATGATGCGTGCGCCAGTCTCCGGCAGGCGAACTTCTGGAATGGTGAAAATATCGCCATAACGGTTGTTAAAACGAGCGGCTAAATCACGAGTCAGCTCCAGATGCTGCTTCTGGTCCTCACCTACAGGGACGAAATCAGTGCCATACAGCAAAATATCAGCAGCCATCAATGGAGGATAAGCCAGCAGACCGCCTGGAATGGATTCGCCGCGACCATCGGATTTGTCCTTGAATTGAGTCATGCGCTCCAATTCACCCAAGTAAGAGGTACACAGCATGATCCAGCCGAGCTTGGCATGGGCCGGTACTTCCGATTGGACGAACAGCGTCATTTTATTCGGATCGAGGCCAACGGACAAATAGAGAGCCGCGAGACGACGGATGTTCTCGCGCAGGACAGCAGGCTCCTGTGGAACGGTGATCGCATGCTGGTCTACGATGCAGTAAAAGCAGTTGAACTGATCTTGAAGCGGAACGAAGTGCTTCATTGCGCCCAAGTAGTTGCCGAGTGTCATAATGCCGCTCGGTTGAATGCCGGAAAAGATGGTTTTCATGAGAAAGCTGCTCCTTTCAATCGTGAAATATGAATCTTGAATGTCCGCTTTAAAATACAAAAAGGTCCATCCGCCCTGGACAGGGACGAATGAACCGTGGTGCCACCCTTGTTATTTCACGCAAGGAATCATCCATACGCAAAATCTCTTTGATCCGTACCGTTTCTGTGTAAGACAGCTTGATACGGTGTCCATTGTAACGTACGGACGTAACGCCAAAGCCTACTGCCGCCATGAGAGCGGGTTCGGTTTGGAGCTCGGAAGCCCATTCATCATTTCCTTAACACTGATTCGCACCAACCATCAGCTCTCTGAAGTCTCGCAAAATGACTACTCTTCTTCCTCATTGCCATCAAATGATACCCTTTGAGCAAACATTTTACCCACTGTCGAAAGAAAAAGCAAGTGGGTCTTGACAAGAAAAACCAAAAGTTGTAAAAGTAACTCAATAGTTATATAACTGATGAGTTACTTTTGGGGTGAAAAAATGACCAATGACAAATTGTCAAAAGGGGAGCTGAGTCGCAGTCGGTTGCTTGCGGCGGCAGCTTCTGAGTTCGCGGCAAAAGGCTTTCATCGTACGCGGGTGAGTGACATCGTGAAAGCAGCAGGCCTGACACAGGCGTCGTTTTATCAGTACTTCGACAGCAAGGAAGGTCTGTACCAGCAGTTGACGGACACATTCGTCACCAAGTTGTGGGAATTGGCGGACAGCGGTCAAAAGGTAACGGCTTTGACGAAGGCAGATGCCTTCCATCAGGTACGGGAGAATCTGCTCGCTTTGTTCCGATTTTTTCAGGAACAGCCTGACTTGACCCGGATCGTGCTGTATCAGGCAGAAGAGGGCGAAGAGCTGCATCGTAAGCTGGCTTCGATTGTTGCTGTCAACTTGCGACAAAATCAGAATGCCGGGCATGTCCGTATCGAGTTGTCTGTGGAGGTGGCGGCAGAGGCAATGATCGCAGTCGTAGATCGTATGACGACGCGGTATTTGCTGACGGGGGAGAAAACGGCGGAGCAGCTTGCGGACGATGCAGTATCTTTTTTGGCATATGGAATTTTGCAGGCAAACGAATAGGAGGAGGGTGCGTGTATGCTGGAGTTGTCCCATCTGATTTGGCTGTTTTTAGTCGTTTTCATGTTTCATGATTTCGAGGAGATCGTGATGGTAGAAGGGTGGGTGCGAGCTAAAAAAGACATCATTAGACAGACCGTGCCAGAACGGCTTATAAAGCTCATAGAGCCGTCACTTTCGATGAACACGGCGCAATTTGCCGTCGCAGTTTCTTGTATTTTCGCAGTGTTATCGGCAGCGGTCATTCTGACTGTCACGACACTTTCGGCTGGAACGTACCTCCCGTTTTTTCTGGTTTGTCTACACGTGATGTTTCTCCATGTGTTCATGCATGTTGGGCATACCGTTGTCCTTCGCATGTACACACCAGGTGTAGTGACGGCTGTAGCATTGGTTTTGCCGTATAGTTTGTATACGTATGATCGATTGCTTGAGGCTGGGATTGTGACGTGGTCGATGCTATGGAGCACGTTGCCGTACAGCTTGCTGATCGTACCTGTTTTGTACGTGACACACCGGATTGGGGAGGCAGCAGGTAATATGATCCCTCGATGAGAAAAAGAGAGGGAGTATGTTATCCTAGTAGGAAGAGATTGGTGTGAAAGAGGGAATTTTGTTGAAGCTGCGACTAGGCGTAATAGGCGCGGATGATTCACTTGCCATCATCGAATCAGTCATGCGAGAGTTTCCCGAAATTGAATACTTGCCGATTGTCTATTGGAAAGAAGAAGAAATCCTCGATCTGATCTTGCCGCATGTGGATGAGGTGGACATGTGGCTTTTCTCCGGACAGGTCCCTTATGCCATGGTGAGCGAGTCAGGCAAGGTCCAAGTGCCGATGGCTTATGTGCCTCATCTCGGTGCGAGCTTGTACAGAACCTTGCTTCACCTGTCTCATCAATTGGGAATCCGGGTGGATGAAGTGAGCTTTGATACATTTTCACCAGAAGAACTGGAGCATTTTATGGACGAGGCGGGTATCGCTGGTGGATACAAATGGCTCAAGCATTACGAGGGAGCAATTTCAGCCGATGAACTGGCCGATTACCACGAACAGCTTTGGAGGGCAGGCAAGACAAAGATGGCTGTCACCTGCTTGCGGACAGCAGATGTAGAACTGGCACGGAGAGGTGTCCCTGTACATCGGGTCGTGCCTACACGTGCAGGCGTGATTTCGGTCATTCACATGCTTTTGCGAACGCACGAAATGCTTCACTTCAAAGATACCCAAATTGCCGTGCAGATGATGGAGATCGATCCATTTCGCGAGCTTGCCGGTGGCAACTTTTCCACAGATGAATGGCAAAATGCCGAGATCAAGACGATGGAAAAGCTGTTGCGCTACGCGAAGCATTTGCAAGGCTCACTGAAGACAGCGGGTCCCGGACGCTACGTCATTTTTACAACGCGGGGCAACCTGCAAGAAGTGACCCGTGACTATGTGACCATGCCGAATTTGGAAGAGCTGTTTGGCATTCGCGCTGATCTGGTGACGTGCGGAATCGGGATCGGCAAGACCGCTTATGAAGCAGAAATCCACGGTGGCGCGGCTTTGCTGCACGCCAAAGAGCGCGGGACAGGTAATTGGATGGTCTTCTTTGATGACAAAAGCGTCGTAGGGCCGCTTGGTCGTGATGAACAGATCACCTATCGGTACGACTCAGAAAAGCTGCAAGAGCTCAGCCAGCTAACCTCTCTGAGTGTCATGACGCTCGCCAAGCTTTACTCCATACTCAAAAAGCGAGGCTCTCAGGAAATTCATGCGACAGAATTAGCCTCATATCTGCAAATTCTGCCACGAAGCGCCAGACGAATCCTGATTGAACTGGAGTCAAAGGGACTAGCACAAGTGATCAGAGAAGAAAACCCGCACCCGCGCGGCAGACCGCGAAAGGTGTATCGGATCGTATGGCAATCGCAATTGTAATAAATTTACCAATTAATCATTTCTTTCGGGAAATGATTTTTTTGTCGTTAAAAAATTGTTCTCAAATTCACATTTATGACAAATAATAAGAGATGTAAACAACTATGAACTTACATAAAAAACAATATTTTCCAAGGAGGAGTTAACGAGTATGAAGAAATCGGTTTTTGCAGTAACACTCAGCTTCGCATTGGGTACTTCTACATTCCTGCCGCTTGCTGCGCAGGCAGAATCCGAAAGCATCGTCTATAGCGCTGAGTGGGATACCCCCGAATTTATCGGAGAAGAGTTCGAGGCAGAAGACCTGGATGGCGAAGACAAAGTTTGGGGATTCCTGGAGCAACATCAAGATTCCTTCCGCATTGATGGAGATGTGAAAGATCACTTTAAAGTGCTAGATGAAGTGACAGACAAAGAGACAGACATGACTCACTACCGCGTACAAGAAATGTACGAGGGCATCCCGGTCTATGGTTATCAGCAGACGATTCACGTAAATGAGGATGGAAATGTAACAGCATTCCTCGGAAACTACGCGCCTGACCTGTCAGACAATGATAAGCTGACGAAAAAACCAAAACTCAAGGCAGATAAGGCGGTCAAAGAGGCCATCAAGGATTTGGAGGATGAGATTGACGAAAAAGTGGAGAAGTTCGAGGTGAAGCCAAAAGGGAACCTCTACGTATACATCCACGAAGATGAATCGTACTTGGCTTACGAAGTGGAGCTGAATTTCCTCGATCCGCTGCCAGGCCGTTGGAAGTATTTCATCGATGCTAATTCTGGTGACGTGATCAACAAATACAATATGCTCCATGAGATTACAGGAACTGGTACGGGGGTACTTGGTGACTCTAAGTCCTTCGAAGTAACGAAAGTAAGCAATACAAACTACACGGCGAAAGATACGACGCGCGGTAAGGGAATTGAGACGTACACGGCACGGAACAGATATACCCTCCCAGGCACTCTTGGCTCTGATACAGATAACAAATGGACAGATGGCGCACTTGTTGACGCGCATGCCTATGCACAGAAAACCTACGATTACTACAAAAACGCACATAACCGCAACAGCTATGACAACAACGGTGCGAAATTGATCTCCACTGTCCATTACGGTAGCAACTATAACAACGCATTCTGGAACGGCGTACAAATGGTATACGGTGATGGAGATGGAAGCGTATTCCGTCCACTGTCTGCTGGCTTGGATGTCGTCGCACATGAATTAACACATGCTGTTACAGAAAAAACAGCCAATCTGATCTATCAAAATGAGTCCGGTGCGCTAAATGAATCCATCTCTGATATCTTCGGGGCAATGATTGACGACGACGATTGGCTCATGGGTGAAGATGTATACACGCCAGGAACTCCAGGAGATGCTCTGCGCTCTCTCGAAGATCCAACCATTGCTGGTGATCCTGACCACTACAGCGATCGATATACAGGTCCAAATGACAACGGAGGCGTACACACGAACAGCGGTATCAACAACAAAGCGGCATACCTCCTCGCAGAGGGTGGCTCACACCACGGTGTAACGGTTACAGGCATTGGTCGCAATGACACAGCAAAAATCTACTACTACGCTCTAACTAACTACCTCAATCCAAACTCTAATTTCTCCGCGATGCGACAAGCAGCTATTCAATCCGCAACAGTTCTTTTCGGTGCTAATTCCCAACAAGTAGAATCTGTAAGAGATGCGTATGATGCAATTGGTGTGCAATAATCACTAAGATATTTCGTGTCACGAAATATTTGTCATACTATTAAAAATTGTCTTGCTCCTATTGTGGGGCAAGGCAATTTTTTGTATGTTGATGGTTAACCGCGTGTGTATATGAAGTTAGAAAGGAGTACCCCATGGATCATTTCAAGACCATTTTGAGACACCAGTATGATATAGAGGCTGTTGATGTTATTCCTCAGCAAGGAGGATGGTCGGCGCTTGCTTATAAAGTCAACAGCGACCAGCATTCCTATTTCTTGAAGGTCTATGAAAAAAGCAGAGCATCTACGCCCAAGTGGACAGCGTTGATTGACAAGTATGTTCCCATTATCCAGTGGCTATCACGCGAGACCAGACTACAAGGCAAACTTCCAGTTCCACTACTGACTAGAAACGCAGCGTATAAACATGAAGACGACATGGGCATCTACCAACTGTTTGCATATATTGAGGGAAAAACCATTGGGAGCCAACCGTTAAACTCGATGCAAGTTCGCCAGCTAGCAGAAATCATAGCGGAGTTGCATTTGTACGGGGAAGAAATACCGGTTAGTACGTCTGCAATCAAGGAAGACTTCCTCATTCCATTTGCCGAGCAGTTTAGAGAAATGCTGAATGACGATATCCATCGTCTGCCTGATGATGTGAATGAAATCGTCAAACCTTTTGCCAATATACTGGCTACCCGCATGAATGATTTGGAGATGATTGCCGAGGAATTGCGAGGCAGTGAGGTTATAATGAAGCTTTGCCATACAGACATTCACAACTGGAACCTGATGCAATCTGGTCAAGAGCTCATTCTCATAGATTGGGAAGGGTTGAAGCTGGCACCGGTAGAAGCCGATCTGATGTTCTTGGTAGATCAGCCTTTTTTGGAGGAGTTTATGGCTACCTATCGGAAGACACATACAAATTATGTGGTCAATCGACGAGCGCTGGAATTCTATCAAATCCGGCGTAGGCTGGAAGATATATGTGAACTGTTAGAGCAGCTTTTGTTTGATGAGCAAGAGGAGAAGGATCGAGTAGAGACGATCGGGCATTTGAAAGGGGAATTGAGTAAGTTGATAGGAGGTTAACATGATCGAGGTTGCTTACCTGAAAGGGTTATTCCTAAATAGAAGGGAAGATCTACATCTCAGATTGGGTGATATTGGTGATTTGCTCGAGTATGGAAATCCTAATCGGAATGACGTTATAACATTTACAAAGTATGCCCTAGAACTTGCGATTGCAGAAGAAAACTTTGATATAAAGGAAAGTTTGTTTTATCTACTCATGAATGCAGTAACATTTCAAGGAGTCGCAAGAAATGTAGAATGGGATCCATTAGCAGATGTTCTGCCAACACTAGACGACGCTATCCTTGACTATGCATTAACTATCCTCGGGTGTTCAAAAAACCGAAAATTTATAAAAGTAATTGAGCCGTACTTACAATCTCCGAACGATTCTATTAGGGAAACTGCGGAGGAAGCATTGGAGGAAATCAATGATAACGTAGAAGGATCTTCATAAGGAAATCAGCGAAGTAGACGAGTAAATCTGAACCTAAAATCGAACAGCTCTTGAGAGAAGCTGGCTTTACGAATATAGGCAGGTTTCATTCTACGGGACTTTTTGGGGGATGGATTTGCCATGTGGAATGAATGGCGGCGGCAGTCTTGGACTTTATTTCGGGGTCCGTGGTTGCCGCCTTTTCAAAATAGACAGACTATTATACAATTAAGGACATAACCGTTAATCAACCGATATTGGCTCTGCATAGAAGGAGGAGTGGCGCGTCATGATCAATTCGGATCGATTGTGGGATCGATTGGGACAGCTTGGCAACATTGGGAAGCAAGAAGCGGGCGGCATCACGCGGTTGTCTTTTACGCCTGAGGAACGTGCGGCAAAAGATCTCGTCACAGGCTTTATGAAGGAAGCGGGTCTCTCCGTTCGCGAAGATGAGGTTGGGAACTTGATTGGGCGAAAAGAAGGGAAAAATCCGGCCGCTCCTGTCGTTTTGGTTGGCTCGCATATCGACTCTGTACCAAATGGCGGCGATTATGACGGCCCACTTGGCGTACTGGCTGGCGTAGAAGTTTTACAGACGATGCAGGAACTTGGGATCGAAACAGAGCATTCGATCGAAGTGATCGCGTTCACGGATGAAGAAGGAACGCGTTTTGGTTACGGGATGATCGGGAGTCGTGGTATCGCGGGTCTGATCAAGCGGGATGAGCTGGAACAAGCAGACAAGAATGGGGTCTCGATTGCCGAAGCAATGCGGCAAACGGGGCTTGATCCGGACCGCACCAGTCTCGCCGCGAGAACTCCTGGAAGTGTGAAGGCATATGTGGAGCTACATATCGAGCAAGGCAAGGTACTGGAGAGCCGCGGGCTATCTGTTGGGATCGTGACAGGCGTGGCGGGCCCACTCTGGTTAAATTTCGTGCTAGAGGGAGAAGCCGGTCATGCCGGGGCAACGCCGATGAATTTGCGCCGTGATCCGATGGCAGCAGCCGCTCAGGTGATGCTCGCCATTGAGGAAGAAGCCGGACGGACAGGAACCAGTGTAGGGACGGTTGGAAGGCTGCAAGCATTCCCAGGCGGAGTGAACGTCATCCCTGGACGAGTCGAGTTTTCTCTTGATTTGCGTGACGTGGACGAAGCGATCCGCGATGAAGTGGAACAGCGCATTTACGAACGGGCAAAAGCGATTTGTGCCCAGCGCAATGTGAGGTTGAAAGTAGAGCTGCTGCAACGCATAGCTCCTGCTGTATGCTCGGATGATATCCAGAATGCAGTAGCCGAAGCGTGTGAGGCAGAAGGCTTGGAAGCATTTAGACTGCCGAGTGGGGCAGGGCATGATTGCATGCAGCTAGTTGAGCTGTGCCCGGTTGGCATGATTTTCGCTCGATCCAAGGATGGCATTAGTCACAACCCGGCAGAATTCACGACAAAAGAGGATTGTGCGAACGGAGCGCAAGTACTGTACCGCACCGTTTTATCCTTAGCAAAATAGGCATAAGAGATAGTAAGTGGGGGAGCCACGTAAATCAGGAGGAGAGCGGCATGACAGCAACGGCGGTGGTAACGCTTAATAAGGCGGTCGAAGAAATCAAGGATCAGGTAATCGCGTGGAGACGTTATTTGCACGAGAACCCTGAATTATCCTTCCATGAAGAAAAAACAGCACAGTTTGTGTATGAGACACTGCTTACCTTTGGGAACCTGGAAGTGTCCAGACCGACGAAAAACAGTGTAATGGCCAGACTGATTGGTTCCGAGCCTGGGAAAGTGCTCGCCATGCGCGCTGACATGGATGCATTGCCGATTACAGAAGAGAATACGTTTGAATTCGTATCGAAAAATCCGGGCGTTATGCATGCGTGCGGACACGACGGACATACTTCCATGCTGCTCGGAACGGCAAAGCTGCTGTCCGGGATGAAGGATCAGATCAAGGGAGAGGTTCGTTTCTTCTTCCAGCACGCAGAGGAAGTATACCCAGGCGGAGCGGAGGAAATGGTACAGGCAGGCGTCATGGACGGCGTAGACATGGTGATTGGTACACATCTGTGGTCGACGATGGAGTTTGGGACAGTGGGTATCTGCCCAGGTCCAATGATGGCAGCGCCTGATACATTCTGGATCACCGTTCTTGGAAAAGGCGGACATGCGGCGCTCCCGCATGAAACGATCGACAGCATCGCGATTGCGGCTCAAGTGGTGACTAATCTCCAGCACGTCGTATCCCGCAATGCCGATCCGCTCGATAATCTGGTTCTCTCTGTCACACAATTTGTGGGAGGAACGACACATAATGTCATTCCGGGTGCTGTAGAGATTTGCGGGACAGTCCGCAGCTTTGACAAAAATCTGCGCGAGTCCGTTCCGGGACTCATGGAACGCGTGATCAAAGGCATTACAGAAGCACACGGCGCGGGGTACAAGTTCAAGTACGAATTTGGTTATCGCCCGGTTATCAACGATGCCGAAGTGACGAAGTTGATGGAAGAGGTCGTGGAAGAATCACTGGGAGCAGAGTGGGTAGAGCATATGCGTCCAACCATGGGTGGCGAGGATTTCTCCGCCTTCCAGCAAAAAGCACCAGGCTGCTTCTTCTATGTCGCTGCCGGAAACAAAGAAAAAGGCATCACATATCCGCACCACCATCCACGCTTTACGATCGACGAGGATGCGCTCGAAGTTGGCGTAAAAATGTTCGTCAACGCAGCAAGAAAAATCGTGATGTAACCAGAGTGGCACACATGCAAAAAGAGCTTCCAGTCAAGAGAGACGGGAAGCTCTTTTTGGTGTGCGAAAGGCGGTATCAGACCTTAGTGGGTGAGCTCTTTTTCTTTGGTGTGAAATGATTTTTGAATCTGCGAAATTTGTCCGGCATGGATACCCGTGT
This sequence comes from Brevibacillus brevis, assembly GCF_001039275.2. Classification (NCBI taxonomy): domain Bacteria; kingdom Bacillati; phylum Bacillota; class Bacilli; order Caryophanales; family Paenibacillaceae; genus Brevibacillus; species Brevibacillus brevis. The sequence goes on from NZ_CP030117.1 coordinate 1,355,718, forward strand.
GATACATGAGGCGACCCAATGCTTCTAATGGAGTAGAAGACCCCAATGGCGTTTCAACGGGCTTGTGCCAAGCGCCCTCAGGTAAGTCACGCATCGCATCGATCAAGTGTTGGTTGGAAGCGGTCATAAAATCAGCGAGCTCTTGCACGTTGGTAAAGGCAACTTTGGTTCCGGCAGGACCGTTTTTCGTCAACAGCTCTACGTCCGCTGGGATGCTCCGACCGAAAAACCATTCGGCAAACATGTACTCGACCTCAGCGCTATGGCGCAGCATATACCCGATGGAGACTGCATTCATGCTCAAACGCAAATCTTGTTCGGGCAAGTTTTTCGCAGTCTTGTGAAAACGTTCCTGGATGGTGAGCCAAAGTGTCAATGCGGTTGAATAGGTCATGAAAGATGCCCCTCCGTTAAGTGAAAAACGTCTCGACGTTTTTCATAGAAATTGGATGTGACCGCTTGCGGTCAGACAAACCGGTCAAGATCGGTTTGTTGATGTGTGACCATCTCGGTTAACGTGGACAAATTTATCGGCTGTCAGGTCAATGTCGTAAGCCTGACCGAACCCAGCTACATAGCGTCCCTCTGATGGTGTCAATTCGAACAAGGAAAAATCAAGGCCGCGCAGCATATCCATCATGCTTTTTCCAAATGACTGTGCAAACAGCTCGAAAATCTCATCGTAACCGGCGTTACCCAAATTCAGGGCTGAACACACGAAGCGAGCGCGTTGGCGAGCAAATAGATTGGTGGCTTTCGACTCGTCTTCAATGAGCATGACATCGACTGCTGGATTTTCTTCCATGTAGCGATAGTGATTCGCAATTTTACTAATGTAGATGTAGAACTTTCCATCGTATTTGACGAACGGGGCGTAGGAGAGAAACGGTTTTCCATGCTCGTCGATCGTGCTCAACATGAGTGTCTTCATGTTCGCAGCAAACGATTGGTACTGGACCTTCATCGCTTCCTTATCCATCGCTTTCATACGAGCACCTCACTTGTTTAATTTGCTTTTTTCAAAATGTGAATCCGCGGGCTACCGCTGTCTGACGTGTACTGAATCTCGGTTTCGACACCGTACACGCTTCGAATCATCTCCATCGTTAGCACATCTTGAGGTTTTCCGAAAACACGCAGGCCTCCGTCTTTGATCACACAAATTTTATCGCTGTAGGCGCTGGCGTGATTCAAATCATGCAGCACCATGACAACCGTCAGCTTCAAATCATGATTCAGCTTACGAACGAGCTCAAGCACATCCAGTTGATGGGCGATGTCCAAATAGGTAGTTGGCTCATCAAGTAACAAGATTTTCGGTTTTTGAGCCAAAGCCATCGTGATCCAGGCACGCTGTGCTTCCCCGCCAGACAGAGAGACGAGGTAGCGGTCCTTGTAGCTGAGCATACCGGTTTGTTCCAAAGCCCACGTGACGATCTCATAGTCTTCGCCACTCAGGCGCTCAAACCATTTTTTATGGGGAACGCGGCCGTATCCGACTAGCTCTCCTACGGTTACGTCTGACGGGCACGTGTTGGATTGGCAAAGCATGCACATGATGCGAGAGATTTGCTTCATACTCAGGCTGTTCAATTCTTGATCCGCAATACATACACGGCCGCTTTCACAAGGAATCAGCCGTGAAATCGCTTTGAGAATCGATGATTTTCCTGAACCATTTGGACCAATGATCGAAACAACCTCTCCTTCTTGGATATCGAGAGAAAAGTCATGGACGATTGTACGTGAACCGTAGCTGATGTTCAACGATTGCACCTGTAACATGTCACATGCCCCCTTTTCGCATCAAGTAAAGGAAATAAGGTCCTCCCACGATTGCCATCACAATCCCGGCAGGAATCTCCAAAGGAGCGAATGCCGTTCGACCAAACGTATCGGCCACAAGCAAGACAAGAGAGCCAAGCACGAGGCTAAATGGCAAGCCCAGACGGTAATCAGAGCCGACGAGCATGCGAGCCATGTGCGGCACGACTAGTCCGATAAACCCAACAAGGCCGACAGTCGATACAGAAACGGCTGCCAGATAGACCGCGATGATCGAAAGAGAGAGGCGCAAGCGATGCAAGTTCTGCCCTAAATTGTGAGCGACTTGTTCTCCAAGGCGTAAAATGTTTGCCTGCCTGATCGATAACAGCGCTGCGATCCACCCGACGATCGAGTAGGGAAGCATCATCATGACATCGCCCATGCCTTTTCCAGACAGACTGCCATTCATCCATTGCAGCGCACCAGGCAGCTTGTCACTGTACAGGATGGACCATAACCCGATTGCTCCACCGAAGACAGCGTTGACGGCAACCCCCGATAATATAATGCGCACAGGTGTTAATCCGCCCTGTTTTTTCCAAGCCATGGAGTAGACCATGCCTGCGGCTACTCCGCCGCCAATGATGGCAGCTAAGGGTATCAAGTAAGAATAGTCGGGCACGACCAGCATGATGAACAACACCGTAACGGCTGCCCCGCTGGATACCCCCGTCAAACCTGGATCGGCAAGCGGATTTTGCATGACTGCTTGCAGCAGGGCACCCGATGCAGCGAGATTGGCCCCAATCAATAGAGCAAGAAAAACACGCGGAATCCGGATATCCCACAGGATGGTTTGACTTGCGGCATCGCCGTGTCCGAGGATGGTTTCTATTGTTTCGGCAAGCGTGAGGCGTACGCTCCCCAGACCAATGGAGAGCAGTACAGCTACACCGAGCATGATGCAAGCTGTCACCAAGAGAGCTGCTTTCCTGTTCGGAATGTGCTGGGTCACAGAAAAAACTCCTTAATCGTTATACAGGATGTTTGCGAGCTCCTCGTAGGCAGCCGGAACTTTTACCAGTGAGGCGATCCCGAATGTGCTGTAATCGAGTGCTTTCATTTTGCCATTTTTGAATGCGCTCAGCTTTTCCCATGCGCCGTTTTTCTTCACGTCTTCTTCGAACTTTTTGGTCACTGCGCTCGGATCGCCATGCGCTACCAGTAAAATGACATCGGGATTGGCAGCTACGATCGATTCCATGTTGAGCGGCACGTATGTTTCGGTTTGTTTCAGAACATCGGAAGCGACGTTGGATGCGCCGAGATTACGGGCAAGGCTTCCGACAAATGTATTTTCATTCATGACCATAAGGGCTTCGGCAGAACCGAACAAGAACAATACTTTGGGGGCGGGCTTCCCTTTGGTTGCGTCTATAATCGTTTGTTCTTTTTCCATGATGGATTGGAGAAACGCTGTTGCTTTCTCTTCCTGCTTGAACAGGCGTCCGAGTGCGACAGTAGACAGTTTGAGCTCGTCGATTGAGTCTACAGGCAAGTACGCGGTAGGCAGTGCTGCGGGTTTTAATTTTTTATCGATGCTCGCTTGGATTGAGGTAGGACCGAGAATCACGTCAGGCTGAAGCTTCGCGACCTGCTCCAAATCAGGCTGGTGAGAAGTGCCGATACGCGGAACATTGTCAAGGGAGGCTGGCAGCTTGCTGCTTGTCGTCGGTACGCCTACCGGAGTGACACCCAGTTCGTTCAGTAACTCGGTAATCGCTACGGAAACGGTCACGACTTTTGTAGGTGGCTGGGCTTTGAATTGGGTGAGTAGATCTTCTACCTTCTTTTCATCTACGCTGATTGTATGGACGGCTTGTTTGCTTGATGTCGACGAGTCCGACTGTGAGCTGCTAGCAGCTTGTTGTGTGACAGCTTCAGGGGACGCGGAATTGCTGCATCCAACTACACCTGTCAATAGCAAAGCAATCATCCCGGTTTTCCATCCTGCATGTTTCAATGTACGAAGCCTCCTGAGAATTTATGATAATGAGAATCAATCTCTTTTGAGTCGATTATGATTATATAGAGAATGATTACTATTATCAATAAAAAATTTCCATAGAAAAGAATGGCGAAAACAGGAGGAAAACCGGGGGAAAAAGAGGAAAGTAGAGGTGTTTTGTGCTAAGAGAGAAGGTTGCCCGGAGTAATTGAATGGAGCGTATATCATGCGGAAGTGGCCATTTCGTAAGCGAGGCGTCCGGGCATCCCAAGTCGCTGGCTGCGAGAAAAAAGAAGGCAACAATGTAAATCTTGCAGCCGTCTAGCGAATCCGAAAAAGCTTCTGCCAGATCGAAGTTTTCCGTTCAGCGTCCCTGATTTTGGCTAACTCGATTTTGGCATCCATAATGTCATTCATTGCCTTGGTCAAGCGGCGATCACGTTCCTTCAGGTTGTTGGTAATATAGGTTTCCTGCTTTTCTACACGAGCTAGCAGCGCTAAGTAGGCGGCGTCTTGTTGCTGGACATGAGAAGCCAAGGCATGCAGCTTTTCATCCAGCTCTTCAAGGGCAGCAGTATGATTCAAAGCCGGATGTGAGGAAACAGGGGGGAATGCAACCGCAACGGCCGTTTCCTTACGAGCGGGTTCAAGGGAGCTTTGCGTAGCAACCATTTGGGCAGCTTCATCTTGCGGAATGAGTTGATCCTTTGTTAAACTATAAAACCGCTGAAGACACGTAATATCTGTCTGCCTGTACTCCCGACGATTTTGATTATCCCGCAAAAACCAGTAGCCGTGCTGTTCCAAGAGCATGCTCCACTTGCGCAAGGTGCTCGCTCCGATGCCTAACAGTCCCGCAACTTCTCTGCCACTGTATGTTCTCTCCCGTGCCAATAACTCGATAACTTCTCCCATGGAAATCCCTCCTCTGGCGTAAGTCCGCTCATCTCTTGCTATACCGTTTCTGTACGTGAAAATGGTTTTCCTCTTGGAATCGTGCGACAAAATCTCACAGTGTTCGTAAGCAGTGTGCTGATTTGGCGTCAATTTGTCACCAGACGACAAAGTTGTTGGCAAAATGAGGACAAATGACGGACGGGTACAAGTACATTTTCTCTTTAACTCCGCATGTGCTCAGTAGGGCTATGCCAAATGTTCATAGGATGCATGAGAAGGAGGGATTAACCATGGCATTCAAAGATCAGGTAAAAAAATTCGAAGGCAGAAATGTTAGGGTTGCCACTGTAGACGGCACTTTTTTTGGTCGTCTAGTACAAGTAAAATCGACCACCATTATTTTGGAAGAGCGCAATGGTAATCGCCGCACCATTATTCGTGATTCGAAAATTGTTGCCGTTACAGAGCATGACGGCGACGATTGCTAAGTACTGATTGTAGAAAAATAGGATTTGTTTCTCAGGCTGTCGAGTGATCGACGGCCTTTTCTATTCTTTACACCCTGCGGCATGGTAACATTAAAGGGACTGAAAAAACGCTGCGAATAGAGGGGGTAACACTATGTTGGATATTCGGTTTCACGGACATTCTTCCGTGCAGGTAACAAGTGAAGGGCATTCGATCATGATTGATCCATTTATTTCAGGAAGCCCAGTGGCAGCAACCAAGCTGGAAGACATCTCTGTTCAGTACATTCTTCTAACACATGGACACCAGGATCATATTTTGGATGCGGTAGAGTTGGCCAAGAAAAACGATGCGACAATCGTTGCAACCCATGAGCTTGCTACCTATTTGAGCTGGCAGGGAGTCAAGACCATCTCGATGAATCTGGGAGGCTCTATCAAACTGCCATTTGGAAAAGTGAAAATGACACAGGCGTTCCACAGCTCCGGTGTCGTGCTGGATGATGAGAAACAAATCGTGTACATGGGAATGCCAGGGGGCTTTGTGATCGAGCTAGGTGGAAAAACGCTCTATCACGCAGGGGATACAGGATTGTTCGGTGACATGAAGCTAATCGGAGAGCGTCATAACATCGATTTGGCGTTCCTGCCGATTGGAGATGTGTTCACAATGGGACCTGAGGATGCACTCGTTGCTGCCGAGTGGGTACAAGCCGATTTTGTTGTCCCAATTCATTACGATACATTCCCGCCGATCAAACAGGATGGGGAAGCGTTCGTAGCCGAGCTGGCTGAAAAAGACATCAGAGGCAAGGCATTGAAGCCAGGGGAGACATTGCGTTTGCCATAACACGATCTTGATACATAGAACCGCTAATCTACCGAGGGTGAGATTAGCGGTTTTTTTATGGGGGTTCTAGGTATGTGGCTGCGGTGGGGAGAAGAATATTTCCAGACTAGGCTCCAGGCTCCGTCCCGCTGGGGGTTGGGACTGTCCGCTCCGAAGGGATTTGCGGGGAAACGCAAAAGTGGTAGCCGCTTCGTCGTATGGGCACGTTGCGTTTCTTTTGCCCGCAAATCCCTTCTCCGCTCGGTAGGACTCCACAAGTCGCTACGTCTGGAAATATTCTTCTCTGTCGGAACTGATTATGTTCTTCCATCTTTTAAAAAATCGGATCACACGGAAAGCTCGTAGAGGAAACAGGAGAAAAAAGCGAAGATCTTAGGGACACCGACCGAGGCGCAATGAAAAAAAGAGAAACAAGCTCTTAGCGTCCACCTCTGAGACGCCTCCTGAACGGACGACTTTGGACGCGGGTTTCGCTTTTTTTCATGGAGCCGGGCAGTCAATCCCACAGGGGGTGGACCTAGAAGCTGAGCGTTTTCTCCTGTTTCCTCCCCAGCACTACAGCAGCAACTTGAGGTTCCCGTTATGTAGCTGCGGTGGGGAGAAGAATATTTCCAGACTAGGCTCCAGGCTCCGTCCCGCTGGGGGTTGGGACTGTCCGCTCCGAAGGGATTTGCGGGGAAACGCAAAAGTGGTAGCCGCTTCGTCGCAGGGGCACATTGCGTTTCTTTTGCCCGCAAATCCCTTCTCCGCTCGGTAGGACTTCACAAGTCGCTACGTCTGGAAATATTCTTCTCTGTCGGAACTGATTACATTCTTCCATCTTTTCAGGCATTTAAGACCCGGTTAACACGGAAAGCTCGTAGAGGAAACAGGAGAAAAAAGCGAAGATATTTGGTACACCGACCGAGACGGAATGCAAAAAGCGAAACACGCCCTTAAGCGTCCACCTCTGAAATACATCCTGAAAGGACCACTTTGGACGCGGTTTCGCTTTTTGCATGGAGGCGGGCAGTGAATCCCCCAGCGGGTGGGACAAGAATCTAAGCGTTTTCTCCTGTTTCCTCCCCGGCACTACAGCAACGTACCAAAAAGTTTTTTATACCAAAAAAGAAATCTCTGAAACTAGCATGAAAAGAACAGGACCACTCATAGATATAAAAGAGTAACGAAGAGTAAAGAAGAAAGGGTGACTTCCTGGATGAGATTGGTGCACAATAGTCTTCTATTTCTTGCGGGAGTGGTCCTCTATTCACTGGGTGGTCTTGCTTTTCCATACGGTGGGGACTGGTATGATTCCCTGGCCAAGCCCGATGGGACACCGCCAATTTACTTGTTCCGTATCATCTGGCTCATTTTATATGCACTCATAGCATGGTCGCTCCTGATCTTGATTCGAACCAGGCAGATAGACCGCGAGCTTTTGCTTCTATATGGAATCAATTGGTTTTTTCATCAACTTTTTTTCGTATTGTTTATCGGCTATCAACTGCTCGTGTTGGCTGCGCTGGATACCATTCTGGTGATGTATTCCACATGGGTGCTGATTCGCGCCATTCGTCCCCACCACAAAATTGCATCCTCACTGCTCATTCCCTCTTTCATGTGGAGCTTGTTTGCGATGTGTCTCGCGGTTGGCTTCTGCCTGCTCAACCTGTGAGAGCACAAAATAATTACAGGCCCTCTACGAGTCGGCTGGCTCGCGCTGTCGCTTCTCTCTTTATTTCCTCCCAATGAAGGGTTTGGAATTGGCGCTGATACATCAAAATTTCTCCGTTCACAATAGTTGTATCCACATCGGCTCCTGTTGCGCTGTATGCAAGCAGGGCAGGGATGTCATGGACAGGCTGCAGGTGCGGTTTATCCAGATCGATCAGGATGAGATCAGCTCTCTTCCCGGCTTCCAGAGTTCCGACCTCGTGATCGATCGCAAGCAGCTTTGCACTTTCGATGGTAGCCATGCGCAAGGCTGCTTCGGCAGGAAGAACCGTCGGATCGCCGTGCTTGAGCTTTTGCATCCAAGTTGCGGCTTTGATCTCGGCAAACATATCGAGAGTCGTAGCACTGCCAGCACCATCTGTTCCCATCCCGACAGTGACCCCAGCCTCGATCAGCTCTCTGACAGGGGCGATGCCGCAGCCGAGCTTCAAATTGCTGACAGGATTATGTGCGACACCGCCTCTCATCCTGCGAAGAAGTGAGACATCGGATTCATTCAGATGAACAGCATGCGCGAGCAAGACGTGGGTGTCGTGGAACATGCCCAGTTCATGCAAATACTCCGTGGGAGTCTGATTGTACTGGGTCCGGATTTTTTCTCCTTCCTCAATCGTTTCAGCCAGATGGATGTGGAGCGGGATTTTGCGCTTGCGGGCAAGCTCGATGACTCCTTGCAAAGGCTTCGGAGGGCACGTATAAGGAGCGTGCGGACCGAGCATCGTCGTGATTCTGCCATCGCCGGCCCCCGTCCAGTTGTCGATGAGGTCTAAGGCTTCAGCCATTCGTCGTCCTCCGTCATCCTCGAAAAAGACCATGCCGCGAGTCAAGGAAGCGCGTATCCCGGAATCAAGTACCGCTTGGGCAACCGCATCCATATGCACGTACATATCGGCAAAAGCGGTCGTGCCAGAAGCGATCATTTCCGCGATTCCCAGTGTCGTTCCCCAGTAGACATCTTCTCTTGTCATCCGGGCTTCAGCAGGAAGCATCTTTTTGTCCAACCAATCCATCAGCTTGAGGTCATCGGAAAAAGCACGCAGCAAGGACATGCTGGCATGGTTGTGCGCGTTGATGAGACCAGGCATTGCTACCTTATTTTTAGCCAGTATGACACGGTCTGCTTCCTCTTCAAGGGATGGTCCGATTTTGGCGATTCGACCATCCACGATCCAAATATCCCCGAGAAATGGCTTCTCTCCCTCAACCATCGTCAATAACATGCAGTCTTTAATCAGTAACGTTTTCATGGGAAAATCCTCCTTTTTATTCCTGGTAGCGATGCAAGCGTAAAGCTTGACGCCGCGAGAAAGTCAAGGAGGGAATTTTTAGAAAAGGAGAGAACAAATTCAGAAGAGTTGTGCTGAGCTTCGTGATTTTGAAATATTGTTTATTAGATAACAATTGACTAGAGAAATAATGCTACATAAAATGTAGATAAGATTTGGGGGAAGAAAGCGATGTCACATATGTTAAATGGAGGGCTTGTCGGCCTACAAGCAATCTTGGATCAATTGAAGCCTTCAGAGCGAAAAGTCGCTGATTATATCCTGGCTCACCCGGAAGATGTCGTGAAGCTTTCTGTCCAAAAACTGGCGGAATATAGTGGGGTTTCCGAGGCGACGATTATCCGTTTGGCTCGCTCTCTTAATATGAAGGGATATCAGGAGCTGAAGCTGCGCGTCGCGGGAGATTTGACGAAACAGACGGCGATGGGCAGCTATCAGGAGATTATGATGGAGGGTTCAGTTGAATCGATTATGCAAGCGGTCAGCTGGAACAACATTCAATCCATCCAGGATACGCTCTCCGTCTTGTCCAACGAAGAAGTAAAGAAAGCAGTCGACGTGTTGTCGGTAGCCAGGAAGATCGATGTCTACGGGGTCGGTGCATCCGCAGTCATTGCTGACGATATCCGGCAAAAATTTTCGCGGATTAACTTGTGGTGTGAGGCTTATTCGGATTTTCACGCACAATTGACGTCGGCAGTCACTTTAACGGAAAAAGACGTGGTTATCGGCATATCTTATTCAGGACAGACCGAAGACATTATTCAATCGCTGACGGAGGCCAAGCAGCAGGGAGCGACCATCATTACCCTGACCAAATTCGGACCCTCGCCAGTAGCCGAACTAGCCAACATTCGGCTGTTCACCAGCTCGGTAGAAAAAAGCATTCGCAGCGGAGCCATGGCTTCACGCATTGCTCAATTGAACGTCATCGATATTTTATTTATTACCATGATCAGCAGGATGCAAGAGCAAGTCATTCCCCTGTTGGAAAAATCAAGGCTTGCTGTCAGCCGAACGAAACGCTCATCGACGTAGGAGAAGGGAGGGAAGACGTGGACGATTTGGAGCTGCTATTGCAAGGATGGGTGGACAACGGTTTGCTGCCGGGAGCTGCCTTGCGAATCGTGCGTGATCGTCGTATCTGGTATGCGTGTGATGTCGGAACGACGAGTATTACCAAAGACCAGCGGGTGACGCCGGATACCATGTTTGACCTGGCGTCGCTCACCAAAGTGACGGCGACGCTGCCGGCTATCCTTTTGCTCGTGCAGGAGAGAGTGATAGCGCTAGATGATCAGATTGGTCGATTTTTCCCCGATTGTCCCGCTGATAAAAAGCGGATCACACTCGCACAACTGCTCGCACATACCTCAGGAATGCCGGCAGATTTGGCAGAGAGAAGGCGCGATAGCGAGATCGATTTGCCAGAGCTATTGTATGCGCAAGAATTGATTCACGAGCCAGGGGCCCAGGTAGTTTACAGTGATTTGGGCATGATCTGGTTGGGCCTCGTTATCGAACAAGTAACCGGAGAGCGCTTGGACCAGTTTGTTACCCGGCGCCTCTTCACCCCATTGGGCATGGCACAAACCGTTTACTGTCCAAATCAGCAAATTTATCGGAATATTGCGTCTACTGAGTATTGCCGTCTCACTAACTCCTACATTACAGGCGAGGTTCATGATGAGAAAGCATTTGCGATGGGAGGGGTTGCCGGACATGCTGGACTATTTTCAACGGCTGACGATCTGTGCCGATACGCGATGAGCTGGTTGTACCAAGATCCTCGAATACTTGCGAGCGAATGGTATGAACTGGCGATTCGTAACCATACAGAGCAAGCAGGGGGGAATAGAGGGTATGGCTGGGAGCTCAATCAAGCTTCGACCACCTTGAGCTGTGGAAACGGCTTGCATCGTAAGAGCTTCGGGCATACGGGCTTTACTGGAACCAGTATGTGGATCGATCCGGAGCAACAGTTTGCTGTCATCTTTCTTACCAACGCCGTTCATCTAGGCCGCAATCATCAGCTTCGGCAATTACGACCAATTTTGCACGATGCGGTTACGGCTCAGCTTTTGCAGACCTAAGGGAAGAAAAAGGGGAGGGTTTCGCATGAAGCAATTTCGTTTTCGCTATGTAGCTTCAATCGTGTTGGCTGCAGTTATGGTAGTGACAGGATGTAGTAGTGGAGGAACCGAAACAGAGTCTGGCGGCGGGCAGGGTGGAGGACAGCAGGTAACACTCTCGATGCATAGCTGGCGTGTAGAAGACACAGAGGGCTACAAAGCCATCATCAAAGCTTTTGAGGCAGACAATCCGAATATCAAGATCGACTTCAAACCATTCAAAGCAACGGAGTACAATACCATCCTGAACACGGCGCTCCAAAGCGACAGTGGTCCTGATATTTTGCAACTGCGTCCCTACGCTCCAGGGATTACTCTGGCTGAAGCTGGACATCTGGAGCCCCTCGACAATGTGCCAGGTATATCTACCATACCAAAAGACGTGCTCGCAGCAGCCACAGGTAAAGACGGTAAAGTCTACGGTGTCCCACTATCCCTGAACTCCACGCAATTTTACTACAACAAGAAAATCTTCGAGCAAAACGGACTCCAGGCACCGAAAAGCTGGGATGAGCTGATCGCGACAGCCAAAACATTGAAGGAGAAAGGAATCGTCCCGATCTCTTTCGGAGCAAAGGAAGGCTGGCTCCTCTCTCTCAGTCATGGTGTGATTGCCCCTGCTAGCTACAGCGGAACGAATTATCTCGACAAGCTGCTAAAAGGAGAAAGTGACCTGAAAAGTGCCGAGTTCCTCCAATCTGTGCAGCGTATGCAAGAACTTATTCCTTATTTCCCGGAAAATTATGTAGGTCTCGAATTGAATGATATGCGGACGTTGTTCGCCACGGAAAAAGCAGCGATGTTCATCAATGGCAGCTTTGAACTGGAAGGAATCAAAAAGCTCAACCCCGATTTGCCACTTGATTTCTTTCCAATGCCAACCAATGACGGAAAACATGTCCTGACAACCTGGGTCGATGGTTCCTATGCCGTCAATGCCAAGTCCAAACACAAAGCAGAGGCATTGAAGTTCATGGAATTCATGGCGACGAAAAAGTTCGGGGAGCTATTCGCAAATCAGTTCAAACGAATCAGCGCGGTGCCAGGTGTATCGACTGACGATCCGTTGGTAAACAAGATGGCAGAGCTGTCCCAATCAAGCGCCACGCCCTACTTGATGGTCGTCAGCTTCGCGGAAGGAAAACCGACCACGAAGCAAACATTAGAAAATGCCCTCCAAGGCATGTATTTAGGCAAGCTCACCCCTGAGCAGGTCGTAGAAGAAGTCCAAAAGTCGGCGGCTACCTGGTTTCCTCCCTTTAAAAAGTAGAAAATAGCAAACGAAAAGGGGAGTGGACCTGAGTTGGGTTCACTCCCGGCTTCTAAACAGACCGCGATGATTTTCATAAGAAGGGGTGGGTATCATCGAGACGGTAAACCGGAAAAGCATTCGAACAAAGGGGCAGGTGCGCTGGCTGATTCACTTGTTTCCGCTGCCCGCGCTTGTTATTTATACGTTGTTTGTCGTGTACCCGATCTTTTCGGCATTTTTGTACAGCTTGTACGACTGGAATGGCATCAAGCGCGGGGTTTTTGTCGGACTGCAAAATTTCATTACGCTGTTTACGGTAGAGCCTTTCAACGAAATGTTCTGGAATGCTTTACGGCATAACGTCTTCTACTTTGTGGTCGAAATGATTGTGCAAAATGGGATTGCCTTCGGACTGGCTTTTCTCATCTATCGCAAAATACGAGGTTCCGGGTTTCTCAAGATCGCTTATTTCATGCCAAGGTTGTTGTCTGTCATTGTGATTGGGTTTTTATGGAAATTAATTTTAAATCCGAATTACGGTGCACTCAATACCGTTTTGGGGAAAATTGGTCTCGAAGAGTGGGCCAGACCATGGCTCGGTGATCCGGATACAGCGCTTCTCGCGATCATTTTGATTAACTGCTGGTTTGGCATAGGCTTTGCCATGCTGATCTTTTTGGCGGGACTTCAGTCGATCCCGGAGGATTTGATCGAGGCGGCGAGGTTGGATGGGGCAACAGGCTGGCGGATGTTGTGGAAAATGATTTTGCCGCTGTGCATGCCAGCAATCACGATTATGACGATATTCACGTTCATTCAGGCCTTTGAAGCGTTCGAGCTCGTCTACGCCATGCAAGGCTCGATGGGTGAGCCGTTTTATTCGACGGATACGCTGGCTGTTTACTTTTATCGCATGGCATTTAGCAGCGGAGCTGGGGATGTCACACTTGGACTCGGTTCGGCATTGGCTGTCGTGTTGTTTTTCATCGTCGGATCTGTGTCGGCGCTGTCACTCTATTTGATGAGGAAACGAGAAGTCCAACACTAGTTGCGTGTTCCTGAGTGGAAAGGAGGATGCGATGTGAAGATGACTGTGGGTGGGAGAGCTGTATCTTATGTGCTGGCGTATATCTTTGCGTTAATCGCGTTATATCCGATCGTACTGATGATTTCTTCTTCCCTGAAAACGAATATGGAGATTTTTGCGAGTCCGCTCTCCCTTCCGAAGACGTTTAGCCTGGATACGTATAAAAAGCTGTGGGAAGCGGTGCCTTTTGCTGACTTTTTGTGGAACAGTGTATTCGTCAGTGCCATGTCTGTCTTGTTGATTACGGTTTTTTCAGCGATGGCGGCCTTTTACTTGTCGCGCTTTTCCTTTAAATGGACAGGAGGACTATACTTCTTTTTCATTGTTGGCTTGATGATTCCGATCAAGCTGGGGATCGTTCCCTTGTTTTTGCTGATGAAGAATCTCGGGCTCTTGAATTCACTGTGGTCGCTGATTTTGATTTATACGGCGAGTGGCATTCCGATCTCCGTTTTTATTTTGACGGGCTTCTTTCGGACGTTGCCGATTGAGCTGGAGGAAGCGGCACGGATCGATGGGTGCAGCCATTTTCAGGTGTTTTGGCGTGTGCTCTTGCCACTGATTCGTCCGGCCTTGGCTACGGTGATCATTATTAATTTCATCCATGCGTGGAATGACTTTTTCTTCCCGTTGATTTTCATTCAAGAGGAAGCGCTCAAGACGATTCCGGTAGGCATGATGGTGCTTTTTGGAGAATATGAAACAGACTGGAGCCTGTTGTTTGCTGGGCTCACGTTGTCTGCCTTACCGATGATCGTCGTGTTTTTGATGGCATCGAGGCAGTTTATGGAGGGGTTGACGGCAGGTGCAGTCAAGTAATGGGGAAAAGTGGTTCATCGGGATCGATGGAGGCGGAAGCAAAACCAGAGCAGCGATCTGCAATGAGACGGGACAGGTTCGAGCAATTGTGGTGGGCGAATCATCCAACCCGCTCTCCAGGAGCTGGGGAGACGTGGAAGCTACTCTGCGCCAACTCATTGAGGCTGTAAGGATAAAAGCAGGTGCCAAAGAAGAGGAAGTAGCCAGCCTGTTTATCGGGCTTGGCGGTGCAGATCGTCCGCAGATTAGGGAAAGAATTCAGCATGCCTTTGTCGAAGAGTGGGGAGAACGGCTGTTGATTGATAACGATGTCATCGCAGCTCTTTACGCGGGAACATGGGGGCAGCCAGGCGTCGTTCTGCTTGCTGGTACGGGCTCGATTGCCTGTGCTTTTTCAAAAGAGGGGGCGCGGCACCGTGTAGGCGGATGGGGGTATCTGGTAGGAGATGAGGGCAGCGGGTTTGATTTGGGTAAAAAAGCGGCAATCGCCGTATTGCGCGAATACGATGGGCGCGGTGAATCGACCGTACTGACGGGACTGTTTATGGACCACTATGGCGTAGAACGTCCTGATGAGCTGATCAACCTGATCTACGGGGGAAGTAATCCGCGAATGGAGCTGGCAAAAACGAGCCAACTCGTGGAACAAGCCGCAACACTAGGCGATCCTGTGGCAAATGCATTGATCATGCAAGCAGTGGAGGATTTGCTAGAATTGGTCGATGCTTGCTTAAAACAGGTCCAGGAGCCTGTACCGGTCGTTTTGGCAGGAGGATTGTTAACTGCCGGTACAATCCTTCGGGAACAACTGGTTGCGAGCGCTTCGTTTCAAACGGTGATTCCCACAGTTTCACCTGTCGTCGGAGCACTGGTCGCGGCAATTACGAGGCTAGGCTTGGCTGTTGACGAAAAAATGGCAGAGCAATTGCGTGTCAGCGCAGCGATACTGGAAAAATCACACATTTAAATTTTTCGGGGGATGGAAACAACAGAGCGAATAGGGTAAAATTGGGTGAGAATAGGATTTGAGAACGTTGCAGGCTATTTCCGTAATTTGGAGTAGCCGTTTTCTCGTCCCAGGAGGGAGGGGCACGATGAAAAACTTATTGGACAGTGGATGGAGAAGTGGTCATCTCTATCGTTCCTTCTTTGATCAAATGATTCAGGCTACTTTTCTGCTCGATCAATTTGGTAGAGTTTTTAAAGGCAATCCTGCCTGCCAAGTGTTGAATGGGTATGCCGTAGAAGAATGGGAAGGGTCCTCATTTTGGAAGCTGGCTGTTTCGGAAGAACAGGAAATGGTACGCCTTCAAACACAATTTGCGATGAATGGCGATCCGAGACCTTATTACTCCGCTTTTCGTCATAAGGATGGGGCAAGTATTCCCGTGTATATTACATATGGAACCTTTTGGGAGGAAGGCACGTCTATTGGGTATTATGCGATGGTGCAGAAGCTTCCGGCCTCGTTTGGGAACAGCTATGGTTCCGAACAGTGCAGAGTATTGGATATTTCGGGTGAAGGTGCGTTCGTCTACCATGCTGGGGAGCTTCAATACGTCAATCAAGCAGGGATGCAACTAGTTGGGGCTTCCGGCTTGGACGAGCTGCTATGGTATCCTTTTCAGTCGTTTTTCCATCCCCGTGATGTACCGAAGATCAAGGGGCTACTCCGCATTTTGGAGGAAGGGGAAACGGCCGCGCCGATTGAGGTTGAGCTGATCCGCTTGGATGGCAGTCGGACGGAGGTAGAAGTGTGTGGAACATCCGTGCCGATGCAGGACAAGCCCTCCATATACATACTGATCCGAGATATTACGGAACGCAAACGGGCGCAAGAATTTTTGCAAAACTCGGAAAAACTCGCGCTCGTCGGGCAATTGGCGGCAGGGATCGCACATGAGATACGCAATCCGCTTACCTCGTTAAAAGGCTTTGTGCAATTAATGCAAAAGGATGGCATGAGGAAGCCAGAATACTTCTCGATCATGAGCTCGGAATTGGCGCGGATCGAGATGATTGTTACAGAGCTGTTGGTCTTGGCGAAGCCGCATACGGCAGTGTTTGAAGCCCGCGATCTGTCCAACCTGATCACGCATGTGGTGACTCTCTTGGAGACGGAGGCAATTTTGAAAAAGGTCATGATTCAGGTCGTTTTCGAATCGGAAGTCCCCATGATCCATTGCGATGAGAACCAGTTGAAACAAGCCTTCATTAACTTTTTGAAAAATGGGATCGAAGCGACCTCAGGGAATGGAGAAATTGTGATTCGGCTGCGGTGTGAAGATGACCGAGTCGTCATTCGGTTCGAAGATAATGGAGTAGGTATCCCGGCTCATCAGTTGGCGAGATTGGGAGAGGCTTTTTTCACGACGAAGGAAACGGGGACGGGCCTGGGATTGATGGTGAGCCGCAAAATCATCGAGAACCATCGGGGGACTCTGCGGTTGATAAGCACCCCAGGTAACGGAACGGCAGTCGAGGTATGCTTGCCGATCAGCAGCTAGGAGGACGACTGGATGAACAAAAATACGGTACTGACAGCAGGCTTCGCCCAAATCCCCAAGGGAACTACCTTGTACGAGGTTTCTACCATGGTTGGCTGTGTACTCATCATTGATGTAGACGCCGAAGTGATTTGCGACGCCAGCTTTACCTTTGTCATGGACAAGACGAGCGAGTTTTTGGTGAGCTTGCTGGTAGGCAAGACAGTTGCAGATGGCATGCAGGAGATCACAAAGGCGATCCAAGAACGTTTTTTAGCACCTGGTCAGGGAGCTGTCTTGCAAGCCATCCGTGCAGCTATTGAGCGATATCATGAAAAAAAAGCGTAAAGCTACCCAATAGCCGGAGGGTTAAATATGCATGAGAAGCAAGACGTTAGAGAAGCGTATGCAAGACAGTTGTTGGAGCGTTATAGCCAATGGCTCGGCAACATAGAAGCAGTCGAGCTTGGCGAGGTCGAAGCGTTATCTCGTGAGGTAGACAGTATGCTGGCGGAGCAGGACAGTGTCTTGCATGCAGAACTGCTGAAGCAGATTGTGGAGCTGCGAAATAAGGTAACCGAAATGATGTGGATCTCCGAGCACATGAAGATTTTACATGACCTCAGCCACATTTTTGCGAAAACGTTTGAGGAAAGTAAAATTTTGTGGAAAGCATTCGAGCTGGTCTCGCGCGTGATGCGTGCAGATGCTTTCTTTATTGCCTTTTATGATGAAGGCGACAGTGAGATCAAAATTCCGATCAGCATCGATAATGGGGTCAATTACGGTCCGCTCACGATTCCCTATGGGCAAGCAATGGTATCCAAAGTGATTGATACGCGGGAAACTATCCACATCAAGACGATGAAGAACGAACCAAGCGAGCCAGAAATGATTCGCTGGGGAAGCCCGGAAATTGATACGAATACATGCATTTTCGTTCCACTCATGCTGGGGAATCAGATCAAGGGCGTTATTTCTGCCCAGTCTTATCGCGAATTCGCTTATAAAAAAGAGCACGAGGAACTACTGAAAATCATTGGTTTTCAGGTAGCAAGTGCTATCGAAACGGCGCGTTTATATGAGCGAATGTACCAGATGTCGTTTCAGGATGAGCTGACAGGGATTGCGAACTATCGTGCATTCCATCGTGATTTGGAAAAGCTGCTGAGTGAAGAGGATGCGTCTGTCTCTTTGATCATGCTGGATTCCGACAGCTTAAAAGCGGTGAACGACCATTATGGTCATCATGCAGGGGACGCACTGATTAAGCAAATTGCCGAAGCGATGAAAGAAGTGGCCGGGCCGGAGGATACTGCGTATCGTTATGCGGGAGACGAGTTCATGCTGCTCTGCCCAGGATCGTCCAAGGAGATGGCGGAGGAAAAAGCGCATGCCATTCGGGAGTATTTGCGCTTGCGCCCCTTAACACAGGACGATTGCTGCATCTTGATTGCGGTCAGTGTTGGAATTGCGCGCTACCCTCAAGACGCAAACACGGCTGATGGCTTGAAGCGGGCAGCAGATGAGGCACTGTACCGCTCCAAGCGCAAAGGAAAAAACTGTACGACCGTGTATGCAGCCGGCTAAGCTTTCTGCTGACGCATGGCGAATAGAAACGTCAAAATTGGCGAGATCCACAGGTAGATGACATAAGGTAAGTATTCCAGTGTAGATACATGCAAGGTGGCGGTAAAGAATGCACCGCTTACCCCCCATGGAATGAGTGGGTTGACGAGTGTCCCGCAGTCTTCTAGAGTACGAGACAGTCGTCTGCCCGCCATTCCGCGAGCTGTAAATGCTTCACGAAACATCTGTCCAGGGAGCAGGATGGACAAGTATTGTTCTCCTGTCAGCAGATTCACGAGTATAGAAGAAGATCCGGCAAGACCGACCATCTCGGCGTCTCGTTTGATTCGATTGATGAATCCGGAAAAGAGAGAATGAAACACACCGCTGTATTGCAGGATACCCCCTAAAGACAAGGCAATTAAAATCAAGGCGAGAGACCAGGTCATCGACAACAGTCCACCGCGGTCCACAATGGATGCAACGGCTTCATTGGCGATATTGCTGACGAAGCCTTTTTGCATGACAGTCATCCATTCGACCGGAGAAGTAACTCCTTCGGAAAGAGCAGCAGTAACAATCCCGCTCAAAATCCCGAATACCAATGTAGGCAAAATTGGTTTTCGCAGCGCAGAGCATAACAGGACGACGAATGCTGGCAGTAGCGATAAAAGGCCAAGCGAGAAGTTTTGTTCCAAAGCAAGCTGGATTTCTTGAATCGCATCTAGATTCACATTGGCACTTTGTCCTTGAATTCCGAAGAAAATCGCGGTAATGACAAGGGCAGGAACGGCAGTGCGTGACATGAACTTGACGTGCTCCGACAAGGAAACGCCTGCTATGGCTGCCGCAAAGTTGGTCGTGTCGGAGAGCGGCGACATTTTATCCCCGAAGCATGCTCCACAAATAATGGCTCCGGCTGTAATCAATGGATCAAGTCCGAGAGCAGTCGAGACCCCCATCATAGCGACCCCTACCGTACTGATCGTGGTAAAAGAGCTTCCTGTAACAGTCGAGACGATCACCGTCAGAAACAGGGCGGAGAGTGTGAAGTACTCCGGTGAGATGAGCGAAATGCCGAGGTGCAAAATCATCGGTACGGTTCCACTCATCATCCATACCCCGATCAAAATGCCGATTAAGGAAAGAATCAGCATGGGGGCGATCGCGGTTTGAATGCCTTTGATCAAGCCCTCCTCCATTTGCTTCCACGGAACGCCGAACAGAAAGAGAAGAGTGGCAGCGCCAATGGTGGCGAGGAAGAGCGGCATATGCGGCTCAACTTTGCCCCAGAAAAGGGCAGGAAACAAGATTCCGAATACGGTGACAAGCACCCAAATACTTTGCGAAAAAGATAGTGGCTTGTTCATAATGGCAACTCCTTGTTAAATCAGGCTGAAGCAGTGAGAAGGGACATTTTTACTTTCGTACTTTTGTGCTTTCTTGCTTCTTTGCTTTTGTGCGTTCAAGTGTTAGTGGTACTTTATCCTGAATTACTTGTTTCGTCAACGAAATCGGGTGAATTCGGAATCGTAAAATAATTCAGGGCAGCGAGATGCAAAAATAGGTTGTCTAAACGGCAGTGATCAGTCACGTCCGCTACTCCTCAGAGGGGCGGACTTTTTCGTGCGCTTTTTTATAATAAGACCTTATTTAAAATTATTATAAAAAGATATTGACTTTCAAATTATATCAAGTACAATGATAATTGTTCCTAGTTGATAATAATTATAATTTGATAATAAGGAAAGGGGGAGCCGCCCATGTATGATGTCATTATCATCGGTGGAGGACCAGCTGGTGCTTCCGCTGCGATTTATACAGCTCGTGGAAATCTAAAGACGCTCGTCATTGATAAGGCACCCGGAACCGGGGCGCTTGCCCTGACACATAAAATCGCCAACTACCCAGGGGTGGAGGGCGAGATGACTGGGAAAGAACTGTTGGATAAAATGCGCAGACAAGCGGAGGGCTTCGGTGCAGAATTCATCCAGACTACGATTTCTGCGGTAGATGTAGAGGATGAGGAAAAAAGCATCTTCACGGCTCATGGTACTTTCCAAGCGAAGGCCGTGATCGTAGCGACTGGTTCCAAAGGACGTAACCGTATGCTCCCAGGCGAAGAGCAATTACTCGGGCGAGGCGTGAGCACTTGCGCGACATGCGACGGAGCTTTTTATGAAGGCAAGCACGTTGCAGTCATCGGTGATACGGAGGAAGCATTGGAAGAAGCGCATGCACTGACCAAATTTACAGACAAAATCACTTTCTTGGTGCCTCGCGCTGATCTTCAAGGGGTAGAAGGACTACCAGAGCTGCCAAACACGGAAATGCGTTTCCGTACACGCCCATTGGAAATCGTGGGAGAGAAGGCGGTCGAAGGGTTACGCATTCGCACGGCAGAAGGAACAGAAGAAATGCTGTCCGTTGATGGAGTCTTCGTCTTCCTTTCTGGCAGCAAGCCGGGTACCGATTTCTTGGATGGACAAGTTCCCCTCGATGAGGAAGGATTTATGATTCTGGATGAGTTCATGCAGTCTTCTGTTCCAGGCGTATTTGGAGCGGGTGAGGTACGCAAAACACCTGTGAAGCAAGCAGTAGTCGCTGCGGCAGACGGTGCCATTGCAGCTATGGCTGTAGACAAATACATCAACAAGCGTTCCAAAGTTGTCCCCCAATACAAATAGAAGAAAAGGAGAGAAACAAACATGGCACAAGCAATCGTATACTCCAGCACAAATTGCAACTTCTGCAAGCAATTAAAGTCGTATTTGACAGAACAAAACATTTCTTTCGAAGAGCGCAACATTGATGAAAAAGACGAGTATGGCCAGGAGCTGAGCCGTTTAGGCGTGATGTCTGTTCCTTTGACAGTCATTGGTGAAAAGCAAATTTTGGGCTTCAACCCGACACGTATCAAAAAAGCACTGGCAGCATTGGAAGAGGCTACGAAGTAATTTTTATCAGACACCATATAAAAGGAGAGATTTATCATGACAATACAGCAAACGATTCAACTTCAAGTAGGAAAACCAGCACCTGACTTTAACATGCTTACAACGAAAAACATCGAGACACTGGAAGAACGTGTGTCGCTGGCTGATTACAAAGGAAAATGGCTGATTTTGTTCTTCTGGCCGTTCGACTTTACATTCGTTTGCCCGACAGAAGTAACTTCGTTTAGTGACAACATGGAAGAGTTCGAGGATTTGGATTGCGAAGTGCTGGGCGTATCCACGGATAGTGTACATACGCACCGGGCCTGGATCAAAACACCACGCGATGAAAACGGCATCGGGGAAGTAAACTTCCCGCTCGCGAGCGACTTCAAAAAAGAGACGGCACGCGCTTATGGTGTC
Source organism: Brevibacillus brevis (assembly GCF_001039275.2). NCBI lineage: Bacteria > Bacillati > Bacillota > Bacilli > Caryophanales > Paenibacillaceae > Brevibacillus > Brevibacillus brevis. The sequence goes on from NZ_CP030117.1 coordinate 1,377,413, forward strand.
CTGGACGAAGAGACCGGTGCAGCTCACCGTGGTTTGTTCATCATCGATCCAGACGGCATTCTGCGCTACCAAGTGGTAACAGACATGAACGTAGGTCGCAGCGTGGCAGAGACGACTCGTATTTTGCAAGCCCTGCAAGCTGGCGGTCTGTGCCCGGCGAACTGGAAGCCAGGGCAGAAGACGCTGTAATCAATTGCTTCTATATATAAAAGAAGAGGGACAATCCCCAGTCTTTTGCACAGACGGAGGGATTGTCCTTTTTCAATGGAAGGAACACGATGGAGCTAACGTTGACGATTCCATTCCTCTACAAGCAGATCGTTGTTGATACTCATGCCAGCGGCAGAGCCAAGAGCCGCGGCAGTAATCACTTGGTAGTGTGTAGATGCTGCATCGCCTGCACTGTAGACGCCCGGTACGCTCGTTTTCCCAAAGCTGTCGACGATGACCGTACCTGCTTCCGTTACCTGGCAGCCTAATGCTTGCGGCAAGTCAGATCCAGCCACGAGCTTGGGAGCAAAAAAGATCCCTGTGCACGAAATGCTGTTGCCATCTGTAAGCGCAACGTGCTGAACCATCCCATCGGCAGATGCAATTCGCTCGATCGGAGAGTCAAAGACAGGAACGCGATGCTGCAACAGCTCCAACCTTTGTTCTTCCGTGAATTCATCTGGTCCATTGGTGCAGATCGTGTATTGATTGGTCCAACCAGACAACATTTTTGCCAAGTGCAATGCCTTCTCTCCATTGGCGATTAAGACGAGTGGCTGGTCGCGTAATTCCCATCCATCGCAATAAGGGCAGACAAAAGCACTTTTTCCATAGACTTTCTCTAATCCGTTAACAGGCAACGGGAGGTCCTTCATTCCCACTGCGAATAGTAGCTTTTTGCTTTGATAGGTTGTTCCCTGTGCAGTCGTAATGAGAAAATTTCCATCGTGTCCCGTGATTGTTGCCGCTGTATCCTCCACGAAATGGACGGAGGGATAGGCGCTGATTTGCTCCCTGGCAATGTGACGAAATTCGCCCGGAGTGATGCCGTCTCTCGTAAGAAAGCCATGCGACTCACGAGTAACCCGATTCCGTGGACGGCCTTCATCGATAACGACCACACTTTTTCTTGCCCTGCCAAGAGCGAGAGCGGCACTCATACCTGCTGGTCCTCCACCAATAATCCCTACATCGATATGTTGATTCATGCTTGTATACCACCTTTATAGATTCTCTATATCCGTAATAACATATTAAAACATCCATTATAGATCTTTAATATCTATTATAAACGAACCTTCCTGATAATCAAGCCGAGAAACACTTTGTATTCTTTTTGTAAATAATCCCTTATATCGGCAAAATCCAACGCCTTCCAAATAGTAGCAACCTACCATTTTCACAAGTGAAAAGGAAAAAAAAGGAAGAGTAAATATACCTAATTGAGAAAATGTGTGGGCCAGAAGACCGTCCCGGTTGCAGGACTTCCCTCCAAAAAACGTAGGACGATGGAGGCGAATCCGTCCCAACATTACAATTTCATGACAAATCTGAAAAAGACACAATAGTGAATTTTGTCTATGGGAACGATTTGCTCCCTATGTTTACAATGACTGTGACGTGGCAACATATCGGAGGTTGACGAGGAATGGAGCCAACAAAAAAGAGAAGATGGCGCTGGATGAGCCTGACCATGCTGATCGTGGTGGGGGCAAGTGCCTTCTGGTGGTTTTGGGCAGCAGACCGTGTCGAAAGCATGGAGACGACTACAGGTGCCCAATTAAAATTTCGCGCGAATGGCGAGCTGTTCGAAGTCTATCAGAATCAAAAATGGCAGCCCTTTTTCGCGAAAGGGGTCAATCTGGGGGCATCGTTACCGGGTCATTATCCGGGTGAGCTTCCCATCACAAGAGAGGATTACATGCGCTGGTTCGCGATGATCGACGAGATGGGAGCGAACGTCATTCGTGTGTATACCATCCATGCTCCTGTCTTTTATGAAGCGCTGGTCGATTACAATCAGCGAAAAGAAGGGGACCCTCTCTACTTGATGCAAGGCATTTGGAGTCCAGAAGAGCTGTTGATTGAAAAGAAAGACGCCTATTTGCCAGAGATTCGCGAGGAGTTTCGACAGGAAATCAAAGATGCAGTCGGCGCTGTCTACGGGGATATCACCCTGCCGGAAAAATCGGGAAAGGCAAGTGGTACATACCGTGCCAATGCGGGTAAATACTTGATCGGTTGGCACACAGGGACTGAGTGGGACCCTGTAATGGTGCGAAACACCAACCGCCTGCATCAAAAAGTTGCACCCTATCAAGGGAAGTACTTCCACGCGACATCGAATGCAACTGCTTTTGAAACATGGATTGCTGAAATGGTGGATACCGTCGCAATGGAGGAGAGCAAATACGGTTGGCAGCATCCGATGACTTTCACCAATTGGGTGACAACAGACCCCTTATCGCATCCAGGAGAGCCGATTCATCATGAGGATTTGGTCAGTGTCGATCCTACCCATATAGAGCCAACGCAGTGGGAGGCAGGCTACTTCGCTTCCTATCACGTGTACCCGTATTATCCGGATTTCTTCCGCTACGACACTACCCTGCAACAGTTGAAGAACGATGCAGGGCAAATCGATACGTACAAAGCGTATTTGCGAAAACTGAAGCAGTATCACAAAAACATGCCGATCATGGTGACGGAATTCGGGGTTCCGGCATCGGTGGGAGTCGCCCATCTGGGAAATTTGGGGCGCAATCAAGGTGGTCATTCAGAAAAGCAGCAGGGAGAGATCGATGTCGAGCTTTTGCAAGAAATTCATCAGGAAGGGTATGCGGGAGCAATTGTATTCGTTTGGCAGGACGAGTGGTTCAAAAAAACGTGGAACACGATGCGCTTTGAGTTGCCGGAAGATCGGCGCTCCCTGTGGATCAACGTGTTGACCAATGAGTCTCTGTTTGGAGTCCTCGGCATGTACCCGAACAAAGAAGGCGTGCTGACCATCGATGGGAATCGTACAGATTGGGATCAGCTCGTGGCAGAAGAGAAGCAACGCCTCAATGTTCAAGTCCCGGGTATTGACGAAATCTGGATGACACATGATGAAGGGTACGTTTATTTCCTTGCTCAGTTGAAGGAAGAGTTTGACCCGGCTAAACAACAACTTTATGTGGGCGTTGATACACTTCCTGGCGGGAACAAGCATGCGGCACAGCTTCCCGGCCTGACGCTGGATGAGGGGCTAGAGACGCTGATCACGTTGGGAAAAGCAGACGAGAGCCAGATTCAAATCGCCGCCAATTACGATTTTCATGCACGCTTATACGGAAAACGCTACGGCATGCTTACGGTCAAGGAAACGGAGAAAAAAGACAATTCCGGGATATTCAAGCCGTGGAAGCTGGCAGTTAGCCTGGAGATGGAGCCGCCAGACAGCAAGAAGTACTATCCGTTGGAGGAAGTCGAGGTCGGCAAGCTGATCCGGGGAACGACAAATGCCCAAGACCCGCAGTACGACTCACGAACCGCATGGCAAGCGAAGGGCAAAGTGGTAGAGCTGAGAGTACCGTGGATGCTGCTTGGATTTACAGACCCGAGCTCCTTGTCCGTCATGAGCTATGAGGATGATGGCAAAAGCTTCACGACGAAGAAGACGAAAGGCATACGCATTCTGCCACTCCTGGTGGATACAGCGACGAAACAAGTCGTCGGGCAAAACGCTTATGCAGTGACGAAGCTCCCGATGTATACATGGCAAGGCTGGGAGCAGGTCGGCTATCACGAACGCAAAAAACAAAGTTATTCCATACTAAAAAAAGCATTCCATGAGATTGAGGCTCCGGTGAAGATCGAGACTCAGCCTTGATTGGATAGGAGAGTGGCAAACGTGCAAACACCATTGGCGACGGCAATTGTTTTTCTGTACGCGCTATGTGGATTGACAGTATTAGGCTTGCTTGTCTTGTTCGCACTGAAGCTGCGCAACATTTCGGTGGAGAAACAGACCATGCGTTGTCTGGAAAAATATCGCGACTACTTCGTTTACCTGCAAGCACACGGGGAAGAAGAGGAGCGTTTGCAAGTGCCTTATGGCGATGTGACGCAAAAAGAAAAGCAAATCATTCAGAAAAAGCTGTTTGAGCTGATGGAGCGAGTCACAGGCATTCATCGGGACAAGCTGATCTGGCTCTGCGAGGATATGGGACTCGTAGAGCTGGACATGCAAAGACTAAATGGCTGGTGGAAATGGACGAGAGTGGATGCCGCATACAATTTGGGGATCATGCGCTCCAAGCTCGCCGTACCTGCTCTCTTAACCCTCCTGCAAAAAAACACAAATGACACCAGTGTTTTTATCATTGCGCGCTCTGTCGCCAAATGTGCACGCAACACAGAAGATTTGCGGGAAATGGTGACCCACGTTGTCAGAGCGAAGAAAAATGTCCACCAGCTCATTGTGGACATCATCAGTGATTCGCAGGTAGATACGGCACCTCTTTTTGCACAATTTTTACAAGAATCCGATGCTGAACTGGTCCAAATCGGACTGATTGGCTATGCCGTGCATGTCCAGCCCGGCATTGAGCCTGCGCTATACCAGCTCATTCAATCGCCTGACAAGGAAGTCCGAATTAAGGCAGTCAAGCTCATGTGCCGGGATATCCGCTATATGAATGAGCAGACAGTCACTGATTTTATGAATCACAAGGATTGGGAAATTCGGGCAATGGCAGCGAAGGCAATTGGCTCACTGAAATTGCATTCGTACATTTCCTCGCTGAAAAAGGCGGTGGGTGATGCGAACTGGTGGGTTCGTCATCACAGTGCACGCAGCCTGGCGCAGCTAGAGGTCGAAGGCTTTGCTGCCCTGTGTGAAATTTTGCAGGAAGAGAGAAACGGTCATAAGAGCGAGATGGCTCATCAAGTGATCCAGGAGGAGCTGGAAAAAGAGAAGCTTGTTCTACAGGGTGCGACAGCGACAGAGAAGCTCGTGCAATACAACGAAAAGCTGCATCTGTATCGCAAGTCGTATCGCAAAACGATCTCCACGGTTCAGGCACTGGAAAGATAGAGCGAAAGGAGGCTGCCATGAGAGAGTTTCTACTTTACTACGGAGTATTTGCGGTCTATTACGTCATTGCGATCAACTCTTTGTACTTCATCATCATGCTGTTCTCGTTCAAGAGCATCATGGGAATCTTAAAAAGCTCCATCTATTCGAGATTCCAGACACTTTCAGGCTCTGAGCACGTTCCGCCGATTTCGATTCTCGTGCCAGCATACAACGAGGAGCTGACGATTATTGAAAATGTAAGGTCGCTCTTATCCTTGAACTATCCACGCTATGAGGTACTCGTGGTCAACGATGGATCGAAGGATGCTACCTTGCAGGTATTGATTAACGAGTTTTCACTGGTTTACTCCGAGCACATGCCAGTACAGCCGCTTCTTCATACGTCGAAGATCAGGGGAGTCTACCACAATCCGGCTTTTCCGAATCTGTATTTGATCGACAAAGAGAACGGAGGAAAAGCTGACTCGCTCAATGCGGGGATCAACCTCTCCCACTATCCGTTGATCGCTTCTATCGATGCAGATTCCTTGCTGGAAAAAGACGCGCTGATTCGCATTGCGAAGGTGTATATGGAAAACCCGGATGAAACAGTAGCCATCGGTGGAGATATCCGCATTGCCAACGGCTGCAAGATCGAAGACGGTGTCGTGAAAGACATTCGTTTGCCAGATAAGTTTTTGCCGATGATGCAATCCGTCGAATACCTCAAGGCGTTTCTCGGGGGACGGATCGGCTGGAGCGCGATCAACGGATTGATTATCGTCTCAGGCGCGTTCGGTGTTTTTCGCAAGGATTACATCATCAAGGTAGGCGGCTATCGCGAGGGGTATCCGGGTGAAGACATGAACATCATCATCAAGTTGCACAAGTACATGCTGGAAAACAAGCTGCCCTACCGTGTGGCATTTTGCCCCGATGCGGTCTGCTGGACGCAAGCGCCGGATACACTCAAAATTTTGGGCAGTCAACGGCGCAGATGGGGACGCGGGAATCTGAAGAACATGATTGAGTACGGCAGACACATGGCGTTTCGCCCCAAGTACAAGCTGTTCGGGATGCTCACGCTGCCGTTCAATATCTTGTTTGAAACCTTGAATCCGTACTTCCGCATCACGGGTCTATTGGCCCTCATCGGTTACACCATGCTGGATATGACCAATGGCTACGTCCTTTTCATCTACGGCTTGCTCAATGTGCTGTATGGCATGCTGCTTGGCATTGGCTCCTTATTGCTGGAGGAAATCGCGTTTCGACGGTATCCGCGTTTTCGGGACATCGTCAAAATGCTTTTCTATACGATTCTGATGTTCTTCGGCTATCGGCAAATCGGTGTCATCTGGAGATTCCTCGGTCATATTGAATATTTACGCAACAACAACTCTTGGGGAACGATGACGCGGACGAGCTGGCAGACGAAGGGCAGCGAAAACATTTCAAGTTTGGAGGCTAGATCATGAGTAATCTCGTACCTGTTTTTTACGAGCATCTGAGCAAGATGGAAGAGAAACAATTGGCGTGTGGGGTTATTCTTGCGGCTTGCAAAACCCTAACGAAAGAGTCAATGGAGCTGATCAAGCAAGACCTGGGCACTCGTTCAGGAGACGGCTCCGAGATGGCTTTACATTACGCGTATGACAAAAACAAGCAGCTTTTCGGAATACTGCTCGAAGGACAGAAGCTTTCGAGTACCCATTTCTATGCTTTGCGTGTAAAAGACTATTTGCAAGAGCATAAACTGCTAGCAGGTAGCCTCTTCATTGCGAGTTTTCCCGAAAGCTCTCGCTCGTCCGGTCAAATGCTGATGCGGATGATCCAAGAGATGAGAGAGCCAGGCACGCATGGGGAGATCAAGATTTACGAGCAGAATCCCGCTCAAAAAGAGGAGCCGGCAAGTATTTTGCTGGTTAACCATGATGAGACTGTCAACGAATTTTTGAGCATCTACTTTCAACGCAAAGGGTATCTCGTTACGGTAGCCAATGACGGGATGGACGGCATGGAAAAATATCAGGAGGTCGCCCCTGATCTTGTCATTACCGACCTGAATCTCCCTATCCTCAATGGATACCAGCTCATGGAAAAAATCAAGCATATCAGCGCTTCCATGAGCAAGATTATGGTGCTCACTGACAAACGACTGGAAGAAGATGTGCAAAAATCGTTTGCGATGGGAGCATCTGACTACATTACCAAACCATTCTCCCCGGTAGAACTGGAAGCCAGGGTGAAAAGGCTGATTTCATAATTCTAGAAAGAGAAAGGGAGAGAAACGAGGATGGCGAGATACGAGGAACTGCAACAGAAGATTCAACGAAAGACAGCAAAAGTGGGTGTCATTGGGCTTGGGTATGTAGGGCTGCCGCTGGCGGTAGAGACGATCAAGAGCGGTTATACCGTAATCGGAATCGATCTGCATGGCGGAAAAATCGAGAGCCTGAAAAGAGGGGAGTCTTACGTTCAGGATATTTCCAATGAAACCTTGCAGGAATGCCTCGCGACCAACCGCTTTTTTCCGACGACCGATTATAGCGTAATCGAGGAGCTGGATGCGATCAGCATTTGCGTTCCGACGCCACTCAGTCCCAATCAGGACCCGGACACCTCTTACATTACAAACGTTGTCGAGCAAATCAAGCGATTCATGAAAAGAGGAATGCTCATTACGCTGGAGAGTACAACCTATCCGGGAACGACGGAAGAGCTGATCCAGCGGGAATTTGAAAAGCTAGGTTATCGGGCTGGCATCGACTTTTTCCTCTGCTACTCGCCGGAGAGGGTCGATCCGGGCAATCGCAAATACAGTACGTACAATACGCCAAAGGTGATCGGCGGAACGACAGAACGTTGCATAGAGTTAGGCACACTCTTGTACGGTAGCCTGGTCAAAACCGTCGTGCCGGTCTCTTCGCCAAAGGTGGCGGAGATGTCCAAGCTTTTGGAAAACACCTTCCGTAGCGTCAATATTGCCTTCATGAATGAGATGGCGATGATGTGCGACAGAATGGGCATCAATGTTTGGGAAGTAATCAAGGCCGCATCGACCAAGCCTTTCGGGTTCATGCCGTTTTACCCGGGACCCGGAATCGGTGGGCATTGCATACCGCTCGATCCGATGTATTTGTCGTGGAAGGCCAAGGGCTTTCGTTTTCACAGCCAATTTATTGAGATCGCCCAATCGATTAATGACAACATGCCGGACTATGTGCGCAATAAGACAGCACAGGTGCTCAACATTTACGCAAAAGCGATCAACAGCTCGCGCATCTTGATTCTCGGCATGGCCTACAAGCCGGAAGTTGATGACCTGCGTGAATCACCAGGTCTGGAAATTTACGAGCTGTTCACCAATAGCGGAGCAACTGTCGACTATTACGACCCGTATGCGCAGAGCTTTGTGAATAAAAAAGGCGAGATCGTCCATTCCATCGCCAATGACTACGAGGCGTTCAAGACTTACGATTGCATGGTGCTCATTACGAATCACCAATGCTTTGCTTATCAGGAGCTGGCGGATTTGGGAGTGGCCATTATCGATACGCGAAATGCGTTTGAGGGCATCACGAATCCGAATGTATATCGCATCGGAACCTCCGTCGCTATCAGGCAGGAGAAGGAAGTCGTTAGCTTGCTCGCATAATACAAAGTCCGAACAGTATACGCAACAAGGGAGGAACCGATGATATGTGCGGAATTATGGGATATATCGGGAACAAGGAAGCGCAGCCGATTCTAATCAATGGGCTGCGAAAGCTGGAATACAGAGGCTATGATTCGGCTGGCATTGCGATTTGTGACGGAGCAACCATCGGCATTCGCAAAGCAAAAGGCAGAATTGACGTACTGGAGAGCCAAACCCAAAAGTCCGGCTTGCAGGGCTCCATCGGCATTGGTCATACGCGCTGGGCGACCCACGGACGACCGTCTGATGAAAACTCTCATCCTCATTTTGATCAATCCGGCAAGTTCTCGATCGTGCATAACGGCATTATCGAGAACTATCTGGATCTCAAGCAGGAGTTGATTGAAAAAGGCGTGACGTTTACTTCGGAGACGGATACGGAGGTCATCGTGCACCTTTTGGCGCAGGAATACGATGACAACCTGGTTGCGGCAGTGCAGAAGGTCGCTGGCAAAATTCGCGGAGCATTTGCTCTCGGTGTGATAACAGAGCATGAGCCTGACAAGCTGATTGCAGTTCGTATGGCAAGCCCGTTGATTATCGGGGTAGGGGAGAATGAGAATTTTATCGGTTCTGATATCCCGGCGATCCTGGAGCATACGCGCGATGTGTACGTTCTCGAAGACGGAGACCTGGCGATTCTGACCAAAGATTCAGTTCACCTCATGCGTCTGGATACGACTGAGCCAATCGAGCGAGAGCTGGTGCGTATTGAGTGGGACAAGGAGCAAGCGGAAAAAGACGGCTTTGCTCACTATATGCAAAAGGAAATTTACGAGCAGCCGCGAGCCCTGCGCAATACCATGACAGGTCGAATCGATGCTACCCAGCAAAAGGTTGTTTTCCCCAATCTTCAGCTATCGGAAGCGAGTGCCAAGAATGTGGAGAAAATCTACATTGTCGCATGCGGTACCGCTTATCATGCTGGCTTGATCGGCAAGCATGTGATCGAACGACTGGCACAGATTCCGGTAGAAGTAGATGTAGCGTCGGAGTTTCGTTACCGTCGCCCGCTCTTTCAGCCCAATACGCTTACGATTGCCGTCAGTCAATCAGGGGAGACAGCAGATACATTGGCAGCCATGCGGGAAGCCAAACGAAACGGCTCAGCAGTACTCGCTATTACGAATGTAGTCGGTAGCTCGATTGCCCGTGATGCCGATGATGTGATTACGACAAATGCAGGTCCGGAAATCGCGGTTGCTTCGACGAAGGCATATACCTCGCAGCTGATTGCGTTTTACTTGTTCGGCATTTATTTGGCACAAGCGAAGGGGACGCTGGACGCTGACACCCGTGCTTCACTGCTTCACCAACTGACCAGTCTTCCGGATCAAGTCGAGCATATACTCGCGCATGCAGATGAGATACGTCATTTTGCTGAATCGATCAAGGACGAGCAGCATCTGTTTTTCATCGGACGAGGACTCGATCATGCGGTATCTATGGAAGGCTCGCTCAAGCTGAAGGAAATCTCGTATATTCACTCGGAGGCGTATGCGGCAGGAGAGCTAAAGCACGGCACGCTGGCGCTGATCGAAGAGGGAACGAGAGTCATCGCCCTGGCTACACAGGATGAGCTGCATGAAAAAATGATCAGTAATATTACAGAAGTGAAAGCCCGTGGAGCAAAAGTTCTCGGTATTACCTTGGAAGGACATGTAGAGCTGCATCGCTCGGTTGATGATGTTTGCCTGATTCCGCAGACAGATGCCTTGCTTACACCTGTTCTAGCCGTTATCCCCCTTCAGCTCATTTCCTATTACACTTCTGTTGCGCTCGGCAATGACGTAGATCGTCCACGAAATTTGGCCAAAAGTGTAACAGTTGAGTAAACACAAACGTCAGTCGTAAAGAAAGGTAGAGCATTCAAGAAGGGGGAAAGATGAATGAACACCTCGAATCGGACGTTGAATCAGGAGAAATTACTGGAGATTATGCTTCAGGCCTATCAGCTGGGCGTGCAGAGGAAAGACATTAATTTGACCATGATGATTGACACACTGACCTACGAATTGAAACCATACTTCGATCAGCAAATCCAACAAGGTCAGCTTGCAAAAGGGGAGCTGACCAAGACGGAGGCGATAGGATGAACATACATGCAGTAGTACTCGCAGCAGGAAAAGGAACCAGAATGAAATCTTCGCTCTACAAGGTCATGCATCCAATTTGCGGGAAGCCGATGATTGAACATGTCGTAGAGACATTGGAAGCATTGTCACTTCGCCACTTGGTCGTCGTTGTCGGCCACGGAGCCGAAGTGGTCAAAGAGCAGTTGAAAAACCGCGTTCAGTATGCGTATCAACCGGAACAACTCGGTACTGCTCATGCTGTTTGGATGAGCCAGGAAATTCTTGGAGCGCAGGATGGCGTGACGATTGTCATGAATGGCGATACCCCGCTCGTACAAGAACAGACGCTGCGTAGTTTGCTCGAATATCACCAGTTGAAACAGGCAGCAGCCACGGTTTTGACCGCCATTGTGGACGAGCCTACAGGCTATGGCAGGATCATTCGCGACGAGAACGGCGATGTCCGTAAAATTATCGAGGAAAAAGACGCGACCTTGGGCCAAAAAAAGGTGAACGAGATCAGCACCGGAATCTTTTGCTTCGACAATCAAAAGCTGTTTTCAATGCTGCCGATGGTCTCCAACGAAAACGCGCAAGGGGAGTTTTACTTGCCGGACGTTCTGGGGCTTTTGCAAGAGCAAGGTCATTTGGTAACGGCGTTTGCAACGGATGATCCCGAAGAAGGCAATGGCGTCAATGATCGTGTGCAGCTCGCTGATTTGGAACAGCTGATGCGCAAGCGAATCAACGATTTCCATATGCGAAACGGAGTTACGATGATAGACCCGAACTCGACTTACATCGATGCGGGCGTAATGATCGGGCGTGATACGGTGCTCTATCCGGGAACCTGCCTTTTTGGCGACACACAGATCGGTGAAGGCTGCCAGATCGGGCCACACGCGCTGGTCAAAAACAAGAGTATCGAGGATTATACCAGAATTCAGCCGTTTTCAGCGGTTGACGGCAGTACGTTTGGTGAGCGGGCTTTTGCTAGAGTGGGAGCGACGACACAACTGTACGGTATCGACCAGCGCTGATGCAGGTAATTCGTCGATATAGCTGGCTTTGGATAGCGCTGCTCCTTGTGACAGTGGCTTCGATCATCATGCTGTCGTTGGCAAACACCCGCTCCGCCCTGACAAAAGCAACCTGGATATGGGATGCCAAGCAAATAGAGACCCAAACCGAGGAAATGATCGCGTTTGCCGAGAAAAACGATATCAACCTGATCTATCTTCACGTTGAACCAGCAGCTGTTGCGCCTCAGACGTATCGTACCTTCATTGAAAAAGCCAACCAGGCAGGTATTAAGGTAGAGGCGCTTGGCGGTGACCCCAATTGGGCGTTAACAGCGAATCGCCAGAGCATCGACGATCTGATCTCCTGGGTGAAGGCGTTCAATCGCAGTGCCAAGTCAGATGAACAATTCTCGGGGATTCACGTCGATATCGAGCCGTATCTGTTGCCTGCATGGAAGGAAGACCAGGGAGAAATCGTCCGGCAATGGCTGGAAAACGTCAGCTATCTGGCGGCAGAGACGAAGAAGGATACGGATCTCGCTGTCGGTGCAGACTTGCCTTTTTGGATCGACTCCGTAAACGTTCCTGACAGTGATGAAAAAGTGAGCAACTGGATGGTGCAGCGACTCGACAGTATTACGTTAATGGCCTACCGCAATCAAGCCCTTGGGCAAAATGGGATCGTCGAAATCGTAGAAAAGATCGTCGATGATGCCAATGTACGCAAAAAAGGGTCGGTCATCGTAGGCGTCAACATCATGGAAACGATGGAAGGCGCTCATGTGAGCTTTTATGAAGAAGGCACAAAAGAGATGAACAACCAGTTGGCCATTTTACAGGAGGAGCTGTCTAGCAATCCGGCGTTTGCAGGAAGTGCGATCCATGATTACGAGAGCTGGAAGCACGCAAGTCAACGAGAGGAGCAACTTTGACGAATGAAAGCTGCGCGCATCTATTTGAGTGTTCTCTGCCTGACGGTCGGCTTTCTGTTCGGCTTTTCCCCCGCGGAGAAGAAGAGTAAAGCAACGTGGATCTGGCAGTCCGAAATGATCGGGAGAGAGAAACAAGAGATTCTCGATTTCTGCAAAAGTAACGATATTAATCTCGTCTACTTGCGAATCGAAATGAACAAGCCCTATGATTACTACCGCGATTTTATCCGCGAAGCGACAGAGATGGGGATCGAAGTTCATGCGGTTGCTGGCCATCCGGCATGGGCACTCAAAAGCAATGAAAAGCGGATGATGAATATCGTCCACTGGGTAAAAAGCTACAACCGTGAAGCGCAGAAGAATGAGCGAATTCGCGGGATTCAGTTAGACATCGAGCCGTATCTCCTGCCTTTTTGGGAGGCCGATCAGAAGCGGATTATCCGTGAATGGCAAGCCAATGTGCAGGCGTTCACAGCCGAGGTGTCAAAAGATGAGGATTTGGTTGCCAGTGCAGCCATTCCATTTTGGCTGGACGATATTCCCGTTCCGGGACAAGAAGAGATGTCCTTGTCCAAATGGATGATCAGCCAGTTTGATACGGTATGTATCATGGCGTATCGTGACACACTTTCCGGTCAGAACGGCATTCTGAATTTGATTGATCAGGAAATGAAGGAAGCGGATGAATTAGAGTCGCGTGTCTTGGTTGCTGTGAATATGAAGCCGCTGGATGAAGACCACACTTCTTTTGCAGAGGAAGGTCCGGCTCTCATGAAACAGCAAGTAGAGCAATTGCCTGCACATTTGGCACAGCATCCGTCCTTCTCTGGTGTCGCGATTCATGATTATCGCAACTGGAAGGAGGCGATTCCACTGCCCCCGGAAACGAAGCAACGCTACAAAGGCACCTACATATGGCGTGCAGAATTGCTTGGCACGGAAAAGGAGGAAATTCTCTCCTTTGCGGAACAAAACGGGGTGAATCTCCTCTATGTTCGTCTCGATTTGGAGCAGCCGATTTCCTATTACCGCGATTTTGTGAGAGAGGCCCGTGAAGCGGGGATCGAAGTTCATGCGATGGGCGGTCATCCGATTTGGGCGATGTCTGAAAGTCGGAGCAAGATCATAAAGCTCGTGAATTGGGTGAAAGCCTACAATGAGTCTGTCTCGACAAAAGAGCAATTTCACGGCATTCACTTAGATATTGAGCCGTACGTCCTTCCTGCCTGGCGTGAGGATAAAGAGGCAGTTTTACGCCAGTGGATGGGTAACATCGAAGTTTTTGTCGAAGAGACCAAGAACGGAACTTCCTTGGAAGCAAGCGTCGACCTCGCGGCGTGGCTGGACAAGACACCGACTCCAGGTCAGCCCGAGTTGCCGTTTTCGCATTGGATGATCAAACAGCTTGATCATACGACCTTGATGGCTTTTCGTGATCGAGCTCCTGGCATCATCGGCTTGGTCGAAAATCAGATGAAGTACGCAGAGAGCCTCCAGAAAAAGCTGGTCGTCGCTGTGGAAACGAAAGAGAGCCACGAAGGGAACGGGATCACCTTTTATGAGGAAGGGATGGGCGAAATGGATCGACAGCTAGATCTGGTGACAAAAGTGCTGGATCGATACTCCTCTTATTGGGGGCTCGCCATTCATGCGTATGACTACTGGAAAAACGGGAAAGAGTAGGCTGCCTGCATCGTGCACCTTTGTTGTAAAATAGAAGAAAACGAGCGTCGGAAAGAGGAGAACAAGCCATGCGAGATGTGCAAAACCGACATCGAAATCTTCCGCAGCGTACGCCAGAGATGTTGTACAACGTGGTGCGCAAGTTTTACCGTGGAGCAGTCAGTCATTTTGACCTGATTCAGGAGAAAAAACAGGAAGCACGTGCAGCCTTGGAAGCTGGTGACCACGACAAAATCCGTGCAGCCGTGCACACGTTATTTTTGGAGTTCCATTTTTATGTGACCTGCTGGCTCCAGATTGAGCTTGCCCTGTATCGGCTGGCGCGTCAGGATGAACGCCTTGCGCAAGTGATGGAAAGATATCGATCATCGATGGAAAAGCATGTAGCGGTACGGCAACTGCTGGAACAGACGGAGGCGTGTGTGGAGGCGCAGTTTCAACCAAACGGGGATGGATGGTCCTGCGTGCAGAAGGATGCCTACGTGTTTGGCAGCATCATTTTTACAGTGGATGAAGAGAGTCTGCAAGATTTGCATGCTGTGTATCAGGCGATTTGGGGAAATGTAGACTGCTAAACGATCACTCATAACAAAAAGCGTGACCGTCGCGATGGATGGTCACGCTTTTTGCATTTAGAAAGTTCCTGGGAAGATTGACCCTGTGTGTGGAGCAGCCTGACCTGGAGCGTTCAATTGGCGCACCTCTTGCACATTCGTGCCAGCAAAACCCGGATTGAAGACAGATTGTGCTCCCATGCCGAGTGTATTAGCATAAGCCTGCTGTTGCTGTAGAGGCTGCTGTTGCTGTAGAGGCTGCTGTGCTTGCAGACCGAAGCCCGTGTTGTTCAATTGGCGTACTTCTTGAACATTGGTTCCGGCAAAGCCTGGGGAAAAGATGCTGCCAGCATTTCCAGCTTGGTTTACAAAGCCCGTTTGTCCAGGGAAGCCAGTTTGACCTGCGAAGCCAGTTTGACCCGCAAAGTTGTTATAGCCAGCTTGATTTCGCGCCTGAACCTCTTGAACATTGGTTCCAGCAAAGCCGGGAGAAAAGACCGAGTTCGCTCCGCCACCAAATGCTGGTTGATACGATGGCTGCGCCTGGATGTACTGGGATGCCTGATTTTGCCCAAAACCAAATTGTTGTTGCTGCTGTTGTACTGGGTAGCCAGCATTTTGCTGTCTTACTTCTTGAGCATTGGTATTTGCAAAGCCTGGGGAAAAGATGGATTGGGCACCACCGACTCCGCCACTGAAGGATGCAGCAGATGAAGGCGCTCCGATGGATGGTGCATGACCACCTTGGTTCCAATACTGTACTTCTTGTACGTTGGTTCCAGCGAAGCCTGGTTGGAACATAGAACCTGCAGGGCTTACTGCACCGAAAAATTGAGGTTGTTGCTGGGATTGCATCATATTGTTATTTGTGTAGGTCATGGTTAAGACCACCTCCATGGAGTATTTTTTCCAAGCTTGGTTTTGTCATGCATCCGATAACGAAAAAAACATGCCGGAGTCTAAACGGCATGTTCCTTTAAAGCAAAACGTGAGACTTGCCTCATTGTTCAGTGCTACTCGCATGTACAACCAGCATACTCAATGCGGTAGCGTTTATCTACAACCAGGAAGGATTGACCCCATTTCCAATAGGAAACGGCGAATGTTTTCTCGTTTCTGGACCTTATGAGCCAGCAGCCTGAGGGTCAATCGCGTCAGCCAGTCGTTCGTTGGGTGATGCGCAGTTCCCCTTCCTGACGGGCAAATCGCACCAAGGACGTCTGTGAATCAGCTAATGCTGCTTGACTCCCTTATCCTGCGGCACTCCCTCGCTTGCTCTGCAAGTGAGAGACATGCTGTGCGTAGTGGATCAAATTCGCTAACGATAATCGTCGAATCGATGGTTCATCGAATTTCTCCGGCTTTGCATTCGCTTCAAAGAGCCATAGCTTTCCTTCTTCTGTCAAGCCAAGGTCCATCGACATCTCAGCCAAATCTGTCCATTCTGCATTTAATGACCGTGCGATGGCGAGCGCCGTATCGTGAATGTGTCTTTCCATTTGCTCGTGATTATTATGAAACAAGGCTTGCATAACGGTAGATAACGAGTGGATCGAGCCACCGCGTGGCACATGAGTGGTGATGCTTTGCGAGCCAGACCTTCTAATGCCAACTCCGGTTACGCTCCACTCGCCCTCGCCATCTTTCTGCACGAGGACGCGCACATCAAAAGGTTTGCCGTTGTAACGGGCACGACGAATACCTTGCTGCATGATGTACTTCTGCTGTTTGACATGAAGTCTAATATGCTTCCATACGTCATTCAAATTGGAAAAGCGGCGAGTAATGGCCTTTTGCTCCTTTAACCGTTGCAGGAACCACTTATCGTTTCTGAAATCAATGCGCATAATTCCCTGACCAGCCCTACCGCGCACGGGTTTCAAGTAGACAAAGCGATGTTCTGTGCAAAAGCTTCGAAACCGAGCCAAGGTGTCCAATTGTTTTGTCTCCGGTAGAAAAGCTTGCACTTCCAAGTGGGACTCAAGCATCGTAAAGAGCTGTTGCTTGTCAAAAAAGCCGCGATTAAACAATGTGACATTTGGCATCTCATGTATGCGGTTCAATGCTCTGCGGACTTCAGGTCGCCGTTCTGCTTTTCTCGTCGGTATTCGGTTGTAAACCACATGGGGGAAAGGTAGAATCACCTCTTGCCACGAGTTTAGACGACTGTTGTACAAATAGCCGCGCACCTTTTTCTTCTCCCAATTGATTCCTTGTGGAGTGAACACAAATACGAGTGCACCCCATTGCTTCCCCGATTGAGTAATATCCTTGAAGTTCTCGCGATTTCCTAAAAATGTTGCCCCTTCACCAACGGTCAATATGCCAAATAATGGGCCAAGCTTCAGGGAGTCGCCCGCCATTTTCCAGTTAATGCGTGTACGAATACGGCTTGCTTGCACGCGGGGTAAACCAGCGTATATCCGTTTCGTATGAGAAAAGGGACCGAGACTGGCGACCAGTGGCTTTGGCGAGCGTTTAAGGACTAGCCGAGGTAACTGTACGAACCATCTACCGCTAGGGAGGATCGTCAGCCACCCGGAGCGCTGCTGAAGCATGGTGTTCCTCCTTCCTGAAAAACGGTACAGATCGCGTGCGACTAGAAATTGGCCAAATAACAGCTATAATCGACGAGCAGCTTGCGTGATTCTTGATCAGCCTGCCTGAGACGAGCGTGCTTGAATATAGAACGGCCAGGCTTGGAGTTCGCTTCGAACATCCAGACATGGCCTTGCGTATCAATTCCCATGTCCAGCCCTAATTCGCCTAAATCAATCCCTTTGGCCAGTTCAATTGCGGTAGCCAGACGGATCGACGCTTCTGAAATGCGCTGGGTCATGAGGGCTTTTTGTCTGCCAAACAGGTGCTGCAACAGGTCATCGCCGGGGATGACAGTTCCACCTGTACGCACGTGGGTAGTTACGCTGCCAGAACCGGCAACCTTGGCTGCCGTGCACGAGACAACCCACTCGTTTTGCTGATTTTTATGCAAGTGAACACGAAAATCAAACGGACGTCCATGGAATGTCATGAGCGGAATGCCCTGTTGTGCCAGATACGCACTGACTCGCCGACTGCGGAAGACATGCTGATAAAGGCTGGACAGCTTGGAAAATTGCCTTTTTACATTGCCGCTGCTTGTATGATAGGAGGCAGTAAAGCCACCCCCTGCCTGGCGAACAACTTTGACAATACCGTACCCGAGACTTCCATTTTTGGGCTTCAAATAAACGATAGGGTATTTACGCAGCAAGTTTCGAACAGTCGTAAGGGAAGGAGAGGTGTAAGTCTCCGGGATATGCTCATTCACTTCTGGATTCGGATACAGCAGTTGATGTACGCCCCATTTGTTAAAAAAGCCCTGATTGAACATCGGTAAATTGGGGTAACTGGCGAGTCGATACTTGAATTCCTGAACGGCTTCATGCTTTTCTGCCGAACGAGAGGGAATACGATCATAGACGACATCGGGCATGGCGGTAACATGCTTTTTCCAAAAGTAGCCGCCTGACTTGTTTCTGCGCAAAAACCACGCTTTGACCGTATTGGATTCCCAGTCTACATCGGTTGGGGAAAATATATAGTAGAAAACACCCTTCCCTTCTTGAGCCTGTAACAGATTGTAAAAAAACGAGGTGCGAGAGCCAATTGGCTGCTTGGGATCTCGTCTTATGCCAGTCGTAACGATCCCGATTGAAGGACCGATCCGGAGTGCGGAGCCCTCTAGCTTGAGCTGGATCAAGCCAGGGTGTGGAATGCCCAGCTCTGCTTGCAAGAGCGTCGTCACTTTCAGGACGTTCGTATCCGGATTGCGTTTATCTTGTAAGACAGTTGCGACTACTTCCTTTTTGCCCAGTAAGACTTTAATTTTTTGGCGTTGTCGTAGCTGTAGCTGTTGGAAGAGAGTAGCTGGCAGGATAATCCCACTGATACGGGGGTTGGAAAGGAAGCGAAGCCGCATTCTGAACGTTTCCATGCTTTAACCTCCTACACGCTCTTTCATAAGATAGTGGGCGTAGCGAACAGGCTGAGTAATCGAATGCAGTTGTGCAGTCGGGTCGTCAATCATGCGAAAAACGGTTCGCCCTGGTCTGCTGTTTACCTCGATGATCCAAACATTACCTGCGGTGTCGATGCCAATATCGATTCCCAGCTCAACGAGTCTGCCGTGTGACTCTTCCAAAAAACGGGGAAGTTCTTCTGCCACTCGGTTGATTGTTTGCTCGATGCGTGCCGCTTTTGTGGATGTGAAGTGAAGGGGCAGGAAAGAGGCCAGAGGTGTTGCTTTCCCTCCTCCGTGCAAATTGGAGGTGATACTGCGTTTGTCTCCCAGGCGCACAGCTTTGCCAGTTGTCCCCCATTTACCCAGCCCGTTTTTTTGAACCAGAACACGGACATCGAATGGGGTACCATCCGGGGTATGCAGCTCCAAATAGGGCTGTACCAGGAACTTACGGCCGGCAGTAAAGACAGACACAAAACTTTTTAACCCGGCAGTGTCACGAATTCGCCTGGTGAAAGGCGTATTGTCTCGGTTTCGTCCGGAAGCTTCATAGCCACTGCGCATTTCTTTGATTCTCACAACGCCAATACCGTGAGTTCCCGCCATCGGCTTGATAATGGCTGCCCCGTATTTTTGCAAGGTTGCATGGAGCACAGGATATGAGAATATTTCAGTAGGCGGGAGCAGCGGGGCGAGGAGAGGGGACTTAACGAGCATCTGGTGCACCTGCCATTTTCCAGACAGACCATGCCCCAAAAACGTAATGTTGCGATCGTTTTGCAACTTTTCCACAAATGGTTTATAGTGGCGATAAGATGGGCCCACAAAGCAACGATCATAGATAAAGGCGGGAATTGGGAAGTCTTTCGCGTGCCAGGACCCATTGCGATATTCGAAGCCTTTTACCATACGGGTGGAAAAGTTAACCTGACGTGGTGAAAAAACGAAGACGCGAATACCGTGCTTGCGTCCATAGAGCGTAAGCTTTTTGTAGTACCCTTTGTCTACAAAGTGGGAGCCTTGGCACCGGGCCATGATGCCAAGACTTCTCTTGGATGCTGTCATGTAGGTCACCTTCGCCTGTTTTTGTTGCGCTTCGGTTTTCTTTTTATCGTCTTTTGTGGTTGTATGGTCCGGGGAAAACCACTTAGAAAGGCGGAATAATCCAGCATGCGAATGACAGAAGGGCGAGCACGCCGAGGCAGCTCTTCGGCACCTTCAGGCAGCGGAACAGTTTTGGCTGACTTGGATGGCTTGCTGTTGACCTCCAATAGCCACACCCGTCCATGAACATCGACTCCCAGGTCAATTCCGAATTCTGCATACTGCCCAGGCAGGGATTCCTCTAAAAGGATCGCGAGCTTAAGTGCTACTGCGTGTAACGTTTGAGGAGATGGTCGAATCGCGCTCGCCCGTGGTCCACAAACTCGCAGCGCCTGAAGGGGAGTCATCATCTGCCCGCCTCTGGATATATTGGAAACAATGTGGTTTAATCCCAGTCGAGCTACCATGGAAGTGATGGACCATTCGCCTTTTCGGTCTTTTTGAACCAATACACGAAAATCTGTCGGTCGTCCTTGGATGCCGATTAACGCTAACCCTTGTTGCAGCAAATAGGATGTGCCTTTTATCCTTTTTTGCAAATACTGATGTAAGCCCTGAATGCTAGCAAATGATTTGCGCAATCCTCCAGGGAACGCGAGCTGGTATCCCTCGGGCGAACTGCGAATTCGAATGATCCCGCGCCCCATGCTGCCGTTAGCTGGTTTTGCATAAACGGTGCGATACGTAGATAGCATTTTCTGCAGGTCTTCCTGTTTCAAATACCGAACCATACTGGGAAGATGCTCGGAGGCTGTCGGTTGATTCTCGAGAGCGGTGTGTACATGCCACTTATTCAAAAAACGCTCGTTAAAAAAGGGAATGGAAGCGTCCTTGCAGCGTTGGACCCAGTTGGCCATCTGTTCACTTCGTTCGCGTTGGCGGGATATGAGCCGGTTGTAAATGCATTGTGGAAGCGGAAGTAAGGTTTGTCTCCAGACGCCTCCTCTTCTAACGAGGCCACGAACGATTCCCGTATCCCAGTTGACATCCTGAAGCCGAAATGTGCAAAGGATACCTCCGCGTTTACGGGTGATATCGGACATCTCCTGGAAGAAAGAGTTTAGGTGTCCAAACGGTGCTTTCGGGAACGCTGCATTGTAGGTCGAAACAAGAACACCTACATACGGTCCGAAAACGATTGTTTTCTGACTCGCATCATAACGGACTAAGAGTGGAACGCCCCTGGGTAGATATAGGGATTGAGCTAAAGATGGTCGTATGAAGGTTTTACCCGAGGTTTTGCCTCCCCGTTCCGAACCGCCTACGCGTGCGGAAACGGTTTTGCTCCCAAATTGAACCGCAATGGTGGACGGTGTTGAAAGATTCCATTTGCGCAAGTGCGCCTGGGGCAGGTAAAGGTCTACTTCCGATATTATCTCGTTTTCGACAACGATTGTTGGAACGTAAGACATGAGTATCCCCTTCCCATCAGGCAAAGTTAGTCTATGGTATGAGCATCCAAAACGTTTGGTGCCATGTAGAGAAGAGAGGTTGTTAGTATTTATGAACGCTTGGGTACTATTAGTGAACATTGCAGTAGGCTCTGTCATCGGTGGGGTGACGAATGAGTTAGCCATCCGAATGCTGTTTAAACCAGTAAAACCGTGGTATATAGGCAGGTGGAAAGTGCCTTTTACCCCAGGATTGATCCCGAGGAGACGGGACGATATCGCGATACAAATGGGCAGACTCGTCGAAGAACATTTGCTGACGACAGAGGGAATCAAGCGTGCGCTGAATCAGAGTGGTTTGGAGAGCACACTGACAGGATGGATGAACACGATTGCTCGCGACTGGATGACAGATGAGCGTAGTCTACGTCAAGCATTGCTCACAGTGATGCCACAGTTATTTCAGGAAGACGGAACGTGGAGTGAGGGTGTCCGCGCGCCTATCGAGACGAAATGGGGTACTTTTGTCGAACAGGTTCTGGCACAATATGAAGAGAAAAAACTGCGAGAGTTGGTTACGGACAACGGACGCGAGCGTCTGGATGCTGCACTTGGCAGTGTGAGCGAACTGCTCTTGAAACGTTTCCGCGAATATTTACATTCCCCGGAAGGCCAGCAAACCTTGCAAAACATGGTGCGTGGATTGCTCGGTGGAGGCGGAGGCATGTTTGGCGGCTTGGTCGGGATGTTTCTGGGGGATGACAAGATTTTGGGCAAGATTCTCCCGTATCTTGATGAGCTTTTGCAAAGCAGAGAGCTTTCGGAGCGCGTGCACTACTTTTTGCATAAGGAAGCGGACAAGCTCTTGGACAAAAATGTGGGCGAAGTAGTTGCTTGGATTGGGCGAGATCAAGTGGACGATTGGGCGCGGAAGCTTTTTACCAAGTTGGAGGAGCAAAGCCTGCGCATCGTAGACGAGCCTCTATCTCGTTTGACAGCGCCTATTTCCGAAACGGTGACAACGGAACTCGTTCCTCGTTTAGCAAAGTGGATGGTGGACACGCTGCAACAAAACATAGAGAGAATATTTTCGCGTCTGGCCATCCGGGATATTGTTACCCGGCAAGTAGAGGGGTTCCCAATTGAAAGAATTGAAGAGATGGTAGTCGGGATCTCAGGGAAGGAATTCCGCATGATTACCGTGCTCGGATTCATCCTTGGCGGGATTATTGGGCTTGTCCAAGGGATATTGGCAAATTTGCTCAGTTAAACAAAACTGAAAAGAAACTGTAACTGTGTTGTAATAATCCTGTAATATTCCTTGGGTATGATAAAAGCACGATGAAAACCCCCTTAATGATATACTTTCTGGTCGGTAGCTTTCGAAAAAGCTACCCTTTTTTTTTGCCCCGCCTTCGGGTATATTGTTCGAAGGAGCGCACGTACATGGAACGGGTGGGAGAAAAGGAAGGGGGAATAGCAATATGGCAACGAAACATGAACAAATCTTGCAACATATTGATCGCCTTCCGATCGGTTCGAAGATTTCCGTGCGGCAGATCGCAAAAGACCTGGATGTGAGTGAAGGGACTGCATACCGCGCGATCAAGGAAGCGGAAACGCAAGGATACGTCAGCACGATTGAGCGTGTCGGTACGGTGAGAATCGAGAAGAAGCAAAAGGAAAATATTGAACGATTGACCTTTGCGGAGGTTGTGAACATCGTTGATGGTCATGTGCAAGCCGGACGTGAAGGCTTACACAAGACCTTGAATAAATTTGTAATAGGGGCCATGCAGCTCGAAGCCATGATGCGCTATATTGATGCGGGAAGTCTCTTGATTGTCGGTAACCGCTATCAGGCGCACAAAATCGCTTTGCAGCAAGGGGCTGCCGTATTAATTACCGGGGGATTCGATACAAGCGAGGAAATCAAGCAGCTGGCTGACCGCTTAGCGCTGCCAATCATCTCGTCTAGCTACGACTCCTTTACGGTAGCCTCGATGATTAACCGAGCCATTTACGATCGCCTGATCAAAAAAGAAATCGTAATGGTAGAGGATATTTTGAAGCCGCTTGCAGAAACGCCTGTATTACTGACATCAGATTCTGTTGCCAAGTGGCACCAGTATACGGAGCTGTATCAGGACACGAGATTTCCCGTCGTTGACGAGCAGATGCGCCTGATCGGGATTGTTACCTCCAAAGACATCATCGGTCATGAGGAAACGGCGACGATCGACAAGGTTATGACGAAGAACCCGATTACGACCTCGCCAAGAGTATCCGTAGCGTCATCTGCGCACACCATGGTGTGGGAAGGAATCGAGCTATTGCCTGTCGTAGACAACCATCGCAAGCTCGTAGGGGTCTTGAGCCGCAATGACGTGTTAAAAGCACTGCAATTTACAGCCAAGCAACCACAGATGAGTGAAACGTTCCCGAATCTGATCATGTCCCATTTCCGTGAGGAGCGACAATCAGATGAGATGGTCTATCTAGGTGATGTGAGCCCTCAGATGACGAATCATCTCGGAACGATTGCCAGCGGAATCATGACGACAGTCATGGTAGAGGCTGCTTGTAACCTGCTGCGCCACCATCGTCGAGGCGACATGGTACCGGAAAATATCACGGTCTATTTCCTAAAGCCAGTCCAGATGGAAAGTCATATCGAAGTTAAACCGCGCCTATTGGACATTAGCCGCCGCTTCGGAAAAGTCGAAGTATCCGTATTCCATGGGGAACAGCTCGTGGGGCAGGCCATGATTACTGCGCAAATTATTGAGCGTTAAATGAAAGGAACAGTCTCTCATGGACTGTTCTTTTTTATTTCCGGCCGTGGTGAAAGGAAGAAGCGCATTTCCAGTCTA
The DNA here is from genome assembly GCF_001039275.2 of Brevibacillus brevis. Lineage (NCBI taxonomy): Bacteria > Bacillati > Bacillota > Bacilli > Caryophanales > Paenibacillaceae > Brevibacillus > Brevibacillus brevis. Next base: position 1,401,800 of record NZ_CP030117.1, read on the forward strand.
CGCTTCGGCCTCCGCCCCGCAAGGGATGAAGACTGTCCGCTCCGGGCTGAATAGCGGGAGCCGCTTCAAAAGTAGAAGTTTCGATGAGGGATTCGCAGAGTTGAAGCTAAAACCACTCCCTCCATTCAGTCCTCCACTTTGTCGGGCTCCAGAGGCGCTTGGACTGGAAATGCGCTTCTTCCACGCAGCTTTTGTAAAAAGCATCTTTTTAGTTCATTCATGAAGTTAAAAACTTCCTTGATTCACTGACAGTACAAATTCCAACAAAGACAATAGCCGCTTCAAGGAAAAAGGAGAAATAAGCGAGGCTCTTTGGGACGCGGTTTCCCTTTTTCCACGGAGACGTGCAGGAATGACCCCATGCAGGGGGCCCAAGAAGCTCGAGCGTTTTCTCCTTTTTCCGCTGCCGCCAACAGCAACGGCTAAGGGTATTTTAAACGCCCTAGAATTGACAGGCAAAGCAATGCAACTTATCATCTAATTAGAACATCATCTAATCGAAACGAATAAACTAGGAAAGGAGTGCCCCATTTTGCAATTAGACCAACTCGTCACCTTTTACAAAGCACTCGGAGACCCGACGCGCGTACGCATCCTCGCGATTTTGGCAAATGGTCCCCTGCACGGACAGGCGTTGGCAGGCAAGCTCGGCGTAACACCTCCCACCATCACCCACCATATGGCAAAGCTTCGAGAAGCAGGTGTCGTTTACGAACGTCGTGATAAAAACACCATTTACTTTTACCTGCACGAAGCCAATGTAAAACGTCAATCGCAAGAAATCGTGAACGTCATGGAAAAAGCAAAGGATTCCACAGCAGAGGACATTTTTGCGCAAGACAACTCACATGTTCAGAGGAGGCACCAGATGGCAGCGGAAAAAATGCAGGTCATTCGCAGCTTTATTACGCCAGATGGCAGGTTGAAACAAATCCCGTCCCAGCGTAAGAAAAAGCTGATCGTCTTTGAATACATGGTCCGTGGATTAGAAAAAGGCCGCAAATACAAGGAACCGGAGATTAACGAATACATTCGCCAATTCCACGAGGATTATGCTACGATTCGCAGAGAATTTATCATGAATCATTATATGTATCGAGAAGAGGGCATCTATGAGCTGAACCCAGAGGAAATGTGGGCAAAAGCCGAAGACCTGCAATAGCAGGAAATCGTTTCCTTCTGAATTGAACAGAAAAAAGGACAACCTTCGGCGCTGCCGCTCAGGTTGTCGAAGCAATAGAATGTCACACAAACTCATTATAGCGAGAGCTCTATCAGGTTTGTATGATAAACAGCTGGGAATAGAGGAAAAGTATTTCCAGTCATCGTTTTCCCAAAAATGAAAAAGGCATGTAGAACGTAATTTGTTCTCATGCCCTTTTTTTATACCCCTTTTTTCAATTCTGCCTGCCAAGCTGTTCGATAACGGAAATAATTGCGAGTTCCCAAAAATAAATTCATAGCCCCTACTATCAGCATGATCAACGCAACGACAATGCGAATCGTATCGAGAGAATCAAAAGTAAACTGATTGATGCCGAACAAAGAAACGAGTATCCCCAATGACACATTCATTTTCCCCAGCAACATACGCGATTCAAGCGGATGGATGCCTCGTCTGCGCGCATGGATACTATAGTAGACGCTGGCTACCAAGGAAGCGAGAACACCGGTCATGTAAAAGGCAGGCCACATATATGGATTCATCCTTTCTAGCCATTCTGGTATTAATCATCCTACCAAAATCAGGGGATAACGGTCAAATACAAGCAGGAACGTTTGTTCTTAACGTCCGTATGCGCTATACTTCCGGTATAATGTAAGAGAGAAAGTTTCAATCGTGAAAAGTGAGAGGGGTAATATCATGACCTCCTTTGTCCATTTGCATGTTCATACGGAGTACAGTCTGCTGGATGGAGCAGCACGTATCGATGAGCTAGTGAAGCGAGCCAGCGAATTGGGCATGCATGCACTGGCTATGACAGACCATGCCAATCTGTACGGGGCGATCCCGTTTTATAAAGCTTGTCTGGAGGCAGGCATCCAACCGATTATCGGAATGGAAATATACGTAATAGAAGGAAATCTGCAAGATCGCGTGCGAAATGCACCGCCGCCTAGTCATCTGATCGTTCTCGCTGAAAACGAAACGGGCTACCGGAATCTCCTGAAGCTGGCGACAATCGCGAATACAGACGGCAACTACATACTTCCGCGTCTCAACAAAGAGGTGTTGGCAAAGCATACAGATGGCCTCGTTGCACTGAGCGGCTGCCAGCAAGGGGAAGTAGCCAAGCTGTTACTGGCTGGAGAAGTGGACGCTGCGAAAGAAGCAGCCCGCAAGTATCAGCGAATGTTTGGTGAACAGCAGTTTTATTTGGAACTGGCTGATCATGGCCTGGAAGTGGAGCGCAGGCTGAATACTCGTCTCGTGAAACTGAGCCAGGAGACGGGGATTCCGCTGATTGCGACGAACAATGTTCACTACATCCACAGGGAGGATCACCAGCAGCATGATATCTTGCTGGCGATCAAAGAAGGCAAGACGATTGGCGAAGAAAACCGTTTTCGCTACGAGACGGATCAATACTATCTGAAAAGTGCGGAGGAAATGGCGGCGCTTTTTGCCTTTGCTCCCCAAGCGTTAGCGAATACGGTAGCCATAGCAGATAGATGCAAGCTGGACCTTACCTTTGGCGAACATATTTTACCGGAATTTCCCTTGGCAGAGGGACAAGCTTCAACAAAATATTTGCGTGAACTGTGTGAAAAGGGCTGTCTGGAGCGATACGGCGAGATGACACCAGAGGTGCAAGCGCGTCTGGATCATGAGCTGGCGATTATTACAGGGACGGGCTTCACCGATTACTTCCTGATCGTATGGGATTTCATGCGGTACGCTCACGAAAACGGGATACCAACTGGACCTGGACGCGGGTCTGCGGCAGGTAGTCTGGTTGCGTACGTTTTGAAAATCACGAATGTTGATCCACTTCGCTTTCAGTTGCTCTTTGAACGCTTTCTCAACCCGGAGCGGGTGACGATGCCCGATATTGATATCGATTTTTCCGTAGAGCGCCGTGACGAAGTCATTCACTATGTAGCGAGCAAGTACGGTCATGATCGTGTTGCCCAAATCATTACCTTTGGAACGATGGCGGCTCGTGCAGCCGTGCGTGACGTTGGACGGGCGTTAGGCCTGTCTTTGGGGATCGTGGATCGCGTGGCTAAAATGATCCCGCAATCGCCAGGCATGACGATTGAACGAGCGATGCAGATCAACCCGGATATCGGCAAGCTGTGCGCGGAAAACAAACAGGCAGCGCAACTGATCGAAACGGCAAGGGGCGTAGAAGGCTTGCCTCGCCACGCCTCCACACATGCGGCGGGTGTCGTCATTTCGCGGGAACCGCTGACGAATTACGTTCCATTACAGACGGGCAATGAAGGCTTGGCGCTCACGCAGTATCCGATGGAAATTCTCGAAGAAGTCGGTCTGTTGAAGATGGACTTCCTCGGCTTGCGCAATTTGACAATCATTCAGGAGACGTTGCGTCATTTGCAGGAGCAGGGAATATCGCTTGATCTGGATAAGCTGCCGACAGACGACGAGAAAACGTTTCGTATGCTCTCACGTGGGGAGACGACCGGCATTTTCCAACTGGAGTCTTCGGGGATGCGCAATGTGCTGCGAGATTTGAAGCCAAGCAACCTCGATGACATCATTGCGGTACTGGCATTGTATCGCCCAGGGCCGATGGAGATCATCCCGCAGTACATTGCCGCCAAACACGGACAGAGCAAAGTACAGTACGCCCATCCTGTTCTCGAGCCGATTTTGCGGGAGACACATGGTTTTATGATTTATCAGGAGCAAATCATGCAGATTTCCTCGACACTCGCAGGCTTCAGTCTTGGTGAGGCAGATATTTTGCGTCGAGCAGTCGGGAAAAAGAAACGGGAGCTTTTGGCGGAGCAGCGGGAGAAGTTCGTGGCTGGTTGTGTCCGGCAAGGGTACGGAGAAACGCTGGGCAATCAAGTCTACGATTTGATCGTGCGCTTTGCCGATTACGGCTTCAACAAAGCCCACTCGGTTGCTTATGCGGTCATTGCCTACCAGATGGCTTATTTGAAAGCAACGTATCCGCTTGCGTTCATGGCAGCGCTACTCTCGTTGTCCATTGGCAGTCAAACGAGAATTGCCGAGTACACGGAAGAAGCGCGGCGATTGCAGCTTACCGTGCTCGGGCCTGACGTGAATAAGAGCCTGGCCTACTTTACAGTGGAGCAGGATGCGATTCGCTTCGGTCTGGCCGCAGTGAAAAATGTCGGCTACGGTGCCATTGAATCGATCGTGAAAGAACGCAAAGGCAGACCGTATCGTGACGTCTTTGATTTTTGTGCCCGTGTGGATGCGCGGTTAGTCAATCGCAGAGTAGTAGAGTCACTCACTTTATGCGGCGCGCTGGACTCGTTGCCGGGACATCGCAGTCAGCTTTTGCTATTGCTGGATGAAGCGGTGGGGAAAGCAAACAGCAAGAGAATCGAGCGAGACGCCAACCAGCTCAATCTATTTGCGGGAGAAGAAGATTCGGCACCTTTGCGCGAGCCGACAGAATATCCCGAGGTGCCGCCGCTCTCACATACGCAGCAATTAAAAGAGGAGCGGGACTTGATCGGGGTATACATCTCCGGTCATCCACTGGATCAGTTTGCTCATGTCGCGAGCCGCCCGGAAGTATCAGTGATCTCTTCGTTGGGGGATGTGCCACGCGACAAGACGGTGAAAGTATTCGGAATGATAACGGAAGCCAAACGCATCCAAACGAAAAAAGGGGACCCAATGGCGTTTATTACGCTAGAGGACAAAACGGCACCCGTAGAGCTGGTCGTCTTCCCGCAGGTGTATGCGAAGTATGCATCACTGCTCGAGCGCGAACAAATCGTCGTGGCAGAAGCCCGAGTCGACCACCAGGACGACATGGTCAAGCTCATGGCTTCTCGTTTCTGGGATGTACAAACGCTGCCGCAGCCGAAGTCCGAGACCGTATTATTTGTCAAAATATCGGCAGAGCAAGAGCACGATTCGACGCTGCAAAGACTTTCACGCTTGTTTGTCGAAAAAAAAGGAACGATTCCTGTTATCCTCTTCTACGAAGGAAAAAGACAGACAATTCGCCTGCCAGAAGCAAATTGGGTAGACGTAGATGAGTCATTTTTGGAGCAAGCGCGAGAAATTGTGGGGCCTGACAGCGTAATTCGGAAAGAAATGCCTATAAATTGGGGAGGATGAGGAATGTCCTCCCTTTTTCGCCGTTTTCGGCAGGTTTACAGGAGAACAGTTTTTTATTATATTGAGATCATAACTCAATAAGTGGTCAGACCACTTGGAATAACCCAGGCATTTTTTACTGCCTACAAGCCATCATAGAAACTATTATCGTGAAATGGAGTGGGATCTCATGTCCAACCTGAGAGAGGAAGCACTGGAGCTTCACAAAAAACATCAAGGAAAATTGGAGGCAGTGACCAAGGTACCCGTTCGCAATGCTTACGATCTGAGTCTTGCCTATTCTCCTGGGGTTGCTGAACCTTGCAAAGATATTTTTGATGACAAGTCCAAAGTGTACGATTACACGATGAAAGGCAATCTGGTTGCAGTAGTCAGCGACGGTACTGCTGTACTGGGTCTCGGAAACATCGGACCAGAAGCAGCAATGCCGGTTATGGAAGGGAAAGCAGTTTTGTTCAAATCCTTCGCAGGCGTAGATGCATTCCCGATCTGCTTGAATACAACAGATGTAGATAAAATCGTAGAGACAGTTAAATTGCTCGAGCCTACTTTTGGCGGCGTAAACTTGGAAGATATCGCAGCTCCTGCATGCTTCGAAATCGAAGAGCGTCTGAAACGCGAAACAAATATCCCGATTTTCCACGATGACCAACACGGTACAGCAATCGTTACAGCAGCAGGTCTGATCAATGCTCTGCGTGTGGTTGACAAAAAGCTGGAAGATATCCGCGTAGTAGCGAACGGTGCAGGTGCAGCCGGTATCGCGATCATGAAGCTTTTGATTTCCATGGGCGTAAAAGAAGTAATCATGGTTGATACAAAAGGAATCGTGTACGAAGGCCGTCCATTCGGTATGAACCCAGTGAAGGAACAAATGGCGAAAATCACGAACCGCAGCATGCTGCAAGGTGACCTGGCTGATGCAATGAAAGGCGCTGATGTATTCATCGGTGTATCCGTAGCTGGCGCTGTTACACAAGACATGGTTCGTTCGATGAACCGCGATCCGATCATTTTCGCTATGGCAAACCCAGTACCAGAAATCATGCCACAAGAAGCAAAAGAAGCAGGTGCGGCAGTAATCGGTACAGGCCGTTCCGACTTCCCGAACCAAGTAAACAACGTTCTGGCATTCCCGGGAATCTTCCGTGGCGCTTTGGATGTACGTGCAACGGAGATCAACGAAGAAATGAAACTGGCTGCTGTATATGCAATCGCAGACCTGATCACGCCAGAAGAGCTTACTGCGGATAAAGTGATCCCTTCCGCATTCGATCCACGTGTAGCGCCAAACGTAGCTGCGGCAGTAGCAAAAGCAGCGATGGAAACGGGTGTTGCTCGCATCACAGTTGATCCGGAAGAAGTAAAACAAAAAACGACGAAATTGACAGCTATCTCTTACCAAGAGGCGTAAAATACTCTTTATCGAGGCACCGACGACACCCTCCGCGAAAAAACGTAGACTTTTTACAAACGTGGAGGGTGCTCCTCGTTGAAGGTACGAGTAAGGAGGATAATCGTGCTCGACTCTTCTCAAGATCGAAAGGTTTACGAAGGAATTCTCCTGCAACTTCATGAAATCATTCAGGAGCAAAACTTGCGGCCCGGGGACAAGCTGCCGTCTGAGAGAGAGCTGTCCGAGCAACTGGGAGCAGGTCGTTCCTCTGTACGCGAGGCTCTTCGGGCTCTGGAGTTGCTCGGACTCATTGAGACGCGTCGCGGGGAGGGCACCTTTCTCAAGCATTACCGACACAATCGGCTGATCGATATTCTTGGCTTTTTTATCCTACGGGATACCAAAACCAAGAAGGACTTGATCGAAATGCGCCGAATGCTAGAGCTGGATGCTGTCCGCTTAGCCTGTAGACGGGCGACTGACAAGCATTTTGATGAAATGGAACGCATCCTGGCCATTGCAGAGGAAAGAGTAGCAAGAGGCGAGGTACCTGCGGAGGAAGACTATCAGTTTCATCGCGTCATATGTCGCTCCAGCCGCAACTCGATTCTGCATCGCATCTGGACGCCATTGGTTGAGTACAGCAACAGTATCCGTATTGAATCACTGTCGCGTGAAGGCAGAGCGAGTGCAGCACTCGTAGAGCATCGACAGATTATGGAAGCCATTCGCGAAGGCGATGTGAACGTCGCACTAGAGAGAATGAAGAAGCATTTGGAAAACAGCAAGCTATAGATTTCCCCCAATTTGCGAGGGGCGCTGGCGCTGTGATATGATGATGCAGACCTGTATTGGACGATTGAGGAGGAAGCCAGCATGTGGACGGTCATCTACATCGCTCCTAGCGCTAGAATTGCAGAACGGATACAGCAACGTTTGACAGATGAAGGGTTTTTGGTAAAGGTTCGCGAAGGTAAGGTCTCGAAACAGTACGAGATTCTTGTGCCGGAGAGCGAACTAAACGAAGTCCGGGATGTACTCGGCACGATCCTTCACTGAAGAGAAAGGTGGGTTTACCTGTGCTTAAAGATCTTTTTGGGAAAAAGCGCAAATTCGCTACAGTTCCTTCAGAGACACTAGCACGTGTCCCTGCTTCCACCGACACTAGCAAGGAAGCGGGTACGAAAGAAAAGGAAGTCCCTGAGGGATTGATGAATAAATGCCCACATTGTGGGACGATTCACTACTCAAAGGATTTGGAGAAGAACTTGCGTGTCTGCAAAGGCTGCCAGTTCCACTACTCCATGTCCGCTCCGGAGCGTCTGCAAGCGCTTCTGGATGATGGGGTTCTGACAGAAGAATTTGATGCCAATTTGATTACAGCCAATCCACTCGGTTTTCCTGGCTATTTGGAAAAACTGGAGCAAGATATGGCCAAAACCAATTTGAACGAGGCGATCATTACAGGCGAAGGTGTTCTGGGTGGAAATCGCATCGTGATTGGGGTCATGGATTCTCGTTTCCGTATGGCGAGTATGGGATCGGTCGTCGGGGAAAAAATCACGCGTGCAATTGAGCAAGCGATCGAACGGCGTTTGCCTTTCATTCTGTTCAGTGCATCTGGTGGAGCACGCATGCAAGAAGGTGTATTGAGCCTGATGCAAATGGCGAAAACCAGCGCAGCGCTGTCTCGCTTGGATCGCGAACGCTTACTCTTTGTCTCGGTCATGACAAATCCTACATATGGTGGGGTATCAGCCAGCTTTTCTTCGTTGGGAGATTACAATATCGCAGAACCAGGAGCTATGATCGGTTTTGCTGGGCGTCGAGTCATTGAGCAAACGATCCGTCAGGAGTTGCCAAAAGACTTCCAAACAGCGGAATTCTTGTTAAAAAATGGGCAGCTCGATATGGTGGTACACCGTAAGGACATGCGAAATACACTGTCCAAACTGGTAGAGATGCACACGTCTCGGGAAGGAGTAGAAACATGGCAGGCGAGCTCTCCTTTGAAAAGCCATTAGTAGAATTACAAGATAAGATTAAGGAATTGCGCCGTTTTACTGAGGAAAAGGGAATTGATTTCTCTGACGAAGTACAGCGTCTCGAACAAAAATCAAAAGAGCTTGCTGAGCAAATTTACGGCAATTTGACTCCGTGGCAACGTGTACAGCTGGCCCGTCATCCTGAACGGCCAACAACTTTGGACTATATACAACTTCTTTTTACTGATTTTATCGAGGTTCATGGAGACCGTTTGTTTGGAGACGACCATTCCATCGTAGGTGGAATTGCCAAGCTGGATGGACGTCCGGTTACGGTCATCGGTCACCAAAAAGGGAAAGACACAAAAGACAACATCAAGCGCAATTTTGGGATGGCTCACCCAGAAGGCTACCGGAAGGCATTGCGCATTATGCAGCAGGCGGACAAGTTTGGTCGCCCGATTATTTGCTTTATAAATACATCAGGTGCTTATCCTGGAAAAGCGGCAGAAGAGCGCGGTCAGAGCGAAGCGATTGCCCGCAATCTGCGTGAAATGGCGACATTTGGCGTGCCGATTATTTGTATCGTCATCGGGGAAGGTGGAAGCGGTGGGGCCTTGGCGATCAGCGTAGGCAACCGCATCTATATGTTGGAGAATTCCTATTACTCCGTGATTGCACCGGAGAGTGCAGCTGCGATTCTCTGGAGAGATTCCAGCTTGGGTATGCGTGCAGCGGAGACGATGAAAATCACGGCTCCTGATTTATTGGAATTAGGAGTCATTGACGGAATTATTGATGAACCATTCGGAGGAGCCCATCGTGATTTGATCGCGCAGGCAGGGATGGTCAAGGCGGTCATCGCGGAACAACTAGAACAGCTGGGCCGTTTAACTCCAGATGAATTGATACAGGACCGTTACGAGAAGTTTAAACAGATCGGAGAATTCGCCACCCTGTAAGAAACAGGGGGCGTTTTTTTCTTTTTTCTCCGAGGGAAATCTGCTACAATCGAAGTCGAATGAAAGAGTTATCAGAGCTTTCAAAAAGTATGGCACATATCTTTCGAGTGTATAACAGATATGAGGAATTGAGTGATACAGCATGTTTCATACAAGGTATGGTACATACTGTTTCCGTTAAATGACATGCTAAAGACGATATGATTGGAGAGGTGGATTCCATGCGAAAACTTGCAGTTCTCACTAGCGGTGGAGATTCTCCTGGAATGAATGCCGCAGTCCGGGCGGCTGTACGTCGTGCTCATTTTCACGAGGTACAAATGTTTGGGGTTTACCACGGATACGAAGGGCTGATGAGGGGAGATATCAAGGAGATGTCTCTTGGCTCTGTTGGGGATATTATCCAACGGGGAGGAACCATTCTCTACTCCGCTCGCAGTGAAGCGTTCAAGACGGAAGCCGGACAGCAAAAAGCAGTGGACCAATTACGTGCTCATGGAATTGAAGGTTTGATCGTGATTGGGGGAGACGGGTCGTTTCGCGGTGCTCAGAAGCTGACCGAGAGAGGCTTCCCGACCATTGGCGTACCGGGTACGATTGATAATGATATTCCGTGCACCGATTTCACGATCGGGTTTGATACCGCATTGAATACCGTTGTGGAAGCGATCGATAAAATCCGCGATACGGCCACCTCGCATGAACGCACGTACATTATTGAAGTGATGGGACGAGATGCTGGCGATCTGGCATTGTGGGCAGGGCTTGCAGCCGGTGCCGAGTCCATTATTATCCCGGAAGCGTCACAGGAGATGGACGACATTATTGAGCGTCTGCATGCTGGACAACGCCGTGGCAAAAAGCATTCCATCATTATTGTGGCGGAAGGGGTAGGAAGTGCAGCTTCTTATGCCGAAGCGATCACGAAAGAAACAGGCTGGGAGACTCGGGTAACGGTACTTGGGCATATTCAGCGCGGTGGTTCCCCTACTGCGATGGACCGAATGCTGGCGAGCCGAATGGGTGCAGCAGCTGTCGATTTGTTGCTGGAGGGCAAGCAGGACCGAATGGTTGGGATTCAGAACAACCAGATCGTTGATGTTGATTTTCAAGAAGCATTGGCGAAAAAGCATCAATTGGATTTATCCATTTATCAATTGGCGCGCACGCTATCTATATAAAACTGACAGTTTCTACGAGTGTAGAGGAGGCTTACATCCTATGTTAAGGAAAGCAAAAATCGTGTGTACCATTGGACCGGCGAGTGAATCGGTTGAAACACTGAAAAAATTGATTGAATCCGGAATGAACGTAGCCCGTTTGAATTTCTCGCACGGTTCCCATGAGGAGCATGCGGCGCGAATTGTAAACATTCGTCAGGCGTCAAAAGAAACCGGGAAACCTGTTGCAATCCTGCTGGATACAAAAGGTCCTGAAATCCGCACGGGTACGCTCGCAGTAGATGCAGTCGAGCTCGTAGAAGGAAATACGCTGATCCTCACCACTGAGGAAGTAGCAGGAACTGCGGAGCGCGTCTCCATTACGTATCCGGAATTGCCTCGTGATGTAAATATCGGTGATACGATCTTGATCGACGACGGTTTGATCGGGTTGACTGTACAGGAAGTGAGTGACACCGAAATCGTCTGCTTGATCAAAAACGGTGGAACACTGAAGAGCAAAAAAGGCGTCAATGTTCCAGGCGTCAAAATCAACTTGCCTGGTATCACAGAAAAAGATGCACAGGATATCGAATTCGGTATTGAACAAGGAGTTGATTTCATTGCGGCTTCCTTCGTCCGAAAAGCATCGGATATCTTGGAGATTCGCCAAATCCTGGAGCGCCATAACGTGCGTATCGATATTATCGCGAAAATCGAAAACCAGGAAGGTGTCGATAACGTAGACGAAATTCTGGTAGTAACAGATGGAATCATGGTTGCGCGTGGTGATTTGGGCGTAGAGATTCCGGCAGAAGAAGTACCACTTGTCCAGAAGAAGCTGATCAAGAAGTGTAACGAACTCGCGAAGCCTGTCATTACGGCGACACAAATGCTCGATTCTATGCAGCGCAACCCGCGCCCGACACGTGCGGAAGCGAGTGACGTTGCGAATGCCATTTTCGATGGTACAGACGCGATCATGCTCTCCGGAGAGACGGCTGCCGGTAAATACCCGGTTGAGTCTGTTGAAACCATGGTGCGCATTGCTGTACGTGCAGAGCAGGAGCTGAATTATCGCGAGATCTTGTACGCACAAGCACAGCTCAAACAAGTGACGATTACCGATGCCATCAGCCAAGCTGTATCCAATGCAGCACTGGATCTGGACGCAGCGGCAATCATTACGGCGACCGAAAGCGGACACACTGCTCGTATGGTATCAAAGTTCCGTCCAAAAGCACCTATCGTGGCTGTAACGCCACATGAAGCGATTATTCGCCGTCTTGCACTCGTAAATGGCGTGTATCCGGTGAAGGGCGAAATGGCGAATACAACCGACGAAATGCTGGAGATGTCTGTTCAGGAGGCGCTCGATGCAGGCTTCGTTCGTCATGGCGATCTCGTTGTGATCACAGCAGGCGTGCCTGTGCGTGAAGTTGGGACAACGAACCTGATGAAAATCCACGTCATTGGCGATGTGGTAGCAAAAGGACAGGGAATCGGCCGTAAAGTTGTCACAAACAAGGTAGTGATTGCCAGATCCGCCGAAGAGGCGCTGGCTAAGGTAGAAGAAGGGGCGATCCTGGTAACCATCGGTACCGACTCCGATATGATTGAAGCGTTTGGCAAGGCTGGAGCGGTGATTTGCGAAGAGGGCGGGCTTACCTCTCACGCAGCCATCGTAGGCCTGAATCTCGGCGTTCCAGTCATCGTAGGGGTGCAATTTGCTACGGATGTATTGAAGGACGGGCAAATCGTAACAGTGGATTCTGAGCGTGGGCATATTTACTCAGGACATGCCCGGATTCTGTAGGTAATACTACTCATATTTAATGAAGAATGCCTCTGAAGGGTGACCAAGCGTCACCCTTTTTTGGCTTGGTATAAAAAGGATTAGCCGACGAACTGCCTGATAAGTTTTACCAGATAACGGTGATTATTAGGTGGTGCAAAGCAAGTGGGAATCTGTTAAAATCGGTCGGTGGCTTTGTGTCAGGACGGATGAAATCCATACGTTCGGAGTTTCCAAATCATGACAGAATGGATGTTATAGCGCTCGTTGCCAGGAAAAGGCTGAACATAGAACTGCCCTTTTGTACATCCAATGTTCGGGATTTTGTGTCAAGTGTTTTTTTAGAGCGAACACAACATCTAGTATTGTCGAAAATTATTTCGCACAATATATAGGTAAAACTATTGAGTTTTACAGATAAAGATAGTTAACTAGAGAGGAAAGATTCGAAGGAGGAACGATATGCTGGCGACCGAAACCGTATCCCGAACTCAATTTTTGCGGGATGAATTCTTAGATCAATATCCTGATTTTCCGATCCATATGAGTCCTCTGGGACAATTTGTTTACTACCGTACTTATTCTCGTTTTGTACCGGAAAAAGGAAGACGGGAAACGTGGAAAGAAACTTGCCGCCGCTCGGTGGATTACAATATTAAGCTGGCTTATCAGCATTTGAACAAAATCGGAATGTACGCCGATTCTCGCGCAATGGAAAAAGAGGCAGAAGGCTTGTTTGACAACATGTTCAACCTTCGCCAGTTTTTGTCTGGCCGTACCTTGTGGGTTGGCGGTGCAGACAACGGCGTAGCGGATTTGTATCCGTTGGCGAACTTCAACTGCTCTTTCCTGAACATCAAGTCTTGGGATGACTTGGGAGATTTGTTCTACCTTCTGTTGGTAGGAACTGGCGTAGGCTTTAAATGCACGAAGGAAATGGCTGCTGGACTGGGCCCGATTCGCACGAATGTTTCGCTGCTTTCTTCTGAATACAGACCGCTGCCAAAGCATCAACGCCTGGAGCGTTCTGAGCTGAATGTACTGGATAACGGCTTTGCCAAGATTTATGTAGGAGACAGTAAAGAAGGCTGGGTAGAATCCCTCCGTCTCTACCTGCAAATTTTGACAGATTCCACTTACGAACACATTCACACTGTGAAAATCTCTTATAACAGCGTACGTCCAAAAGGCGAGCGACTGAAGCGTTTTGGCGGTACTGCTAGTGGTCATGAGCCGCTTCGTGAAATGTTTGAAGGAATCGATAAAGTGTTGAAAAACCAAATCGACCAGCACTTGGCAGCGATCGAGAGTGATGAAAAAGGATACGGTAAAATCCGTCCGATACATATTCTCGACATTGGAAATCTCATCGGAGCAAACGTCGTAGTAGGTGGCGTGCGCCGTACAGCGGAAATTTTCCTGTTCGATCACGATGATTACGAGTGCATGCTGGCGAAATACGGCATCAACGGCTTCTGGACAGAGGATCAGTTGAACCACCACCGTCGTGTGGGCGAGCTGTTGGGTGAGCACAAGCCTGTTTGGTTTGACAGCATTCAAAAAGTAGGAGACGGACGCTTCGGTCTGGATCACCGCCGCATGTCCAACAACTCCATCGCTTTTACTAAACAACCGACCAAGCCATTCTTGAACCTCGTGTTCACTTTGATGCAATTGGAAGGCGAACCAGGCTTCATCAACCTGGAAGAAGCGAACCGTCGTCGTCCAAATGCAGAGGGCTTGAACCCTTGTGCAGAAATCCTGCTCGATTCTTATGGCGTCTGCAATCTGACGACAGTCAATCTGGTTGAATTCGTGAAGGATCGCGAGGATGGCTCCAAGTATCTGGATCTCGATGGCTTGCTGGAAGCACAACGCAAATCTGCTCGTGCCGGTCTTCGCATGACGCTGGTTACGCTGGAACTGCCGCATTGGGATACCGTTCAACAGCGTGACCGTTTGCTCGGAACTTCCCTTACTGGTGTGAAGGATGCGCTGGCATCCCTTGGCTATACAGAAGAGAAAGAGCTCGAACTGCTGCGCAAGCTGGGCGATGCTGCTCGTGACGAGGCGAACCGTTATGCATATGAGCTGCGTGTGAACTCTCCACTCTTGGTAACGACAGTGAAGCCGGAAGGTACGCTGTCTCAGGTTGCTGGTGGTGTCTCCAGCGGTCTGCACTGGTCCCATTCGCCGTACTACATCCGCCGCATTCGCATCAATGCTGAGGATCCATTGGCAAAAGCGGTACAAACTCTCGGCTGGACAGTCAACCCAGAGGTAGGAACACCAGGCGAAACATATGAAGAGCGCATGGCAAATGCACGTACACTCGTGATCGATTTCCCTGTAGCATCGGGCGCAGAAGAAACGAAGAACGAAGTAAGTGCAAAACGCCAATTCGATACGTACTTCCGTTTCCAAAAAGAATATACCGAGCACAACTCTTCTAACACCATTACGGTACGCAAGGAAGAGTGGGTAGAAGTAGAAGACATCGTTTACGATAACTGGGATAATTTCGTAGGTGTATCTTTCTTGCAATTGGATGGCGGAAACTACCAATTGGCTCCATATGAAGAGTGCACCAAAGAACAGTACGAGGCATTGAAGCAGTCCATGAAGCCATTTGATCCTGCGATTTTGCAGCAGTATGAAACCGGCGGCGAGGCTGATCTGTCCACGGCTGAATCTTGCGAAGGCGGAGCTTGCCCGATTCGTTAAGTGATCCAAATAAATAAAGACAGGGGGAGACTGGAGGAAACAGTCTGCCCCTGTTTTGTTGTATGCGGCTGTAGTGGAGAGAAGAATATTTCCAGTCTAGCCTCCAGGCTCCGTCCTGCTGGGGGCTGGGACTGTCCGCTCCGAAGGGATTCGCGGGGAAACGCAAAAGTGGTAGCCGCTACGTCGCATGGGCACGGTTGCGTTTCTTTTGCCCGCGAATCCCTTCTCACACTCGGTAGGACTCACAAGTCGCTACGTCTGGAAATATTCTTCTCTGTCGGAACTGATTATGTTCTTCCATCTTTTAAAAAATCGGATCACACGGAAAGCTCGTAGAGGAAACAGGAGAAATAAGCGAAGATCTTAGGGACGCCGACCGAGACGGAGTGCAAAAAGCGAAACACGCTCTTAAGCGTCCACCTCTGAGACACATCCTGAATGGACTACTTTGGACGCGGTTTCGCTTTTTGCATGGAGTCGGGCAGTCAATCCCTCAGGGGGTGGCCCTAGAAGCTGAGCGTTTTCTCCTGTTTCCTCCCCACCACAACAGCAACGTATTTTCTTGTCCTTGTATGGTACAATCATCCTATAGAGAAAGGAGCGATCCAATATGACTCCCATTATTCATTCCCATCGATTGCGTGTCCGCTATGGCGAAACCGATCAGATGGGTGTGGTCTACCATACGAATTACTTGAACTGGTTTGAAGTAGGACGAACAGAATTGATTCGCCATGCGGGGATCACCTATCGTGAGCTGGAGGAAAAAGGCGTACTTCTGCCTGTCACAGATGCGAACATCTCTTACAAACAGCCCGCCCGCTATGACGATGAGGTAGAAATACGGACGAGAGTAAAAGAGCTCAGTCCTGTCCGTCTCACTTTTGCATACGAGATTGTTAGATTGCCTGACCAACAGCCGTTGGTCTCAGGAGAGACGATGCATGTATTTACCAACACAGCTTTGAGGCCGATTCGCTTGTCACGAGCCGAGCCTGACATCTATGATTGGTTGGACTCCCAGCATAAAGGAGGGGAATAAGCATGTTCCGCTTTTTTGCCATTCTATTTGTCGTTGCGTTTGGATTAGAGCTTTGGGGGCTTATTACCATTGGATCGTGGATCGGTGGTTGGAATACAGTCGTGCTCGTCATTCTCACGGGGATATTGGGGGCTTGGCTCGCAAGACAGCAGGGGATGCAAGTATTCCGGATGCTCCAACACCAGTTGTCGCGTGGGCAAATGCCTACGGATTCACTTATCGATGGTGTTTTGATTTTGATCGGTGGCATTTTGCTCTTGTTGCCTGGATTCGTCACGGATGTGATTGGACTGGTCTTCCTCATTCCGTACACACGGATGATTATTCGTCATCTGTTGAAGCGTTGGCTGTGGAATCTCATCTCGTCTGGTCGTGTTCAATTGTTTTTCCGCCGCTAATACAGTACAGATATTCCCTATAAAAAAAGAATCGCTTCGAGCTGTGTGACAAGCTGCTCGCAAGCGGTTCTTTTTACGTTGGGTCAGGTTTTCTTTCCACGGATGTAGCCCCATACATCGACGAAGACGTTAGCTTTTACCAAAGCATTGATCATGACAAGTGAAACAGGTCCGATGATCAAGCCCAGGAATCCGAACAATTGGAGGCCAACAAACAGCGCGACTAGCGTGAGGAGAGGGTCGAGACCGACGTTTTCCGCAACGACTTTTGGCTCGATAATTTGACGGAAAATCAATACGACCCCGTACAAAATGGATAAGCCGATGACCATCGTGTAATTGCCTTTGAAAAACATGTAGATGATCCAAGGAACAAAGACCGTCCCTGTCCCAAGATAAGGCAAGAGATCGACCAAGCCCGTGATCAAGCCAATCGTTATTGCGTATTCGACACGCATGAACAACAGACCAATAATCACGATGGCGGCGGTTAAGGAGATGAGAGTCAACTGCGCCTTGACGAACCCGAACAAGGCATTGCGCAAATCGATAAAAATCTGATCGAGACGACTGTTTACTCCTTTTGGCAAAAGACGACGAGCCCGCGCTTCCCAAAGAGCAAAATCTTTGGAGATAAAGAACGCACCCATGATGGAAATGACGGAGACTGTTGCCATATTCGGGAGTGAGACAAGCAGATTTTTCAATCCATCCAGAAATTTGACGATCAAGTCCTGCCCGACATTCGTGATGGTCGAGATCGCACTGCCTACCGTACTGGTAAGCTTATCCTTATAACTTGGATCGAGCTGATCATAAAACCACTGAATCTGATTGTAAATGCCCATCAAGAAGTCTTGAGAAATCGTATTTTGCAAATAATGGGCCAGCTCCTGTGCAACGACTGGCAAGCGTTTGGCCAGCTCTCCGATTTCCACGACCGTTTCCGTGATAATCAGTGTGACCACTCCACCAGCGAGCAGCATCAAAACCAAGAGCGCGATAATGACCGAAAGCCAGCGTGGAATCCTGAACTTTTTCGTCATGAACGTAACTGGTTTATTGATGATGAGCGCAATGACTAAAGCGATTATAAATGGGTACAGTAAGGGTGTTGCGTGTTGGAATACCCAAATCCCTACATAGACAAGCAGGCAAACCCATAACAAGCGAATGATTTGAAAGAGGCGCTCTACCCAGTTTTCCTGATTCAAACGATTTCTCCTTTCCGCCGCGAAGGTGCGAACAAAATACTGATGTTTCTATTATGCAGCATGCCCGATAGGTGGAGCAAGAATCGCGAAAAAACAAAACTCCGTTTCACCCTTCGAAACATTTTTTCGCCAACCTTATTCACAAAATCGCAATAATCTTTTATAATTGGGTCGTCTTAGTGGATTCTTTTCTCTCGCCTCTCCCCTTACACGAGCGTCATTTTCATGTACGACCTTGTGAGGATTTGCGTGGATACATTCCCTGTCAAGAGTGGTGGATGAAAGAAACCGCTGCTTACAATTTCATAGATAGGATGTTCAAAAAATCGTCTTTTTTGAACCTGATTAGGTCGTTTATCAGTCATGGCGGACAAGCGAAGACTGGATAAGCACTACTACTTGAGTGGAAAAGGAGAGGGAGTTCTATGACAACTACTCGTGGACTTGAAGGCGTTGTTGCCGCTCAATCATCCATCTGTTCGATCGTCGATGGGGTTCTTTGCTATGGCGGGATCAACATCGATGAGCTGGCAGAACATGCAACTTTTGAAGAGGTTGTATATTTGCTCTGGCATGGAGCGTTACCGAAGCGTGATCAGCTAGACGCTTTGAAAAAACAATTGGGTGAAAATGCAGCAGTGGCCCAAGAAGTGCTGGAAAGCATTCGCCACTATCCTAAAGGCGTACATCCAATGGCGGCGTTGCGCACAGCTGTCTCTTCGCTAGCGCTCTACGACACAGAAGCGCAAGATATGTCTCCTGAAGCCAACTATCGGAAATCTATCCGTCTGATGGCACAAACTCCTACCTTGATCGCTGCTTACGAGCGTATGCGTAAAGGTCTGGAGCCAGTAGCTCCACGTGCAGATTTCACGATTGCACAAAACTTCCTCTACATGCTTACAGGCCAAGAGCCAACAGAAACAGCAGTAAAAGCGTTTGACGTTGCTCTGATCCTGCATGCTGACCATGAGTTTAATGCATCTACATTCTCTGCTCGCGTAACTGTTGCGACTCTGACTGACATTTATTCCGGTATCGTGTCTGCAATCGGTACACTCAAAGGCCCTCTGCATGGCGGCGCTAATGAAGCAGTAGCGAAAATGCTGAACGAAATCGGCGGCATGGCTAATGTAGAGTCCTATATCCGCACCAAGCTGGATAACAAGGAAAAAATCATGGGCTTCGGACACCGTGTATACAAAGATGGTGACCCACGTGCGAAATGGCTGAAAGAAATGTCCAAAGCACTGACCGCGCAAATCGGTCGTCCTGAGCTGTTTGAGATGTCTGTGAAGATTGATGAAATGATTTCCGGCGAAAAAGGCTTGAAACCAAACGTTGACTTCTACTCCGCATCTGTTTACATTTCACTCGGTCTCGAAACAGACCTGTTCACACCGATCTTTGCCATCAGCCGTATGTCCGGTTGGACGGCTCACATCATGGAACAGTATGAAAATAATCGCCTGATCCGTCCTCGCGCGGATTACACCGGTCCGGTCAACCAACACTACGTTCCAATTGACCGCCGCTAAGAACTCGCTATTTTCGAGCGTGGAGGGCAGGTCGTCAGCCAGGCTGATCGCTCCTGAGCGCAAGCTTGAGAACTACCACAAGTGGGTGGTAGTTCTCCTACGTCTGGAAATATTCATAATCACCAAATATATATAACACTGGAGGGATTTTTTGTGTTTAAAAACCTGACGCAACCAACTGTAGGCGAAAAAATTACTGTGGATAACGGTAAACTGGTAGTTCCAAACAATCCGGTCATTCCTTTCATCGAGGGTGACGGTACTGGCCCTGATATCTGGAAAGCTTCTGTTCGCGTTCTGGATGCAGCTGTAGAAAAAGCTTACAAAGGCGAGAAGAAAATCGCTTGGTTCGAAGTATTCGCAGGTGAAAAATCCTTCAACCAATACAGCGAGTGGCTGCCAGAAGATACGCTGACTGCTGTTCGTGAATACCTGATCGCAATCAAAGGTCCTTTGACTACACCAGTAGGCGGCGGTATCCGTTCTATCAACGTAGCACTGCGTCAAGAGCTGGATCTGTATGCTTGCGTACGTCCTGTTCAATACTTCGATGGCGTTCCATCCCCAGTGAAACATCCTGAATTGACTGACATGGTAATCTTCCGCGAGAACACTGAAGACATCTACGCTGGCGTAGAGTGGGCTGAAGGTACTCCAGAAGTGAAAAAAGTAATCGACTTCCTGCAAAACGAAATGGGCGTGAAGAAAATCCGCTTCCCAGAAACTTCTGGTATCGGTATCAAGCCTGTTTCCAAAGATGGTACAGAGCGTCTGGTTCGTGCAGCAATCGATTATGCAATCGACAACAAGCGCAAATCCGTTACCCTCGTACACAAAGGTAACATCATGAAGTTCACGGAAGGTGCGTTCAAAAGCTGGGGTTATGCACTGGCTGAAGCAGAATACGGCGACAAAGTGTTCACTTGGGCACAATACGATCGTATCAAAGCTGAAGGCGGCGACGCTGACAAAGCACAAAAAGAAGCAGAAGCAGCTGGCAAAATCATCGTGAAAGATGTTATCGCTGACGCGTTCCTGCAACAAATCCTGACTCGTCCAGCTGAGTACGATGTAGTAGCAACACTCAACCTGAACGGTGACTATGTATCTGACGCACTAGCTGCACAAGTAGGCGGTATCGGTATCGCTCCAGGTGCAAACATCAACTACCTGACTGGTCATGCGATCTTCGAAGCAACTCATGGTACAGCTCCGAAATACGCTGGTCTGGACAAAGTAAACCCATCCTCCGTGATCCTGTCCGGAGAAATGATGCTGCGTCACCTGGGCTGGAACGAAGCTGCTGACCTGATCATCAACTCCATGGAAAAAACCATCTCCGCGAAAACAGTAACATACGATTTCGCTCGTCTGATGGAAGGCGCACAAGAACTGAAATGCTCCGAGTTTGCTGACGCTCTGATTCAAAACATGTAAGATAGATTTGGATACAAATTTTTACACTTACATTTTTGGAGGGGAATAGTTCATGGCATTCAACCGTAAAAAAATCGCTGTTATCGGTAGTGGCTTCACTGGTGCAACAACTGCATTCATTTTGGGGCAAAAAGAACTGGGCGACATCGTATTGGTTGACATTCCGCAACTGGAAAACCCAACAAAAGGTAAAGCGCTCGACATGATGGAATCCTCGCCAGTATTAGGCTTTGATGCATGCATCACAGGTACTGCCAACTATGAAGACATCAAAGATGCTGATCTCGTCATCATCACAGCAGGTATTGCCCGAAAGCCTGGCATGTCCCGCGATGATTTGGTGAACACCAATGCTGGCATTATGAAATCTGTTGCAGAGCAAGTAAAAACATATGCACCTAACTCTATCGTGCTCGTACTGTCTAACCCAGTTGACGCGATGACGTACACCTTCTTCAAAACGTCCGGCTTCCCGAAAGAGCGCGTAATCGGTCAATCCGGTGTTCTGGATACGGCTCGTTTCCGTACCTTCGTGGCTATGGAGTTGAACGTATCGGTAGAAGACGTAACGGGCTTTGTTCTGGGTGGTCACGGTGATGACATGGTTCCATTGGTTCGCTACTCTTATGCTGGTGGTATCCCATTGGAAAAATTAATCCCGAAAGACCGTCTGGATGCGATCGTAGAGCGTACCCGCAAGGGCGGAGGCGAGATCGTAAACCTTTTGGGGAACGGTTCCGCTTACTACGCACCTGCGGCTTCCTTGGTACAAATGGCTGAGGCCATCATCAAGGACAAAAAACGCATTCTGCCATCCATCGCTCTTCTGCAAGGAGAGTACGGCTACAACGATCTCTACCTGGGAGTACCGACTCTGCTCGGCGCAAACGGGATCGAGAAAGTGATCGAATTGGATCTGACTGCCGAAGAGAAAGCAGCTCTCGACAAATCTGCTGACTCCGTACGCAGCGTAATGGCTGTTTTGAAATAAGATTAATGCATGTAAGACGCCTTTCTATGGGAAGGCGTCTTTTTTATTAAAGTTGCTGTGGTGATGGAAGAAGCGAATTTCCAGTCTGCGCTTCGGCCTCCGCCCTGCAAGGGGTATGACTGGCCGCTCCGGAATAAATAGCGGGAGCGCTTCAAACGTAGAAATTTCGAGGATGTCATTCATAAGTGAAGCTGAAATTCCCCGCCATTTTTTCCTACGCTGAGATGGGCTCCAGAGGCGCTTGGACTGGAAATTCGCTTCTTCTACGTAGCTTTTTTTAGGTGCTCAAGGAAAAAGCGTAAATCATCCTTAGCTGTACGGAAGCACTGTCACATGTTTGGAAGGAGACCGCCCGAACGTAGAGAGGATACAGGCGACTGGAAAACATGTGGCAGGGCTTCTCCCGACCACAACGGTTAGAAGACCTTTTTCATGTAGATACCTTTACCTAAAAGAGGAATACTATTGCCAAGCAAGTAAGTTCTATGTACCCATCAGCATGTCTTTACAAAAAAATTACTTGTTTTCCGCAATGAGCATTGGCAGACTGAGTATTGTAGAGAGAAGCATTTTTCAGGGGACGTAGGTAAGAAAATCGAGCGCAAGCATTGCAACGCTAGGGGGAAACAGACAGATGATCAAAGTGTTGGTAGTGGATGACGAAGCTTCTATTGTAAAGCTATTGCAATTTAATCTTGAAAAATCAGGTTTTCAGGTCGTAACTGCTTTTGACGGTAAACAGGCCTTGGAAATGGTTAAGAGCGAGCAGCCTGATTTTATCATTCTTGATTTGATGCTTCCCAAGATGGATGGAATGGATGTATGCAAAACCTTGCGCCAAGAACGCAATAATACACCGATCTTGATGCTTACAGCGAAAGATGATGAGCTCGACAAGATTTTGGGACTTGAGCTTGGTGCCGATGATTATTTGACAAAGCCATTTAGCCCGAGAGAAGTTATTGCCCGCGTGAAAGCCATTCTGCGGCGGTTTCAGAACACGCCAGAAGCGACTACAGCGCCTCAAGAGGTGTTGCTCCAATTTGGGGATATTCGCATCTACCCGGAGAAGTACGAGGTGTTTTGTAAAGACGTGAAGGTTGAGCTGACGCCAAAGGAATTCGAGCTGCTTAACTATTTAGCGAGCCACCAAGGACGTGTACTGACGCGCGATCAATTGTTGAATGCTGTTTGGAACTACGATTTCATCGGGGATTCTCGAATTGTGGACGTGCATGTCAGCCATTTGCGTGAAAAGCTTGAGGATGACACCAAGAACCCGAAATACATCAAAACAGTTCGCGGTTTAGGATACAAACTGGAAGGATAACGGAGGATTTACCTTGACTCGCTTTCGAATCAAACTCACTTTGACTATTTTGGGTTTAATCTCCCTCGTACTATTGGTGATGGGGATGTATTTTGCCAAAGTGCTGGAGAATTCCTACCTCCAATCACTGAATGAGCTATTGTCCCGCGAGTCGAAGCTCATCTCTCAGGCGGTCCGTTTCCCAAACGTCTTTACCGATAAGGCGACGTTAGCGGATCGGGTCACACAAGTAGCGCCAACGGATGAAGTACGGATTACCATTATCGACAAGGATGGTCAGGTGATGTACGACAACTCCTCCCACCCGGAAGAGATGGAAAACCACCATGACCGACCGGAGATGAAGGCAGCGTTACAAGGAGAAACAGGGATTTCCCGCCGTTTCAGTGAGACGCTCGGCTATGACATGATGTACGTTGCAGTTCCTGTTGAACTGAACAACGAAATATTCGGTGTTGTTCGTTCAGCGATGTCGATGAAAGATATTACCGATACGATTCACAAAATGTGGTACAGCTTGCTCACCGGTTTATTGGTTACTTTGGTAGTCGGATCGATTGTCGTTTCCCGCATTTCCTTTTCCATTATTCGTCCGATCGAGGAGATCACCCGGGTAGCCCGCAACATTACACAGCGCCAATACGAGAGCCGTGTGAGAATCAAAGCAAAGGATGAGATCGGCCAGCTTGCAGGAGCAATCAACTTCATGGCATCGAGCCTGGAGCAGCAGATGTACGAAATCTCGGAGAATCAGCAGCGCTTAGCAGGTGTGCTGACCAATATGACGAGTGGCGTGATCTTCATTTCAGAGCAACGTCGGATCATGCTGGTCAATCCAGCCGTTGAAAAGCTGTTGGGTACCGCTGGACATGAGATCGTAGGGAAGCTGCATATCGAGGCAGGCAAGAGCTTTGGGCTCAGCCAATACATCGACAGATGCCTCGACAGAAGCGAGAAGTTCCGTCAAGAGGTACACATCTATTACCCGCAGGAACGCATCCTCGACGTGAATTTTGCTCCCTATATTAACTTCAAGGGGGAGTCGAGGGGTGTAGTTGTGGTGCTGCATGACATCACAGACATTCGCCGCCTGGAGAAGATGCGTAGTGAGTTCGTGGCAAACGTATCGCATGAGCTACGCACGCCGATTACCTCGATCAAGGGCTTCACAGAAACCTTGCTTGAAGGTGCGATGCAAGATGAGGAAACATGTCGCAATTTCCTGCAAATCATCTCAGATGAGAGCGAGCGACTCTACCGGATGATCCGCGATATTTTGGACCTGTCCAAAATCGAGCAGAAGCGAATCCCGTTGCATCTGAGTCAGGTTCACTTGCAGGATTTGATCAGTTCGGCAGTTGCCATCATGCATGACCAGGCACAGCGTAAGGAATTGACGATCACACTCCCTTCACCGAAGCCAGATATTTGGCTGATGACGGATAAGGATTGCTTGCAGCAGATCATCTTAAATCTGTTGACGAATGCGATTGCCTATACGCCAGAAGGTGGAAAAATCAACGTCAAGACAGAAGCAGACAGCGAAAACATCACTATTCAAGTGATGGATACCGGGATCGGCATTCCGGAAAAGGAACTCACGCGTATCTTTGAGCGGTTTTATCGCGTAGACAAGGCGCGTAGCCGCGATTCAGGTGGAACAGGTTTGGGCCTCGCAATTGTGAAGCATCTCGTGGAAAATTTGCACGGACATATCAGTGTGGAGAGCAAGGAAGGAAGAGGGACAACCTTCACAGTTACGCTTCCCCTTACCTAAAAAAGCTACTGAAAAAACATTTACACAAACAAAATAGTAGCTTTACTTCTACAATACAATCGCCTTGTACCATTTGACATGTCAGACACTAGAAGGGGGAAGAGGGAAATGTCACGGCACGCTTTTGAAGAACAGCAGGATGTACTGCACCGCAAGCTCATGACGATGGGCACATTGGTGGAAGAAGCTATTCATAAATCCATTAAGAGTCTGGTTGAGCGGGATGCCCAACTGGCTGAACAAGTTATCGCAAGCGATCCTGTGATCAATGAGTTGGAGCAAGAAATACAGAGCGATTGCTTCCGTCTCATTGCATTGCAGCAGCCAGTCGGAGGTGACTTGCGACGCTTGGGAACAATGTTGAAGCTGGTGACGGATTTGGAGCGAATGGGTGATCATGCCGTTTCCATTGCCAAGACGACACGACGCTTGATGGCGGACCCGTACGTGAAACCCCTCATCGATATTCCGATGATGGCTGATCACGTCAAGGCTATGGTGCGCGATTGCTTAAATGCGTATATTGCACGCAATAAAGAAGCGGCAGAAGAGATTGCGGCACGCGACGACATTGTCGATAAACTGTACTCCACGATTTTCCATGATCTGATTGAATTGATGACGAAAAACAGTCAGGCCATTTCGCAAGGAACGCATTTACTTTTGGTTGCGCAATATTTGGAACGGATTGCCGATCATGTTACGAACATCTGCGAATGGATTATCTATATGTCTACTGGTAAAATGACGGATTTGAATAAATAATACCCGAATGCCAAAAAGCCGCTGTGAGCTATGAAGAATAGCTTGCAGCGGCTTTTCCATAATATCGTAAAGTATAAACTTCTTCGGGTTTCTTCTCGATATTACGGAAAACATTCCGCTAAAACGCGGTCGCTCATCCTTGAGTAAACCACGATAGAGGTTTTCTTATGGTTGTAGACAGACGCCTATTCTCCCTTTTGTGCATACAATACATCGATTCAATGGCAGCTAGAAGAAGTACAGGAGGGAAAGGAAATGACCACAAAAGTGCGCCACATATATGCCGCAGGGAATACTGCGCGAGGATACAAGACATTTTATGACTCCGTCTTGGAAGGCTTGGAGCGCGTTTATATTTTGACAGGGACAGTGGAAGGAATTACATCGCCACTGATTGAGTCGATTGGAAATCAAATGGCACGAAAAACAGACGAAGTGGAGTGGATTCATTCCCCTTTTGTGAACGGACAGTTTGATGGTGTCATTTTTCCTCGCTATAAAGTAGCGATCATGGACGGAAGTTATCCCCGCATGTGGAGACCGGCTTCCCCTGGCGTTATTGAAATTCAGGTCAATTTGCAGGCGATGGTAGACGTTGATCAGCTCGTGGATGACAAAGACCGGATTGCCGCCTGGTACGAAGAGATTTTTAACAAAAGTGAAGAGGCTTATCAAGCTTTTGGGGAAGCACTGCGCATCCATGATGAGTGGGAAGCCCCTTACATTGAAAACCTGGACAGAGAAGAAGCCAATCGCGTTACAGAAGAAGTCGTTGCGCTATTCTTCGGGGATGAGCAGCTAGAGAAGAGAGCAAAAGTTCGGCGCATGTACTTGGGGGCTGCCACTCCACAGGGACCAGTCGATCATATCATGAAGCTGACAGACCAATTGGAGAAGCGCTATTTCATCAAAGGCAGACCAGGCTCTGGCAAGTCAACCATGCTGAAAAAGCTGGTGAAGGAAGCCCAAACACGTGGCTTTGATGTGGAAGTGTACCACTGTGGTTTGGACCCGCACAGTCTCGATATGGTGATTGTACCTGAGAGGAGCCTCGCCATTTTTGACAGCACGGCACCGCATGAGTATTTTCCTAGCAAAGATACGGATGAGGTTATTGATATGTACGAACGCGCGATTACCCCAGGAACCGATGAGAAATATGAAGAAGAATTATTGGATATTAAGGTAAGATATACCCAAAAAATTAAAGAGGCCACAGCCAATCTTGTTGCAGCCAAGGAGCTGCGTGATCAATTAAACACCACGTATCAGGAAGCCGTTGACCAGCAACGTTTAAAGGCTGTCTCGCAAGCTCTCGTAAGCAGACTAACAAAGATGGGCTAATGGTATTCAGATCGTAGAATGAAACCCGTTCGACTGCTCATACTACAATAACGGAAGATGATCGTTGTTGGAGAATGGAGGTGAGCAGCCGGATGGGTTTTGCTATGAAGTTAGCTCTGTTACTATTAATCAATCCCCTCGACCCAACGAATTTTTTGCAGATAGAGATGGAGAACAAGACGGTAGCTATTCTCAATCGGGCTGATTATTCTCTTCCCTTTGATGGTGTTCCTTTGGTTGATGAAAGCAAGCTTGCGC
Source organism: Brevibacillus brevis (assembly GCF_001039275.2). NCBI lineage: Bacteria > Bacillati > Bacillota > Bacilli > Caryophanales > Paenibacillaceae > Brevibacillus > Brevibacillus brevis. The sequence continues at coordinate 1,429,209 of NZ_CP030117.1, forward strand.
GAATGGTGGAAGAGTTATCGAAAAAAGCGTACATTGAGCCCATCAATGCGACGATTAATAACGCCGGAGCCATCGTTCCAGAAACCAGGGGAAGAAGGTTGGATGACCTGACATTTCGCGCGCGTTTTTACGATTATTTTTACGGTGCGGGAGCCGCAAGCATGAATGTCAGCTACAAAGAGGTATTCCCAAAGGTAGACAAAGCGCTCATGAGTCAGGTTAGGAAAAAAAGGATCGGACAATATGCGACCTACTTCAATGCAGGTAACTGGAATCGAGTACACAACATCAAGCTTGCCTCACAGGCGATTAACAATTACGTGGTATTGCCAGGAGAAATTTTTTCTTTTAATAAGGTAGTGGGCCAGCGTACGAAAGAAAAAGGGTATTTGCAGGCGCCCATTATTGTCAGGGGAGAATTGTCGGAAGGCATTGGGGGAGGAATCTGCCAAGTATCATCTACTTTGTTCAATGCGGTAGATCAGGCAGGTTTGCATATTATGCAACGTTATTCTCACAGCCGAAACGTAGCGTACGTACCTCCAGGCCGGGATGCGACCGTGAGCTGGTACGGCCCCGATTTTGTATTTCAAAACAAATACGCTTATCCCGTCTTGATCCGGGCGATCGCGAGCAACGGAAGCATGTACGTGACGGTTCACTCTTTTCCAGAAATGGAGCATGAGCCACGAAATGTACCAAGCGTACGCCGCGCGACCCCTGAGGAAACACCGGATGCTCCATCTATTTTGAATGAGAATGGACCGACAATCCCTTAGAGATGAGGAGGGGGTGTCGGTTTTTTTCTTGGGTACGAGGCTGCGGTGGGGAGAAGAATATTTCCAGTCTAGGCTCCAGGCTCCGTCCCGCTGAGGGTTGAGACTGTCCGCTCCGAAGGGATTCGCGGGGAAACGCAAAAGTGGTAGCCGCTACGTATGGAAATATTCTTCTCTTCGTGACGGAGTCTTGAAATAGAAAAATTTACAATATTTTCTATTTGTTGTATTATCTTGGAGTAGTCTATTAGATTGGAGGTCAATGTTATGCTTTCATTCAAGAAAAAAGTTATCTCATTTGTCACGATTATTGCCCTAACATGTCTTTTACCGTTAAGTATTAGTGCGAACGAAAGTAATCTTAATTCTGATGAAATAGGTTTTAAGAGCATTAAGATTGAAAATCTTGAGGTAACAGTTTTTGATGATGGACGGGTAAAAGGGATTGAATATTCGGAGGAATTATCCCGAAAAGATAGGAGAAGAATTCTAGAACTTATGCATTTTACCGAACAAGAAATTAACCGTATGCCCGAGGGACTACAAGAAGACGTTATTCGGCTGGGTGGTGTAAAAGTAGATACAACCATTGAGGATTTCGTTCATATATATACTGATTTAGAAGGAAACGATCATATTGTAACTGATGAAAATAACGATGAAGTTGATAAAATTAGGCAAAAGGATGTAGAGATAATTGCACAACAATCAGGCAAGCAATTAACAATCACTCCCTCGGCTGTTAGAGATGGTAAGTTCTACGGATCAAGTATGGCTGTTTATATGGGGAAATCTAGAAATGGGAGAGAATTGGAATACCACTATTTAACAGAATTCGAGTGGAGTGCACGTCCGTGGCTTTACTTCGTAGATACCATAGCAAATACATGGCAAAATCATACTACTGGAGTTTCAAGGGATGGCAGATATGTGGTAAGACCATTTAATGGAAATGGTGATCCAATGGGTGGTATATCTATTGGTTTAAGTAACTTTGATGATTCTAATCCTTTAGGTACAAAAGCTGACGTAGATCTAGCTCGACATGATGGAATCCATGAGGGGTGGTTAAATGATGTCGTCCGGATACCTGATTCCGAGAAGGGCCGAACTGGACAATTTGCTTCTGCTTATGTTCATTCATATTCGTTGGATGGTATAAGCATAAATTTTAAGTATCTAGGTTATCAATTTAGTGGTACCGGGGATAAATGGTCATGGAAAACCTCATTTGAAATTGGTAAGGACAGTAAATAATATTGTACAGCCCTCTTGCATACTAGTTGTCAGAGGGCTGTTGTGTATATTTAAAACACACTCTATTCTTTTAAAAAATGACTAGAGGTATCGATTTTACTAATTGTTATAATAAAGTTAAAACGGTGAGGTGACAATTTTGGAAGAATATATTCGTGCTATAGCTTTTTGGTTTAATCCCATATTGGCAATTTGGTTTTTTATAAATTTCATTTCGATTATTAATAAAATCGTCAAAAATGAAGATTATAAACCTAATCTCTGGATTGGCTCCATGCTCTTGTTTTGGTTCGTTTTTTCCACTTCTTTTACACCTTAAAATGTAAGACAAAAATGGTTCCCTAGACAATTCTTTAATACCCTTTATACTAATAATCCATTTTAGAGCGATCGCTTCTCGGTTTTCCGCAGAGGATAGATCGCTTAACTATTTTATAAAAAGAACTGAATGAGGGTTAATCTACATAAATTCGTTTTACTTACTTAGTTAAAGTTTAACCTAAAGAAATAGTTGCCACGGATAAAAAAACATCGTATAGTTTTCATGTGATAAATTTCGTACACGAAATATTACTTAAGAAAGGAGTGCGCTATGAATAAATCACTGCATATTCGGGACTTGTTAAAACGGTTGAACAAGACATTTGGAACAATGGCCACAAAAGAACTGTCCCAATATGGTGTGACTGTCCCTCAGCTAATGGTCATTCGAGAAATACATCCTGATCCGAAAACGATCGGTCAGATAAGCAAAGCCGTGGATTTATCGTACAGCACCGTTTCTGGCATCATAGATCGTTTGGAACGAGAACAGCTCGTAGAACGTGTACGTGATGAGAATGACCGGCGTGTTGTCTGGATTCGTAAAACACCGAAGATTTCCGAGCTGTTCGCAAAGGTTGATTTTTTCTCAGAGAACTTTTACAAGCGTATTTTCCATGGATTTTCCGATGAGGATTTAGACATCATTATTCAGTCGATGGAAACATTGATTGCGAAACTAGAAGAACGAGAAAGTTGAGGAGAAACCATGAAGCGAAAACTGGTTTTGTATGTCATTTTGCTCCTGTTCGTGGCAGGTGGTGGAGGAATCGGTTACTACTATTGGTATCAAGGTGCGCATTATGTGACCACACAAGATGCTCGGATAGCGGGAGACATTTATCGCGTCATGCCAAAAATGACAGGCAAACTGACCGGGCTCGCTGTCAAAGAAGGCGACACCGTTATAGCGGACCAAATCGTAGGGCAGCAAGATACAACTAACGTAGCAACGACGATGCTGGAAAACAGCGTGTTGCGTTCTCCTATTACAGGTACCGTGATTAAAACGCAAGCAAAAGAGGGAGAGATTGTTTCGACAGGGCAATCGGTAGCTCTCGTGATTGACGAAAGCAAATTGTACATCTCCGCCAATTTGGAAGAGACTGAGATCGAACGGTTGAAACTCGGCCAAAAAGTCGATTTTACGATTGACGCTTACCCAGGTAAGAAATTGGGCGGTCATCTGATGGAGATCGGAAAGGCGACGAATTCTACATTTTCATTGATGCCAGCGGCCAATACGAGCGGGAACTTCACCAAGGTAACCCAGCGTATCCCGATCAAAATCGCCATAGATGACACAGCAGGTCTGGACCTTGTGGCCGGACTGAACGCCGAGATCAAAGTGCACGTGAAGGAGATGTAATCAAGCATGAAAAAGACAGCACAATGGAAAACAATCGCTGCAGTCATGGCGGCCGTTTCGCTTATTGCGTCGGGCTGTAGCGAGACATCTTCTGCATCGCAAACGAGCGAGAATGTCCCTGTCGTGAAGACGTGGAAGGTGACCTCTGCCTCTACGGGCGTCATTGCCAATGGTAAGGTGGCAGCATCTGAGGAGATCCAAGTCGTTTCTAAAGTATCTGGAAAAGCAGCGAGCGTGAAGGTAAAAGAAGGTGCAGTCGTCAAGCAAGGCGATGTTCTGGTCACGCTGGAGGCAGCCGATTATCAGCAACAGATCAATCAGGCACAGGCAGCCATTTCAGGCGCTCAGGCAAAGCTGAGAGATACGAAAGCAGGTGCACGCAATGAGCAGCTGACGCAGCTTGGAAGTATTGTCACGCAGGCAGAAGCCAGCCTGAAGGTAGTCGAGAGCAACTACAATCGGATGAAAGCACTGTTTGATGCAGGCGCATTGTCCCAAGCTGAGCTGGAGAAATCTTCGTTGGAATTGGAAAAGGCGCGCACAGGTCTTGAACAAGCGCAAGCCCAATACGATCTGGCAAAAGCAGGCCCAACTGCGGACACGGTAGCGGCTCTGCAAGCAGAAGTAAGCCGTTTGGGCTCCAATCTGGAGCTGGCGAAAAGCAATTATGACAATACCATTATTCGTGCGCCAATCACAGGTATCGTCGCCAAGCGTTCGGTTGATCCGGGAGAAATGGCAGCAGCCGGGACACCTCTCATGGTGCTAGTGAATATGGCAGATGTCAAAGTAGAAGCAAGCGTACCGGAAACCCAAATCAACCAAGTGAAGGTCGGTTCTACTGTTGATGTGAAGGTAGGCAGTCTCGGTGGGAAGGTGCTGAAAGGCACCGTTGAGTTTGTCTCTCCGATTTCGGATACCAACAGCAGTTCTTTCCCAGTCAAAGTGAAGGTAAATAATCAGGACGGCTTGCTGCGCGCAGGGATGGTAGCAGAGGTCATGCTCCAAGGCCAGGCAACACCAGGAACAAAATTGCCGACGTCAGCCGTGCTGGAAAAGGACAGCAAGCATTACGTCTATACCGTAAACGACAACGTTGTACACCAGGTGGAAGTAGCGGTGGAGAACGCAAGCGGCGACTGGACAACTGTCACGAATGGCGTCAAAGACAATGATCAAATTGTACTGAACCCGACAGACAAACTGTCCGAGGGCAGTAAGGTGATCGCAAACTAACGGGGGTGTTGACACATGGCGGAAGCGGTGGCACACCGGGAGGAGAAAGGCGGGAACGGCGGCATGTGGCTGTCTCTTCTCGCCATCCTCTCAGGAACCTTCGTTGCGATTCTGAACAATAGCTTGATTAACGTTGCCTTGCCTGCCATGGTCAATATTTTTGGTTCGACTACTGAGACCATGCAGTGGGTATTGACCGGATATATGCTGGCAAACGCCGTCATGATTCCCATGAGCGGCTCGTTGTCTGCCAAATTCGGGGCGAAAAAAATATTTGTACTCTCCTTATCTGCGTTTACTTTCTCGTCCATTCTGTGTGCCTTGGCGTGGAGTGACTCTTCGCTGATTGCCTTTCGTGTGGTGCAAGGTGTCAGCGGGGGGATGATCATGCCAATCGGGATGTCGATGATTTATATGATCGTTCCACGTGAAAAGATCGGAATGGCCTTGGGGATATTCGGGATTGCTTCCATGACTGCCCCGGCGTTGGGCCCGACATTGGGTGGATATCTCATCGAATTTTTAAGCTGGCAATTTCTTTTTCTAGTCGGTGTACCCTTTGGTATTTTTGCGGTGATCATGAGTATCGTTCTGCTCAAGGAAACACCGAAAAAACCAGAGTTAAAGTTCGACTTTTTGGGAGCATTTCTTGCCATCGTCGGTTTCGGGACGCTGTTGCTCGCTTTAAGTAAAGGGCAAGCAGAGGGCTGGACCTCCTTTTTCATCGTCAGTCTGTTTTTCATTGCCGTGATGAGCTTGATCCTGTTTGTTTGGGTGGAACTGGGGAAAGAAACTCCGCTGCTCGATCTGCGGCTTTTGAAGATTCCTACCTTCACTATCAGCATTTTGACTTCGGGCTTCGTCATGATGGGGATGATGGGCGGAATCTTCCTGATGCCGATTTTCCTCCAAAACATTCAGGGATTGACGGCTATGGAGTCTGGAATCCTGCTGATGCCGCAATCGATTGCCATGGCGATCATGATGCCAATCAGCGGAAAGCTGATGGATAAATACGGGATTGGACCAATTGGATTGATCGGCTTGACCATTATGAGCGTCACGACGTTTGAACTGCACAATCTATCTGCTGACAGCATGCACTCGTGGATCGATATGATCTTGACCATTCGCGGGATTGGAATCGGATTGTGCATGATGACGCTGTCTACCGTAGGGATGAACGCCGTGCCGCGTACAAGTGTGGGGGATGCCTCTCCGCTGTCCAACGTATTACGTCAGGTCATGAGCTCGTTTGCCATTGCGATTTTGACAGTGATCATGCAGGCGCGTCAAAATTTCCACATGGCTTCCATCTCTGACAACTTGAATACGGATATGGCGACGCAGTTTATCAGTGGTATTTCAGGAATGTATGCACAAGTAGGGGTAGATGCCGCGAGTGCGACAGGGGGAGCCAGTGCGATTTTGTACGGAATGATGGCAAAAGAATCGTTGGTCCAAGGCATCGGGGATACTTTCCTCGTCTCAGTGATCCCTATTGTCCTCTCGATTCCACTTCTGTACTTCCTGCATAAAAAGCCGAAAAAAACGCAACAGGTGCCAGCAACCGAAAAGGCAACAGCCTAATAGCCAGGGGCAATTCCGCAAGTCTTAACGAAGACTTTCTAGGAATTGCCCCCTTTTGCCTGTTAGGACATCATTTTAAATAACCAGTACAAAATCCGTCCTACGATATAGCCAAGAAGAATTGTCCAGCCAACCTTCGCCCAAATACTCAGTCCCTTGACGAATTCACGCAAGCTTTTTCGGTTCTCCGGTTGCTTGTTCAATGGAGGACACTCCTTTAGCAGGTTGGTTAAAACGAATGAACACATAAATGCCGGCGATAATGATCAAGCCACCGATCCATTGGGGAGGCGTTACCACTTCGCCCAAGATAAAGTAAGCGAGAATCGCAGTCCCGATCGGTTCACCCAAAATTCCCATAGATATCGTCGTCGTATTGAGCCATTTAATGATCCAGTTAAAAATAGAATGTCCAAGCAAGGTCGGGAACAGGGCGAGACAGAAGAACCATCCCCAATCCGCCGCAGGGTAACCGACGAGCGAATACCCGAGAGCCAGATCATAGGCAACCAGAATCACGCTGGTGGCTGTATAAACGACGAGTGTGTAGGCAAAGGAGGACAGATGCTGGCGAACGTACTGCCCGACCAGCCAGTAGCCCGTCACGGTGACAGCTCCCATCAATGCGAGGAAATCCCCCCATAAAGCCATGCCGCCTACTTGAAAATCTCCCCAGCCAATCACGAAGCTTCCCACAATTGCCAGCAAGCCGCCGGATAGAGCCAGAAATCGAACTTTTTCTCCAAAAAAGAAATAGCCGCCAATGAATGCAAATAATGGCTGCAACGTAACGAGGACCGTAGAACTGGCTACTGACGTGTAGTTCAGCGATTCAAACCACAACAGAAAGTGGCTTGCCAAAAAGGCCCCGGATAAAATACAGAGCAGCCACACTTTTTTGGACATTTTTCCAATCTCTGCGATGGCACCACGATTCCAGAATAAAAAAGGAAGCGTTAAGAGAACGGAAAAAATCAGGCGATACGTAGCGATAATCGGAGCAGGTGCATCCGATAGCTTTACAAAGATTGCAGAAGAGGAAATGGCGATCACCCCGATTAAGAGAGCCAAATACGGGGGAAATAACGGTTTTTCCAAAGATTGATTCATTAGTACACCTTCTTATGCGGGTAAGGTCATGGTTCATTATTGTAATTGTACAGTTGGATTAAAAAATTCACAATGTTATGTGTACCTTGCCACCTGAAAGGTTTCTTTTCAATCCGGTTATCCTACAGGCATGAGAAACTTACAGGCTATCTTCCGAATCGCTGCCTTCATACTTATCCTCATCTGTATCCCGACGCGAAGCGAGGCATTGCCGCTCACGCCATTTCACATTTTGATTGATGTTGGTCATGGGGGCGTAGATTCGGGAACTTCTTATGGGGATTTGTACGAAAAGAACATCAATCTGCAAATTGCCAAACAACTGTACCAAAAGTTGACAGAAGCTGGCTATACGGTGGCCTTGAATCGGAACAAAGATATCGCACTGAGCGATGAGAATCGGTGGTTGGACAACCGATCGAGGCATATTCGGGATTTGGCACAGAGAAAGAATTTGGCAAAGGAGATCGGTCCCCAAATGTTGCTTAGCCTGCATGTAAACTGGGCGTCTAATCCGCGGCGACGGGGTGCCATTCTTTTGTACCAAGATACCGAACAAAGCTATATGCTGGCAGAACTGCTGCAAAACTCGCTGAACAAGCTGACAGGGACGAACAACCAGCCAGTCAGGGGGAAGACGTACTACATGCTGCGTCACAACTACTGTCCGTCTGTCATCGTGGAGATGGGTTTTATCAGCAATGCACATGACCGCGAAATGTTAACGAATCCCAAAGCACAAGAAAAAATCGCTCAGGCCATTACAGAAGCCGTGAGCGAGTACGTAAAGCTGTCGGGAAATCTGAAAACGGAGGCTCGTGTGAAGGAGAGCTGGTGGCGAAAATTAATGGGCAGTTTGCTGGATAAGCTTTGAAATGGTTACAAATTCGGCCTCCTTCTGAATTCGCGGGATGTACTGGCGCAGAACGGAGGCTGTTTTCTTGCCAGGAGGCCCAACATGGCCTATCGCGATACATATCGGATGATTGTGGATTCGCTTGCAGACGAGCTCCATTTGCTTTGTAATATGTGGGACTGAGTATACGTCATCGAGAAAAATTTGATTCACTGCATGGGGCACGCCCATTTCAGCCGCTATTTTCGCAGCTACGCTTTTATCAGTGGTTTTGCTATCCAGGTAAATGAGCCCACGCTCCTTGACGACCTTCATGATGATGCGCATGATTCGCTCGTCAGCCGTTATTTTTGAGCCCATATGGTTGTTCATACCAATCGCATGTGGCACATCGTCAATCGCTTTTTCCACACGACTGCGAATCTCATCGTCAGACAGATCAGCCGTAATGGCTCCCGGACCGAGCCAGGAGCGTTTTCCTTTCATCGGCTCCATCGGCATGTGAACGAGTACATCATGTCCTTTTTGATGGGCGAGCTCGGCATCCTGCTTCGTGCTTGGAAGAAACGGCATGACGGCAACGGTCAGAGGGACTGGCATCGATAATATTTCCTCCGTCCCTTGCATGTTGTTCCCGAAGTCATCAATGACAAATGCCATCAGCTTTTTGACAGCGGGTGCGGGGGCTGGATTGGGGTTAGCCGTCACTGGAATCGCCCCAAGGGAAAGAAAAAGCGTGAGCAGGATCGGAATCAATTTCCTCCCATACATAAGATCACCTTCCTTGTCCATTTTTTTCATAGTCTGTACAATCACCTTGTGCTTTACCCGCCATATCTACAGCTTGGCTTTGATGTTTGCCCTATGTTACGATTAAAGATAGTAGTTTTGTAACGAGAGGGGTCGAATTCCTTGAGTCATTTTGTGTTGATTGATGGAAACAGTGTTGCGAACCGGGCGTTTTATGCGCTCCCTTTATTGTCCACATCGGCAGGACTGCATACGAACGCAGTGCTGGGCTTTACGACTATGCTGTTAAAAGTGTTGGAGGAAATGAAGCCAACGCATATCATGGTTGCTTTTGACGCGGGAAAAGTCGTGTTTCGCCATAGCGAGTATGCAGAGTACAAAGGGGGACGCAGCAAAACTCCGCCGGAGCTGTCTGAACAGTTTCCACTGATTCGGGAGCTGTTGGATGCCTTCTCAATCAAACGCTTCGAGCTGGAAGGCTACGAGGCGGATGACATTATCGGTACGTTGACGAAGCAGGCTGATGAGCAGGCTTGGAAAACGACTGTCATTACCGGAGACAAAGATATGCTCCAGCTCGTGTCTGAGCATGTATCCGTCGCTTTGACGCGCAAGGGTGTCAGCGAAATCGAGCTGTACACTCCGCAAGAAATTAACGAAAAGTACGGCCTTAAGCCGCTGCAAATAATTGATCTGAAAGGCTTGATGGGCGATTCGTCCGACAACATTCCAGGTGTCCCAGGTGTCGGGGAAAAAACAGCGCTGAAGCTGCTGCACGAATACGGCTCTGTCGAGCAGGTACTGGAAAACATCGATAAAGTCTCGGGTAAAAAGCTGCAAGAGAACCTGCGTGAGAATGTAGACAAGGCAAACATGAGTAAAGCCTTGGCAACCATTTTGCGTGAAGCGCCTGTGGAGCTGGATGTGCAAGAGACTGGCTATGAAGGCTATGATGGTGTACCTCTCAGCGAATTCTTTAAAAAGATGGAGTTCAAATCGCTCTTGTCCAAGATCAAAGTGGCACAGCCAGCAGATGGAAGCGGACAAGCAGACGCCAAGCCGTTTTCATTTGAGATGATTTCAGAGGAAAACAAAGCGGCGTACGAGTCCAAGCTGACTTCTCCAATGGCTCTTTACATCGAAATGGATGGGGAAAACTATCACCATGCGCCATTCCTCGGAATTGGACTGGCTGCGGAAGATACGGTGATGTTCGTTCCATGGGATGTAGCCAAGGAGTGGAAGGTGCTCTGTGAGTGGCTGGCTGATCCGGCGAAGGAGAAGTGGGTATTTGACGGCAAGCGAGACACGGTAGGACTCGCTTGGCATGATTTGGCGATAAAAGGCATCAGCTTTGATGTGTACCTCGCTTCTTACCTGCTGAATGCGGCTGAGAGCAACCCGACCCTGGACAGCATTGCGGCCCAATACGCACAGACACGGGTACTGTCAGATGAAGAGGTGTACGGCAAGGGTGCCAAACGTCTTGTTCCTGAAATGGACGTGCTGAGCGAGCATGTGGCACATAAAGCGGCGGCCATCTGGCAGAGCGTGCCTGTACTGCGCGAGCAGCTGGCGGAAAACGAAATGGAAAAGCTGCTCGGCGAATTGGAAGCCCCGCTGAGTATGGTACTGGCTCTCATGGAAAAGCAAGGCGTGAAGGTAAACAGTGAACGCCTCGTACAAATGGGGGAAGACTTGGACCAAAAGCTCGCGGGTCTGACAGATCAGATTTACGAGCTGGCGGGTGGGGCATTCAACATCAACTCGCCGAAGCAATTGGGTGAAATTTTGTTTGACCGCTTGTCTCTGCCTGTACTGAAAAAGACCAAAACAGGACCTTCTACCAGTGCAGATGTATTGGAGAAGCTCGCCCCGTACCATCCGATCATCGATGCGATCCTGACCTTCCGTCAGCTCGGCAAGCTCCGCTCTACGTATATTGAGGGCTTGACCAAGGAAATCCATACGAAGACGAGCAAGGTGCATACGCTTTACAACCAAGCGACTACGGCGACAGGGCGCCTGTCCAGTACGGACCCGAATCTGCAAAATATCCCGATCCGCATGGAAGAAGGACGCAAGATTCGCGAGGCGTTTATCCCGTCAGAGGACGGCTGGTACATGCTGGCGGCCGACTATTCCCAGATTGAGCTGCGGATTTTGGCCCACATTTCGCAAGACGAAAATTTGATTGACGCCTTCCAAAAAGGAATGGATATTCATACCCGCACCGCTATGGACGTATTTGGTGTGAGTGAGGAAGAAGTGACCTCGCTGATGCGCCGTCAGGCAAAAGCGGTCAACTTCGGGATCGTATATGGCATCAGCGACTACGGTCTGTCGCAAAACCTCAATATTACCCGTAAAGAAGCCGGGGACTTCATTGAACGTTACTTTGATGTCTTCTCCGGTGTGAAGCGCTGGATGGAGGAGATTGTCCAACAGGCGAAGGCGGATGGCTATGTGACGACCTTGTTGAACCGCCGTCGCTACCTGCCTGATATTCGCAGCAGCAACTTCAACCTGCGTTCGTTTGCCGAGCGTACTGCGATGAACACGCCGATCCAGGGGACTGCTGCCGATGTGATCAAGCTGGCGATGATTCGCATGCAGGAGGCAATCGAGGAGAAAGGTCTCGCTAGCCGCATGCTTTTGCAGGTGCACGATGAGCTTGTATTTGAAGTGCCAGAAAATGAGCTGGAAGTCATGCGCAAGCTGGTACCAGAAGTGATGGAGAGTGCGCTTTCCCTCAATGTGCCACTCAAGGTGGACGTCAGTGACGGACGTACCTGGTACGATGCGAAGTAGACATGCCTAGAACATAAAGATGGATAGACAACAAGAGGAGGAGGGCACATGCCAGAATTGCCGGAGGTAGAAACCGTCGTACGGACTCTGCGTGGCTTGGTTATGGGAAAAACGATTGAGAGAGTAAGTGTTCATTTGGCGCGTATTGTGCGTCAGCCAGATGACGTGGAAGCTTTCAAATCTCTCTTGGTGGGACAAACCATTCAGGATATCCAACGGCGGGCAAAATTCATTCAGTTTTTCTTAAACGAGGATGTGCTCGTGTCCCATCTGCGTATGGAAGGGCGCTATGGCGTGTATCAAGCGGATGATCCCGTTGAGAAGCATACCCATGTCGTCTTCCATTTTACGGACGGAACGGAGCTGCGTTATCGGGATGTTCGCCAGTTCGGGACGATGGATTTGTTCCCCAAGGGGAAGGAAACAACCGTTGGACCTTTGGCAAAACTGGGGGTAGAACCGCTAGATAAAAGTTTCACTCCAGAAGTTTTGGGGAAATTGTTAAAAGGACGGTCAACAAAAATTAAGCCGCTTCTCCTAAACCAGGAATGTATTGTAGGACTGGGGAATATTTATGTGGACGAGTCACTCTTTAAAGCAGGCATTCATCCGGAGAAACCAGCAGGAAAGCTGACAGATAAAGAAGTTGTCCGACTGCACGAAAGCATCGTCTCTACTTTGCAAGAAGCGGTAGAACAAGGTGGTAGCTCCATCAAGTCGTATGTGAACGGACAAGGCGAGATGGGTATGTTCCAGCAATCTCTATTAGTTTATGGACGAAAAGACGAGTCGTGTACCAAGTGCGGGGCCGAAATCATTCGGTTTGTAGTCGGCGGCAGAGGGACGCATATTTGCCCGGACTGCCAAAAGTTATCGTAGTTCGACCAAGGGAGGAGGATGGGCATGATACTAGGGTTAACAGGCGGAATTGCCACTGGGAAAAGCACAGTGACAGGTATGCTTCGAGAGCGCGGAATTCCTGTCATTGACGCTGACCAAATCGCCAGAGAGGTCGTAGAACCAGGTAAACTGGCCTATGAAGCGATCGTGCGCCATTTTGGAAGAGAAATCCTATTGGAAGATGGTCAAATTGATCGGAAAAAACTAGGTGAAATCGTGTTTTCGGACGAGTCCGAGCGCCAAAAGCTGAACGCCATCGTCCATCCCGAGGTACGCCGCGTCATGCGGGAAGAGGCCGAAGCAGCAGAAGCGAATGGAGCCGAGATCGTCTTTATGGACATCCCTCTGCTGTATGAAAGCAAGCTTACACATATGGTAGAAAAAATCGTGGTCGTCTATGCGCCCTACGAGATGCAATTGGCGAGAATGCTGGAGCGCGACGAATTGGAAGAAGAACAAGCACGAAAAAGACTGCGGGCGCAGTTTCCCATTGATCAGAAGAAGCAAGGCGCAGACTTTTTGATCGATAATTCTGGTTCGCGTGAAGAAACCGAGCGTCAAGTGGAGGCCGTATTGGCCGCGATTCGATCGGAGCGTCAATCATGAGTTTTGGCAAGCGTGCAGCATTGATCCTGCTCGTTTTGGCGAGTGTATTTCTGCTGCTAAACACGCCAGTGGTGTGGAAATGGATGTACCCGATCAAATATGAGCAACAGATTGTGACTACTGCACTAAAATATGAGGTGGACCCTCATTTGGTATTGGCCGTCATTCGTTCCGAGAGTGGGTTTGCGACAGATCGCGTATCGAAAAAAGGTGCGGTCGGGCTCATGCAAATCATGCCGGATACAGCGCAGTGGATCGTCAAGGAGGCAGGCTTCCGTCCAAAGGACAGCGAATACTTGTACGACCCTATCATGAACATCGAGATTGGGACATGGTATCTCGATTTTTTGCTGTCCCGCTATGATGGCGATATCGTCAAAGTCATTGCCGCCTACAATGCCGGTCCGGGCAAAGTAAACGGATGGCTCGCGAGTGAGCAATGGAACGGATCTCGAGACACAATTGAGGACATTCCATATGGGGAGACCCGTCAATATGTCCAGCGAGTGCTCTATTATCATGATCGTTATAAAAATATATACGACTTTCAATTACGTTAAAAATCATGAAAAGCCGCTTTCTTACTGATAAGAGAGCGGCTTTTTCTTCTTTTTTTGGGTAGGGTAAATCGTCCAAATATTTATTTTTCAGTAAAACACATTGATAATTGTGTCATACTTATTATAATAAAAGTATCAGATAAGCGTAACTCAATTCGAAAGGGGTTTCTATATATGACAATTAAAATCGGTATTAATGGTTTCGGACGAATTGGCCGCATGGTATTCCGCCGCGCTATCCAGGACCCCAACATTGAAATCGTTGCAATCAACGCCAGCTATCCAGCGGAGACGCTTGCACATTTGTTGAAATATGACACGATCCACGGACGCCTGCAAAATAAAGTAGAAGTCCAAGACAACAAGATTATCGTAGATGGAAAAGCAACAGTTGTCCTGTCTGACCGTGATCCGCTGAAGCTGCCTTGGGGTGACCTCGGAGTAGAGATCGTTGTGGAAGCTACAGGCAAGTTCAACAATCGCGAAGGCGCTGGCAAGCACCTGCAAAGCGGTGCGAAAAAAGTTGTGATTACAGCACCAGCGAAAGAAGAAGACGTGACAATCGTGATGGGTGTAAACGAAGGCACCTACGACCATGCGAATCACCACATTATCTCCAATGCTTCCTGCACGACCAACTGTCTCGCACCTGTGGCAAAAGTGCTCAACGATGCATTCGGTATCGAACAAGGTCTCATGACTACCATTCACTCGTTTACAAACGATCAGGTGAATCTCGACAATCCGCATAAAGACCTGCGTCGTGCACGTGCAGCTAGCGAGTCCATCATTCCAACGACGACAGGAGCTGCTCGTGCAGTAGGAATCGTTCTGCCAGAATTGAATGGCAAGCTGAATGGATTTTCACTTCGCGTACCGACTCCAAACGTATCTGTAGTAGACTTGGTGATCAATACGAAGAAGCCTGTTACATTGGACGAAGTAAACCGTGTCCTGCGTGAAGCGAGCGAAGGCAGCATGAAAGGCTACCTCGAGTTCTGCGACGAGCCCCTCGTATCCAGCGATTTCAATGGCAACGACCACTCCTCGATCATCGACGGTCTGTCTACGATGGTAATGGGAGACAATCAGGTGAAAGTGATTGCTTGGTACGATAACGAGTGGGGCTACTCCTGCCGAGTCGTAGACTTGGTTCGCCACGTGTCCGAGCAGCACAATCAAGCTGCAACAAAAGAAGCAGCCGCTGTTGGTGTAAAATAAGTAACATAAACAAAACCCCTTTGCCGAATTTCGAGCAAAGGGGTTTTTGGTTGCTTCGTATTTACGATGAAGTAGGAGATTCTTCTAATGAGTTCACGTTAAACAGATCATCATCTTCAAAGCCGACAATAAACAGTCGGATGTTCGCCTTGAGATCGAGGTCATAAGGGCTAGGAACATCGTTTCCTCGGCCGTCCTTTAACACTCGTACAGTGGGACGATGCGAATAGTCTGGATCAACCCGACTCACTACCCCGACTTCTCCGGTATTCAAAACGACGCTGCTTCCAATCGGGAAGATAGCAATGTGCTTGATAAAGGCATTTACGAGATGATGCTCGAACAGCGTACCGCCAGAGCCTAGCAGGTACTCGACAGCATCCTGTGGCATGTACCGCTTACGCCATGGACGTGGGGAAGTTAATGAGTCATAAATATCACAGAGACCGACGATTTGTGCAAATTCGTGAATTTGTTTGCCGGATAATCCCTGTGGATAGCCGCTTCCATTTAGCCGTTCATGGTGCTGCAAGCAGACGTGTGCTGACAAAAGCGAGATGTCATGCTGCTTTCGCAACAAATTAAAGCCAAGCATCGTGTGCTGTTTGGCGATTTCCTTCTCTTCGTCCGTCCAACGCTCTGTTTTTAGCAACAGCTCTTCAGGCAGGCTCACTTTGCCAATATCGTGCAGCATGGCGCCTACCCCTAGGTTTATGAGCTGTGTGCGATTGTAGCCCAGAGACATGCCCACAGCAGTCGCCAGCACGGCCACATTCACGGAGTGATGGTATAGGGATGGCGAATGAGAAGAGATCGTCGTCAAATGTCCAACCATTTGCTTGTTTTGCATCAGGTCGTCCAAAATAGAACTAAAGGCACGCTGAAAATGAAGGCCCATTTCTTTTAAAGAAATTTTCCGGGCCAGCTTGTTTGAGTTTGTAATTTGTTTGATCGTCTTCTCGATGGCTTCCACAGCTACTTGTCTGGTTTGCGGGCGAATTACTTCTTCCACAACGATGTCATTGGTGCGGGGATCATCGATATACACCGAATCAACACCAGCTCGCTCTAATCCGGAGATGAGTCGCTCCGTTAATTGCATACCGGTTCCAAGTAGCACCTTTCCATCATCTGTGAAGACCGTACGTCCCAATTTCATTCCTGGCTGTAGGTGCTTTAAAGATACTAAACGCATGACTATCCCTCCAACAGTACCATAATTGTACTCCATTCGACTTATGCTTTAAATAGGTACAAGGATTGACTTGACTTCTGACAGGAATATGAGGGACACTGTAGACAAGTATTGTCAGTATTGGAGTTGATTCTGATATGCGTTGTCCATTTTGCGAATATAATGGGACCAGAGTCCTGGATTCACGTCCTTTCAATCATAATAAATCCATTCGTCGTCGCCGTGAGTGCGAAGCCTGCGAGCGCCGTTTTACTACCTTTGAAATGGTAGAAGAAACACCTTTGTTAATTGTGAAAAAGGACGGAACACGCGAGGAATTCAGTCGAGACAAGATATTGCGTGGGTTGGTGCGTGCTTGCGAAAAGCGTCCTGTACCGTTGGAAGTGCTTGAAAATGTAGTGAACGACATTGAAAAAGAACTGCGTAGCTGCGGGCAAGCAGAGATCCCGAGTAATGACGTTGGGGAGAAGGTCATGGAGCGTTTATACCATGTCGATGAGGTCGCCTATGTGCGATTCGCCTCTGTATACCGTCAATTCAAAGATATCAATGTATTTATGAAAGAGCTGGAAGAGCTATTGGCACAAGCGCGAAGCAGCTCGTTTCCAAAAGAATAGATAAGCTTTTTCTACCAGACTCGCACCTTCTCTCTCGCTCTTGCGGCCAATCCGCCAGGGCTTCTTTGGCTTTCCAACTGATTTTTCCGCGAATGAATGGATAGTCGTGCTATAATAAAAAAATCGAATTTTGTCAGGAAGGAAAGATCTGATGCGTCGTTTAGTTTGGAACGAGTTGTTGCCGAAGGATCGTTATCTGGTGCGGATGGCAAGACCGATTGGCTTTGCCGAAATGGGCTTTGTTACGCAGCTATATTTGCCGATCATCGGTGTCGAATCGTACGCTCTCTACCAACTGCTCGTCCATGGCGTGCAGGAAGTGAGCGGAGCCTCCTCGGAGGGGACCCATCGCAGTTTGATGCTGACGACTTCGCTTTCTCTGGATCGGCTATTGGATGCGCGTGAACGTCTGGAGGCTATCGGGCTAGTCGAGGTGCGCCGCAGGGAAAATCAGCAGCGTGACTATTATTACGAGTATTTGATCAAACCGCCGCTTAGTCCGGCTGAATTTTTTGCAGACTATGTACTGTCGTTGATGTTGTTAAACAAAATCGAAAACGTTCGCTATTCGCAATTGCGCCAGCATTATGCAGATACGCTTGGCAGTCAGTTGGATCAAGAATACTCCATTGTGGAAAACGTCACGAAAGACTTCCATGATGTGTTCCAGTCGTTGAAACCATCGGAGCTGGAAGTGAAAAAAGGATCGGAGCGCGATCAGTTTTTAACCGAGATGGACACCAGCTTCCCGCAAGCGCCGATGAAATCTGGCTACGAGGCACAGGTCAACCATTCGTTGAGTGTATCGTCACTGCGCTTGTACTTGCCGGATAATGCCGACTCGGTCAAAGTTTTAGAGGGCAAGAGCATGGAGCTGTTGTTCTCGCTTTGCCATTTCTATCAGTTGGACAGCTGGGGGATGGGGCAGGAGCTGCGTGATTGGACGCTATACAAATCGGATCGGAGTTTGGACGGAGAAGTTTTGCGCAAGCGTTTGGTACAACGCTACACAGAAGACAAGCTGTACCGAACGGCGCCTGCAACGGACACGACAGAGGATGGCTTTGGACCTGGTCGCTTGCCAGAGCCAGGCAGTGAAGCCTTTATTCGTGCTTGTCGCCAGTTATCTCCGGTGACCCTGCTGGAAAAAGTCGTCGGTGGCAGAATCAGCAAGGTGTTTTTGGAACGGGCTGAAACGCTTGTATTTGCGGATGGGATGCAGCCGGAAGTCGTCAATGCGCTTTTGCTCCATACGCTAGCCAGCATGCAAATGGAGCTGCCAAAAGCGTACATGGAGACGATTCGTGACAGTTGGAAAGCGAAGCGGATCGCGACAGTTGACGAGGCAGTCAAGCAGATCCTCGAACGTGCGGATCAACGGGCACAAACAGCCGAGAAGGCTAAAACGGGCAAGAAGGAATCGGCCCCTGTCAGACGCAACGGTAGAGCTATCTTGCAGGACAAGCTACCAGCTTCTGTCGAGTGGCAGTTGTCGCAGGAAAAAAACGCATCCGACGCTGAAAAGAAACAGTCCATTCAGGATTTTCCAGACTTGCAGAAAAGACTGGAAACCTTGCGAAAACGGAAATAAGGAGTGTGAGGGAACGTGGAATCTATCAGTGAGTTCATGCAAGAGCTCGCCAAACGAACGCCGCGTCAGTTGCTGACACCGGATCAGCAGTTAGATAAAATGTTCCGTTCGTCAGCCTATTTAAAAGCATTTCAACAAGAGCATCCCGCATTGACCAGGGACGATTACCTTCGCTCGCTCTCCAACATCTATACGGCAGTAAAGGAGCAGTATTGGTGTGAGCGTTGTCCGGGTCTTGGCGAATGCCCGAATTTGGTCAAGGGACATAGCACGCAATTGGAACTGGCACACCAACATATTATCAGCTCGATGACGCCCTGCTCCAAGCAACTGTCGCACGAGGAAGAGATTCGCCGCCGCCGATTGATGCGAAGCTATTACGTATCCGAAGAGACCTTGAACGCGAGCTTTGAGGGCTTGGTCATTGACTCCGGGAATTTTGCTACTGTAGATGCCGCGATTCAGTTCTGTGAAAAAGTCGGAACAGGCGAGCGGGTAAAAGGACTTTATCTGCACGGTCCGTTTGGGGTTGGAAAAAGCTACATCATGGGTGCAATTGGTCGTGAGCTCTCGGAGCGCAACGTCGCTTCCTTGCTGGTTTATGTGCCTGACTTTATCCGGGAGATGAAGGATTCCATCTCGGATCAATCGTACGCGGGCAAGCTGGAGCTGCTGAAAGAAGTACCGGTATTGATCCTCGATGATATCGGCGCGGAGAACTTGACTCCATGGGTTCGTGACGAGATTTTGGGGGTTATATTGAATCAGCGGGCAAACAACCATTTGCCTACGCTGTTTACTTCGAATTACTCACTGAGTGAACTGCAAGAGCATTTGTCTATCTCCAACGGAAATCGGATCGAACAAACAAAAGCGGCTCGCATCATGGAGCGAATCCGCCATTTTGTCGACGTGTATGAAATTTTACGCGAGAACCACCGTTCCTAGTACTTGTGTAAAGAGGCGAGAGAGCTCCCAATACGTGAGTGCGAGTACTTCTCTCGCCTTATGATACGGTCCAAACAGGACGTGTGACGTCGTCCCTACAGGTGAGGCGACAATTCCCAGTGAATCAGCCATGACCATTGCACGGGCTAAATGATAGTCGTGGCTGATGATCAGGGCGTCTTGAATATGATGTTCCTCCAAGATCTGCTGGCCGTACAGCAGGTTTTCGTATGTGCTGGTAGACTTGCTTTCTAGCAAAATGTCCTCTTCGGGAATTCCTTTGGCCACTAAGTAATTTCTGCTTACAGCAGCTTCCGTGATCGTTTTGCCTTCACCCAGGCCGCCTGTGACCAACAGCTTCGATACATAGCCTTCTTCATACAGGGTCACCGCCTGTTCGAGACGTTCGCGCAGACCAGGACTAGGTCCCTCACCCCAGACTGCTGCACCGAGGACAATGCCGACGCTTGCGTGTCGTGCGTTGGCTTTCTCAATCGTCTGTTCGATACGATACCAGTTGTAGCCCGACCATATCAGACCGAGCAGCATGACACTCCCAAAGACTATCCATATCCCGCGCCAGCAAGGACGCTGTGCGTTTATCGTTCGATTTTTCATTCTTTGAATTCTCCCTCGTAGTCACTCTCTTTATTTAGACGTTTGAAATAAGGTCTAGTTACAAAGCTCGACACATGCCTGACACGAAAAACTAGTAAATTGTTACTTGCTCTTTGCCGATATAGTAATGGTGGAATGGTTTCGAAGAACAGCAAATTTCATACTTGCGAGGGAGGCTAGTTAATGTTCTGGAAAAAAACGATGCTCTTGTTTCTGGCCGTCCTGCTATTAGTGGGGACTGGGAACGCAGGGGTAGGATTGGCTGCCGATGAAATCAGCCGACTCGTTCTGTCCAAGAATGAGGTAACATTGGAAAATGGAGATTCTACCAAGCTGACGGCTACCGCTATTTATGTGAGCGGAAAAACGGAAGACGTCACCGTCAAGACAGAATGGACCACGCAAAATGCGGATGTCGCCTCTGTATATGCGGGGCAGATTACAGCCAAATCGGTAGGGAAATCGACCGTAACGGCTACGTACATGGGTAAGCCTGTTGTAGTAGGTGTAACCGTAACGAAAAAGGTAAAGGCACTGACGACAGAAGATCAATCATTGAACGTACGGATCGGCAACACGGAAAACGTAAAGCTGACAGCTGTATACAGCGATGGGACAACAGAAGACGTAACGACACAAGCAGACTGGTCCATCGATAATCCGGCGATTGCGACTGTAGTCAACGGTGCAATCAAAGGTTTGAATTCAGGAACTGGTACCGTGACAGCGAAGTTTGGCAGCCAGACGACAACGATCTCTGTGAACGTCGAGATCGCCCACAGACTGGAGCCAAACAAAAACCAGGTTTCACTCTTGCTGAACGGCGAAGAAACAATCAAGCTCAAGGCCATTTTCCCGGATGGAAGTGTAACGGAAGACGTTTCCGACAAGGCTGAATGGTCCTCAGACAATACTGCTGTAGCCGATGCGCTCAAAGGTACGATCAAGGCTTATGGCGCGGGTACAGCAACCATTACGGCGAAGTATGGAACAAAAACAGCGACGATCAAAGTCGATGTGGATACAACGCAAAAACTGGAACTCAGCAAGCAAAACATTTTCATGAATGTGGGGAAGGCAGAAGACATCGAGCTGAAAGCAACTTATGCCAATGGCGGTGCTTCCACAGTTGTAAACGACAAGGCAGAATGGTCCTCTGATCGCGAGGACGTTGCGTATTACAGCAACGGGAAAATCCACGCGGTGAAGTCCGGTGAAGCGGTTATTACTGCGAAATACGGAAACAAATCCGTTCAGGTACGCGTAGATGTAGAAGTACCTCGTTCCTTGTATATCGTTCCAGCTTTCCTGACGATGAAAAGCGGATCAACGAAAGACGTAGTTGTAAACGCGTCCTTCGCAAACGGAACAAGTGAAGATATCACTTCAAAAGTAGAGTGGTCTTCGGATAATGCAGATGTCGTATTTGCAAGCGGCAAGACGGTATCCGCCTACAAGGCTGGAACGGCGAATGTAACCGCTAAATACGGCGGGAAAACAGCGACACTGGTTGTCGATGTAGATGTACCGCAAAACTTGTCCGCAGATATCACGACAGTAGCGATTCCGGTGGGCGGCGCGAAGCAAGTGAAGGTAACGGCTTCGTATCCAGATGGAAGCACTCCTGCTGAAGATGTCACACAAAAAGTTGTTTGGTCATCCAGTGCACCGAACGTAGCAAGCGTGCGTCAAGGCTTGATCACAGGTGTGTCGACAGGTGCAGCGACAGTAACAGCTACATACGGAACACGCACAGTGAACATTTCCGTATCGGTTGGCGTCATGCAGACATTGACGGTAGATAAGAAAAAGATCGTGCTTGGCAATGGCAAGTCGGAAACCGTTAAGCTGACAGCAGCTTACGCGGATGGAACGACCAAGGATGTAACAGATTCAGCGACATGGAGCTCGGCTTCTGCTGCTGTAGCAGAGGTAATGAACGGGAAGATCACAGCGACAGGAGCAGGGAAAACGACCGTAACAGGTACCTTCGATGGCAAATCGGTTACGATTGCGGTAGAAGTAGACCAAGCGACGAATCTTTCCGTTGATCCTCGCCTGCTGATCCTGAACGTCAACGAATCAAAAGAGATCAAACTGAACGCAACAGACTCCGCTGGCAATTCGGACAATGTGACCAGCGATGCCGAATGGTCCTCGTCCTCGGTTAAAGTAGCGGATGTGGTAAACGGTCGCGTAACAGGTCTCTCAAATGGACGTGCGACGATCACTGCGAAATACGGCGGCAAATCGATCAGTATCCCGGTAGAAGTCGGAATCGTGAGCAAGCTGGAAGCCAACAAGCGTTATGTATCTACGAAGTCGAACAGCAACGTACAAGTAACCTTGACAGCTACCTTCTCCGATGGCCGCACCATGGATGTTACCTCCATGGCTGACTGGAAGACGAACAACTACAAAGTAGCAGACGTAACCAAAGGCCTCATTACAGGACGTACCTACGGAAAAGCAACGGTTACAGCGAGATACAACGACAAAAGCGTATCGATCCCAGTCGATGTTGATACACTGAAATACTTGAAGACAGATGTCGTCCAGCTCGTGATGAGCAAGGGTGAAGTGAAACAAGTGAACGCCATCGCTACGTATGCAGATGGCTCTGAGCAAAATGTCACCAAGCCAGCTCTCTGGACCACTTCTCGCCTGTTGGTAGCCGACGTGAAAGACGGCGTGATCAAGGCGACAGGGTCGGGTAAAGCGACGATTTATGTGCAGTATGGTGGGAAGAAGACACCGATTGTGGTGACGGTGAGATAGTGGAGTGATAGAGAAAAGAGAGGAGCCAACCGATTGGAGCGGTTGGCTTTTTTTGTGGTTTTTTTCAGTTGGGACGGGGATTTATCAGATTTTTTCGCTTGCAGTGTACGGCGGGCGTATGCTATACTGATTTCACTGAGGCGATAATCGCCGGAAGTACCATACATATGGGGCATTAGCTCAGCTGGGAGAGCGCTACACTGGCAGTGTAGAGGTCAGCGGTTCGATCCCGCTATGCTCCACCATACGTAAACGTTCAAAACGGCAGAAATGCCGTTTTTTCTTTTTTTATTTATGGTACCGTATTTGAAGCATGTGCATAAAAATTTTTGAGCTTCTTTGATTTTGTTGATGCTTGTTTTGAGACAAAGTAAAATGGTATGGAAATTCCAACCATAAGTGAAAACGCAAACGTGGTGTAACATACCTGCTAGTGAATTCTATTTCTTTATCATAACTTTTGAAAAGAAGGAGATAGAAACATGAATAATCATATTACCTTTCATCCCTCCCATGAAGGTATCGTATCGATTTGCAACCAAGATACCACTATCTGTAAACTGATTAACCATATTGGTCCACTTACATTGAAGACGAATGAAAATCATTTAGAAGCGCTCGTCATGTCCATTATTGGACAACAGTTATCAGCAAAAGCAGCAAGTACCATTCGCCAACGAGTAAAAATGCTTTGTAGTGAGATAACACCAGAAAGAGTCTTGCGTACACCTATTGAAAATTTTAGAAATGCTGGGGTATCAAGAACAAAAATAGAGTTTATTTTTGATTTATGTAAGAAAGTCCATAGTAACGAAATATCATTTGCAAACTTTCATTCACAAGAAAACGAGACCGTAATCAATTCATTAACTTCTGTTAAAGGGATAGGAAAATGGACGGCAGAAATGTTCTTAATATTCTCTTTAGGACGGCTGAATGTTCTTTCCTTGGGGGATGCCGGATTGCAAAGGGCGACAAAATGGTTATATCAACTAGATGATCGGCCGAAAAATAAATATATGGAGGAAGTTTCCATAAACTGGCATCCCTATTATAGTATTGTGTCCTTGTATCTATGGGAATCAATCGACCTAGGATTTGTAGATCATTTTCCTACGATAGAGGATGTAAATGAAAAATAAGTTCTTCACAAGTTTATGGGACAAGGTTCGGAGACGAAACACTTCCTCCCGATTGCTCCGTTTGGCGTTTTTCTTCACGAAAAACGCTGATAAGGGGGAAGACGAGAAATAAGTTAAGGATCGCTCCTCCTAAAAAAACAACTTGCAGGCCAGCCAACTCCGCCACAATTCCTGCGAGAAACGCGCCTATAGGTAACGTCCCCCAACTAATCAGCCTGTAGGCGCCATAGACCCGCCCCAACAACTCATTGGGTACAACTCGTTGGCGAATCGAATTGACAGCGACCACCCATGTTGTCCCGCCCATACCTGCCAGAAACATAGCCGCGCCCACCAGCCAAACATTTGCCCAGACGCCTGGCACGAACAACATTGCAAAGGTACCGATAATGTCCATCCCAAGCAGTGCCCCCCGCCCAAACAAACGCTGCAGAGGAGATACCAGCAAAGATCCGGCGACACTTCCCGCAGCCAAAGAGGTTAACAGCAAGCCGTACTGGTACTCTTGTAAACCAAGCGGCCCCGGCGCTACCGCATAGAGCACCAGAATAGAAAAAAACGCGCTCCAGCAGGAAGCCATAATAGCCACCATAATGGCAAGCGTACGAAGCAGCTGGTTAGTCCATAAAAAGCGAACGCCTTCCGAAACCTCTCGCCAGATGGAAGCCGATTGCTTCCGTTCGACTGAAAAATGTCCACGCATTAGAAGCAGGGCAACGGCAGCCGCAAGGAAAGAAACGGCACTGCCAACCGCCGGCAGGAGAAGACCAATCGCAAGTAGATACCCTCCCAGTGGCCCACCAATAAATTTGTTCATGATCGTTTCTACGCTGTAAATGCGTGCATTTGCCTGTTCTAATTGATCACGGTTAACGACGGAAGGCACGAGTGCCCCAGACGTAGTGTCGGATACCGTTTCGCAAGTCCCGACCAAAAACGCCAGAAAACCCAAAACAAATACCGACAGCCAATCTAACTGCTGGGCAAAAGCCAGAGATCCAACGGCAGCCGTCCGAATGAGATTAACAACGACCATGATTCGCTTTCGATCCAGACGGTCGACGATCACGCCAACCGGTAGAGCGAAGAGTAACCAAGGGAGGGTCAACGCCAGCGAAACGCTTGCGACCAAAGCGGGAGAATTGGTAAGTTTCGCTGCCAAGAGAGGAAGTGCAAATTTGAACAACCCGTCTCCCAGATTGGATAGAGCCGTGGCCATCCATAACGCCCAAAATTCTCTGCCAAACCTTTGATTTGTAATGCGCATTTCGTAACCCCCATTCATGTGTTAAGTAGTTACATTTTAAGATCACTTTTGTAACTAGTCAAATGTATTTTGGGGGTTACGATATTTAGATTAATAAATGCCGACATGCATCTTGCGGTGGGTAGCCGATTGACTCACGGGCATATTGTGTCTCCCTTTTCATTAGGTGGGGGTAGAAAAACGTTTGCGTGAAGAAAACTTATTACCCCGCTTCTCAGAAAAACAGAGCGAAAAGATACTCTCCCCCCGCTCCGTCCATCCTTCTATCCCCAAACTCACAAATTCATCAACCCTCGAAACGCTTTCATTCTCCCCCTACTAACAGGAATATCCGTCTGACTATC
This sequence comes from Brevibacillus brevis, assembly GCF_001039275.2. NCBI lineage: Bacteria > Bacillati > Bacillota > Bacilli > Caryophanales > Paenibacillaceae > Brevibacillus > Brevibacillus brevis. The sequence continues at coordinate 1,455,072 of NZ_CP030117.1, forward strand.
ATCATTCATCTTAATCAAATACGTATTATTAAACCACGGAATGATTTCTCTAATATACTTCACATTCAAAATATAATTCCGATGACTTCGAAAGAAACATCGGGACCGGTTCAAAATCTCCTCCAGCTCATTTAAGGACAAATCGCACTTCTCAATACTCTCTTTTGTCGCCACATATAAATCTTTCTCCCGCACAAAAGCAAAGTAAATCTGCCCTACAGGGATCGGGATGATCTTGTTGGTCTTCCGGATGCAGACATGCTCTTCCAGCGGGGGAACAGTCTGGGTACGGTCATTCATGGCCGGTCGGTTCCTCAGTGTCCTCACTTTTTGGATCACATCGTCCAATTTCGTTTCCATGATCGGTTTGGTCAAATAGCCCACAGCTAACGTGGAAAAAGCCTCCAAAGCGTGTTCATGATAGGCAGTCGAAAAAACGATCAATGGGGGATTGGACATCTGGCTCAATGTTTTGGCAAATTCAAGCCCATTCATCCCGGGCATCTGAATATCAAGCATGAGCAAATCAGGCTCGGAATTGATAATATGGGGCAATGCTTCCAAGGGATTGGTATAGATTGCGTCCACCTGGATATCAATATATTTTTTTAGCAAATATTCTAATTCGGAACAAATGGCTGGCTCGTCATCGATGATGAACGTTTTCAGGAGCATCTGGATGCACTTCCTTTTCAAATGCGGATAACGGAGCGACAAAGGATACGACTGTTCCTAAACCGGGCTTGCTTTGAATCGTGAGGCCATATTTTTTGCCATAAATGGATCGTAGCCGTGAATGGACATTGACAAGGCCGATCCCTTTTGATTGGCTGTTCCAGATATCGGCCAAACGCTCTTCACTGATTCCAACTCCATTGTCTTCAATGCTGATTTTCACTTCATCGTCGTATGGTTCTACTCGAATCGTGAGTAGACAATCGCTAATTTTGGGAGAAAGTCCATGGTGAATGGCATTTTCCACGATCGGCTGCAAAGTCAGGACAGGCAATTTGCGCTCCAGCAGAGATTCGTCGATCTCCATGTTCACCTTTAATCGGTTGCTAAATCTGACCTTCTCGATTTCCAAATACGACTTGATTCCGTCCAGTTCTTCCTGCAAGCTGTGATGATTTCCCTTGCTTTTCAAATTGCGCCTGAAGATGTCACTTAAATGACCGATCAAGCTTCTCGCCTGATCAGGGTCTGTACGACAATAGGACATAATGGTCCCCAAGGTGTTGAACAGAAAATGCGGATTGATTTGGGCTTGCAGGGCGCTCACTTCAGCCTGCTTCCGCATTTTCGCCTGATGCTCGATCTCCGCCAGTTCAATTTGGACTGACAGCAGCTTAGCCAGACCGTCCACTAACTTCTCGTTGGTCTGGGACGTCTTGGAGGAAGAGGTTTTATAGTAAAATTGCAGCGTCCCGATTTTCTGGTTTTGATGATACAACGGTGCGGCGCTGATCGATTTTAGGCGAGGCGGACGCGGAAGAGCAAAATCCTTGTCGCAATATACCCCGGTAGGGTGGGTCAAAACAGCCTCCGCTACTTGTGCGCACAGCGTTTCTTTCTGCACATGATTCTCCAGTTCATGGCCTTTTGCGCTGAGTAGCTTTTCGCGGTCGGTAATGGCGACTGCATCCACCCTGGCCATTTCACGGATCAGTTCAGCGGTTTTTTTTGCAGAGTGTTCATTTAGCCCTGTCCGCAGATGAGGTAACGTCTGGCTTGCAATCGACAAGGCCAGGTTGGCCCCCAATGCGCCGGACTGGTCTTGCATCATTTTGAGATTTTGGAAAACGCGCGTGAAGAGCAGCAGTCCCGCAATGGTCATAATGGTGGTCGGGATCGCGATTTTTACTTCCAGTTCGAGTGCCGCAGAAAAAGGCTTGGCCAAGAGAAGCACCATAACTTTTTGAATGAGCTCGGCTGAAACGCCAATCAGTACGATATGCTGCCATTTCAGACGCAGCATATTCATTTTCGTACTTACGATCCCGGCCAAGTAGCCGTTCATTACGGTCGAGATGGCACAGGCGAATGCGGTAAATCCACCGATCGAATAGCGATGAATACCTCCGATAAGGCCGGCAAAAAAACCGACGACAGGCCCCCCGATCAACCCGCCCGCGACGGCACCGACAATGCGTGTATTGGCGAGTGCGTCATTGACACGTAGCCCATTCTCCGTTCCGATTACCGACAGGAACCCGAACAGAGTAGAGAGGATCACGATCCGCATCCAGTTGTTTTTGCCGTACATGATGTTCCGAAAGTAATCTAGTTGGCCGATGATAAGGGCGATGACTGCAATTACAGAGATGTTTTCAAGCAGTCCCAGAAGCATAGTGATTGTCATAACAGCCGCCTCCCTATGGAAAAGGGTAGCCCGATCCGCTCGAAAAATCAATGTAACTCAACTGGGTTTTTCGGCAGCTCGGATGCTGTTTTTGTACATCTGGAAGTATTCAATAGATTCTAGCAAAACAAACAACTTAGAATAAAGACAGTTCTTCTAGAATCCATCCGGGGAAATATGTAACCCCTTTCAAAGCATCGTTTCATTTGTAAGCGGTTAAACGATCCCAATTTTCGAATGGATTCGGGTCAATCATAAGGAGGGGGCAGCAATGAAGCCATCGAGTGATCGTGAAAATACGCGGCGAATCACAAGCAACATCTTTAAAGGTTCACTGGGTAACCTGATTGAATGGTACGACTGGTATGTCTATGCAGCTTTTGCGGTGTATTTCTCGTCTCAGTTTTTTCCAAAAGGAGACCCTACCAGCCAGTTATTGAATACTGCCGCTGTTTTTGCTATTGGATTTTTAATGAGACCGATCGGGAGCTTGCTCCTCGGCCGATATGCTGACCGTCATGGGCGCCGTGCCGCATTGACGCTGTCTGTTACCATCATGGCAGGTGGTTCTCTGGTGATTGCCGTGACACCAAACTATGAAACAATCGGCGTGTTTGCTCCTATTATTCTCGTTCTCGCCCGCTTGCTCCAAGGTCTTTCGCTTGGCGGGGAATACGGAACATCTGCCACGTACTTGTCCGAGATGGCTTCGAGCGGTCGTCGAGGGTTCTATTCTAGCTTCCAGTACGTCACGCTGATCAGTGGACAATTGTTGGCATTGGGTGTGCAAATTATCTTGCAGCAAATACTCCCGGAAGAAGCCATGATGGCATGGGGCTGGCGAATTCCTTTCATCATCGGAGCATTTGGCGCAGTAGCCGTGTTGTGGTTGCGCCGTAGTATGGACGAATCAGAGCAGTATACCAAAATGGAGTCGAAAAACAAGGAGAAGGCGGGTACGCTTCGTGAGCTGATGAAGCATCCGAAGGCGGTGCTGGCAGTTGTCGGCCTTACGCTCGGGGGAACGATCGCCTTTAACACCTACACGACCTATTTGCAAAAATTCATGGTGATTACGGTAGGACTACCGAAAGAAGTAGTGAGCTGGATTAACTTTACCGCATTACTCGTATTCGTCGTCTTGCAGCCACTTGCAGGTATGCTGTCCGACCGAATTGGACGGCGCCCGCTGTTGATTGGTTTTGGTATTCTTGGAACAGTGTGGACCGTACCGATGTTTATGCTCCTGGAACAAACCACTAGCCCATATATCGCTTTCTTGTTAATGTTGTCTGGACTTATCATTGTTACCGGCTATACGTCCATCAACGCGATTGTGAAAGCCGAAATGTTTCCTACCGCCATTCGCGCGCTGGGCGTAGGCTTTCCATACGGTGTGACCGTCGCGATCTTTGGAGGAACAGCGGAATTCATCGCCCTATGGTTCAAAAGCATCGGGAACGAGTCTCTCTTCTATTACTATGTAGCGGCTTGTATTGCCATAAGCCTCATTGTCTACTGGCGCATGGGTGAGTCGTCGAAAAACTCTCAGATCGAGGCTGAGCTGAACACTGCAAAGGACTAGATGGAAGAATAGAGGGGCAACGAAAAACGGCAGAGATGCCGTTTTTTGCATGTACGGAACTGTAAAAGATTGCTTTTGAAAACTGCTGCTTTTATGATGAAAAAAAACTCACTCAAAAAAGCGAGGTCCCCCAATGCCCCGCACCAAAGAACAATACGAACAAATGCGCAATGCAACCAAACAGAAAATACAATCGGCAGCCATGCAGCTATTCGTTCAAAAAGGATACGGCTCTACGAATGTCCAGGACATCGCGGATACGGCTGGAATCAGCATTGGACTTTTGTATCGGCATTACAAATCAAAAGAGACCTTGTTTGACGAACTGGTGGATTATGCACTTGCAGGCATACAGAAAAACATTGATTTTTTCGAGTCGGCCGTTTCACCCAAACAAGCATTGGATCAGTTTGTGAAAGAAGTTCACAGCGACATGATGACAGGCGAAGAGTTTGCAAATTTGCTGATCCTGATGGCGCAATCGTTTCTATCGGGAGGCGGGACAAACGAGAAACAAAGCGAGGTAGCTCGCCTTAGCGACAACATGTTCCGCGCTACAGCCCAGCTTATCAAGAAAGGTCAGTCACTTGGCGAATTCCGTTCAGGAGAGCCAGACGAAATGGTCGTGTTTTTCTATTCGACACTTCACGGGCTAGCTATGATGAATGGGATGCGGAAAAACAACTTCACAATGCCTTCCCCCTTTATCCTCACTTCTTTTTTATACAAGGAAGGAGAGTAACCAAAACATGTTTACTGTGATCAGGGCGGACCAAATAGAATTCGATACAAGAGAGCAAATGTCTCGGATTTTTGCGGAGGGGTTCACGCAGTGGCTTGGCTTTTTTTCCAATGACAAGCAAACCATTGCAAGAGCTTTTGCTCACATGTTCGTTTTGAATCAATTTTATGTAGCGGTAACGGACGATCGCAAAGTTGCTGGCATGGCCGCATGCACGGATGGCACTGCGTCTTCGGTAAAACTGAATCCAAAAGAGCTGCGAAAGCATCTAGGACTCTATAAAGGCACCCTTGCCGGACTCTTTTTGAAAAAAGAATTTGAAGCTACACTAGCAGATCCCTCGCCCGTCAAATGCTCAATCGATTTCGTCGGAACGGCTCCGGAATTCAGAGGGAAGGGAGCAGCAATGGTGATTCTCCGTCATATTATAGAAAATACCCCTTATGAACAATTTCTCATTGAAGAGGTAGCAGATACGAATATTCCCGCGATGAAGCTATACCAAAAGCTAGGGTTTCAAGAATATAAGCGAAAACCTGTCCCATTAAAAAGGGCTGAAAAAATTGGTATAAGTGGCTTCCTATCTTTGAAATACGTGAAGGGTACATCTGATTTAAAATAAATAAAGCGAACAAAAAAATCGCCCAAGAGAACTCATGCCTCCTGAGCGATTTTTCTATTTTTACCCTTGTCCCACAATCTTCTTCAAGCGTCCCACCAGCGGGATGACAATAACCGCTGCTACAACCACCTGCAAAACGTTCCCTGGAATGGAGCCAAACGGCTGAATCCAGTTCCCGTAAAGAATAACCTCAACAAAGTAGTAGCCCACGATCTTAATCACCAATGCAGCGGCAACTGCGAGTGCGTACACAAATACCCGATTGCCTGGTACCTTTTCGGCGATGAGGCCAGCTACATAGCCCATTGCACCTACGATTACAAAGGTAAACGGCGCCCATGCTGTCCAACCGGAGATAAGGTCAAAGAGGCCCATACCAAAAGCTCCAGCGATAGCTCCTGTTTTTCTGCCATATACAAAAGCTGCGATTAAAAGAGGCACGTTACCGAGATGGATGAGGCCACCGTTACCCATGATCGGGAGTCGTAAATTGATAAACATGGTGGCTGCGAGAGTAAAAGCGATAAAAAGTGCGTTGATAACCAAGGTTTTCGTCTTTGATGCTTTTCTTGCTGAAAAAGTAGAATCCATATGATAGCCTCTTTCTTTTTTAACTACTATCATACTCAGAATTAGCTACATAATAAATACACTTTTCACGATTTATTTGCCTGGGTAAATCATTCCAATGAAAAGGGACGCGCAGCTGGATTGGAAGCAGGTGCAGGACAGTGACAGATTTGGATAAACTAGCCGAAGTATTTGCTAGTGATCGCTTAGGCAAGCCTCTCCCCAAGCTGTTTCACTTTCTCCAGCCACTTCCTGCGCTTCTCCTCAGCCGCGGCATTCACCCCACTGATCTCCGTAACCTTCACAGGCTTAATCCCGCAAAACTTTAAAATGTTGCGTTTCATCACGAGATGTCCGGCTTGCCAGTAGATCAATCGGTTGTACCAAGATGGGGTATCCATGGTCACCATCACATGTGCGGTTTTGCCCGTTAACAGCTTATCCCATAGAGGAGAGTCTTCCCGATATTTATAGGCGAATCCGGGTAATAAGACACGATCGAAAAATCCCTTCAAGATAGCGGGCATCGTGCCCCACCAGGTCGGATAAACAATGACCAGATGATCCGCCCAACGGATGAGGTCCTGCGCTTCTTTTAAGTCGTCCTCCAGCTCCGTTCTTTTCCGATATCCGTACTTCAAATTCGGGTCGAAAGAGATTTGGCTTAAATCAATGGTGCGAATCTGTGCTGCTTTGCCTTTAGCTCCTTTCATATAGGCGTGCGCCAACGCAGAGCAATAGCTCTCGGGATCTGGATGTCCGATGATAACGAGAATGTTCATTTTCATATCCCCCTGTATAGTTGATTTCATTACCGACACATCGTGGTAAACTGAACTGTATTCAGCATATCGTGTGGAATGGAACAGAGGAATGATCGAGAGCGCATAAATGTTGTGGATTCACGCAAAGGAGGTTCCGTACTTGGAAAATGCGCATGGGTTTGCGATTTCGATGGTGTATCCGATTATGAAGACAATTACTCACAAGAACCTTGATTTTGAGCGTTTTTGTGATCATATTTCTTTCGACAGTAGCATGCTAAAAGATGTAGAGGCGCGCATTGGTGAAGCAGATCTCGAGCGTTTGATGAAGGAAGCGGCCATTTACACGCAGGATGATCATTTCGGACTGCATCAAGGACAGTTAACCGATATTGCCGATCTGGGCATTCTCGGTTATGTCATGATGCATTCGGAAAAAATCGTCGATGCATTGAAGGCTTATCAGCGGTACCACGTGATTCTTTGCAGCGGGTACGACCTGGATTGGGAAGAACGGGGGAACGATGTTTTCCTGCGGTTTCATAGACAAAGCCCGGGGAACGTTTCTCGACATTGCATGGAGGATATGGTCAGCTCCTTGTACCACTTGATTGTCCATATGAGTCATCGCGCCATTCCGTTACAGGCGATACGATTCACACACGACGCTCCGGATGATATCGCTCCGTATTTGAATTTGTTCGGAAGGGAGCCCCACTTTGGTGGAGAAGAAAATGGGCTCTTGGTCGGCAAAGAAGTTTTGCAATATCCGATCCTGTATTCAGATGTCAGGCTGCGTAAAGCTTTTGAACCAATCGCGGAAGAAATTCGAGAGAAGCTGATCAGAGGGCGGGAATTTTCGGACCGTGTGTTTCAATGGATGATGGGATGTATGCCTGCGGCTTTTCCGACCTTACAGCAGACTGCCGCTGCTTTTCATATGAGTACGAGATCCCTGCAAGCAAAACTAAAGGCGGAGGACACTTCCTATCATGAATTGTCCACGAATGTCCGCAAAGAAATAGCGATGGGATATTTACAGCAAGCGGAGTATTCCATCGGAGAGATTGCGTACCTGCTGCATTTTTCAGATCCAAGCGCCTTTCAAAATGCTTTCAAGAAATGGACGGGGCTGACACCGGGGCAATATCGGATCAGTCGTCAGGCACTTGCTATGTAACGTCATGATCGAACACGCTGCGTAAGCGTGTTTTTTTGTGTTGTCGAGCCTATTCGTTTGACAAACTGGAAAATCATGGTGTACACTTTTTTTATTCCGACCGTACAGTATAAATAAACGAGGTAAAATCATGCCCAAATTAGGAATGGAACCAAAGCGCCGAGCAGATGTCATCAATGCGACACTCACTTGTATTAGCAATCACGGGATTGATGGCATGACGCTGGATAAGGTGGCGGAGTATGCGGACTGCTCAAAGGGTGTCGTCACGTATTATTTTAAGAATAAGGATAATTTGACGAGTGAAGCCTTTCAGGCATTCTTGGCCTACTATGGCTTGAAAATTGAATCTGACATTGAGAGCACCATGACAGCCCAGGAAATGATGGACGTTACGCTTGCGCACATCTTGCCGCCGTACGTGGACGACAAGGAAAAACGGATCAATGTTTCGCAGTTGGATGGCATCGCTGACATGTACATCCCGCATGAAGATCAAGCAAGACTCTTTGTGCAATTCTTCTCCAGAGCCGCATTGGACCCCAATCTCCAAGAAGTGGTTGCGAAAAGTTATACAAGAGATTTGCAGGGCATCACCAAGATTTTTGATTACGGCAAGCAAACCGGGCTTATGTCTGTAGAGGATTCGCAAAGCGCTGCCTACGGACTCATGGCGATGGTTGTGGGCTTGAGCTTCTTTCGAGTGGCGAGCGTTCAGCCAGCAAACGGTGAAGACAACCGATATATTTGTGAGGACTATGTGAGGCAGATTATCAATAGAAAGTGAGGAGGATACACTTGAATATTACAAAGGTAGAAGCTGGCGGGAAGAATATTGCCATTGTGAGTGGTAGCGGGGTGCTTATAGAGGATGTGCAGTCCGCATTGGACCTGATCGCAACGGTACATTATCAAGCAGACAGTGATCGTATCATTCTCAACAAATCATTGCTCAACGAGAGCTTTTTCGATTTGAAAACACGTCTTGCCGGCGAGATCCTTCAGAAGTTTATCAATTATCGGGTGAAAGTAGCGATTGTAGGGGATTTTTCGGTGTACACAAGTAAAAGTCTAAAAGACTTCATCTATGAATCCAACAACGGAAACGACATCTTCCTCTTGCCGACCGAAGAGCAGGCGATCGAGAAGTTAAGCCAGGTGAAATAGGGATGGAACGGACGTACACCATGGTGAACATCCCGGCAGGGCAAATTGAATTACGGGACGATCGGATCAAGGCCACATGGACAACCGAGGTGAACGCTTTTTTACTCGCACCGGTTCCTGTTACGAATGCGTTTTACTTCTCGGTTGTACAAAAAGCAGTTGGACCGAATGAGCACCCAGAGGCTCCCGTTGTAAATGTGTCGTGGAACGATGCGATTTCGTTTTGCAATCTGCTATCTCAGCAAGCGGGTCTCACGGAATGCTACTCGATAAGTGAAGATGGTGAGCGTATCATATGGAACGGGGATGCGGATGGCTATCGTCTGCCGACAGAGGCGGAATGGCAGTACGCGTGCAAAGCTGGGACGGGTGGTTATCGCTACGGCGAGCTAGATGAGATTGCATGGTACCAAGAGAATGCTAAGGGTACAGCACATCCGGTAGGACAAAAGCTGCCGAATGAGTGGGGGCTCTATGACATGCTGGGAAATGTTTGGGAGTGGTGCTGGGACCTTTACGATGTAAGCGTCTACGGCTCCTACCGAATTTTTCGCGGTGGCAGCTGGGCAGAAGAGGCTAGGGGCTGTGGCGCGACGTGCCGCCGACGCAGTCACCCCACGTTTCGAATTGATGATCTCGGCTTTCGTCTTGCCAGGTCCCTGTAAGGTAGGGGGTTGCAAAATCCAAAAAAATCCTTTACATTGATTTTAGTTAGATAATCTAATTATATTTAGGGTGGATCATGAGCAGAAAAAACAAGCGGGAGCATACAGCCGATCAATTGCCGAAACTTGGTATTCAACCGTATTTGAATCTGATGGAAAAAACAGCTCTGCAAAATACGGATCGCAAATTGGCTCATTTGGGGCTATTGATGCTATGGCTGGGGGATAACGCCATAGACGTCATTGATTTGAACTTGGAGAAATTCGGCATAACGGAGTGTAAATTCGACGTATTGCTGTTGCTTACGTTACATGAAGACAGAGAACTTATCACCCCCTCTTCGCTTGCAGACAGGCTGGGCATTCGGCGTGCTTCTGTTACAGCTTTGCTGGACTGGCTGGAAAAAAGGCACTGGATAATCAGGGAGCAAAGCACGCTGGATGGTCGCAGGATTCATGTCAAAATAACACAGGAAGGCAGAGAATTAGTAGCCAGAGCACTGCCGGTTTTCTGGTCTGCCTGCGCCTCCATTATGAGTGAATTAGAAGAGGAAGAACGGATACTACTGGAAAAAATCTTGATGAAGTTGAATAGCAGCATGGAAAAGAAACTGGGGGTGGGAAGATAAGATCATATTTTTTTGTGAATATAATTAGATAATCTAACTATAATGTGTGTAACTATTTGAAAAAGAGGTGTGCGATGTCACAGCGAAACTACTCACTCATGACGGCAATCCTATGCTGGTCTGGAATCGTCGTCATGTCGAGCTTATACGTTACGATTCCCCTTATGAGCATATTTGCCGATCTTTTCCGTATTACGTTGACACAGGCTGCAGCAGTAGGCAGCGCATTTTCGGTTGGGTTTGCCATTGGGTGCCTGATTTATGGACCATTGTCTGAAAAGTATGGCCGCAAAAAAGTTATTGTGATCGGGCTGATTGCCCTGGCTTTCTTTTCTTTGTTGCTTGGTAGTGCAAATGATTTCGCATGGATCATTGTCCTCAGGAGCTTGCAAGGTGCTGCCGCTGCTACGTTCTCGCCTGTTGCGCTCGCCTATGCTGTGGAAATGTTCCCTGCGGCAAAACGGGTAACGGCAATCGGATTTATCAGCACAGGATTTCTAGCTGCAGGAATCATTGGTCAAGTAATTAGTACCGTAATGAGTGAACAATACAGTTGGCACGCTGTATTCTATGTGCTTGCTGCTATCTATTTCGTGACGCTGCTCGTGGTGATGAGGTGGCTGCCAAAAGAAGCGAGTCCCCTTGCTACCGTTCATATTTGGGAGCCGATTAAGCAAATTCCCTCCATGTTCAAACAAAAAAATATCGTCTGGAGCTACATAATCGCTCTTGTATTGCTTATGTCATTCGTTAATATGTATACGGTCTTGGGCGGTTATTTGGCGGGACCTGATTTTGGGCTTAGCAACAAGGATATTCTGCTTGTTCGATCGATTGGTGTAGTGGGCATGCTCATTTCTCCGATGGCGGGCTGGCTGGCAAAACGGTTTGGTTTACGTACCGTGCTACGCTGCGGGTTAGGTCTGGCAGTGGTCAGTATGGCTTCCCTCGGTATGATTTCGAACTTGTCTCTTTTGATCGGTACGAGTGTGCTTTTCGTTGCCGGAATTGCGTTATCCGTTCCTTCCCTAATCACGCTTATTGGACAGCTAGGGGGCAAATCGCGGGGAATTGCTGTTTCGGTTTATACGTTTATCCTGTTTTCGGGGACAAGTCTTGGGCCAATCTTGTCCATCCGTTTGATGCATGTTGGCAGCTATGAACTTACTTTTGTACTGCTTGCAATCGTACTAGGGATTGGTCTGTTGGCTGCATGCCTGATTCGCAGTGATTCCGCGGTTGAGAGCATAAGCACAAAACCTCCTTCACCACTAGCATAGTGGTTGAGGAGGTTTTGTTGTGATAAACGACGGCTGCTATCGATTATTTTGTTGATTCAGCAAGCGTTCTCGCTGCTTGTGCATGGCAATGAAAATGGCAAACACGAGAAGCAGGCTTCCTGTGAACAGAAACCCTTCCTCGATGGAGAAGGGCAGCCAACCTAAAAGGCCTGAGCCGACGACCACACCGAGAGAGAAGAAGGCGTATAAGTAACCGTGTGCTTTCCCACGCAATTCTTGCGGCGTCGATTGAATGAGCATCGTATTGACAGAGGGAAACAAGAGAGCAAAGCCTATCCCATATAGTCCTAACATGCAGTACAATGCCAATGTCGTGTTGGATTGACCAATAAGCAGTTGACTCACGCCCATGAAACCAATTCCGATGGACATCGTTTTGGAGGGGGCCACACGATCAAAAATCTGGTTGGTCGGAAGTACAAAAAGCAGGACGGCAATCATCCCAAACGTGCTCATTAATGTACCGCTTAATTTCGAATCGTATCCAAGCGATTGTACATGCAAGGGCAAAAGGTAAGCGATCACACCTTGTGAAAACATGAGCAAAAAGGCACCGCCGTAAGCCTTGATTATCCCAGCATTAAAGATCAGGGCTGAGGTTGGAACGTCCTTCTTTAGCTTCTCTTTTTTGCAGGCCTTAGTGGATTGCAAAAAAATGACGGACAGGATGGTTAGGAAAAAGCCCATAACAGCTACACATGTAAAGACAAACGGCACGGAGGTTTTGCTTGCCATGATGCCGCTGAATGCAGGCCCGATAATCGCTGCGAGTCCCACGAAGGTACCGGTGAAAGCAACCTTTCGTCCTTGCTGCTCGTGTGAAGTGTTATTCGCAGAGAAAGTAAAAGCAGCAGGAACGATCAAACCGGCAACAAATCCGTGGATGATTCGCACGATAATCAACAGAAACGGCTGATCGACGATGTGATACAGCAGCAAGGCGCAACTTGATAAAACCAATCCGATCAACAAAGGTTTGGATGGACCAACCTTGTCTGTCAGCATACCAGAGATAATATTGCCAAAGGTATTAGCTAACGAATACAGACCGATGACAAAGCCTATAACAAATGAGCTGGCACCTACGGAAGCAGCAAATGTACTCATGACCGGCAGTTGCGAGAACAAATCAAAGAACGAGAAAAAAACGATGCCGTATACGAGAAGGGCATTATTAAACGGCTTCAGAGGATACACCTCCTGTGCCGTTTTCAGTCTGCGATCCAGAAAGAAGTTTCCAAACGGTACAAAAGCGGCGAGTAACGCAGCTAGAGACCAGAGCAGGCTCCATCTCACGCGAATGGCCGCATAGAGTATCGCCAGAGCATACAAGCAAAATATCCCGCCGTGAATACTTCCAGTGATGGTTACGGCTTTGTCTAAGCCCCACACGTATTTCAAGGGCATCGCGATGCCCATCAATACTAATAAGGAAAGGCCATCTAACAGGCCTGTAAGACGTAAAAAGTAAATTGGATGTACCCGCACTTGTGACTCTCCTCATTTTTTATGAAGTGATGCCTCTATCCTAACATTTTTTTTGATGAAGAAAGTGAACAAATTCGGGTCATTCCTGTGTCGATATCATGAGGGCGGTCATTTTTCATGATGTGAAAAGCAAAGAAGTTACCCTATACTGTTGATAGGCGACATGGTATTCGTGAAAAGCTTGTGCTAACAAACAGGATGGGCGAGGTGTTCAAAATGAAGAATCCAAATACCGAATTAGGCAAAATGGTTGGACAAACGGCAGCGACGGGTTTCCAGGTAGGTGTACGCAGGACGATGTCCGTTACCCCGGAACAGGCATGGGCGTTTTTAACCTCGTCCGAAGGGGTGAAATTATGGCTTGGACATGTATCGGACCTTACCTTTAGTGAGGGGGAGTCCTTTACTTCCAGCGATGGAATATCGGGTCAATTTCGTGTTGTAAAGCCGCTCCGGCAGTTTCGTTTAAAGTGGTCGATGAAGGAATGGGAAAAGCCGTCCACATTGCAAATCCGGCTGCTATCCGACAAGCCTGACCGAACGACGATTAGTTTTCATCAAGAGAATTTGGATAACATGAACACAAGGGAACAAATGAAGCTTCATTGGGAAGAAGTTCTGAATGAAATCAGGAAAAATGTCTCCATGATGGAGAGGGAATAAGCTTATAAACTGCACCTCCTGTTTCTATGTCTTTTTGTTCATTCCCCCTCTATCTGGAAAATGAAGTAAAATAGATGAGTAATCCTATGATTTTGAACAAAACAACAGAAAAAAAGAGGTGTGACGATGGTAGAAGAGTTGTCGAATTACCTAAAGGAATGTGACATAGAAGTAGTTGCTACGGAAGGCTTCTCGGTACCTGCTACAAAGGCAGATACGCACAGCATCTTGGTCCTGCCTAGCTATAATATACTTGAGATGATAGAAGAAGCGGTGGACGAAGAGGGATCACTATCTGCTTATGTACATAACCAGCTTGCGGAAGTTCATAGCTTATCCGTTGAGGATGCTTTTCGACGAATTGTAAGCTCTCGACTTTTGTATACAGACATTTCATCCGAGTTAAAAAATTTGGATGGGAAGAACTTTGAAGAAATCTATAGGGCGTATTCCCTTATATGGGAAGGCCATGAGCTAATCGATGAACAACGCAGTGAAACAGAGACGGAATCCTTTCAAATCAGTGAAAAATGGGTGCAGGATCGATTAGAGGATGAGGCCTTGATTGTCCTGAAATTGCCGTTAGCATCTGGTTATGAAGCGCCGTTGTGGGTCCCGATGGGCGGCTATAATGAATGCCCACTACCCGTTTACCAGTCCGTTATCGTAAAGCACTGGCAGGAGGCGTATGGGATCAAGATTCTCGCTGTGACAGAGGATACGTGGACTTTTCAAGCCGGTTCAAGACCTCAGACCTACCAGGATGCCCTAAAGCTGGCACAAGAGCATTTTATCTTTTGTCAGTACGTTTTGGATGAGTTTCCTTCAATAGGGCATTACGCCGATTATTTAATGAAACAGGATGTATGGTATTTTTGGTGGGATTAGTGAATGAAATTATTCAAGGGAGATTATTACAGAGGAGGCATTTTTAAATAATCGGATAAGCTCGATATCTATTTACTTAATGCTGGCGGAAGTATGGGGGCTGTCAGTTAACTTAAATCGACTATATCATACAGTTAGCAAAGGCAAGACCTTTATTTTCACTATTTAAGAAGGGATCTTCAAGCTCGAATCCGAATGGATAAATTACTTGTCTGTAATACTGTAAGACTTGCACATATTAACATAAATAAATTCTCATAGGACAATTAGAGCAGTTGTTTGGCAATACATTGGTATTGCCAATTTTTTTTGGAGGTATTTCCGTTATTGGAACCTTTAAGATGATATTACTGGTTCAGGAGTGTTTGGAACTGTGTTCCTGGAAAACGTAGTACTATCCTGGCACAGGGTGACTTAATGTAAATTTGTAGGAATATGGATTTATTTGGCGAATTATGAAAAAGGTCCTTGTTGCTTATTAAAAGACTATAAAGGGATTAAGAAATGGGGCGTAAGTTTTACTACTATCGCATTATATCTAATGACTATTTAGGTGTTACTAAAGAAATAAAGGGTTCAACAGAATATGAAGTTGCTTTAAAAGTAGAAGAACAATTACGCAAATGGGAAACCAAAGAAAGAGCTCAACGACAAAGAGATGCAATAGAAGATATGAAATCCCAAGCAGAATTTGATTCAGAACAGGCACAAGAACTAATAGAAGATTATAAATCAATCCTTATCTCTACTTTGAAAGTAGATGATAAATTAAAATGGGAGAAATTAAAAGAAAAAAAGAAATTTAAAAACTTTCACTTCAATGAACCAGTACCTACATTACAGCAAATAATGAATCAATTAAAAGTACCAAATCCAAGGCCATTTGTGGAGTTTTTAATTAAATCAATAAAATTAAAAAGAATTGAAATGGAAGAAAGAGCCCAAGTAGAATTGGATAAAATGTTGGCCGATTATGAAAACAGAAAAGCCAAAGAACAAGAAAAATATGAAAAAGATAAGCAAGAATTTATAAAACTACAAAATGAGCACAATGAAAAAATAGATCAATTTAAGTTGGAGTTTGAACAGGGGCACGGAGAGGCTATTGAAAAATACGTCTACATGGTTTTGGAGAAATCAAAATACCCGGAGGGTTTGGATAGAGAATTTGAAGTTCAATATGATCCCATTAGTGGAACTGTTATCATTTCTTTTGAACTTCCCTCAAAGGATGTTGTTCCAAGTATTATTCAATATAAATATGTAACAACTAAAAAAACAATAACAGAAGTACGTATGAAACAAAAAGAGTTTGATGCTTATTACGAGGATGTTTTATATCAGATTTGCTTAAGAACCATTCATGAAGTTTTTGAAGCTGTTTATATACGTGATGTCAAAAGTGTTGTATATAACGGTTGGGTAAGTGGAATAGATAGTAAAACTGGTAATGATTTCAGATCATGCATAATGTCTTGTCAAGCTGAGAGGGAAGCATTTGAGAAATTTAATCTTGAGAGAGTTGATCCAAGAGAATGCTTTAAGGGTTTAAAAGGGTTGTCTGCTGGACCATTAGCACAACTAGCACCTGTTAGGCCGGTTATGGAAATTAGGCGTGATGACTCACGTTTTGTTGAATCTCGTGACGTATTAGCTGATATTAATTCGACGACTAATTTGGCTACAATGAATTGGGAAGATTTTGAGCATTTAGTAAGAGAGCTTTTTGCAAAAGTATTTTCAAAAGACGGTGCAGAAGTCAATGTAACTCAAGCAAGTCGAGATGGTGGAGTTGATGCAATAGCATTTGACCCAGACCCAATCAAAGGGGGCAAATTTGTCATTCAAGCAAAACGTTATAACAATGTTGTTCCAGTTTCCGCAGTTAGAGATCTTTATGGAACTTTATTAGCCGAAGGAGCAACTAAAGGAATTCTAGTTACTACAAGTTATTTTGGTAATGATTCAAGAGAGTTTGCTAAGGATAAGCCAATCACATTAATCGATGGTTCAAATTTGGTTTATATGTTTCAGGAATATGGACATAATGTTACAATACAATTGCAGAAAAAAGTGAATTAATACATTCATGTAAAAGTTAATGTGATTTAAATTTGAAGTGAGAGGTTGCTAACACGCCACTTTATATGTTAATTATGCATAACATGCTCGTGAATTATTGTAATTCACGAGCATCTTTGTCTTACTTGTTATCCTAAACTCGGGTAACGGGAATCAGGTTAAATTCCTCCTATTGTTTTAAGTCAAGGAGAGACAGCGGATTTTTCATTTTTATGTTCGTGCTGTGGGAGTGGGTAGGTAATTAATACTCATTTGAGAGCAAAAAGTAGTGTTATCATAAAGGCTTCAGCTTATTAACGGCTGAAGCCTTTGTATTTTCGAAGTTGTGATAAGAAAGGTGCTACACATAGAATTGTGTAAATGTAAGGAGAAATTATAATCTATCTTATTTTATTCGAGACATTTCTTAAGATACCTAACCCTTTAGATTAGCTTAACTGAGTCGAGATGAGTGCTTAAATGTTATGAGGTTAACAGTATCTTTTAAACTCGATATGTTAATCCGAAAATTGGAAAGACACAGTTCGTTCAGTATTACTAATTCGCCATAAACCGTCGTCCTCTAGCTTTAGAGTAATTTTGTAGAATAAGGTAGCTTCTTTCCAGTATTCAACGACTGCTATGTAAGAAGTTTTAGATTCTTCGGAGTATGTTGGAACAGACATTTCAACTCCTAAAAAATCTTTAAGGGGTTGCCCATGAAGTTCATTAGTCATCGTCCACTTCTTTCTTAATATCTCAGGACTAATTAATCTAAATTCCTTTTGATAAAAATCTTTGGTTATCATTGAGATCAATTCAGATGCATTTGCTTTTAGTCGAGCGTTGTAAAATTTATCTATTTGGGAATTGATTTTCTTTTGAGTATCGTCAAGAATAGTTTTTCCACTAATCATTTTACGGTAAGTATGTTCCTTACTGCCATCCCAACTTTCAATTTTATTAATCTTACTTATAGGGATTACTTCAATTTTTTTTGTTGAGTAGTTGAATCCTACGAAGTATTCTTTTGTAATATCAATCTTGAGATAGCTAGAAATATTGTTTTTTTCATAATAAACCGTAGAGAGTTTATGACTAACTTCGCCTTTATTAAATGCTTTATCGATTTCAGTTGCTTGGGAAAATGAACCTTGTAAATAAACGTGGAAAATGAAGCTTAATGACATAAAGGCAATGAAAAAGTAATGATATAACTTAACATTCGGTAAACTATTTAGATGTACAATATCTTTAGTTATTTGAATTTTATATACCTTATATGCTGAAAAATATGTAAAAACAATTATCATGTTAAGAATTGTGCCATACCAAACGTATCCAATAATCGGAAACAAAAGTAGACAAAAAAAGGGGCTGAATATCAAAATTAATTTAATGATTGTTGTATAAATATTCTTGGATAGAATGTACTTTCTTTGAAGACTTTTAAATATTTTAGAGTTTGAGAGATGTTGTAGTAAATCACTTAAGGATTCAATTAAAATGCTTGCAAGAAAAGCTCCTATCCCGAATCTAGTGAGGAAATGTGCTCCATTTATAAAATATAGTTCCAACGATAATGATAAAAACTCATTATTATTCCATATATTCAGGTTACCAGTATAAGGGGAAAGGGTACCCTGTGTGTATATAAATCCTACAAAGTAGACTAATAAAGGGATTAGAAGGTAGTAACTGTGAACAGTCTTAATTGTTTTCACAATAATAGGCTTTAGTGAATAGTTGTCCAAAAAATCACCTTTTTCATTTGTTTTCCATTGAATACGATTATAATTAGTATTAAGTTTCAGGAGAAACTCGGTGGGATTTTTTCATCATCACGTGAAAAAGAAACACATTGTTTATATAGCTTACTAGGTAAAAATATTTTGTAACTTTATAATATGTATCTGCTTAATTCCTGAAATATCTCCCGTGTTCCGACAATACACATAACAAGATACCAAAGAACACTGGGGGAAGGAATGAGCAAATCATGCCTCAAGGAATACATGATGTGGAGCTGAGCCTGCCTATCGGGGCGGTATGGCAGTTTGTGAGTATAGTGGAGAACTGGGTTCCACTGGTACCTGGCTACATCAGCCACGAGGTAATCAATGAACGTCGTGTCGCTTGGACGTTTACAGGCGATATCGGCATCATGAAGAAAACGATCAGCCTGCAAGTGGATATCACCGAATGGACGCCGCCGACCGAGGTGAGGTTTACCTTGACGGGGATCAGTGGGAATTTCACCGGGTATGGCTACTTCCAAGCAAAAGCATTGGGGGAGGCGCGGACGAAAATGACGGGGTGTCTCGACATCACTGCACATGGTGTGAAGGGTCCCATGATCAATTCCATTCTAAAATCGAATCTTCCCAAGACAACGAGAGAGCTCGTGGAAGCTATTGGAAAACGTATAACGAGATAACATCTATGCCGCCAAAACGAAAACACGCCAGCTCGGCGTGTTTTTTGTGTGATTTGAAAAAAGCAGAGAGTAAATCAAAAAGTCGGCGGAGTTGACGCTTAGAGACGGCGATCCTTATAATTTCTTTATGACGATTCCAATTGTAACGACCAAATTGTATATGCCCCCGTCACGGTTGAAGACCGTTACCCGTCATCGACTGATCGAGAAGTTAAACGAGGGCCTAAACCGTAAACTGACGGTTATTTCAGCACCAGCAGGCTCCGGTAAAACGACACTTGTCAGTGAATGGCTCGTCAGCGGTGATCGACCCTTCGCCTGGATTTCCATGGATGATGGGGATAATGACCCTGCGCGTTTTCTAACATACCTCTTCACAGCTCTGCGAAATATTGACCCGAATATTGGATCGGGCATTTTTCCTTTGCTCCATTCTCCTCAACCTTTACCAATCGAATTGATGATCACCACTCTGCTTCATGAAATAATCACAATACCCAACTCTTTTGTTCTTGTCTTCGATGATTACCACGTTTTGAAAACGGGGCCTCTCGACGATGCCATCTCTCTCATGCTTGAACGAATGTCCCCGCAGATGCATCTGGTAATCTTGACCCGCGAGGAACCACGACTTCCGGTCGCCAGGCTACGGGCTAGGAATCAATTGACCGAAGTACGCGCCTCAGACCTGCGATTTACCTATTCGGAGACAGCGGAATTTTTAGTTAATGTCATGAATTTGCACCTGTCGTCAGAAAACATCGCCCTGCTCGAAGCCTGCACAGAAGGCTGGATTGCCGGTCTACAGTTAGCTGCTCTTTCCATGAAAGAACAAATAGATGTCGCAACCTTCCTTCCAACTTTTTCGGGCAGTCACCATTTTATACTCGACTATCTGGTGGAAGAAGTGCTTACCAAGCAATCTGCAAGCATTCAAGCATTCTTGCTGCAAACATCCATCCTCGACCGATTGTCCGGTCCTCTTTGTGACGCCGTTTTTGGCCAAAGAGACATTTGTTCAGGTTCAGCCCAGGAAACGTTAGAATTTCTCGAACGAGCCAATTTGTTTATCGTCCCGCTGGATAGCGAGCGGCGTTGGTACCGTTATCACCATCTTTTTGCTGATCTGCTGCGGCAGAGGCTCCGTCAGCATTCTTCATCGACAATAGGAGAGGGAGAGCGAATTTTCACAGAATTACATACCCGTGCAAGCATTTGGTATGAAGACAATGGTCTTGAGATGGAAGCTTTTCACCATGCAGTGGCAGCCAATGATACATCACGAGCAGCGCGACTGGTGGAGGGAGAGGGGATGCCGCTGCTCTTTCGTGGAGGGGTAGTCCCTGTACTGAACTGGCTGGAGTCATTACCAAACACGGAGTTGGATGCAAGACCAGCACTGTGGGTGATGTACGCCTCAGCTTTGCTGATGACAGGTCAAATGACTGGCGTTGAACCGAAATTGCTAGCCACAGAAGAAGCACTGCAAGGTTTGGAGCCAGAAGTCAGCTCCAGAGATACTCTTGGGCATATCGCTGCTATACGCGCCACCTTAGCTGTGAGCAAGCACCAATCAGAGATTATCATGGCCGAGGCCAAGCTAGCCTTGGATTACTTGCACCCTGACAACTTGCCTGTCCGCACAGCCACTACTTGGTCGCTGGGGTATGCCTATCACCTTCAGGGGAATCGTTCCGCAGCCAGCAAGGCTTACCATGAGGCATTGTCGAACAGTGAAAAGATTGGCCATGTCGTGATCACCATGATGGCTACGCTTGGGCTAGCGAAGCTACAGGAGGCAGATAATCAGCTCCACTTGGCGGCTGAGACTTATCAGCATGTACGAAAATTGGCTGGTTCTCCTCCCTTACCAGCTGCTTGTGAAGCGCATCTAGGCTTGGCTCGGATTTTTTATGAATGGAACGACTTGCATACAGCGGAGCATCATGGTCTACAGTCCATTCAATTAGCAGGTCAACTGGAACAGACGGACAGAGTCGTGGCAGCGCAGGTGTTTCTGGCAAGACTGAAGCTAGCACAGGGAGACGTTTGTGGAGCGGCTGCCATGATTGCAAATGCTGAGCATGTTGCTCGAAAGAATTGCTTTGTCATGCAGATGCCCCCTATTGCCGAAGCACAAGTCCTTATATTACTTCAGCAGGATAACCTGACAGCGGCAGCCCGATTGGCACAGAAGCACGACCTTCCCATACTCCAGGCTCGTGTACTTCTGGCTCAGGGAGATACGTCCGCAGCACTTGCGGTGCTCGAACCATTACTCGAGCAGGCAGAGGCTAAACAAGTAGAGGATGAACGACTCAAGATCATGCTTTTGCTAGCAGTTGTTCTGCATGCGCAGGGTGATCAAGCTAAAGCTGCGCAAATGGTGAAAGACGCTTTGGTAATAGCGGGGCCGAATGACTTTATTCGCAGTTTCGTCGACGAAGGTATCTCGATGAAAAGATTATTGTATGATCCGGCAGTCTATGGAACGATGCCACGTTATATAGAAAAGCTGCTTTCGGAATGGAAAGAGGAAGAGCCGAAAAGGGAAGGGGGCAACTCGAATCCGTCCCACCATGCTGATTCCCTGATCGAGCCACTTAGTGAGCGAGAGCTTGAAATTTTGCAGCTCATCGAAAAAGGATTATCGAATCGTGACATTGCCCAGCGGCTGTTTCTTGCACTAAGCACGGTGAAAGGGCATAACCGGAATATCTTTGACAAGCTACAGGTACAGCGGCGTACAGAAGCAGTCGCACGGGCTCGCCAGCTAGGCTTGTTGTAATTTCCAAAACCATACTTAAGTATCTGTATACCAATACCGTGCTCCCGCTATACTCATGGCAAAGTGGATAGGAGGATGTCAATGAGAGCCGTGATATGCACGAAATACGGATCGCCAGACGTTTTGGAGCTAAGAGAAGTAGAGAAGCCTATGCCTAAGGATAATGAAATCCTGGTAAACGTTCATGCAACCACTGTTACATCAGGAGACTGCAGAATACGGGCCTTCAAAAGTCCGTTTTTGCTCTGGATTCCCATGCGCCTCGTGCTCGGTCTCACAAAACCGAGAAACCCTATTCTCGGTGTAGAGCTATCTGGGGAAGTCGAAGCGATTGGAAAACATGTCAAACGATTTAAAAAAGGCGACCAAGTCTATGCATTAAGCGGGATGCGATGCGGTGCGCATGCGGAGTACATCTGTCTGCATGAAAACGCAATCGTGGGGGTAAAGCCGACCAATGTAACACATGAAGAAGCCGCCGCGATTCCTTTTGGGGGAACGACCGCCTTGCATTTTTTTCGAAAAGGAAAGCTTCAAAAGGGGCAAAAAGTGCTGATCTACGGAGCTTCTGGATCAGTAGGGACCTCCGCGGTACAGCTTGCCAAGTACTTTGGGGCTGAGGTGACAGCGGTATGTAGTTCTGCCAATTTTGATTTGGTGAAATCGTTGGGAGCCGATACCGTCATTGATTACACGAAAGAGGATTTTACGAAAAAAGAAGAACGGTATGACATTGTATTTGATGCGGTTGGGAAAGCAACGAAATCGGAGTGCGTAAGAGTACTGACACCAAACGGGATATTCCTGACAGTGGATGGGCAAGGGATTGCAAAGGTGCGGACGGAGGATTTGGATTTTCTTAAAGAGTTGACGGAGGAAGGGCAGATGAAAGCGGTTATTGATAGGTATTATTCGCTGGAACAAATACCGGAGGCACACAGGTATGTGGAGACAGGGCGGAAGAAGGGGAATGTCGTGATCAAGATTAGAACATGATGAAATTGTGCCAAAATAAAAGACAAAGGGGGCAGCTCTTTGCCGAAAAAAATCGGCATGTGAGACTGCCCCATTTACCCCTTACTCATTCCGCCAAGCCAACGCCAACGTCCCCATCCCAGCATGCGCTCCAATCGTGGAACTGATCGGTCCAACCAACACCTCGACATCGGAGTACTTGCTCTGAATTTTCTCTTTCAATTCCAGCGCTTTGTCCAAGACGTTGCCATGCAAAATCTGCACGCGCTTCACGGAGTAATTTTGCTTGGCTTTCTCTAGCTGTTCCAGCATGCGCTTGACCGCTTTCCCTTCGGTACGGACCTTTTCATATACTTCAAACAGTCCATCTTTAATTTGAAAAATCGGCTTGATCTGAAGCAAATTGCCGATGAAATATTGCAGTCCGGTCATTCGTCCGCCCTTGTAAAACTGGTCGAGACTGCCGACCAGGATATAGTTCTCAAACTTTTTATATTCCTCGCGCAAGGAAGCAGCAATCTCCTGATAGCCTTTTCCTTCTTTCGCTTGCTCGATGCCATTTAAGATAATCGAGGTAATCGGGTACGACATTAGCTTGGAATCTACCGGCTCGACAGGGAAGTCTGCCATCTTGGCTGCTGTTGCACTTGTATTGTAGGTCCCACTCAGATCAGAGGAGAGGTGGACAGCAATCGCGCATTCATACTCTTCCTTTAATCGTTCGTAGAGTGTCACAAATTTTCCTAAGGAAGGCTGAGACGTTTTGGGAGCATAATTGGCCTGTACAATTTTTTGATAGAGCTGTTCAGGTGTTAAATCAATGCCGTCTTCATAAGTGCCATCTTCAAAGATAATCTCCAGTGGAACGACGTAGATGTCATGCTCTTCCATGATGTGATCAGGTATGAGCGCGGTACTGTCTGTAACCCAGGCAATTTTTTTCTTCAAGGAAACATGTCCTCCCCCAATTTAGTAGAAACCTAGTCTTGCTCTATCTGTTCTAGCGAAAGCTTTGGGTCATGGTTGTCCGTTACTAACGATGTATAAGCAAACTCGCATATCTATCATAATACGAATACTGTCGTTTTTTGTCGTAAATAGAAGAAGTTTTATTGAACAAATGAAAAATCCCATGTTTCTTCGAGAGGAAGAGACATGGGATTTGTATCGTCTACTCAACCAGAGGCTTGATTTTGGGAAACACCTTCAATGCTGTCTTGTAAAACACATCCTCGTGATACTCTGCTGGGATGAGGTCTTTTACAAACTGGATATATGGCTTCACTGGCGCCAACGGCCAATCCGTTCCGAACAAAAACTTGTCGTAATGATCACAATAGGTGATCGCGTGTCGCAGATGGGAAAAGAAGAGGGGGGAGTCCGCGAGTCGCTTGCAATTGGCTGCGTCACCGACCATTAAGCCGGAGAGATCTGCAAACATATTGCGGTTTTTATAAACGACTTCTGCCCCATCGAGTACCCATGGATCGCCAAAATGGGCCATCATGAAATTGACATCTCGATGTTTTACCGCTACTTCGTCCAGTGTGAGAGGGTGGGAGTATTTTAAGAGCCCACGTTCTGAGTACGTATCGCCGGTGTGAAAGACGACAGGCACCTGGTATTTGGCTGCGAGTGCATAGACGGGATCGTAGACGCTATCATAGGCGTAGAAGGGATAGTAGCCCAGATAGATTTTCAGCCCAACCACGTTGGGCTTTAGCAGGTCAACTTCCAAGCGTGCCACTGCTGCTTCATCCAGCTTTAACGGATTGATTCCCAGGCAATAGACGAACTGCGGCGGCAACTCGTCTGTCAGGTCTAGTCCCATGGGAGTGACAGCTTCCACATCGGGAAAGCCGTCCGGCTGAGTCTCTGTCAAGCCCATGCCTATCCCAAGGACCACGCCATTCTCGGCATATTCTTGCAAGAGACCAGCGACGGAGTAATCGACAAACGACTTTTCTGCCGCCGTCCGCTTGAATTCCTCGATATGGGATAAATGCATGTGCGCATCGATGATTTTCAATGTATAGCCCTCCCTTATTTGGCAAAGCGAATCGCCCGTAAGTCAGATAAGGCATTGGATGGAAGCGCGTTGTCGGCAAACAGGAAAAAGACAGGCGGAGTAAAGGTAGTGCTGTTGTTTGGCAGATTCAGTTCGCGAATGACAGACGCTACGGCGACTTCCTTGTTTGCGTATACTTGGAGGTCCGCCGTTTCGAGGTCAGTAACGATATGCATCTGATCCTTGCTGTTAGCTCGCCCGAGGACATAATCGGAGACTTCAAGGACATCCAATTCACCTTGTGCCAGCTTGTAGTTGAGCTCCTCGCCATTCGTACCGACGGTTTTCAGCCATACCGCCTCGTCCTCGGTTCCTGACTGCAAAAAGATGTCAGTAGCTAATTCCTTGCCAGCAAAGTACGTTCCGGTATTTTGCTCGATCGCTACTGTATGACAGAGGACAGGTACTCCTGGCAACAGCAAGTAATACTGGTGACAAGTCAACCCGCGATACTTCTCCTGCTTTTTCACATGGTAGCTCACCTTGATTCCTTGCCACGCATTTTGCTTGTTGTCGATTAGCTCAACAAAGGAAGCAGTACGCTCTTCCTTAACCAGAGAAAACGCGCTTAACTCTTCCATATAGTTGCCGATTCCACCTGTCCACGGATTCCACCAAGATTTCGGCTTCCGTTCTGGGAAGGCGCTATCCAGCCACTCCTGTCCATTACTTGTAAGCGAGTAGAGTGTCGGAGCAAAATCTGGAGCGGCTTTGATCCGCAATCGTCCATTGTCGGCGATATAGACCTGCTGTCCCTCTTCCACTGTTTGCTCCTGTATGACCTTGCCTTGACCGATTGGGAAAATCACGCTCTGCAAATGCGACACATGCGTGGCAAAACGTCCCTCTACTTGCACGAGGTCATATGGTTTTTCCGGCGTTTTGAAGGAGAAGCCAGATTCCGTTTCTTCCTCATCTTCTGCAAAGCTCTGCGTTTGTTCGGAAGCTGTCTTGCTCAAAAGAGATGCGGTCAGTTCTCCGTCCAAGTACTGCTGCTTGTATTCTTTCACCTGTACATCCAGTTCCTCGCTTGTGACAAACGGATTTTGCCCATTGGCACTCAATTCCAGGTGAGACGTCAAGTTCAGATCTGCTGGCATAGGTTCTTTACGGGCAAAGGCACGGAACTCTTTCCAGTCAGCATAGCCCCCATGCGAGAAGTGGAAGGGACCAAACGATTTTTTTTCATGTGGAGCAAGCATGCCGAGATTGGTTTCAAGTGTGACGTACCAGCCTTGAATGTCAAAACGGTATTCAGGAGGCCAGCACATTCCCCATGGGGCCGTTTCATCCTGTGTAAACAGCCAGTTTTCACTGACTAACTCAGCATTCCAATAATCCATATCGCTGCCATAGGAGGATGGTGTTTCAACATAACGGCCTTGGTACGGCACAATAGGGCGATGAAAACTGTGATGAAAGCCTTGGTTTAGCCACAGCTCAGCAGTCAGCTTGTCAGCAGAGCGGTTTTCGATCTCCAATCGGTGTTCTACAGTGCCATCTCCGAACAGGAGCGTATTACTGATCAGGGCAATTTGCGGGTATGCCCCGGAGCGATACGTCGCCCGGATGCCGATGGCTCCTTTTTCTGCGATAAACTCAACTTTCTCGGCACGCTTCTTCGAGAACTCGCTGGAAAACGGTTTTCCGAGCTTGGGATAGAGGAGGTTGGTTGGCTCCCCGCCTGTCCCGCCGACAACGGTCATCTCATTATCTTCTTTGTTCAAGTAGAGCGTATGGCGACCATGGTGAACTTGCCAAGCTTGTTCCGTTTCTCCCGACACCATCGCACCAAGTCCCGTAAAGGCAGCTCCGATTTTTTTGGCAAAAGAAACCGATTTGCCATCTGCAAGCTTTGCCTCCACCTGCACGTTGGCTTCGTAAAAGCCGTGTTCATACAGATTAGCGTTAAGCGGAAGCGACATGCGCTCTTTGCCAGACAGTTTCATAGTGTGGCGTTGCTCTTGTAAGCCAAAGAATGAGCAAGCAGGCAGCTCGAATGAAAATTCGGTTTCTTCCGCAAAGTTGTTCTCCACGTCCAAATAAAACAGCTTTGTCTGTCCCGGATAGGAGAGGCCAGGTACATGTAAGGAAAGGGTAGCAGGAAACTTAGGAAGGATTCCGACCTCAAACAGAGCTGCCTTGCCGTTGATCAGCAGGTGGGTACAAACGCGCGGATGGGTGCGCCAGATGCTTTGTTCTTCTGTGATTGGATCGACAAAAAAGGTTGCAGACAGCGTGGTTTCACCTGTCACTGTCAGCTCGTTTTGATAATCAAAGCGGATCGTGTCGCTCGGTTGCCCGTTTAATGAAATCTGTAACGGCTTGCCCGATTTGTTGATGATCCGGTAGTGAATTTGATATTCCCGTCCAAAGACCAACTCCAACTTTTCCACTTCGGCAGACACGAGATAATCTTCCGTCTCGATGAGGCGCATGCCTCGACCCCGCCGCTCAAACTCCACGCGCAAGCTCTTGCCTCCTTTTGCCCAGGAGTATGTAAAGTAATCAAAGCCGTTTTCCTTGCGACCATCCGGCTCTACGATGATCTCCCGCGTGGAGTCCTGGTACCAGTCAAGCTCCTCAAAATAGTGGGCGATTGCTTCGGTACGGAGCACGTAAGGAATCATGTTCATCAGATGGGTGGCGTCGTCCCGGTCTTCCCAGAAAAATCCAAACTTCTTATACAAGGGAACAGCCTTCGTGTTTCCTGCCCACGTATACAGATCGAGCCGCGGCCAGCCGAGCTCAATCGTTTTCTCCAGTGCGCATGAAAGTAGCATCCGGCCGACCTTTTTTCCGTGATAGTCGGGACGTACATTGAGCAACGGGATGTAGAGGGCACCGGTATCTTCGCGATATTCGGCCAGGCTGCAATAACCAACGACCGTTTCACCTTCCATGGCGAGATAGACAGTAATAGCGTCAGAGGCTGCTTCTTCTTGCCTGATTTGTTCGGCTGTCGTAATCGAATTTCCGCCTCCCCAGCTATCTCGGCTGGCATTCCACATATCTGCAACCGCTGCGGCCAACTCAGGGCGGTAGGTGACAATTGAAATTGATGCTTCCATGCTTGTTAACACCTCGATTACCTTGTTAAATTATGTATCTTATAAGAGTTGTACGTTTGATTGACAGAATTGTTGCTAGTTTTCGGAAAAAGAATATGAATATGAGATAATAAGAGTAAGCAGGAAGGAGTTAGCTATGAAAAGGAAACTTATTATTGGTGATATCCATGGATATTTTCATGTACTTAAACAGCTACTGGAAAAAGTAAATTATAGGCCTATACAGGACCAAGTTATTTTTATTGGAGATTATATAAGTAGAGGACCTGAATCTCTAAAAGTTGTTTCAGAGATAAAAAGAATGGTAGAGGAGGAAGGTGCAATTGCTTTAATGGGTAATCATGAATATTCTCTGATTGAATTTTTAGACTCTCGGAACCCTTCCTTTGATTTATTTTTTCTACATCAAATGGGTGGGATGAACGCAATAGAAAGTTTTCTTCAAGGTGTTGATGATTCCGTTTTTAACGATATAGAGCTTGTTAAAAGAACACTCAAAGTAGAGCGCAAAGAAGAAATTGATTTTATCAATCATTTACCTTATTACTTTGAAGACGAAGGACACATTTTTGTACACGCAGGAGTTTGTTCAGGGAATTGGCGAGAAACAACACCATCTGATTTTGTCTGGATAGGTGAGGATTTTATAGAAAGTCCAACAGGCATTGACAAAGTTGTGGTATTTGGACATACCCCAACTTCTAGAATAAAATCGAATCCAGAACCCAATCAAATTTGGTATTCAACAGAAGGTGATAAAATAGGAATAGATGGTGGGTGTGGCTATTCTGGTGGGCAACTAAATGCGTTGGAAATCAATACGGAAGGATACAGGAGCCACTTTGTAAAATGCTAAAATGCACAGCCCCTACCCTAGTTAAAAGGTGGGGGCTGTTTGACACTTGCCAACTAACCGGCCATTTGCTTACTGTACAAGCCCCTTCAAGTAGTCCAGGAGCAGCGGATAGAAATGTGGTTTGAAGTGAACGCCGTTGTCCGCGTATTGGATTTTGTTGGCGGCGAAGACGGGTGACAAGTCCACGTAATCGACTTTGACTTCATCGGCCAACTGTTCAAGCGCTTGGTTGAAGTCCGTGATGTTCGCATACTGCGGCACTTGCTTCCGGGTTTCCTCGGCGACTGGCGGGATCGAGAGGATGTGGAGCTTGGCCTTCGGCAGCTTGTTCCGGATGCTGTCGATCAGTTGGCGATAGCTCTTGACGAATTCCTGCTTGTCCGACAATGTAATGTCATTGCTGCCCAGCAGAATGAATACATGCTCTGGCGCCCGGCTGGCGAGTTTCTCGACATTCATGAGTGCGAGAGAGAGCGTCGCGCCGCTCGGGGCGATGACATTCGCCGTATCCACTTTGTTCAGATAGGACAACGCCCCCAGGATGGAATCCCCCAGGAAAACACTGTGCTTGAACGCTGTTTTGTAGGCTTCGTTCGTATCGGTGATTGCCGGACCGCACGCCTGATTGGCCAGATCCGTTCGCTCCTTTAAATAGCTCAGCAGGATTGGGTAGAATGCGTTCGTGAAATGAGAGCCGTCTTCATCGTATTGAATCTTGTGCTGTTGGAAAAGGGGGGCAAGGTCAATGTAGTCTATTCCCTTCTCCTTCGCCATCTTTTGCAGGGCTGCGTTGAATGATTCGATCTGCGGGTTCATGGACGCACCGAACGGTGATGCGGCATCTACCGGCGTAATCGACAGCACGTAGACACGCGTCGCAGGCAGCAGTTCCCTTATACGATCGACCAGTTGAGTGTATTTCTGTACGAACGTCTTCTTCGCTTCCTCGGACGGTTCATCGAGATCGTTCTGTCCCATTGATAGGAACACATGCGACGGCTTGCGGCTCGTGATCTCTTCGATGTTGTCCAGTGTAGATTGGACCGTTGCACCCAATCCCCCCATAACGTTCGCTTCAGGCAGCAGGTCATCGTTCGTCAGTCCTCCGATAATGGAGTCGCCTACGAACAAGCTGCTGCCAAACAACTCCTGAACGCTGCCTGCGGGCGCCTGCGTCGTAGCGAGCTGAGTCTGCCCCTTGTCGTCGGCTGCACCACAGGCGACGAGGGCCGATAGTATCGCCGCTGACAGAAAAATACTTACCCATCGTTGTACCATTTTCATACACAATAACTCCTTCTTACAAGATAGCCATATCATAGAATAGAGAAATCAATATCGGGTGCAGACGAGATCAATATCAGGTGCAGGCGATTGAAGTTCTCCTGATCGTCCACCATACGCAAGCTATGGTGAATGTAAAATTAAGGTAACGATAAGGTGCGATTTAGAAGCCATTAAGCTTAGCTCGTTACAATCAGGCTTGAGGTGATAGTCATGGAGCTAAAGCAGAATCGCGTTCGCATCATCGATGGCTTGCGAGGATTTAGTTTAATAGGGATTTTGATGGCGAATATGCTGATTTTCCAGTATGGGATTTGGGGAAGCCAAGAAATGGATTTATACGCCCTCCCCGATTATGAAATGACTGCTTACAAGCTTGTGAAAATATTTGTGGAAGGCAGCTTTATGCCGATTTTTACTTTTATGTTTGGTTTTGGCATGATCAAGATGCAGCAAAGCTTGGCTGCCAAAGGCTTGAGGCAAAAACGCTACCTTACCCGCAGGTTTTTGATGCTGATCGGACTTGGTTTCCTTCATTCGTATTTCCTATGGGAAGGGGATATCTTAGGGTTTTATGGCATGATGGGCTTTTTTCTGTTGCTGTTCATGAACCGCAAACCGAAAACACTGCTCATTTGGGGGATTGTCTTACTCTGTCTCATCAGCTTAATGGGGTTTACTCCAGAAGATCCGAATGATCCTGCGGGTATTACCGATCCAGCCCGTATGGAAGCGTATGTGGTCAAAACCATGACCGTCTATGGCACGGGTACATACGAGGAGATCGTCCATCACAGAAGCAGTGAAGATCCGCTTGGTTTGCCAGAATACATGATGATTGCTTTATTGTTGATTGCGCCACTTATGAGCGCACCCATGTTCCTTGGGATGTATGCTGCGAAGCGCCGTTGGTTCGAGAAGCCAGAGGAAGAACGAACCTCGTATCTCCGAAACATGCTGATCTTCTTGCCAGCGGGACTTTTGTTAAAAGCGCTGCATGCGTTTCTGCCGGGAACTTGGTTGAGTGGCGTCGGTGAGTTATCGGGAGGAACCATTCTTGCCATCGGTTACATCTTCGCCTTTGTTTGGTTCTTTTCCAAAAGCACAGAATCAACTTGGCTGCCAAGGTTTCAGGCCGTGGGGAAACTCTCCTTAACGAATTACCTTTTGCAAACCGTCATTTGTACGACGATTTTTTATGGCTATGGCCTCGGATGGTTCGGGAAAATCGGGGTATTGGCTGGTTGCGGATTAGCGATCGTGATTTATGTGGGACAGCTTTTCGCAAGCCCGTTGTATCTAAAACGGTTCCGTTATGGCCCAGTCGAACGACTGTTGCGTATGTGGACGAATTTTTCAATCTCGGGCAAGACAAAGCAACGCCCGGAAAAACCTATTTCTGCTTAGCGCCAAAAAATAAAAACCAAGAAGCTGCTCTATTGGCTACTTGGTTTTTTGTTTGGTTTTTGGCCTCTAAAAATATGAATCCTCTTATCGGTCTCCATCATATACTGTAAATGGTTGGAAAAAGATGATCGGATGGGTCATCGTAAAGAACGGAGGATGGGAATTGGGACGTTTTCCAAGAGCAGTAAGGAGTCTTGTTTTCTTTAGCCTCTTTTGCTTGATCTTCCAAGCAGGCATATTCGTGCCTGTAAGCCAAGTAGCAAGTGCAGAGGAAACACCTGCCGCGGTAGAAACCACTGTAGATCTTCGTCACTTACAAGAAAAAGTCAATGAAATTAACGCCGAGAATTTAATCCAGGAAAAATATACACCCGATAGCTGGAGAAAGCTTGCGTATGCGTTGGATGCTGCAAAAGCCGTACTGACGAAGCCAAACGTCACCCAAGCAGAAATCGATGGTGCCTTGTCCGTGTTAGTCCTAGCAAGAGAAGGGCTGAAGAAGCAGGAAGGTACAGTCGACAAGAGCAAACTGCAAACGAAAGTAGAGGAAATTGCAGTGGAAAAGCTGCAAGAAAAAGATTACACGAGGGCCAGTTGGAAAGAGCTACAGGATAGACTGGGGCAGGCTTACTTTGTGCTGGATGATCCGCATGCGAGCCAGCCTGTCGTAGATGTTACCCTTGAGAAACTGATCAAAGCGAGACAAGATTTGAAGATTCAAGATGACGCGGTCTATAAAAGAGAGCTGAGGGCCAAAGCGAGAGAGATCGAGGACAAAGACTTGGATGAAGACGACTACACCAGATCGAGCTGGCGCAAATTGGAAGATGCGCTTGAACAAGCGTGGGATGTCATTGACGATCCACATGCTACGCAGTCTGAAGTAGATGATGCTCTGTACGATTTGAGAAAAGCATGGAGAAATCTAGAGGATGATGATCGAGACAGAGGTCGGGATCGGGATAAAGACAGTAGGAAGGGTTCCTATAACACGCCGACAACCATCTTTTTCACTGGCGGTAGCCCTACAGATAAGAAAGTGGTTCTCCCTGCAACCAATATAAAAAGTAAGAGCCAACGTGGCTATATCAATGGCTATCCTGACGGAACGTTTCAACCGGATCGTACGGTGACACGCGCGGAGATAGCTGCCATTTTACTGAACGCTGAAATGGTGAGCCAGTCTTCTGCGAGTAAGGGAAGGTTCTTCGATGTAGCCGACAACTACTGGGCAGTGAATCCGATTCATCAAGTAAGTGCAGCGGGTATGATGAACGGCTACCCGGATGGCACATTCCGTCCATCTGCCAACATTACCCGAGCGGAAATAGCCGCGGTCATCTACAAGTATAAGGCCTTGCAAGGTGCGGGCGGGGGTACTGTCTTTTTTGATGTGAGGGGAAATCACTGGTCATCTCCAATCATTGCAGCGGTTGTTGCAAAAGGGTACATGACAGGTTATCCCGACGGTACCTTCCAGCCAGAGAAAGCGCTGACTCGTGCCGAAGCTGTGACGATTCTCAATCGCGTGCTGAATCGCGTGCCGCAGAATCAAGTTGGCCCGCAAAGATGGCCGGACGTCGTACCTGGTCATTGGGCGTATAAAGAAATTGAAGAAGCATCCATTAAGTAACGATTTCGAAAAAGGACTCACCCTCCTGTAAAATAAGAGGGTGAGTTTTTTTATAATCCTGACACACATGATGTCAGGATTCGTGCATTATGATGATGACAGTTACCGAATAGGTGATGAACATGAGGAGTGTAAACAGATGAAGCTGGATCGATTACTTGCCATCACAATAGAGTTGATGTCGAAAAAACGGGTGACAGCAACAGAGCTTGCCGCCAGGTTTGAGGTCTCTGTTCGAACGATTTATCGTGATGTCGAGTTAATTAATCAAGCTGGCATTCCCGTCGTTTCATTCACGGGAGCAGATGGTGGATTCGAGCTGATGGAAGGTTTCTTCCTAACGAAGCAGCACTTCTCTGTGAAAGACTTTTCGGTCATATACAATCTTTTAAAAAGTACGGAAGGAGCTATCGGAGGAAAATATACAACACTTGTTCAGAAGCTGGGCAGCCTGCAGCCTGCTCTACTGAATGGGGGAAATAACGAGTCGATCATTTTTAACCTGAGTACGGTAGAAGATGAAAAGGCCACTATTCACCCGCTTTCAGAGGCGATCCAGCAAAATCGAGTCACGACTTTCTTTTATGTGAGTGCATCAGGTACGGTCTCAGAGAGACGAGTAGAGCCGCTCTGTCTATTTTGGGAGCGTGGAGCGTGGTATCTTCAGGCGTATTGCTTGTTGCGTCAGGCCAATCGAATCTTCCGCCTTTCCAGGATGACCGCTCTTGAGGTGACAGAAATCATTTTTCAACCAAGAATTGACCAGACAAGCCAGGACGAAGAAGAAACGCAAGACTTTGAAGGGACACTCGCGCATCTCCGTTTTGATCCGTCCGTAGGGCTGCGTGTGTTGGAGCAATTCCCGGGAGAATGCACACATCACGGTACGCATATCGATTTGCACAAAGTCTTTTATAAGCGAGACTACGCGGTTTCAGTCGTATTAAGTTATGGATCAAAGGTGGAGATTATTTCCCCTGACGACTTAAAGGAAGACCTATTGAAAGAAATCAAACAGATTCAGCAACGCTACCAATAATTTGAGGAGGATGTATAACATGACGATTTTAGTAACGGGTGCAACAGGGACGGTAGGGAGACATGTGGTGGATCAGCTTTTGAAAAAAGGAGTCAAGGTGCGTACTATTTCGCGAAATCCGGAAAAAGCCGACCTGCCAGCGGGAGTAGAGGTGGTAGCAGGGGACCTTACTATACCGGAGAGCTTGGAAGCAGCACTGCAAGGTGTAACGGCTCTGCACTTACTTGCATCTAGCTACACCTTTCAAACCGATCCGAAGGTAGTCGAAATGGCGGAAAGAGCTGGTGTGAAGCGCGTATCCGTATTGGTGAGTGCCACCGAAGGGCCTTTAGAAGAAGCATTGGCAAACAGTGGGATGGAATGGACTCTCCTGAAGCCTGTGGAATTCATGTCCAATGCGATTGTCGATTGGCAGGAATCGATTCGTTTGGAGGGAGTCGTGCGGGAGCCTTTTGGCAATGCTTTAAGCGCCAAAGTACACGAAGCAGATATCGCGAGTGTTTCTGTGGTGGCATTGCTTGAATCGGGACACCATGCGCAAAGTTATTTTCTTACGGGACCAGAGGCGATTACACGCATTGAATCAGTTCAGATAATTTCGAAAATTTTAGAGAGAGAAATTCGATTTGAAGAGCTTACGGAGGAGCAGGCGCGACAGAATTGGAGAGATCAGGGCTATGAAGAGGGAGATATCGACTTTTTCGTAGCCATGGGCAAAAATCCACCTGAAGTGGGCTACACGGTCTTGCCCACGGTGGAGCAAGTGACCGGAAAGCCTGCAAGAACGTTTGCCGAATGGACATCCGAACATAAAAGCTATTTTGAATAAGGAGAGGCCGCTATGTCATATGCCATTGAAGTCACGAAGCTCAGGAAATCGTTTGGGGATCAAGAGGTGGTCAAAGGAATTGACCTGCATGTAAAAAAAGGGGAGCTGTTCGCTTTGCTCGGCCCGAATGGCGCTGGAAAAACGACAACCATCCATATGCTTTCCACGCTCCTTGCGCCAGACGGAGGAACAGCGTTGGTAGCCGGATGCGATATTGTGAAAAACGCGCAGGCTGTGCGCAAGAAAATTAGCCTGACGGGACAGTTTGCTGCCCTGGATGAAGGATTAACCGGATTGCAAAATTTGATCCTGATTGGCAGATTGTTTGGCTACTCTGCGAGGGAGGCCCGTACAAAAGCAAGCGAGCTGCTTCATACCTTTGGGCTTGCAGATGCCATGGATCGTACGGTAGAAAATTATTCTGGTGGGATGCGGCGACGATTAGATATCGCCGCTAGCGTCCTCACGCAGCCGGAGCTTATTTTTCTGGATGAGCCTACTACGGGTCTCGACCCGCAAAGTCGGCAACAAGTATGGGAAGTCGTTCGTACGCTTTTGAAATCAGGTACCACTGTGCTATTAACGACTCAATATCTCGAAGAAGCCGATCAGTTAGCAGACCGGATCGCGGTGATCGATAAAGGAATGATGATTGCAGAAGGGACACCTGAGCTGTTAAAAGCCTCGGTGGGTGGAAAGACGTTGACGGTTCGATTGACCGAACATCTGAACAAGGAATGGACAAGCCGTCTTTTGGAAGAACATCTTCGATTGCCGATTTATCCAGATCAAGATGACCCGCATGTTTTAAGAATCCCGGTAAAAGAAGCGAGTCTGGCAAACCAAGCAATCGGGATGCTGCTGGCTAATGATGTTTCTATCGAGGATTTTTCCCTGAGTGACCCGAGTCTGGAAGAGGTGTTTTTGGCCCTGACTCATGCCGAAAAGAAGGAGGCCATCCTATGAACGCAAGTCATACGCTCAGTACCTTTGCGGCGATCCGCATCTTTATGTGGCGCACATGGCAAAACACACAGAACAACCTTTTCATATTTTGTATGGATGCGGTCCTCTCACCTGTGATGATGCTGCTTATTTTTACTTATTTGTTCGGTGGAGCCATCGCTGGTTCTACGGCAGCGTATCTCCAGTTTTTTCTGCCAGGTGTGCTTGTGTTGACCATCCTTCCGATGACGGTCTATAGCGGGACGACCATCTGTCAGGATATTGCGAAGGGCGTCTATAACCGTTTTCGTACCATGCCCTTTTGGCAGCCAGCGTCTGTCATCGGTCCATTACTGACAGATGGACTACGTTATACGATTGCGATACTCGTCGCCTTTGGGACAGGAATGCTGCTTGGGTTTCGTCCAGAAGGCGGCATAGTTGGTGCGACACTCGCGATGTTGTATCTCATTTTCTTCGCCTTTAGTGTGAGCTGGATTTTTTCCATGATCGGTATTTTGGCAAAGCGACCGGAGACGGTATCAGGTTCAAGTATGTTTTTTGTCTACCCATTGCTTTTTGCCAGCACGATCTTCGTAGATTCTTCCACCATGCCAAAATGGATGGGGACAATCGTCAATCTCAACCCGATCAGTATCGCAGTAGGGACGGTTCGAGGATTGATGGGGGGAACAGCTAATCTGTCTGATGTTTTGGTTGGAATCGGATTATGTCTACTTCTGATTGTCATCTTTGCTCCGTTAACAATGCGTCTTTATTTGACTAAACCCAATCGATAACGTGCGGATTCATAGGAAAAGCGTCGACGATCAATTTGTCGATGCTTTTTATGTATAGTGAAAATTGTGGTATAATCTACCACTAAGATAGAATGGCATAAAATCATTCAGCTTAGAATCGAGAGGAGAAAGTTTCATGAAACTAAACAAACGCTGGAGCAAACTGACTCGCTTGGCGGGTACAGGTGCACTCAGTTTGGCGCTTTTGCTAGGGTATGTGCTTCCAGCCCACGGGCAGACTCCCGTAGCTCCCATAATCAGTCCTTGGTCGGTAACAACGTTGAACGATGGGGAGAAATACGGAATTTTTCCACTGGCGTGGTATGAAGACGGTTCTTTTCAACAATCGATTCCTGCTGACAAGTTTCTTACCTTGATGGAAGGAACAGAGAAAAAGCTGGATCTTCTGGGACTGAAGAAAAAGAACGTTTCTTTGTCCACTCCGACTGATAAGGTCATTACGAGAGAAGCAGTCATTACTTCTTTGTACAAACTTTTGGCGAACTACGAATTGCCAGCAGCGTTCGAAATGACCGGGGGTAACCCGATTGACTACATGAAGAAAAAAGGCCTGGTCAAAGGGACGAGCA
Organism: Brevibacillus brevis; assembly: GCF_001039275.2. Taxonomy (NCBI): domain Bacteria; kingdom Bacillati; phylum Bacillota; class Bacilli; order Caryophanales; family Paenibacillaceae; genus Brevibacillus; species Brevibacillus brevis. The sequence goes on from NZ_CP030117.1 coordinate 1,492,481, forward strand.
CAGGTCTCGATTTGAATCAGCCAAGCACGGTTGAACAAGCGACGGTGATGGCGAGCCGACTGGTCGAGTTCGCATACGATACGGTGGGTGGCGGTGCCGAAGGTCTCATGTGGAAAGTGACCAACGGCAAAAACACCATGTACTTGCTTGGCTCGATTCACATGGGAATCGCAGATATGTACCCGATGCAAAAAGACATCCGGGAAGCGTATGAAGAGTCGGATGAACTGTGGGTGGAAGCCGATATTATCAACGGTGACAATGACTATCTAACACAAAAGATGGTATATACGGATGGCACCACATTGAAGGACCATGTATCCGCTGAGACGTACCAAAAGGTGCAAACATTACTTGCCAAGCTGCAACTACCAGCCAATTCTTTTGACGCCTACAAGCCGTTTGCTGTTTCGTTGTCTGTGCCAACGCTTGGCTACGTAGACAGTGAAACGGATGTTCAGTTTGCGATGCTATCCGGAATCGACAGATACTTCCTGACGAAGGCGATGCTGGATGAGAAGCCGATCAACGAGCTGGAAGGGATTAAGCTGCAAGCAGACTTGCTGTCCGGTGTCCCGGCAGAACAGCAGGAGAAAGAATTGAACATCATTTTAGATAGCGCTATGGCCGAAAAAGGGCTGGAGGAAAGCGCAAAGCTCTTAAAAGACATGCAGACAGAATGGGTAGAAGGAGATCTGAATGGCTTTACCCAGATCATGACGACGCATGGTGATTTCGGTGAAGGCGAAGTGAATCAGCGTCTGCTCGGTGAGCGAGACAAAAACATGGCTATGAAACTGGCAGAAGTGTTGGAGAAAGAAGGGGAAACGACTTCATTCGTCGTGGTCGGTGCTGCCCACTTCTCGATGAAAGGTATGGTTATCGATCATTTGAAAGCCAAGGGCTATCACGTACAACAATTGCAATAAGAGCTAGAATAGGAAGTGTCGGCACGCAGGCTGGCACTTCTTTTTTGTTTGCTGAAAAATTGCTTACCCTGACAAGTGTTGCTAACAATATCCAGCGAATAGTAAAATTATACTATCTTGGCATACATAGGAGGTATTTTGCGTGGGCTTGTTTGATATGTTTAAGACAGACAAAGGGGAAGAAATGACCCCTCATTTTGGATTCGCATGTTCCTTGCTCTACATGATGAAATCAGATGGAGAAATGGACCACGAGGAAATCGGTCAATTGCTTGCTGTATTGGGCGGCGAAGAAAGCAACGGCGTGATTGGTGTCGGTGCTAATAACAGACAGTTGCTCGATAACGCAATGAAATATACACGCAATAACTCCATCGAGAAATTCCTGAGCGAAGTAACTCCATTGCTCACAGATGCTCAAAAAATGTGCATCCTGGTTAACCTGATTGATTCCTCCCTGGCAGATGGCCAACCTGAGCGTGAAGAGCAAGAGCTGTTTGGCAAGTTCTTGACTGCATTTGGTATTTCGGAAGATCGTTTCCGTCCATTCTTTGAAGTGATCGTGTTGAAAAATGACCGTGGTGTGTTCGTGAATCAAAACCATCCTAAGAACCAACCAGGTTACAGAGTGACGCTTCCTGTTTAATCTTTTATACGAATGTAAAGAGGCTGTCCCAAAAGTCATGAACAATGACTGAGGGACAGCCTTTTTATTTGATTTCTTACTAAAATGTAAGAGAGAGGGCGAAATCGTTAGATAGGAGTCATTCATTTGCATGAGAGTCTCGTCTATAATCCAGACATAAATCATTTTCAAGGAGATGTTCAGATGAAAAAAATAATAGGTTTCGTGTTGGTTATCGCTCTTTTTGTAGGCATAGGGTTTGGCGTAAAACGATATGTAGAAGGTCCATCGCAACCGGTCAATGGAGTTCTCGTTATCGGCACAGAGAAAGATACGAATAAGGTCAAAGAGTTGTATAAAGATAACACCAAACATACAAGCGACTATAAACTGAAATTGGTTACAACAACAAAAATCACGAAATTGACAGAGCAAGGTCAGAAAGAAACGGGTCAAGAATTTGATAGCCGAGATATTAAGTATTCGGTTGTGAATCGATCTACAGCTGAGCAATTCGTCAAGAAGGGGATTCTCAGAGCCAGACAAGATCCAGACAGCATGTCTATTATTTCAGTCCCTGTTACCAGCATCAAAGAATTATCGAATGGTCAAAATCTGTTTTACTCTATAAGTGATGCAGACATGAAGAATAACCAAATCGATTTGAACGGTCAGATGGTACCTGTAGCGTATGTGAACCATCAAATGTGGATCGGGTATATACCACAAGCGGATCTTGTTATTGTTGACGACAAAACTTACAACCAATTAACTGAAGCAGAGTCAACGCTCTCCTTGATCCAGTTTAGAAATGGCGGCTTCGATTATAAGAATAAAGATAACGTGAACCAGGTCTTACAGGAAATCGGGAACGTTTATGCAGATAGCGCAGACAAAGTAAATTTTGTAGATGTACAAGATTGAGTTTGAGTGATGAGAGGATGAACTGTATGGAAGTTGTACGGATGGAAAACGTAGTAAAAAGTTATGGGGAAGGCAACAACAGGGTAGATGCGTTAAAAGGGATTGACCTTTCTATTCAGCAAGGAGAGTTTGTCTCAATCGTAGGTGTTTCCGGCTCTGGAAAAAGTACACTGCTGCATATTTTAGGAGGGTTGGATCGGCCAAGTTCAGGGCAAGTATTTATTGGGGACCATAATCTTTATGATTATACAGATGATGAGCTTTCGATATTCAGAAGAAGAAAAGTCGGGTTTATTTTTCAGTTCTTTAATTTAATTCCCGTATTGAATGTCCAGGAAAATATCGCGTTGCCCATGTTATTGGACGACGAACCGATCGATATGACGTATTTGGATGAAATTATTGAAATCCTGGGGCTCCATGAACGAAAAGACCACTTGCCTTCCGAACTATCGGGTGGCCAACAGCAACGAGTTTCCATCGGTAGGGCCTTAATTAATCGGCCGCATTTGATTCTGGCGGATGAACCCACAGGTAATCTGGATACGCGAAATACGAAGGAAGTCATGGATTTATTAAGATTGACTGCAAAAAAATACAATCAAACCATCGTATTGATTACGCACGATCTTACCATTGCATCGGCTTCTGACCGTGTTATTACGATAGAAGACGGTGCGATCATTTCAGATCAACGGCTTGCTGCGAATTAGCCAAAAGACTGGGGGTGAATGATTTTGATCAGCAGTTATAAACAATTAAGCAGCAAGTATTTAAAAGGAAATATAAAACGAACCATTTTGACCTTGGTTGGTATCATACTCTCTGTAGCGTTAATTTCCACGATCGGCCTTTTTATGAAAGGATCACAAATCTCCCAAATCGAGAACATTAAAAAGATAAACGGGCATTCTTTTCATGTCGGTATTTCCAATTACGATAATGCGTTATTAAATAAAATCAAATATAATCCCCAGATTGAATCGTTTGGTTTGATGTCTCAAGGCAACATTGTGCCAGTTGGAGAAGTTTCGGTGCAAATGAATTTCGCCGATCATCGCGCCTTGGAGTTTTTAACGTACAGCCTCGCTGATGGTAAATTACCAACCAATGATCAGGAAGCAGTTGTCGATTCATGGGTGCTTCCTTTTATAAAAAAGGGTCTTCAGATCGGCGACTCATTTGAATTGGATGGTAAAACCTATCAACTGGTTGGTTTGCTGGATAATCGCGCGTTCACTCAGAAGAATAAAGTGGGCCGTTTCTTAACCTATAAACGTGATTTCGCTATTGGCGAAGGCAGGATTTTACTCGAAATAAACGAGAAAGCGGACTTTCAAGAGGTTGTAGAGGAAATAAAATCACTTACGCAAGACGAGAATATTGTGATCAATGACGAATTGATCAAAGTTTTGAAACCGGGATCGAACCAATCGATTTTCGCCATGCTCGTCATTGTCGTCAGTATTGTTGTGATCGCGACGGTTGTTGTGATTTACAATGCTTTTCAAATCAGCGTTGTAGAGCGGATGAAGCAATTCGGCTTGCTCCGAAGCATCGGTGCTACACGAAAGCAAATTAGACAAATCGTGATGAGAGAAGCTGTTGTGATGGCTGTCATCGCCATACCGATTGGGCTAGTATGCAGCATATTAGCGGTTGCTGCTCTTCAATTCATTTTCTCGATCCTTTTAGAAGATAGTGCAGGTGTTTCTTTTTTTCATATCGATTGGCAGATTTTATTCATCAGTTCGATCATTACCCTGACGGCCGTCTTAGGGTCCAGTTATTACCCGGCTTTTTTTGCTGGCAGAATATCCCCTTTGCTGGCAATCAGCAGCAGGTTATCCATTAAGAAAGAGGCGATCAAAAAACATAACAAAAATGTGTTGAAAAAGCCTTTCTCTTTTCCTTTGAGCCTGGCCTTGAAAAATGTCAAAAGAAATAAAAATCGTTATACCATTACGATTCTATCCATCATTATATCCAGCGTATTGTTTATTACTTTCTCGTCTTTGATGGATATCGCCTTTGCATCTAAATATGTGAAAAATTTATCCGCTACATCGGATCTGACCATCTATCTGGAACAGGATAAAGAGGATTCTTCCTTAGAAAGACAGCAAATTTTGGAGCGATTGAAGTCGCTTGAAAATATTTCCGAAGTGAAGGAACAGGACGACCGTTTTGAAATCAATTTGAAGGATACGACTCAGTCTTCTGCTACTGTTGCTGACATCAAGCAGACTGTCGGAATCAAACACTCCATTACCATTGCGAATCACATGGATGAGAATAAAGTAAAGAGGGATTCAGAGCTGGTAATAAAAGTGCTGGTTTATAGTTTTATTGCGGTCATTTCTTTGATTGGCAGTCTGAATATCCTCAATACGATTACGATCAGCATTATCATCAGGCGAAAAGAATTGGCTGCGTTAAAATCCATAGGCATGTCGCAAAGGGATTTGAAAAAAATGATCATCTATGAAGCGCTGATTTACGGTTTTTCGGGAAGTTTGCAAGGGATCTTTTTCGGTTGTATACTTTCTTATATTATCTATTTGGCTGTTTCTGGTATCGTGAGGATCAAATGGATGATCCCCTATGAAGCTTGTATCATTACGTTTGTTTCCGCTTTGTTCATCAGTTTTTTAGCAGTTCTGATCCCACTGAGAAAAATTCAAAAAGATAATATTATCGATATTATCAGGGAACAATAATAAAAAACGGTCATGACTGTTTTGCTGACCACAAGCGGTCACACCCACTTTTTATGAAAAGCGTTGAGACGTTTTTCACAGAAAAAGGCCTGGCTATTTGATAGTCGGGCTATTCGGATTGGTCAAAAGGAGGGGACTTCTTGAATAAAATTTTGCTTGTTGAAGATGATGAGGCTCTCGGTCTAGCCATCGAATTTTCATTGAAGAATGAAGGTTATGAGGTGGTCAGAGCCGCTAGCGTAAAAGAAGCGAAACAAGAGTTTGATCAACATACTTTTGATTTGACTATCCTCGATATTGGCCTTCCAGATGGAAACGGCTATGATTTATGTCTGCATTTCAAAAAACAAAAAGAGTCAGCGGTTATTATTTTTTTAACCGCCCTGGATGAAGAAGCAAATGTGGTAATGGGTCTGGATATTGGTGGGGACGATTATATTACGAAACCTTTTCGAGTCAAGGAACTCATGTCCAGAGTGAAAGTGCAAATGCGCAAACAAAGGCGGTCGGAAACTTCTCCCATGATCTTAGCGTCTGAGAATGTAAAACTCGATACGAACCTAATCAAGGCTTATAAAAATCATGAAAATATTCCATTAACGAATCTAGAATATAAGCTTCTGCTAACTTTCATGATGAACCCTCATAAAGCTCTAAAAAGAGATGAGATCCTCATGAAAGTATCGGAAGGAGAAGATGCTTTTTTTGATGAAAACACGTTATCTGTATACATTAAACGTTTAAGAGACAAAGTTGAAGATAACCCCAAGAATCCACAGTTTATCGTCACCCAAAGGGGATTGGGTTATCGGTGGAATAAGGATGTGAACAGAGAGTAAGATGATGAAGAATACCGAATGGAAAGGGTATATAACGATACTAGTTGTTCTGTTATCTCTATTTACCATTTACCAGTTTATCGCACATCAAATGTTTTATGATGGTTTGAAACGCGATTATATTTCAAGCTGGGGTGAAATTACTGCCAGATTGGTTGAACTAAATCCCGAGAATGAAGCAGAAATTATGAAAGTCATAACGATGCACACTTCTGATTCAGGTGAGTATCAGGAAAAAGGAAGAGAGATATTTAGGCAGTACGGATTATATGAAGATTTGGAAACAGAGCTTTTTCCGCTTTTACATCAACATATTTTCAGCCATAATCAATTTATTATTTGGGGATTGCTTTGTTTCGGATTGATGCTGTTTGGGGCAAGTTATATGCACCATAAGATGGTCTTCCATAAAATTAGACAACTTACTTCCGCAGCCAAAAAAATAATCGATGGGGATTACTCGGTTGTCATCAATGAAAATAAAGAAGGGGATCTCGCCAAACTAGCGGCTTCCTTTCGTTCTATGAAAGATATTATTAGAAAAAGCATGCAGGATCTACTGGAAGAGAAAGAGTTTTTAGGACAAATGCTGCAAGATATCTCCCATCAATTAAAAACGCCTCTTTCCACAATATCCATCTACAATGAAATGATGTTGAATGCAGAGTTGCCCAGGCAGCAGCAAGTTCAACTACTGCAAAACAATGAAGTTCAAATCTCGAGAATGAATGTCTTGATTCAAAATTTGCTAAAGGTAGCGAAAATCGACGCCAGAGCCATATCATTTGATAAAGAACCAGCAAATTTGGTGGAGACCATCGAGGAAGTATTGGATCGTTTGGCGAGCATGATCAGTGATAAACATATGTCGATTGACTGGGATGCTCCGGAGGAAATAATCGTTGTTCACGATAAACTATGGATGCAGGAAGCTTTGTTAAACCTGCTGAAGAATGCGATCGAGCATTCCAAACCCGATAGTAATATCATGATTCAAGTCAAAGATACGCCGATCTTTACAGAATTGGTGATTCAAGACTTTGGGGAAGGGATTGCAACTGAGGAATTGCCGCATATTTTCGATCGATTTTACAAAGCAAGAGGTTCAAAGAAGCATGACTCGTCAGGGATTGGATTGGCGCTGGTCAAAGCCATTATCGAAGCACATCATGCCTTGATTAAAGTGGAGAGTGAGAAAAGTAGCTATACAAAATTTACAATTACCTTTATAAAATTTTAGGGACAGAAGAAATAAAATTGTTCCTTATGCTTAACGATGACTTCTGAATTTCACCAGGGGTCATCTTTTTTATTGACCTGATGAGGAGATCCTCAAAAGAGCAATACAGAAGAAATGTCGCCTCTTTGATTGTGCTACGATTTGTTTAGGAAAAAATGAAAGGTGGGACACCCATGCGGAGTCAAATTTCAAAAACACGACTGTGGATTGCACGGATTATGAGCGGACTTGTCATTCTTTTTATGCTTTTTGACGGTGTATTCAAACTCATCCAGCCTGCTCCTGTCGTAGAGGGAACCCTCGTACTCGGCTATGCGGAGCATCACATTGGCGTGATTGGAATTCTCGCCCTTGTATCAACAGTATTGTATGCGATACCACGGACAGCAGTTTTGGGTGCACTTCTGTTAACTGGATTTTTCGGTGGGGTCATTGCTACCCAGATCCGTGTAGATGCACCACTCTTTTCCCATACGCTGTTTGCTGTCTACCTTGCGATTTTGATGTGGGGCGGATTGTGGCTGCGGGATGAACGAGTGCGAAAACTGCTTTTCACGGTCAAAGAAGAAAAGTGATATACCGCCAGCAAGGGATACGAACAACCATTGAAACTGCCAATCGTTGACAGATGAAAAAGCATGTGGTAGGATGGGCACAACTTATCAAGAACGGAGGGTTACGTGTGGCAAAATAGTTTTTCGATACTTTATTCGCACAACACAATCGATGTAATAGCGCAAAAAGGCTATGTTGTGTGCATACGAATCGGAAAATGGATTGCCGCTACGGTAACCCAATTGAATCATGGGCAAATGGGAGTGAGGAAGGCAAGCGTGCTGCCCCTTCTGTTTGCATGATCTGTGAAGAGAATGGAATCCATCCTGTACAATCAGATACTGGCATCTGATGTACGTGGTTTTCGTTTCTTCTTCCTTTTTCGATGACGTAAGCACAGGCAGCCTAGCCTGTGTTTTTTTATTTCCATTCGTTGAGGAGGAAAACATACAATGGCAGAACAGATTTTAAAAGTAAACGGTGTGGAAATATGCGCGGAAAGCTTTGGGAAGCCGACAGATCCGGCGATTTTGCTGATTATGGGAGCCCAGATGTCCATGGTTTGGTGGGAAGAAGAATTTTGTCAGCGAATAGCCGACGCTGGACGCTTTGTTATTCGTTTTGATAATCGGGATGTCGGACGCTCCACGACCTACGAGGTTGGTCAACCGGGTTATACGTTTGAAGATATGGCGGATGACGCTGTTCACGTCCTTGATACATTCGGCGTACAGCAGGCGCACTTCGTTGGTATGTCAATGGGCGGAATGTTGACACAAATGATTGCATTGCGGCATCCTGAAAGAGTTCAAACAATCACATTGCACGCAACGTCCAATTTTGCTCCTGGCCTACCACCAATCGATGAGAAGCTGATGGAGTTTTTCAGCAAGATGGGGGAGATCAATTGGGAGGATGAACAAGAGGTTTTAGCAGCGGCAGTGGCGAGTTCGAAAGTTTTGATCGGCTCCAAGCATCCTTTTGACGAGGCGCGTGTTCGGGCATTGACCCAAATCGATATCGCTAGAAGCAACCATTATGCGAGTAGAAACAATCACGCCTTTGTGACGGCCAGTGAACCGTACTTGTTGCGGACAGGGGAAATCGCTGTACCAGCTCTCGTGATTCACGGTACAGAAGACTTGCTCATCCCTTTCGCGCATGCCTTACATCTTGCAAACACCATTCCGGGAGCAGTCTTGCTCACGTTGGAAGGGACAGGGCATGAGCTTCCACATGGGGATTGGGATGTCGTCATCGAAGCGATTTGGAAACATACGCAAGAAAAGGAAGCGTAATGACACTCCTTCTCTTCACAGAGTGCAAGGTTAAAAATCGAAGAGGGGAACAAGAAAAAACGGAGCGGAAAACAGGAAGTAACCCTGCACTCTCTCCGTTTTTTGTAGCGGAATAAGGAAACAGCACGATATTTATGGAATCGTTTTCGCTTATGCTCTCGGGCTAACGAGAATTTTCACCTGGTTTTTCTCTTTCAGCAGGGCTTCAAAACCATGCTCCACGATGTCGTCGAGCTTGATGCGCTGTGTGACCAGCTTGTCTGCTGGGAAAAAGCCTTTTTCCATCAGGCTGATGACAGCAGGGAATACGTCACGGTAGCCGATAATGCCTGTCATATTGCGCTCTTTCATGACGATGTGATTCGGTTTGATTGACGCTTCTCTTTCGAAGATGCTGACGATCATGATTTGTCCAGCGATTTTGGTAGATTCGATGGCTTGCGTGAGGACAGGAGGCACGCCTGTGACTTCAAAGGCGATATCTGCGCCGCCATTTGTCCGGTTGTGAATTTCCTGGACTACGTCGTATTCTTTTGGATCGATGACGATGGCGCCCAGCTCAGCTGCCTTGTTTTTGCGTTCAGGGGACAGCTCCACTGCATAAATCTCAGCCGCACCTGCTGCTTTTAGTGCTTCGATGACAAGCAAGCCGATAGGACCGGCGCCGAATACGACAGCTTTGTCACCAGCTTTCAACTGACTCGAACGAACTGCATAAAGGGCTACGGCAGATGGCTCCACAAGAGCGCCTTGCTCATAAGAGAGACTGTCCGGGATTTTGTGGACCATGTGCTCATCGCAAGCCACGTATTCCGAGAAGCCGCCACCACCGCCGGCCAAACCAAGGAAGCCCATTTTTTCACAAAGATTGTATTTGCCTTGTCTGCACGCAGCGCATGTTCCGCAAGCGAAAACCGGCTCGACAACGACGCGATCACCAACCTTGATAGTGGTTACGCCTTCCCCGATTTCCACTACTTGTCCGGAAAATTCATGTCCCATTACGATCGGGGCTTTTTCGCCTGTAAGCGGATGTTCAGCTCCCTGTGGGATGAAGATCGGGCCAGCCACGTATTCGTGCAAGTCGCTTCCGCAAATACCGCACCACTCGACTCTGATTTTCACTTTACCTTTGGATGCAATCGGTTCCGAAATGGTTTCCAAACGGAGGTCTTTCAAACCGTGCCATCGTAATGCTTTCATATCTGCCATCTCCTCGTTCGATTTGGATTCTATATGAAATTCAGTAAGAAAAATAGGAAACGTTTCCGAAAACAATATGCCATAGGTTTGGCATCTTGTCAATTTGATTTCCTAGGCAAGAGTTGGGGGTGGTGTGCAATCGCTTGAGGAGAGGATGCTGATTCTGGCTAAGTTAAGAAGGTTTATACGTGTTGTGCAACAGGTACGGAGTTGCCTGCCATGTTTTGCTCACGCCTCGTTACCATTGGTTTTGTGTATGCTATAATAGCGGTAGTACAACACATTTTAGCTCGGAAACATAGAAAACGATTCCGATATGGAAAGGAAAGCAAGGCGTTGGATATAAAAAATAAAGTGACAATAGAAGACGTTGCGAAGAAGGCTGGCGTAGGAATCGCGACGGTATCGAGGGCCATCAATGACGGCGGGGGAATTAGTCCGAAGACGAAAGCGTTGATTCTTGAGGTGATCGATGAGCTGGGTTTTATTCCGAACACTTCTGCACAAAGTCTAAAGGTGCGCCAAACCTATCAAATCGCACTGGCTGTTCCTGACATTCGCAATGCAATTATTCCAGATATCGCCTGGTCAGTCGAGCAAGCGGCCAAGCAGCATGGCTACCGCGTCGTACAAATTAATACAGCAGGAAATGCCCGAATGGAGCTTGAGACTGTGCGTGAAGTCAAAAAGCTGCATGTAGATGGGCTAATTATCATGCCGCTCGCCTATCCGAAGACATTGGTCCAGATGATTAACAAAGCGAGTGTTCCGGTTTCGATTATTAACTATGGAAAAAGGCTCGAGGACAATGTGAAAGCAGATGTGGTCAGCATGGCCCGTCAAGAGGGTCGACTCGTCATGGAGCATCTGATCAAAATTGGCCGTACGCGAATCGCTTACGCAGGTGCGCCGAAGGACAAGATCGAGGAGCGGTATTTTGCCTATGAGGCGTCGCTTCAGCACGTCGATCCTTCGCTAGTGTATTTTGGTGAGGACTTCTCGTTTGAGACGGGTCTTCGTGCTGCTGATTACTTTTATAGCCTGAAAAACATGCCAGACGCTATCTATGCGGTCAATGACATGGTGGCCATCGGGATCGTGAATCGGTTCAAGGAGCTCGGAGTCCGCGTGCCGGAAGATGTCGCGGTCGTGGGAATTGACAACAATGTGTGGACGACGATTACGACTCCGCAGATCAGCTCTGTTTCGATCATGGGGGAAGAGGTGGCACGGCTGGCGACTGAGCTTTTGTTAAAACGGATTCGAGAGCAGGGGGCAGGCGCGTACGAGCGTGTACAGTTCGAGCCGCGGCTGATTGTAAGGGAGTCCAGTGTAGCGGTTATCCGTAAATCCTCGTTGGATACGTAGAGCATTTTCAGAAGAAAAGCCGAGTGAATGACAGGTGATCGGTGATGATACCTGGCGTTTTCTCGGCTTTGTGTTTAAGGCAATATGGCAAACGAACGAACAGGAAATCCGGAGGCTTTTTCAGGCTTTGGTGTAATGTTTACAATGACAGCACCTTTGGCCGGAAGCTTGTCGAGATTTTTGAGCAGCTCAACTTGATAGGTGTCTTGATCGAGCACGAAATATTCACCCAAAAGCGCCCCGTTTTTTCGGTAATCGATCGTCGCATCCGTATCGAAGGTTTCGTGACCGACTGCTTTGATTTGTCTTTCCGCGAACAAAAATTGTAAAGCCTCCAAAGACCAGCCAGGAGCGTGGTTGTTGCCATCTGCATCCTTATTGTTGAAGGCTTCCGCATCTGGCCAGCGTTTGCTCCAATCTGTGCGCAAGGCGACGAAGGAACCGCTCTCGATTTGTCCATGCTCGGTTTCAAAACGCAAGATGTCTTCCACAGAAAGCGAATAGTCGTTGTTGGCTTCGGCCTCTTTTGATTTGTCGATGACGACGAGCGGCAATACGAGTTCCTTCAGCTCGATCTCGTCCAGGTAACGCTTGTTGCGCACAAAGTGAATCGGTGCATCCAAGTGCGTACCGTACTGTCCAGGAAAAGAGAAGCGCTGGGCAAAGAAGCCGTCGTCATGTGTGAACAACGTTTGGAATTCGGCGGCGTCAAAGGCGTGGAAGTGCGGAGATTCCGGACCGAATGTGTGCGTGAGATCTACCCATTCCTTTTGTTTTAACAAAGTAATTGCTTGAATCAAATCGTTTGCCATGTGCCCACCTCGTTAACGTTTTTAGAATTTTCGCACTTGTATAACCAAGTTTATCCAATACTTTATCGGTTCTAATTCCGAGTGTCAATATCGCAATAATATGAATGAATGGTTAAACGCAAAATAGCAATCGGGAAGAAGCCTTTGTGCATGATTCTGCTATTCTTAAAAGGAGAAGAATGAGTATCATCCAAACAAAACGCGAAGGAGAAATTCCCATGACAAAAGAGCTTTGGATCAATTTGCCTGTCAAGGACCTCGAAAAGTCCAAATCGTTTTTTGCCGCACTCGGATTCTCTTTTCATCCTCGCCATGAGAACAGCAAAGATATGGCGGGCTTGGTGATTGGCGAAAAAGACATGCTCATCATGCTGTTCCCGGAGGCTACCTTCCAATCGTTTACGCAAAATGAGCTGGCAGATACGAAGCGTGGAACGGAAGTATTGTTTTCAATCGATGCCGAGAGCAGGGAAGAAGTGGATGAGTTGATTCGTCAGGTGGTAGAGGCTGGAGGCACTGTTTTCAGTGAGCCTCGGGAGCATGGTCAAGGGATGTACGGAGCAGGATTCGCTGATTTGGATGGTCATCGGTGGAATGTGCTGTATATGGATATGAGACTGATATCGACAGAATAGAAAATCGTGCCCCTGAGAAATCAGGGGTTTTTGCATGAACAAGTAAAAAATTCATGTTCTATTAAGGTTGTATAGAAATGTGATTAAGATTGGTCGTTTACTCTTCTAGAGAAGGAAATAAGGGTAAAGGAGAGGAGCAATCTTATGAAAATGTTTTCGAAGTTACAGACAGTAATGGCGACTGTACTTGTATTTACTATGAGCGTCAGCCTTGTAAGCGGAGTTGTTTCTCCAACCAAAGTGTTCGCAGCTTCTGTATCTGGGCCGGATGATCCAAGAGAGGTAGAGCAATTTGCAGATGAATTTTTTAACCGGTCTGAAATTAAGAACAACATGGCAGGGGCTACGTTTGTAGTTGTAAAAGGAGACAAGGTCCTTTTTAAAAAAGGGTATGGATATGCGGATGTAGAGAAGAAGATTCCGGTCGATCCTGATCGCACCGTATTTCGTGTAGCGTCAGTATCCAAGGTTATTACAGCTACAGCCGTTATGCAATTGGCGGAGCAAGGAAAAATAGATTTGAACAAAGATGTATCCGCATATATGGGGGATGCCCGGATTCCGAATAATACAGGCACTCCTCTTACAATGAAACATCTGTTAACGAACGCCACTGGATTTGACTATGGAGACACTTCTGACTCTTCAACAACCGACTTGAAACGGGAGGTTTCTTTAAAGAAATTCGTTATGGACAATCTCCCAAATGTCATTCGCAAGCCAGGAGAGTTTTACAGATATGACAATCTCGGCTTCACCATTCAAGGTTATGTTGTAGAACAAGTAGCAGGAAAACCATTTGGAGAATACGTGCAGGAAGGCATCTTTAAGCCACTTGGCATGGAGAATAGTGATTTTCGACTTACACCATCAATAGTCAAAAAGTTGGCTGTACCTTATAATCTTATCGGACAGCCGATCCCGACTTATGCAACGGTACCAACTGAGCTTCCTGATGGTGGAATGCTCTCAACTGGTTCTGATATGGCTAAATTCATGATTGCTCATCTCAATAAAGGAAAGCTTGGGAATGCGACGATTATGGAAGAAGAAACGGCGGCAGAAATGCAGAGACCTCATCTTTCCGTGCATCCAAAGCTGAATAACATGGCGCTTGGTTTCGAATATGCCAACCAGCAAAATTACAATGGACAATATGTTATTGAAAAAGCAGGGGATTTACAAGGATACCATACCGGGATGTGGTTGATCCCGGAAGAAAAAGTGGGGGTATTTGTTACAGTCAATAAGGACTTCGAAATTCGTACGCCTTTGATTGAAGCGTTTATGGATCATTACTACCCGAAAAATGAGCAGAAAAGGGGAGCGTTTGCGTTAGCGAAACAAGAACTCACGAAGTTTGAAGGGACATACAGCGATTTGCGAAACCGGATGTGGACGACTCGTATACGTGCTGAAGGCGGCAAACTCATTGTAAAAGATCCGCTGGGAGAACATGTCCTATATGAGGTGGAGCCACTCTTATTCCAGGATGAACAAGGTATTAAAGCTGCTTTTAAGCTGAACGATCACGGAGATGTGCAGGCTTTCTATTACGATTTAAAATCAGATAGTTGGGCAGAAAAATTGCCTGAGCCGCAACGTTATCAGGATGTGGAGAATGACCATCCATATGCGTCCTATATTTATCACCTGCGCCAGATCGGTGTCTTTGCTGATATGGAAGGAGACAATCGCTTTTCGCCCGAACAACAGATAACAAAAGGAGAGTTTGTTGGCTGGTTCATCAAGTGGAGTGGCATTGCCCCATCAAAACATAAACCGATTTACACGGATCTTTCGGGTAACAAGTATGCGCGGGAAATTCAAGCAGCTTACGAGTTAGGTTTACTAAAAGCATCTGCTGATGGCAAATTTTATCCGAACGAGCCATTGACGCGTCAAGAAGCAGCAACCATCGTATGGCGCATGGCATTTGGCTATCTTCATGCAGAGCCGAAAAAAGCCAAGTTGAGTGGTAGGACTGATGCTTGGGCTTTAGAGGGAGTCCATTTCGTAGTGGCAAAAGGATTATACGGACCAGAAGTGGTGAAAGGCAGAGATGGCAGTCTCGATTATAAATCAGAGCAGCTGATGGTAAGGAAAGAAGCGGCTGCGTTACTATCTCGGTTCGCAGACCAATTATTTTAGTGTACAACAAGCCGTGACTTCTTGTTTGTGCTTCGTTGCGACATGAGGCGATGGAGGGAAATACAATCAAAACGATACTGATCATCGACGATGAAGCACAAATTCGAGAACTACTCAGTATTTATTTGAAAAATTACGGGTTTGCTACTTATGAAGCAGGTAATGGGGTTGATGCGCTGGCTGTATTCTCAAACGTGCAAATCGATCTGGTTATTGCTGATATTATGATGCCGATGATGGATGGATACGAGTTATTAAAAAAGATGCGACATATTTCCGAAGTTCCGTTTTTGTTCCTGTCCGCGAAATCGGACGATATGGATAAAATTATTGGACTGCAGCTTGGCGCTGACGACTATGTGGGGAAGCCTTTTAATCCCATAGAAGTCGTCAGCAGAGTTCAAGCGTTATTCAGAAGAATGGATGTATTTTCTAAAGGTGAAAAGCAGAGCCATGAAATCATACAAATTGGCGATGTCATGCTCGATTTGGTGAGCTGTAAGCTGTACAAAAATGGACAGCAGAAAGAAGTGACATCGTATGAGTTCAAGATTTTGTCTTTACTGATGAAGCATGCGGGGAGAGTTTTTACAAAAGCATCCATTTACGAGCATGTTTGGGGGCAGGAATACATAGGGGATGAAAACCTCATCATGGTCTATATCAGCAAACTCAGGGAGAAGATTGAGGATAACCCAAGAAAGCCAGTTTATCTTATTACGATCAGGGGGTTAGGCTACCGTTTTGAAAAAAAATGAGAGCATCCCCGACAAGCGGCCGTTAAAACAACTGTTTTTTCGGCACTATGTTGTGATAAGCGGTTTGTTCTTATGCACGATTATGATTGCTCTTTTGGGGACAGACCTGTTGATGGAGAACTATTTTGATAAATCGCCTGATTTGACCCGAGTGGACGGCAGTAAAATATACCAGTACCCTTTTGAAAAGATTGATGGTCGGTTGTTAGACGAGTACGGCGGCTGGTTCGAGATCGTGGATGAATCGGGGGCAGTCATCTATGTAAAAGGCAACAAGGAAGACAATATCATGACATATAGCGATGGAATGCTGTACGCTAAAGTGGACATGCTGCGAAATGATGATTCAATTTTCTACCATGCCTATCGAGCGCAAGGGCCAGAGGGTGAAAACTATGTTCTGTTATGGAAAATTCCTGAGCGGTCGGAAATTATATCATTGGCGCTTGGAATCTTAATAGCGTTGTTTGTCGTTCTGTTGTTCATCGCCCTTTATTTCTACACCCGGTACTCCGTCTTGCAGATGAAGAAGCCTCTCCGGCAAATTGTAGAGGGCATTAAAGAGATGGAAGGCTTCAATTATCAGAAGAGGCTTACATTTTCGGCTGAAATGGAATTTGCAGAAATCCGAGAAGCATTTAACGGAATGGCAGAACGACTACAGCAGACCTCTGCAGAGATAGAAGCGGTAGCGAACAACAAAAGAAACATGCTGTTGCATTTGTCTCATGATCTGAAAACACCGATTACCTCTGTATTCGGGTATTCTCAGTTGTTGCTGGATAGGCCGGAGCTAGAAGAAGAGCAAAGGCGTCAGTATGTTCAATATATTAACGACAAATCGTCTTATATGGCCCATTTGATTCAAAATTTGTTCGAACTGGCAAAGCTGGAAGACCAGCACGTGAGACTGGATCAAGAAAAGGTGAATATTAGTAAGTGGTTTATGCAGCTTGTTGCGGAATTTTATCCGGAAATAGAAGATAGGGGATTTCAGTTGGAAGTGAAAATTCCAGAGGAGCCGCTGTTTGTCATGTTCGACAAAATGCATATGAACCGCGTTATTACGAATTTGATCGGTAACTCGCTAAAACATAATCCGCCGGGAACGCAGCTATTCGTTTCATGCGAGAAAATAGAGACCGGCGTTGTTCTATGGTTGGGTGATAACGGTACAGGTGTTCAAGAGAATGTTAGGGAACACATTTTTGAAGAGTTCATAAAAGGGAATAATCCTGTGAAAGATAGCACCGGACTCGGTCTAGCCATTTGTAAAAAAATTATAACGTTACATCAGGGGACCATTCATTTGGAGAGGGATCAACAGTTTACGACTCTATTTAAAATCACTTTGCCTCTTGAATGAGCGGTACTCTTCTTGTGGCTGTCACGACGGTCGTTTTTATCATCTATTGGTGCGTCAGGTGGTACAAGGCTGGGTGCGATGCAGATGGAGTAAAGAAGAAATGGCGGAAAAAGGAGCCTTCCAAATAGGAGGACTCCACCTCACTTCCCAACGTGTTATCTTTTTTGGGATAGATGAATAATATTCCCTCTTTCTCTTGTACAACCCCATAAGAGTCTCCATCGTACATTTCCATCAATGGTTGATAGGCCCAATGTCCATCCGGGATATCGCTGAACTGACTGGCTTGCAGGCTGATGTCAGGAAGAGATGCAAATGGTATGCTGGAGGGGTAAGGCAGGATTGGAGAAGGGGATGGTGTTATGAAAAGGACACGCAAAATCACCTCCTAAAATCATCATGTTTTCGATTTTAGGAGGGATACCCAATGAAATTTCAGCGAATCGATCTAAATAATTGGAGCAGAAAGCCTTATTTCGAGCATTATCTGAACCGAGTGAATTGCACCTTCAGTATGACTGCCAATATAGATATAACGGAATTGCTCCCCGCTCTACGGCAAAAGGGGATGAAGCTGTATCCGGCTTTTCTGTATATGGTGACAAACGTTGTCAATGCGCATCGTGAATTTCGAACTTCCTTTCATGCGGATGGCGAGTTGGGCTATTGGGAGAGGATGATACCCAGCTATACTTTTTTTCACCAGGACGATCAAACTTTTTCTACGATGTGGACGGAATTCGCTGACGAGTTCCCTATGTTTTATCAAAATTACGTAGCGGACATGAAACAGTACGGGGACAACAAAGGTCTTGTGGCGAAAGAACTGGAACCGCCTTATACGTTCCCTGTCTCGTGTATTCCCTGGGTTAGCTTCAGTGGGTTTAATCTGAATATCTCGGGAGATGGGCGGTATTTGCTTCCAATCATTACAAGTGGAAAGTATTTCGAGCAAGAAGGCAAAACGTTATTGCCTGTTTCTTTACAAGTCCATCATGCGGTTTGTGATGGCTATCACGCCAGTCTGTTCATCAATGACTTGCAAAATTGGGCAACAACTTACAAGGAATGGTTAGGTGTCGAGTGAATTGGCTCGTTTGGTATGCTTCTCCTTCCTAATCTCTTCCAATCATTTATAATAACGATAGGAGAATTGGGAGGAGAAGGAATGAATAAAGAATTGGTAGGGAAAATCTTCGGCTGTATCGTTTTGGGTGCGATTATCACTGTGATCGGAGTCGTGGCGGTGGTGATGACTGCCCTGAACGCAGAGGGAAGGGTTTATTCCCTTCTTGTCGCTGTCACAACAGTTGTTTTTATCATGTACATCATCGGACAAATGTTCGCCCCACAAAAGAGTCGGCTATGGAACCGAGCCCTCTTTGTTTATTTTCTCTTTTGTACGCTGCCCGTTGCAGGATATGAGATCAGCAGCTATTACCATAACAGCATTCCTGTGGTCAGTGAGGCGGAGGTCGATCTGGAACAGTATAAACCATTCAGTTCAGACTCCAAGGTTCATAAACTTGATCAACCAGCGACACTGTCGTTACAGTCTGATTTGCCCAAAATAGATGGGGCGACGGCTTTATATCCGCTGTACGCTTCCTTTGTGCAGGCTGTTTATCCCGAGAAAGATTACGACCTTTACGACAGCGAAGTCATGGTAAGTAAGACGCCAAATGCGTACGAAAACTTACTGGATGGAAAAGTCGATGTCATCTTTGCAGCAGGTCCTTCTGAGGAACAGCTTTTAGCAGCAAAAGAAAAAGGCGTAGAGCTGAAACTGACACCAATCGGAAGGGAAGCCTTTGTCTTTTTTGTCCATGCAGAGAATTCTGTTCAGGGTCTCACTACCGAGCAGATTCGGGGTATCTATGCGGGAGACATCATTTCCTGGGATGAAGTCGGGGGCGGGTATGAGTTTATTCGGGCCTTTCAGCGTCCTGAAAATAGCGGAAGTCAGACGATGCTCCAGAAGATCATGGGAGATAAAGAGCTTATGACTGCGCCGCAAGAAGACGTGGTAACAGGAATGGGTGGAATCATCGAGCAAACAGCCAACTACAAAAATTATTCGAATGCCATCGGTTACTCGTTCTTGTTTTATGCCACGGAGATGGTGCGAAACGGAAACATTCGTCTACTTGCAATTGATGGGGTAACGCCTAATAAGGAAACGATAAAAAGCAGAGCGTATCCGTTTGCGGCCGAGTTTTATGCAGTGACAGCTGGGACGGACAATCCGAATGCAGAGAAACTGATCGAATGGATTTTGTCTCCACAGGGACAAGAATTAGTAGAAAAAACGGGCTATATTCCGGTGAAATAAAAAGTAGCAAGCAAAGGAGACCCTTGGGCGATTGACCCGAGGGTTTCTTCTTCAGCTTTGACGTGCATTTAGGCTTCTAATGACAGCCGTGTTTGTCAAAGTAAAGTCGCGCTAGATTTTCGCCAAATGCTTTACTTACGCCAAACTGCGTATCGAGACGATGCATGACAGAAGAGTCAATGTTCTCACTCCGCAGATAAATTCCTCTTCAGGCTGTAAGTCTTGAATCGAATTGATGTCGGTTAGACGCAAGCGGAATTCATCACGTAAACGGGTTCACAAAACTGTGCCAATGCGCCTAGCTGCTCCTGTAATGAATACCTGTTTCATCTGATAATAGGTGAAGCGTTGGGAAGCTCGGTAATATAAGGTAACCGACACCGGACATTAAGTGTCATTTCTTAAAGTAAACAGGCTGATCCAATGTAGATCAGCTTAAAAGGAAATTTATAAAAACTAGACGGATTCGTGAAACGGGGATTTGGAACTACTCTTTCACCGAGGCTATTCTGCTATCAATAAGGCGAGAAACTCTGTATGAAACAGGAAGAAAGCCTTGACGAGGCCAATAACGTGAAGATTGTAAATTCGTTTCTCTCCAATCTGTCATGCAGTAGACATATCCTTTTTTCTTCGCATGGGCAAGTCCATGTAGTGTAAGCGCATAATTGATACCTTGCCCGCGATATTGATCTAGAGTACCAGCAACCCCTAATTCAACACAACGATCCGGCACATTCAAATTATGATCACTTTTGTCTAAGGGGAAGTATCCTTGGAAAGAAACAATTTTTCCATCTTTTAAGGCGATCCAGAAATCGACATCATGATCATCAAGGAGACCTGCATAGCCTTTACGTAATTCCTGAGGGTCATCACGTAAAGAATAACCAAAAACAGGTGCCTTATTTTGATGAGTTCTAATAATATTTGCAATATCCTCTACCAAACGACGGTCTTCTGGGGATGCCAAGCGAATTTCAACATCTGGAATGCTCAAGGGAAGGGGAAATTCCCGATCAAGTAAAGAGAGTAATGCATGTGTTTGTTCAAAGCCAAATCCTAAACGGAACCAAGAATGAAGTAATTCCGGTTGACTGGCTGGGATTAGCGCAAAATGACTGAAATACCCCTCATCTACCCATAGCTGAGAAGCCTCTGAATAAAGATCTCTATATAATTCAAAGGAGGTATTGCGAGAGATTGCGTGACCCTCCAAATTCATCCAGACATGTCGACCCCGAAGAGGATTTTCAATCTTTTGTCCAATTAGGTACCCGATTAATTTACCATCTTCAATTGCGGCTACTCCGCTACTGTTTGGTTTTGACCATTTCGTTTTAACAGCATTCGTTGCATAATTTTCATCTTCACATTCACTTGGTAATACGGAAAGGATTTCTCGATCTTGTCTATGTCGCTTGGACAATAGTTGCCCAGCCTCTGAGATTAGCTCATCAGTAAATGGTATGAAATACATGAAATGCCACCTCTGTTTTTTATCATCATAAAGTTGCTCTTAATCTATTGCAATAGGCTCCCTTAAGCCAATTAGGCGCAGTCTTTCGAAAACCTTCACGTTGGAGAGTTTTCTTTCTAGCTAGATCATATTGACAGAAAAATCTAAGACTGTTATAAAAATAGTAAATAGCACTCGTGAGGTGAGAGTGCTAATATTGAAGAAGGAATACATAAGAAGTCCGGAAGGGTGGGTATTTCATGGAAAAAAAGCAGTTTCAAGCAGAATCTACACGTCTGTTGGAAATGATGATCCATTCTATTTACACACAAAAGGAAATCTTTTTGCGCGAGTTGATCTCCAATTCCAGTGACGCGATTGACAAAATGTACTACAAATCGCTCGTCGATGATCAATTGGTGTTTGATAAAGAGAACTATTTTATCAAAATAGCGGTTAACAAAGATACCAGAACTTTGACCCTGACAGATACCGGGATCGGCATGACGCAGGATGAGTTGGAAAATAATCTGGGCGTCATTGCGAAGAGCGGTTCGTTGGCGTTCAAAAAAGAAAACGACGCGAAGGATGGCTACAACATCATCGGTCAATTCGGCGTAGGCTTCTACTCGGCTTTCATGGTTGCCGACAAGGTTACGGTCATCAGTAAGGCACTGGGCAGCGACACTGGGTACAAATGGGAGTCCAGCGGTGCGGATGGCTACACGATCGAGCCTTTTCACAAAGATTCCGTCGGGACCGAAATCATTCTCGAAATCAAGGAGAATACAGAAGAAGAGAACTACGACGAGTTTTTGGAAGAGTACCGTTTAAAAGCGATTATCAAAAAGTACTCTGACTTTATTCGTTACCCGATCAAAATGGACGTTACGCAGCATAAGCCAAAAGAGGGCAGCGAAAACGAGTATGAACAAGTGACGGAAGAACAAATCGTGAACAGCATGGTTCCGATTTGGCGAAAAAATAAAAGCGAGCTGACGACTGAGGATTACGAGCAGTTTTATGCGAGCAAGCATTATGGCTTCGACAAGCCGCTGGCGCACATTCACATCAGTGCAGATGGAGCCGTTGTTTATCAGGCGATTTTGTACATCCCGGAGAGCATGCCATTTGATTATTACTCGAAGGAGTACGAAAAAGGTCTGGAGCTGTATGCCAACGGTGTACTGATCATGAACAAATGCGCGGACCTGCTTCCAGACTACTTCAGCTTTGTCAAAGGGATGGTTGACTCCGAGAGCCTGTCGCTCAACATTTCCCGTGAGATGCTCCAGCATGACCGTCAATTGAAGCTGATTGCGAAAAACATCACGAGCAAAATCAAAAGCCAGTTGCAAAGCTTGCTGAAAACAGAGCGGGAAAAATACGAGCTGTTCTACAATTCATTTGGCAGACAGCTAAAATACGGCATGTACAGCGACTACGGAACGCATAAAGAAACGCTGCAAGACCTGTTGATGTTCTACTCTTCCAAAGAGAAAAAGCTGGTGACGCTAGAAGAGTATGTTGAGAGAATGCCAGAAGATCAAAAGTACATCTACTATGCATCCGGCGAGTCGATCGAACGAATCGAAAAGCTGCCGCAAACAGAGCTCGTATCCGAAAAAGGCTACGAAATCCTGTACTTTACAGATGACGTCGATGAGTTCGCGATCAAAATGATGATGAACTACAAGGAAAAAGAATTCAAATCGGTATCGAGCGGCGATTTGGGAATCGAACCGGGCGAAGAAGAAAAAGCAGCCGAAGCCGAAAACGAGAACAACAAAGAGCTGTTCGACTATATGGCATCGATGCTCGAAGGAAAAGTTAAAGCTGTAAAAGCTTCCAAGCGTTTGAAGTCACACCCTGTCTGCTTGTCGACAGAGGGTGAAGTGACGATTGAAATGGAAAAAATCTTGAATGCGATGCCGAACAATCCGAATGTGAAGGCGGACAAGGTACTGGAGATCAATGTGAACCATGCGGTCTTCCAGTCATTGAAAGGTGCCTTTGACACAGACAAGGAAAAGGTCAATCTGTATACCGCCCTCCTGTACAATCAGGCTCTCTTGATCGAAGGCTTGCCGATTCAAGACCCGGTAGAGTTTACGAACGACATTTGCAAAGTTATGGTGTAAGGCAAAACAGGGGATGCGATTCCAGCATCCTCTTTTTCTCGTATTGATTTTCCCATTACAAGGGATTTATGATGGAACGCAAGGATATACATAAAGAGAGGAGAGTAGAACCTATGTGGAATCCGTTGGAAGTAAAAGATCTCATCACCAGTGCAGAAGAGCTGAAAAGCCTTGTAGGAGAACCGCACGAGGCGGTTGTGAAAAAAAGCATCGCGCAGGTAGAGTCGCATGTGATCCATTACGTGTCCATGTCGCCGTTGTTTTTCTTGTCTACAGCAGATTCTTCAGGCAGATGTGACGTTTCCCCTCGAGGCGACGAGCAGGGCTTCGTTAAAGTGCTGGATGAACACCATATTATTTTTCCAGAGCGAATGGGGAACAGACGGGTCGACTCTTTACTGAATATCATCGCAAATCCGCAGGTGGGTATGATTTTCCTGATTCCTGGTCTGGAAGAAGTGTTGAGAATTAACGGATCAGCCCGGATTACAAAAGATACAGAGCTACTCGCCGCGCAAGAATGGAAGGGCAAAACAAGCGGCATAGGCGTGATCGTGAAGGTAGAGGAGTGCTTCCTCCATTGCCCGCGCGCATTTAAACAAGCAGGCCTGTGGAAGACGGATTCATGGCCAGAAAAAGAGGCGATGCCTTCGATGCTGGAAATGTTTCGCGCTCATTTGAAAATAAATGGCGTTCATTTGAATGAAAAAGAATAAGAAAGAAAAAACCTTGAAAATGCTTCAAGGTTTTTTTTCGTCCAAACGAGCTTGGCAAGAAGCCGAACCGAGCCACGTATGTGGATTGCCGGCCCAGCACCAGCCTAGCTTTGGTTTATTTTCGCTGATCCACATGGCCGTTACGCGTCGGTCGCCACAACGGGAGCCGAGCAGTGAAAAGCCGTTATTTTTCTTTACCCGAGCCGGGAAGTGAGTGATCAGGGCAATCCCTTCCTCCAGTGTGAGTGGGGAACGCTGTTGCTCCAAGAGGATGGGCATAGCGTCATTCGGTGTGACGTTCAGCGTCTCTTTTCCTGTATCAATTCCGGTCATCAGGTAAGCCATTCCTGTAGGAATCTCGATGCCCTCGATAGGTGTAAACCGCCGGATTTCTTCTGCATCCATGACACTGAAGCCAGCTTTCTTTTTCCGCTCGATTGCTTGCATCGCTTTTTCTCCGTCGAACCAATCACCTTTCACAACGAGAACAAAGGGGACGAGGCCCTCTTGCTGGTCGTCTTCTCGTATGGGGAGAGCTTCTGCCAGTGGTTGCAGCGGGGCCAGATTTTTCCTAAACTCATCTGCTGTCATGCCCGCCATTTCAG
Organism: Brevibacillus brevis; assembly: GCF_001039275.2. NCBI lineage: Bacteria > Bacillati > Bacillota > Bacilli > Caryophanales > Paenibacillaceae > Brevibacillus > Brevibacillus brevis. Next base: position 1,517,157 of record NZ_CP030117.1, read on the forward strand.
GATAGCCCTTTTGAATGAGCGTTGTCAGTTGCCGTTCGAATTCAGCTTTGTGCATGGGGTAATGCGCCTCCTTCCACTTTTCACATTCATCTTACAACATTGGTGCTAATTAAAAGGTTTATCCAAAAGAAAAGGAATAAAGCAGATTCGGATTGAAGTAACTTTATAACTAAGCTTTAATCTTTATAGAAAAAAATGAGGAAGGAGGCTAGCTGCCATGCGTCCCATTGATATTGCACGTAAGCTAAAGCTGAGCACAAGTGCCTTGCGCAATTATGAAGCGCAAGGGCTGGTTCCGCCTGTGGAGCGGTCAGAGAGCGGCTACAGGAAGTATACGGAGGAACACGTCGCTTATTTTACATGTATTCAAGCCATGTCTCCTGGCTTTGGGATGGAAGTGACGGCGCAGGTGGTGCGACTGATCCAGGATAGACAGTTGCAGGCTGCTATGTGGCGTGTGAATGAGGTACAGGCTCATTTGCAACGGGACAAGCAGTTAGCCGAGCGAAACGTGGCAATGCTTGAAGACAGCCGAGCAGGGAAGGAAGCTGGAAGCAGCGAATGGATGACGATTGGAGAGGTAGCAACCATGACTTCTCTGCCCAGCTCAACCATCCGCCACTGGGAAAAGGTTGGACTCATTACGACTTCCCGCGATGAGAAGAATGGCTACCGTCTCTTCAATCGCTCGCAAATCCGCAAAATCATGCTGCTTCGTACGCTGCGACCTGCTGTCTATTCCTTATCGGTTGTGGAGCTAAAGGATGCCATCGCGAACATGAATGAAGAGGATGTGAGAGAGGCGCGAAACATTGCTTTGGAAACGTTGCGCTATCTGGATCAGATGAATCTCGTACAAACGCGTGGGGTTTTCTATTTCTATCAATTATGCAAAGTGGTTCAGTTGGTCGAAGAATGAGATAGCCAAAAGAGAAAACCCTCTCCTGCACATTCGCAAAAGAGGGGATGTCATCGTTATTCCACAAACAGTGATACTCGCTCAAATCCTGCATCTGAAATGCGAATCAAGCCCGTATCCGATATATGCAAGGTCGGAATGACGACCAGAGCAAGCAAGGACAACGTCATAAAGGCGTAGTTCATCGTGCAGCCCGCCTTCACCAAGGCTTGGCTAATCTCCATGGATTGCTGCACAACTGTTTCATAAGGCTCGGTCGACATCAGTCCAGCTAAACGCAGCGGAAGCTCCACAATTTCGCCATCCCCAGTCACGACAGCGATACCGCCTTGCATGCTGATCACAGCATTGGCTGCTTGTGCCATCCGCTCATTGTCGTTTCCGATGACAAGCACGTTATGGCAGTCATGGGCGACTGTCATGGCAATCGCTGCTGGCTGGTTAAATCCGACATTACCGACAATCCCAATGCCAGAGCCACCTGTTTTCCCATGGCGTTCGAAAACAGCCATTTTGCACAAGGTGCTCTCGGGCGTAATCTGTAGCTCGCCATTTGCGACAGCCACATCGACAAACACTTCGTCCGTCTCAACGTGATTTTCCCGGACAACTGCGACGCGCGTCTTGATCGTCCCAGACGGAACAGGGGTCTTGATGATGAAGTCAGATGGAGTGAGCTCAGCCTTGATTTTCACAGAGTTGACAGCAAACGCAGGGTACGGGAACGGAGGAAGCTCCAGCGTCATTTCACCGTTTTCCGCCACTACTTCACCGCGTGCGATCGTCGTCACGACATTTACATCGGCCAGATTACCGTCGAGCAAAATGATATCGGCGATAATACCCGGTGCGATTGAGCCTACATCTCGTGCGACACCGAATCGTTCTGCTGTATTGATGGTCGCCATCTGGAAGGCAGTAACGGGCTTCACCCCTTGCGAGATCGCGTGTCTGACGATGAAGTTCATATGTCCTTCTTCTTTCAACGAATCACAGATGCGGTCATCGGACACGAGCATCATCCGGCGGGAGTCAATGCCCTGTTCGGTGTGTGCTTTGATCGTTGCTGCAACATCGTGCCAGGCAGAGCCGCGGCGCATTTTGGCATACATGCCGAGGCGTACGCGCTGTGCGACATCTTCGCTGGTCACACACTCATGGCAGCCGGTTACACCCGCAGCGGCATAAGCAGCCAGACGCGGGTCACTTGACGGCCACGTATAGTGACCATCCACTACTTTTCCTGCCCGCAGTGTCGCTTGTATTTCTCCAATCATTTTCGGATCTCCGTACACGACACCAGGGAAATTCATGACTTCTCCGAGTGCGATCATATCTGGTCCCCAGCTCAATGCTTCCGCGACCTCTGCTGGTCCGAATTCTGCACCAGCCGTTTCAAAAGAAGCATCCGTTGAAGGGACGCATGAAGCGACCTGCATGTAAGCAGCCATCGGTGTCTGCCTTGCCTCATCCAGCATGATGCGCGAACCGGGTAGACCGAGAACATTCGAGATCTCATGCGCATCGAAAAAGCCGCCTGTCGTTCCGAGCGGCAGTACCGCATCGGCGAACTGCGTCACGGACAGCATGCTGCTTTCGATATGACAGTGCCCGTCCAACAGTCCTGGTGCCATATACTTTCCTTTTGCATCGATGATCCTGGTGGATTCATCCGTCATCCCTTCCACAAAAGGACCGACATAAGCGATACGGGTGCCAACGACAGCCACGGACATATTCGGCAAGATTTCACCGGAGAGAACATTGACGAGCGTGCCGTTATGAATGAAGAGGGTCGCTTTTTTCTCCCCTCTGGAAAAGGCAACGAGATCAGGAATGCAATCTGCGAGTGGAGGTCTTGCAAAGGACGAATGCTGCTGTGTCATGTTTACTATCACCTCATGCTGGATTTGGTTTTTTACATATCGTACACATCGAAGTGGAAGGAAGCTAGTTTTCTTTTGAAAAAATTGAAAAAGAAGGTGCAGTGGATGACAAGAGTAAAAGTCACATACATAAAAATATCGTCCTACCTAAAGCTGTGCGTGGGAGCTGGGGTTTCAATCGGGGCTTTGGATGGGGCATTCCGTTTATGTACTACCTAAAGTGCAAGAAGGGTATTTTGATCGAAGGGGTATTTGAAGAGGAGCAACGCGAGGACATTTCAAAATAAAGCACCTCCCATTTTCACTGATTTTGAATGTGAAAACAGGAGGCGCTGCTTAGTGTTCTGCTACTTCTATTTCATTTGTCTTCGTTTTCCGCAGTTTGTAAATCGCAACGAGTAAAATAAACCACACAGGTGTGATGAACAAGGCGACTCGTGTATCTTCCGCTAGAGCCAGTACGACCAGAATGAAGGCAAGGAATGCCAGGATCAGGTAGTTGGCAAAAGGATAGAGCGGCATTTTAAACGAATTCGCTTTTGCTAAATCTGGTCTCGTTTTGCGATATTTCAAATGACAGATGACGGTGATTCCCCAAATAAAGATAAAGCAAACGGTCGAAACGCTAGTGATCAGTGTAAATACGCCCTCAGGCATGACGTAGTTCAATACGACTGCGATCAGGATGACAACCGTCGAAAAGAATAGTGCATTTGCCGGGACCTTGTTGGTAGTCAGTTTCGTAAGGGGCACAGGTGCATTCTTTTCTTTGGCAAGCGAGTAAACCATCCGGCTTGTACTGAAAATGGCGCTATTACATGCGGAAGCGGCGGATGTCAGTACCACGAAGTTGACGATACCGGCAGCGGCTGCAATGCCAATCGCTGCGAAGACCTGCACGAATGGACTCTCCAACGGGTTGATCGCGTTCCAAGGATAAATGCTCATGATGACGATGAGTGCGCCAACGTAGAAAATCAAAATCCGAATCGGGATTTGGTTAATCGCTTTTGGAATGACTCGTTTTGGGTCTTCTGTTTCACCGGCTGTCAGCCCGACGAGCTCGATCCCAACAAATGCGAATACGACCATCTGGAAGGAAAGAAGGAACCCATTAAAGCCGTTCGGGAACATACCGCCATGACTCCAGAGATTCGTGAAGCTAGATGCACCTGCATTCGTAGAAAAGCCCTTGATGATCATGAAGATACCGACAAAAATCAGGGCGAGAATCGCGATGACCTTTACGAGCGCGAACCAAAATTCCATTTCTCCAAAAAGCTTCACCGTAGCCAGGTTCATGATTAACAAAATCACGAGGGCAATTAAGCCTGGCATCCACTGCGGTATTTCCGGAAACCAGTATTGCGTATACAGACCAACGGCTGTAAGGTCAGCCATGGCGATCGAAATCCAGCAAAACCAGTAAGTCCAACCCGTGACAAATGCGGCCATATTCCCCAGATAATCTTTGACGAAATCCACAAAAGAATGGTAATTCAAATTGCTCAAGAGGAGCTCCCCGAGTGAGCGCATGATTAAAAAGCAGATGATGCCCGTAATCAAGTAAGCAAATAAGATGGATGGGCCGGCCAAATGAATCGATTTTCCTGCGCCCAAAAATAATCCTGTTCCGATTGCTCCACCGATCGCGATGAGTTGTACGTGTCTGTTTTTCAGACCTCTCTCCAATTTTTGATCCTGCATACGATCCACCTCTTTCTATTTTTAGTTAGTTTTTAATTTTTAGATTTTTATCAAACAGATAATGTTCATATTAACATAACTATAGTTGTTTCACATATGTTTATTTATTTTTATAGAAAAAAAGCTTTTAATTATGAACGAAATAGGGACATTTTGGAAGTGTTGGCTCTTTTGAACAAGGAGCTGCACTTTTTTTGTATTTCAGAAAAAAGAATATATTGACATGATAATGGAAATCATTTAATTTTGCATTAGGGCAACTTTTTTATACGAATGCATATTAGTTTGTTTGGGTGAATATTATTGGTACAAGACTACATTGTTGTGTGTAGGCATATGTGCATGGAGGAATTACCCGTTTCACCATCGGTTTTTGGGCGGGATCATATAACGGGCTATTATTTGGAGGGAAAAATCATGGATTCTGCTATCGCTGTAAGGGACCTGCATGTCTCTTACTTTGGGAACGAAGTTGTTCGGGATGTTTCGTTTGATGTTGAGCTAGGGAGCATGGTTGGGATCATCGGTCCAAACGGGGCAGGGAAGTCAACCCTGATCAAAGCGCTCTTGGACCTTATTCCGAGAGATAAGGGGAATGTGCGGATATTTGGGAAAGAGACAAATGAATTCCGGAAGAAAATCGCCTATGTACCACAGCGGAGCATGATTGATTGGACGTTTCCGATCACGGTCATGGATACAGTGCTGATCGGGACGTACCCAAGTGTCGGACTGTTCAAGCTTCCGAAAAAAAAGGAAAAAGCGTGGGCGCTGGAATGCCTAAGAAAAGTGGGGCTGGAGGATTTCCGCGACAGGCAGATTGGGGAGCTCTCCGGCGGGCAGCAACAGCGTGTCTTCCTGGCAAGGGCACTTGCGCAAAAACCGGAGCTGCTACTTCTGGACGAGCCATTTGTGGGGATTGATGTGGCGAGCGAGGACACCATCATTCGTATTTTGAAAGAGCTGCAATTTCAGGACAAAACGATTGTCGTCGTCCATCATGACTTGTCCAAAGCATACGCGTATTTTGATCAGCTTCTTCTAATGAACAAAGAATTGATCAAGTTCGGTACGGTCGATGAAGTGCTGAATCGAGAAGTCATGTCGAGAGCATATTCCTATCAGCTACCATTTCTCGAAAAGACCGAGGTGCTTGCATAATGGATTTCTTGATGGCAATTGGACAGTATGAGTTTTTGCAAAAAGCATTGTTTACATCTGTAGTGGTTGGGTTAATCTGTGGCGTCATAGGAAGCTTTATCATCTTGCGGGGAATGTCCTTGATGGGGGATGCCATCTCACATGCTGTTTTGCCTGGGGTGGCCCTCTCCTATGCTTTTGGGATCAATTTCTTCGTGGGCGCTGTTTTAACGGGTGTACTCACCGCTGTTGGAATTGGCTACGTGAGCCAAAATAGCCGCATCAAGAACGACACGGCGATTGGAATTTTGTTCACGTCGGCCTTTGCGATCGGGATCATCATGGTTACGATGCTGAAAAGCAGTACCGATCTATATCACATTTTGTTCGGGAATGTATTGGCTGTGCGTTCGTCAGACATGTGGGTGACCGTTGGCATCGGGGTCATCGTCATCGTGACAGTCTACGCTTTTTTCAAAGAACTGTTACTGACTTCGTTTGATCCGACCATTGCGGCTGCTTACGGTTTGCGTAACAACCTCATTCACTACTTGCTGATGACATTGCTGACGATGGTAACTGTTGCTTCCTTGCAAACCGTAGGAATCGTATTGGTTGTTGCCATGCTGATTACGCCGGCTGCTACCGCTTATCTTTTGACGGACCGCTTGTCGACCATGATCTTTTTGGCTGGCGGTTTTGGGATGCTGTCTTCAGTTATCGGTCTTTATTTTAGCTTTACTTATAATTTGGCCTCTGGTGCCACGATTGTCGTGGTTGCAACTGTGTTCTTCTTCCTGGCCTTTCTCTTCTCCCGAAAACACGGGGTGGTATGGAAATCAATCCGAGCTCGGCAAAAACGGGTCGAGCTCTCAAAGTAAAGGAGAATATCGTCATGAAGAAGTGGAATCTGTTTTTTGTTTTTCTAGTCTCAACCGTATTAATGGCGGCGTGTGGTGCTCCGCAAAGTGCGAACGAGCCCGCACCTGCAAAACAAGGCAACAGCGAGAAGCTGCAAGTGGTCACGACGTATTCCATCCTGTATGACATCGTAAAAAACGTTGGGGGAGATCGGGTGGAAATTCACAGCCTTGCTCCGATTGGCTCCAATCCCCATGAATATGATCCACTGCCTGCTGACGTGCAAAAAACGACGGATGCAGACGCGGTTTTCTACAACGGACTGAATTTGGAAGCAGGTAACTCCTGGTTCGATAAACTGATGACCACAGCAGGCAAATCAGGTCCGGATGCACCCGTATTCCGACTCAGTGAGGGTGTAGCCGCCAAGCACTTGACCACCAAAGGCAAAGAGAGCGAAGAAGACCCGCACGCTTGGCTGGATGTACGCAATGGGATCAAGTATGCGGAGAATGCAAAAAATGCCCTGATCAAGGTGGACCCAGCGCACAAGGAAACGTATGAGCAAAACGCCAAGAAGTATATCGAACAGCTAACTGCTCTGCACGAGGAAGCGGTTAAGCAATACAACCAGATTCCGAAAGAACAGCGTTTGCTTGTGACGAGCGAGGGAGCGTTCAAATATTTCAGCGAAGCGTACGATTTTGAAGCGGCGTACATTTGGGAAATCAACTCGGAGAACCAAGGAACACCAGAGCAGGTCACGCAGGTGGTCGATACGATCCGTGCGAAAAAAATCCCGGCTCTGTTCGTAGAGACGAGTATCGATCCGCGCAGCATGGAGATGGTATCGAACGAAACGGGTGTACCAATTGTCGGGAAAGTATTTACGGACTCTCTCGGAAAGCCGGGAGAAGATGGCGATACGTACATCAAAATGATGGAATGGAATATCAAAACGATTTACGAAGGATTGACCAAGAAATAAGGTTCGTAAAAGCAAAGCACAGCTCTCTTTATCAGGGGCTGTGCTTTTAAATTCTTCCACTGCTTAACATCTTTCATCAGATTGAGGTATAATAGGCTAGTGTGTAAAAGGAATCCGGAGTATTCATATTTAATCTGTCATATTGAAAGAGAGTGGGATTATGGGTCGTAAGTGGAACAATATTAAAGAGAAGAAAGCTTCTAAAGACGCGAGCACCAGTCGTATTTATGCGAAGTTCGGGAAGGAAATTTACGTCGCGGCAAAGCAAGGCGAGCCGGACCCAGAGTCCAACCGTGCTCTGAAGGTCGTCCTGGAGCGTGCTAAAACGTACAGCGTACCGAAAGCGATTATCGACCGCGCGATTGATAAAGCAAAGGGCGGTTCTGATGAAACCTTTAGCGATCTGCGCTATGAAGGCTTCGGGCCAAATGGTTCCATGATCATCGTGGATGCACTGACCAACAATGTAAACCGCACAGCTCCGGAAGTGCGTGCCGCTTTCAACAAAAACGGTGGGAACATGGGCGTATCCGGTTCGGTTGCTTATATGTTTGATCCAACAGCGGTCTTTGGTTTGGAAGGCAAATCCTCTGATGAAGTGCTGGAAATCTTGATGGAAGCGGACGTTGATGTGCGTGACATTTTGGAAGAAGACGGTGCTGTCATTGTTTACGCAGATGCCGAACAGTTCCACGCTGTACAAGAAGCACTCAAAAATGGTGGCGTCACAGAGTTTACCGTAGCTGAACTGACCATGCTGCCACAAAACGAAGTAACGCTGACAGAAGATGTACAAGCTCAATTCGAAAAGCTGATTGATGCTTTGGAAGACTTGGACGATGTGCAGCAGGTGTACCATAACGTTGATTTAGGTGAATAATGTTTTCAATGGGGAAGACCTTTGTTTTAGGACAAGGGTCTTTTTTATGTGGCTGCGTATTGGCTGCGGTGAAGAGAAGAATATTTCCAGTCTAAGCTCCAGGCTCCGTCCTGCTGAGGGATAAGACTGTCCGCTCCGAAGGGATTCGCGGGGAAACGCAAAAGTGGTAGCCGCTTCGTAGCACGGGCACGGTTGCGTTTCTTTTTCCCGCAAATCCCTTCTCCGCTGGGTAGGACTCCACAAGTCGCTACGTCTGGAAATATTCTTCTCTGTCGTAATAGATGAGGTTCTCCATTCTTTTAAGGATTTAAAAATCGGGTCACATGGAAAGCTCGCAGAGGAAACAGGAGAAAAAAGCGAAGATCTTTGGTACACCGACCGAGGCGCAATGAAAAAAAGAGAAACAAGCTTTTAGCGTCCACCTCTGAGGCACATCTTGAAAGGACGACTTTGGACGCGGGTTTCGCTTTTTTTCATGGAGCCGGGCAGTGAATCCTCCAGCGGGTGGGACAAGAATCTGAGCGTTTTCTCCTGTTTCCTCCCTACCCCTACCGCCCGACAAACGTGTTTTAAAAGAAATAAAACCGCCTCCATAAAGGAGACGGCATATATCGAGCTCGTTAGTTTTGAGGTGTTACCGATCATCACGTGCGACGCATCTACCTCCAGTATGAAGTTAGAAGCTTAAAGCAGTGTACGGTTTCCCTTACTCACTAGGTGATCGTGTAAATCATCCATGGCACATCGCCTCCGTAAAGGACTACAGCCTGATTGAGAACACACCACCGAGCTCGATGAGTATAGTATGAGCAAAGCCCATCTTTTTATTCACCCATCTTCAACATCTGTTTTCGAATCGCATTTAAAAACGATTGGTTGCTGTAGGCTGTGCCACCAGCCAATCCCGGTTCAACTGCATTCATATACATCTGATCCGCTTTGACTGCGCTGAGATTTTTCCATGCAGGCTGCTCTTGCAACTGCTTGAAAGCGGGCTGGTCTTCTTTGTTGACCATCACAAACAAGTAGTGGGGATCTTCTTTTGACAAAGCATCTATTGAGAGCGCGGTACGCTCCTGCACATTCGTGACGACATCTGGGACAGGCAGGGCCAGGTCCGTATATAACAGGTAATTGTACCGTTCATCCTTCGGATAGGCGTAGAAGGAGCCCTCTTGGAACCACAGTGTCAGCACTTTCTTTTCTGGAAGTGGGGCGAGCTTGTCGCGGAGTTCCTGTGCGTTTTGCTTCACTTTACCTACGAAAGTATCCAAATTGGCATCTTTTCCCCGAACATCAGCGAGTAGACGCAAGTTTTCTTGCCAATGAGCTCCGTTCGTTGAGACGGGAATGACGGATGCAGCGGTTTGCAATTTGGCCAAATCTTCCTTGGATGTCTTGTCAGTTGTCATGATGACGTCAGGTTCGAGGGCAACCAGCTCACCAAGGTTATCTGCAATGTTATAAGGAAGATGCTTGGCATTTCTGATCATGGCTTGATATTCCGCAGGAAACTTTCCGTTCTTATCCATTGTTGCTGCGACGGGCGGGATTCCCAGCAAGAAAGAATCTTCATACGAAGCAGGGAAGCCAACGAAAACAATATCTTTGGTTCTGGCCGGAATTGTATAAGTGTTGCCAAGGTAATTGATCGATCTGGTCGGTTTCGATGCCGCTGAATCGCCCGTTTGTCCACCATTGCCGCAGGCTGCCAGGACGAGGAGCAAAGCGGCAATCGGGATAGCTAGTAGCCGTTTATACATACAGGTCACTCCGTTCTTACTTCTTGTGTTATCAGGAAAGTAGCAGGACTCATGTAAATTATAGGCTACCCGATCCATCCGTCGCTGTTGCATTCCTGAACATTTTCAAACATTCTGCTGTAACCTTTTTCCTACTCAAGACACTAATGGGTATCCAAGAAAATATTCGGATAGGAAAGTAGTCGATCAGCCGACAGCAAGAGAATGGAGGAGCTTCTTTGTATGAAGAAATGAAACATCAGGTCATGACCATCTATGAGCGGCATTATCATGATGTATATCAATTTTTGCTGTACTTTGCCGGCAGTCAGAATGATGCAGAAGATTTGACGCAGGAGGTTTTTTTGCGAGTGATTCGCTCTCTTGAACGATTTGAAGAGCGATCTGAAATGAAGACATGGCTGTTTGCGATCGCGAAGCATACAGCGATGAATTACTATCGAAAACGCAAGTGGCAAAAGCTGTTGTCAGGGGACTGGCTGTCTGTCGTGATGCCAGCCTCGGAAGGGAATCCGGCACAGGAAGCGGAAAGCCGGGAGGATGAGCAGGAATTGATCGCTGCGATCAAGGGACTGCCGCCACATTACCGCATGGTTGTCATTCTGCGAGGCATTAAAGAGTACAGCGTCAAAGAGACAGCCGAAATACTGGGTTGTTCAGAATCAAACGTGAAAACGACGATGCACCGGGCATTGAAGCTGCTGCATGGCCAACTGTCGCATACGAAGAAGGGGGAGTTGTACAGTGGATTGGCAAAATGAGCGAGATATGCTGGAACGGTTAGCAACTCTGCAAAAAAGTACACCCCCACGTAAGGAGTTTGTAGAGAGTTTACGTACTGTGCTGGAACAAGAAACGAGTCGGGTTGGCAAGAAGGGACGGCTGTTCATGAATCCGTTGACAGCGGGGATAACAGCAGTCGTGATCGCTTTTGGCTTTGGACTGTACATCATGGCTGGGATGGGGCAAAACGAACGGGCGGACCCTCAAGTGACGGCAACAAGCAGTCCGCAGCTTCCCGCCCATCCTGTATACGAGCAGGCGAAGAAGCTGCTGCAAGAATTGGCAGGGCGAGATGCAAGCCAATATGCGGTAAACGGCATGCTGTCCAATACAGAAACAGGTCATGTCGTGATGAACAAGACGGTTAACAACATTCCGGTTCTTGAAGACCAATACACGTTTACAATAGACAAGGAGGGCAGGCATCATAAAAAAGTGGTACAGACAAACGATACGACAGGGATGGTCTTTCCTGATCCTAAAAGGGCAATGCCAGTGAAGCAGGCCGAGGAGATTTTTGGGCAAAGTGCCCGGCTTCTCTATTCAGAGGAAGAAGGGCGATTGCAATACGAGTTTCCATTTTCAGGTGATATCGATGCCATCACAGGAGAAATTTACTCCACAGAACGCTATCATCCCGATTACAGTCTCGTAGAAATGCCGCCAATTCCTGTGAAACCAGGAGGTATTAAGCTGGTAGCTCCTGACATCAAAGAGGCAGATAGACTTTTTCGGGAGTGGGGATTCGAGCCGCCGTTTTCCTTCGTGGTTCGCCAGGGCTCGGGCGTACATACGTACAAAATAGAGACGCGAACCAAACAGAAAATGGAACTGACCGTGGTGACAGAAACAGGCGATATTCTCGACTATCGGTATGGGAATATCCATGAGAAAGAGGAGAAGCTCCCTCATCCGAAGCTAGAAAATGTTCAAGAAGCAGCTAAACAGTTTCAGAAATACCTTCCGTTAGATACCAAAGAATTGCTTCTTGGTCCTGCCACTAGAAAAGGCAACATCGAAACCTATCAATTCTTTAAGTCCCATCAGGGAGTCCCGATTATGGGGGGCTATACAGTTCATTTTGATGTGGACAGGAAACAGGTGATCGGAATCATTCCTCCGTATGCAGAGGATTCTAAACCGCTTCCTGACAAAAGCAAAGCAATGTCACGGGAAGACGCGACTAGCGTATACGTCACCCATCGTCCGCTCCGATTGGTCTACAAGCTGATGGAGAATCCGGCTACAGGAAAATTAGAACCGCGTCTCGTCTATCATATTTATTATCACGACACACCGCTCTATATGGTGGATGCGCTGACAGGTGAGTGGGTACGTAGTTAATAACATCATACCAACAGAAAAACCAGGGAGAGGATTCCCTGGTTTTTCACTATGTCTCTTATTTGAAGAGCGGAACATAAATATCAATCTCGTTGTCTTCCTGCTCTGGTTTGTAGCGTTCGTCCCAATACTCAAAATCAAATCCGGCATACTCATATCCCGATTCACAGAGCCAGGACCCGTAAAGAAAAGCATACGTCTCGCCCAAGTTTGTCTCAGGTCCCTTGTGTGTTACTTTTGCAAATGTCCCCGCAGGAATCGTGTGATTGACCATCCCTTCAGGAATATCGGCGAGGCTGGAAACTTCGAGTCCAATAATTGTGGTAAAGGGATCTACCGCCGCATCGAAGTCAGCTTTGTCAGGATAGATTTGGATCAGGTATTCGCCCTCTCCAACCTGATTGTGAATCTCGCTTTTTCTAGCTCGCAAAGTTTGAGTTGTAGTAGCGGAGAGCTTTTTGCCCAAGTCTTCTGTCACATTCGCCGTAAAAGTGATACCAATTACGTGTGTTTCCTCGCGGGTGAGAATGGTAGGATTCATGAAACAACGTCCCTTCGTCTAGTGAAATAAGGAACAGAGCTAATCCAGCAGCTATTTCAGCTCTCTGGCATATATCTTCGTTCCATCATGTGTAAACGTACCGATATATTTCTTGCCACCTATCGTATATTCCATAGAAACGGTTTCCTTTCTAGGAGGCGTAAGCAGCTTGTGCGGAAACGGGAACGGCTGTTTGTTCGCCACGTCTGCAATGATCTGCGTGTCTGTATGAAAAAGCTTGCCTGTCTGTTTCAATTGCTTGAGCTGCTCTGGTTTATCCAGCTTGTAAGGCAGAGTCGTGGTCGGTTTGTCCATCGCATTGATTTTCTGGAAGAAATACCCGTCCTTTGTTTTCGACACCGCAATAAACTGTCCGTCACTCGTCTCTTTTAGAAACGCATACTTTTTCGAAGCGAATGTTCCTTTTTTATTCATCAATAAATAAAATTCCTCGTTGTCCTTTTTCCCGGAAATGATAAAAACTCCCGAATGGATGTTGGATTCCACCTTGTAATTTCGGGATGGCTTCAACACGACTTTTCCTTCATGCGTAATAAAATGGGTCATGCCATTTATTTTCACGCGATGCAATCCTTCGCTGAATCCCATGTACTCATCAAAGAAAGGCTTTGCGTGTATTTTGCCATTCATGTCTTTTAAGCCCAATTTGTAGGATAAAACCATGCCATCCTTTACGTTACGTTTGACAAAAGGGTAGTGATGAATGTCGAAAGTTTTTTCTCCCGTATGCTCACTCGAGATTGGAAATAGTTCCTCATCTGTGATCTGCTTGGATATTTTCGTGCGAGCATTGTACAGATAAGAGGTATAGCTTGTGGGAGAATACAAAAACCACTCTCCGTCTATTTGCGTGAAGTAATCGTTATAGGTGGTTAATTCCTGTGTGTTGCCTTGTTGATCGAAAATAATAAACGAGCTGTTTTTAAAGTGGGTAATAATCTGAAAAAAGCCATACCCGTTTTGCAATGGACTGATGTAGCCTGGATATAATAGCGCTTCTTGCTGATCGATTACTTTTCCTGTAGGAGAAACAAGGGCAAAATGAGGGAACCATTTCTGCTTGAACTCTTTGTAATAGGGATCATTCGGACTCGATCCTGCAAATGGTACGAAAAATGGTTCCGTTAGTCCAGGTGGTACCTGAATCTCTTTTTCTGTCGGAACGTACTTGAGTACTGTCGTTTCCGGTCTGTCTGAACGGATGGCATTTTCGGAATGTGCGACAGAAGGAACGATTGATAGAGTAAGGCTCAGAGCTAACAGAATGTTGACGTAGTTGGTCTTTTTCATAGGTGGAATCACTTTCTCTTTCCATTTTTGTATGTAGAAGGTAGACGCTTCTCGAAAGATGAATGTCACGTATGTGTTGATCTTACAAGATTTGGATGATAAAATTGTATACATAGATTTATGATGTATTGTTTATCTAGGTATATGGAGTTAAATCGGGAGGCACTATGAAAATCAATAAGGAGCTTTTAAAAGGCAGTACTGTGATCCTGATCTTGACGATGCTGGATCGAAAGGAAATGTACGGGTACGAGATCGCGAAAGCTATTGAGAAAGAGTCAAATGGTCTATTTACGCTAAAAGAAGGGACGTTGTATCCGATCCTGCATGCACTCGAAGCGGAGCGTTATGTGGAAGCGTATTGGGATGAGAAGGATGGGAGGAAGCGTAAATATTATCGGATTACGGCAGAAGGTCGCGGGCAATTGAAGGAGAAAAAGCTCGAGTGGCATACGTTCCGCGATGGGATTGATCGGGTGCTGGGAGAGGGAAGAGCATGAAGCAAACGAATACACATCCATTGATTGCCGACTATCTCGACCAAGTATGTAGACATGTGCGGGCAACGGAAATGCATCGCAGAATTCGCGATGAGCTGGAAAGCCACCTGCTTGATTTGATGGATGAGCAGATGGACGAGGGCGTGGAAGAGGAAGAAGCTGTGAGGCAAGCCATTTTGCAAATGGGGGATTCTGCTACGATTGGGAAGCAGTTGCATCGGATTTATAAGCCCAAAGTGGAGTGGAGGCTTCTGGTGTATGTGATGGCTTTCCTGGCTGTTGGGCTGTTTACGATGTATGGAATGCAGGTCAGTTTTATCGAGTTTAAACTGGATAGATACTGGTTCTATACCTTATTTGGTATCGGTGTGATGCTCGCTGTTACCTTCACGGATTATCGGAAGCTTTTGCCGTACTCGTTGTATTTGTACGTGCTGACTGTCGTAGTGCTTTTGATTGTTCTTGTGCAAGATTATACAATAAATGGAGAATCATATTTACACATAAGTCGTTCCATTACGATTGATTTTGCGGCCATGTCCACGTATTTTTTTCTCATAAGTGTTGCGGGCATGATTCTTACCAGGACATGGCGATTCCGGGGGACAGCTTCCAAGCTGATTGTATTTGTTTTGTTGCCCGCTAGCCTCTTTCTTATAGCTGGATCGCACAAGAATCTTATGCTTTATCTATTTGGATTCGTGATAATTATGATGTATGCAAAAACTGCTCGAAAAGAAAAACTCTTCTTGGTGACTGCGTCTACTGTTGCTGGTATTGCTGCTTTTTTGTTGGACAGCTTCCCTTTGGAACGCTTTTTACTTGGGTGGTTGCAACCGACCAAAGATGCGCTTGGATGGGGATATTATTATCTGGAGTTGATGGAAGTGCTCCGCACGGCGGGTTTATGGGGCAAGGGCTTCCAAGCTCCTTTACCGAACATGCCTTATTTAGACTCCGATTTCAAGTTCACCTATTTAATCTATAGGTATGGCTGGTTTGGGGGCATCATCATCTTGTTAGCCGTTACCCTGTTTATGATGAGACTGGCTCGGGTTGTCAAGGAAGTGGACGAACCGTATGGCAAGCATCTCATAGTCAGTATCGTTCCTTTATTCTCCGTGTACTTCTTCTGGCCACTGCTGATGTCAACAGGGCTGCTGCCAATCGTGACTCTTGGGATTCCATTTCTCAGCTATACTAATATAGGGACTGCCTTGGCTCATTTTACTGCCCTCGGTCTCATTTTGAGTGTCCATCGTCATAAGAACTCGATCGGAAAGCCACATACCTACATGGCAAAATAGCAATCCAGAAGAAGCCTCGGGCGATCGGTAATGCTAGGATATAGACATCAAGGAAAAACAAACCCGAGGAGGAAGTACACATGGCATTGCAATCCAAACAGATTTTCGTCAATTTACCAGTGAAGGACCTCAACAAATCCATAGACTTTTTCACGGCAATCGGCTATGAATTTAACCCGCAATTTACGGATCAAAACGCAGCATGCCTGGTGATCGGAGAAAATATTTTTGCCATGCTGCTCGTCGAAGAGTTTTTCCAAACGTTTACGAAAAAAGAGCTGACAGATGCTACGAAAAGCACCGAGGTCATTGTCGCGTTGTCTGCGGATAGCAGAGCACAAGTCGATGAGATCGTAAACAAAGCATTAGCTGCGGGCGCAACTCCATCGAAAGAGCCGGTTGACCACGGCTTCATGTACGGCTGGAGCTTTCAAGATTTGGACGGTCATCTGTGGGAGTTCTTGCATATGGATCAAGGTGCTGTTCCAAAGGAATAACAGACGGAGTAAACGAACTGAGGGCAAAAAGCATGGGATCGAAAAAGGGATTCCAGCTTTTTGCCCTTTTTGTCCATTCAATACTGGCACATCCCAAGCGGATTCCCGTCTGGGTCAAAAAACGTCAGCACCTTCGTAGACCCAAATTCATCAATCGGGGTTACCCTCACTCCACGCTCTGTTAACAGTTGATGTGCCGCTTCAATGTCCGCGGGAAGAAAATTATAGTATTTGCCGACGCCAAAATGATTTTCCGGAAATGCCATTGGCTGATGGTTCTCTACGCGGACGAGACAGATCACGGTGCTTGATTCATCGGAAATCCGCATGGTGACCGCTTCCTCTTCTACAAACAAAGGTCTGCACCCAAGCTTTTCTTCATACCATTTTGCAGAGGCACGCGGGTCCGTCACAGGTATAAAAACCCCTTCCATGCCTTTTAACAGTGATTGAATCATCATTTCATCTCCCATTCGAGGAAAAATCTATCGCCTATCATTTCGACGAAGATGGTAGGAAAAACCTGTAAGCCCCACACTTTCCCTTTGACAATCACTCGTGACATTTCGCTAGCTAAGCGTTATCTTGTACGTAAGAACACAGATGGGGTGAACGGATGCGCTTCTACACAACATACATAAAAAAATACGGCGTAGTCGCCGGGATATCCATGTTTTTTCTGGCTTTGGAGGCGGTATGTGATCTTTTGCAGCCGACGATCCTGTCGCACATTATCGATACGGGTGTAGCAAAACGGGATATGGACTATGTGCTCAAGACAGGCGGGCTGATGCTGCTCGTTACGGCGTTGGGGGCAGTCGCTGCATCGATCCGCAATGTGCTGGCCACATACGTCTCGCAAAACTTTGGTGCACAGCTACGAGCGGATTTGTTTGCAAAAGTGCAGTCCTTATCCTTTGAAAACTTGAACAAGTTCGACAGAGCCTCGCTCGTGACACGTCTGACCAATGACGTCAATCAAGTGCAGATGTTTGTAAACGGCATGATGCGAATATTCGTCAAAGCGCCATTGATGTGTATTGGCGGATTGTTTATGGCCACCCAATTGAACGTGGATTTGGCTGTGATTCTCGCAATTGTCGTGCCCGTTGTGGGTCTGTTTATTTTCTTGAATATGAAAATCGGTTTTCCGTTCTTCCTGAAGGTACAGCAAGCACTCGACAGGGTAAACGGTGCGATGCGCGAGTATTTATCTGGCGTACGGGTTGTTAAGGCTTTCAATCGCTTTGATTTTGAGCGTGGCAAGTTTACACGGGCAAACGAAGAGCTGCAATCCAAATCCGTATCGGCTACGCGGGTAATGTCTATCTTCAGTCCAGCGATTATGCTGACGATGAACCTTGGAATTGTCGCGGTCCTCTGGCTTGGGGGGCTTGGCGTAGAACAGGGAAGCATCGAAGTCGGACATATCATCGCGTTTACGAACTACATGACGCAAATTTTGTTTTCACTCATGATGATTTCCCTGGTATTTAACATGTTTGTGCGAGCCAAAGCATCGGCAGGACGCATCGGGGAAGTATTTGCTGAGGAAAACCAAATGAGCTGGAAAGAGGAACAACCTCACGAGCTTCCAGGCCAAAAGGGGCGCATCGACTTCGAAGAGGTCAGCTTCTCGTATGATGGAGAAGGCGGTCAGCAAGTACTCAAGCAGATTTCGTTTACTTGTCTGCCTGGGGAGACAGTCGGGATTATCGGGTCGACAGGCTCTGGAAAAAGCAGTTTGGTTGGCTTGATTCCACGGTTTTATGATGTAACGGAAGGCACGATTCGGGTAGATGGCATCGATGTACGAGACATCGAACCGAAGCGATTGCGTGAAAAAATGGCGATTGTACCGCAAAAAACAATGCTGTTTACAGGTACGGTGATGGAAAACATTCGTTGGGGCAAGGCAGAGGCGACCCACGAGGAGGTCGAGCAAGCAGCACGTATGGCGCAGGCTCACGAGTTCATCTCCACCACTCCTGAAGGCTATGAGACACGCGTAGGGCAGGGAGGAGTCAACTTCTCCGGAGGACAGAAGCAGCGTATTTCCATAGCCAGAGCCTTGGTGAAAAAGCCGGAAATCCTCATTCTCGATGACAGTACAAGCGCGGTAGATGTGGCGACAGAAGGGAAGATTAAGGATGCGCTTCGAGCCTATGCGTCTGGCCTTACCTGCATCTTGATCGCACAGAGAATAACCTCCGTCATGGATGCGGATAAAATCATCGTACTCGACAATGGAGTAGTCGCTGGCAGCGGTACGCATGATGAACTGATGACCTCTTGCCAGGTCTATCAGGAAATCTTTCAGTCACAAATCGGCCGGGAGGTGAAGTAAGGTGAGTCAACAGAAGCAACAACCGGTCTTTTCACCAAGACCTGGCCGAGGGTTTGGACATGGTGCTGCAAGAGGTCCAGTGAGTAAGCCCAAGAATTTTTCGGGTACGCTAAAAAGGCTCTGGCAAGCTTTTGGCAAAGAAAAAAAGCTGCTGCCTATTGTATTTGTCATTGTTTTTGTCGATGCACTACTCATGCTGTCTGCGCCTTATTTGATCGGAAAGTCGATTGATGCGATGACAGGTGGCGAGGAAGCTCTTAGCTTTTTGTCTATCATCATTCTTGCCTTGCTCGGCTCTTACATCTTGGATGGGGCACTGACGTTTTTACAAAGCTGGTTAATGGCAGGCATCTCGCAACGGATCGTCACGAATCTGAGACAAGCCCTTTTTGACAAGCTGCAAAAGCTGCCGATTGCTTATTTCGATTCGCGAACGCACGGGGAGTTAATGAGCAGGCTCACGAATGATATCGACAACGTCAGCAACTCCATCTCTCAATCCACAACGCAGTTGATGTCAGGAGGGATCGTGCTCCTCGGTTCGCTGGTGATGATGCTCGTCTTGTCTCCGATCCTGACACTCGCATGCCTGATCACAGTGCCGCTTGTGTTCCTGCTTACACGCACGATTGCCAAAAGAACGAGCGTCCTGTTCAAAAATCAGCAGATGGAGCTGGGCAAGCTGAACGGGCACATTGAAGAGACGATTTCAGGCATTCAGGTGGTGCAGGCCTTCAATTATGAGCAGAAGGCCATTGAGGACTTTACGACGATCAATGACCGCCTCTGCAAGATCGGGATGAAGGCACAGGTCTGGACTGGCTTTCTCATGCCAATCATGAACGTGATTAACAACCTCGGCTTTGCCATGGTGGCGATTGTCGGAGGCGTTCTCGCTGTAAAAGGATGGATCACAGTAGGTGTGATTGCGAGCTTCCTCAGTTATTCCCGACAGTTTGTCCGTCCGCTGAACGACCTCGCGAACATTTTCAATGTGCTTCAATCCGGTGTTGCTGGTGCGGAGCGTGTGTTTGAGGTATTGGATGAACAAGAGGAGCCATTGGATTCTCCCGTTGCCACAGTGCTTGCACAGCCAAAGGGCCATGTCGTTTTTGATCAGGTCAGCTTCGGCTATCGTCCAGATCAACCGATTTTGAAAAATATCAGCTTCGAGGCACAGGCAGGGAGCACCATCGCGTTAGTCGGTCCGACAGGTGCAGGCAAGACTACCATCGTGAATTTGCTCACACGGTTTTACGATGTGACCTCAGGAACGATCTATTTGGACGGAAAAGACATTCGGGAGTATTCTCGAGACAGCTTGCGGCGCAGCTTTGGCTTTGTTTTGCAGGATACGTACTTGTTTTCCGGTACCATCAAGGAAAATATTATGTACGGCAAGCCGGATGCGACAGATACGGAGGTAGTAGCGGCTGCGAAAATGGCAAATGCAGATGTGTTCATCAATCGGCTCCCGATGCGTTATGATACCATGCTGACGGAAAATGGGGGCAACCTGAGTCAGGGACAACGCCAGCTTTTGGCAATTGCCCGTGTCATTCTCGCCAAGCCGTCGCTGCTCATACTCGACGAGGCGACAAGCAGCATCGACACACGGACAGAGCTGAATATCCAGGATGCGCTCCTCACCATTATGGAAGGGCGTACGAGCTTTGTAATAGCACACAGGCTTAACACGATTCGGGATGCTGACACGATTATGGTCGTGGATCGGGGAGAGATCGTGGAAAAAGGTAGCCACGACGAACTTATCGAGCAGCAAGGTACCTATTATCAATTGTTTTACAACCAGTTTAAAAATCTGGAGGTTGCTGGGGAATAATAGAGCACCCCGTCCAAACAAAATGACGTGGAGGACGGGGTGCTTTTTCGAGTTAGGATGCTTGCTTGCTGGCGGCGATCAACAAAAAGATTGGCCGACGGACTTCGTCTCGCATCCCGGGTATATCCAGCATTTCTTCAGGAGGACCAGGTTCAGCGACTTTTGTTAGGTGAAATCCGGCAGCAAGGAGATCGTTCATATAGCTCGAAAACGTTCGGTGATACTTGACGACTTCATGATCCAGAAAGGTGGTTTGCCGGATGCCTTCCTGCTGATAGTTGTCCACTGGCCAGTGCAAGCGTTCGCCCCTGGGTCCGTAATGCCAGTCCTGTTCAGCCAGAGCAGTGAAGATGGGATGCTCCACGGAGAAAACGAAGGAACCTCCAGGAGCAAGACAGTGATAAATACGTTGGCAAAGCAGGTCAAAGCGCTCCACATAATGGATGGCCAAGGAGCTGATGACGACGTCGAATTCCTCTGAAGCAAAATCAATGTCTTCTATCGGAAGGCGGAGATACTCGATAGCGAGATCCGTTGTCGTCTCTCTGGCACGAGCCAGCATGTTATCAGAAAGGTCCACACCCACAACGGAGCGGGCCTGTTGCTCACGCGCATATCGGCAGTGCCAGCCGAAGCCACAGCCTAGATCGAGCACTTTTTTCTCGCGAAGGGAAGGCAGTAGCTCCCGGAACGCGTGCCATTCTCCCGCGGCGTTCAGTCCCTCAACCGAACGAGCCATTTGACTGTATTTGATGAAAAAACCTTGCTCATCGTATTTGTTCTGTTTCATCCGTTCAAAACCTCCTGGGTCGGGTCGGAGGCTTGGACTAGTTCCCGCAGCGCTTGTTTGACGTCCCCTTGAAACAATCCACCGTGATAGCAAATCAATTGCTCGATGTCATATTCGAGTAAGCGGCGGACAGAGCGAATCGCTTCCTGCATATCCAGCGTATAGGACGGATTGGCGATTTCGAGTCTACCGTTTTCGATTACAACAGCATCTCCGGCAATCAGCGTTTTGCTTGCGATCAAATACAACGAAATATGTCCCGGCATATGTCCAGGTGTGTGAATGATCTCGATGCCACCACACCAAGGAAGGAGTTCGTGATTCGTTACGGTTCGATCAACCGCAGTGGGCTCGATGGACTGCAAAAAGCGAATAAATTCCTTAGCGTGCTGCTTTTCACCCGACGACAGATGGTCCAGTGTTGCTTCGGCCTGCTCCAATCGCAAAGAAGTTTTTTGTCCGGCGATGTATGGTGCTTCGGATTCGAAGGTGATGATTTCGAGGTGTGGATAGCTTCTTTTTAACGCTGCCAAAGATCCGATGTGATCCATATCGTGATGTGTCACAATGACCTTCGTAAGGTCGTCGAGCGTAAGCTGTTGCTTGTGTGCGGCCTCCTGAAGCAGTAGCAAAAAATCTGGATAACCACAGTCGACAAGGATCATTTCATGTTCATCCTTCAGCAGCACCGGGGTAATGACCTGTGCAGATCCATTGTACATAAACGAAATGGCGAGAAAGTGAATCTGGTTCATGCGTTGTCCCTCCTGACTGATTGATCTTAAAAAGGAGTGTAACGCAATTGGGGAACAGACACACGGTCAATCTTTTCTCTGTCTCATTTATGTCCACGAATAATGCGCCGAATACTGTGTTCGGTCAAGTAATGTTTCTGGGCGAGCATTTTGACAGAAGCCCCTTCGTGAAATGCCTGCCAAATCGCTTGATTGCGCTCGCTTAGGCATTGCTTTGTGTCTGTGGAGGCGCCCCATTGTCGTTTGTTTTCGTGGTGGATCGGGATGTACAAGTAACTTCCTTGTACATAATGCTGAATTTGACGAAGCAGATCGTCTGGCAATAGGTCTTGTGCATTTTTGTATTTCATGTGCTTTGCTCCTGTCTATATAGCGTGATGTGCGTATATAGATGAGCAAAGAGATCCTCAACTCAATATGGGGAAGGCTCTGAACCAAGAGAAAGGAACTCTTTGCTCAGAGCCGCATTCGGCTCTTCGTACATAAGGGTCTAGCATATGAATCATCTCCCTTCTTGTCTCTATAGTAGTGAGAAAGGGGAGTTTCTTCAACATTCTTCTTTGCCTTCTTTTCCAAATAAAGGGTATGATGAGGGGACTGTGGATAATCGAATGAGTTGAGGTGGTAAGATGTTGGGAGCATGCGGAATATGCAACGAAAATCTGGATCAAAACAACCAGTGCAGGTGTACAAGGCAAGAGAGAGCTTCGTCAGATCGTAACAGTGGACGCAGAGGATGTATAAAATGCGGCTGCACGCGGACAACTGTGACACAGATGTCCGCTACAGGCGGTGGCTTATCGCGCATGTTGAATGTTCAGTATCAGGTATATGATGTAATCAGTTGCGTGAATTGCGGTTATAGTGAAATGTATAAACGAAATTCTTCGTCAACGATGAATATTGTAGATTTGTTTTTCGGATAGGAGATGCAATGACATGAGTCTTGGCGGTTTTCAAAGCGGCTTTTCCGCCCGCAAGGTACCACGTTCGGAAGTGCGCTGGGGACAGTTTTTAATATGCAATCACGGGTGTGAGGAAGTCATCCAATTGATTTCGCATGTATCTGGTGAAGTCGAGTTTGAGCTATGCAAAATCGAAGCAGAGCGTATGGCACATGTTCTTTTAGAAGCATCGAAAGCAGAGCGCTCCTGACATGTATTTTTCATAAATTTCTTGAAACTTATACCCCACTCCCTCGTATAAATGAATGAGCATGTATAGATAGAGGGAGGACGAGAATGAGCGACAAAAATGTTGTAAAAATGAGTCCCTTTCAAGCAGGAGGAAAGCTGATCGCCACGATTGTGATACTGGTCGCGTTGGTCTTGCTTGGCACGCAATCTTTTACGATTATTTCCGCTGGGCATAGTGGAGTTGTGCTGCAACTGGGAGCGGTACAGCCAAAAGTGCTGCAAGAGGGTATGCATTTTAAAATTCCGTTCATCCAAACCGTGGTACCGATGGAAGTGCGGGTACAAAAATCAGAAATGAGCCAGACATCCGCTTCACGTGACCTGCAAACCGTATCTACGACGATTGCTGTTAACCATCATTTGGATGCAGAAAATGTCAATAAGCTGTATCAGCAAGTGGGATTGGAGTACAATAGCCGAATTGTTGATCCTGCCATTGCCGAATCATTTAAAGCCGTGACCGCTCAATACACAGCAGAAGAACTGGTATCCAAGCGTTCCGAGGTCAGCCAAAAGGTAAAAGAAGTCCTGCATAAAAAGCTGTCAAATTATAACATTATCCTCGACGAAATCAATATTCGCGAGTTTACATTCAGTGATGAATTCAACCGCGCCATTGAATCCAAGCAGGTGGCCGAGCAGCAAGCGCTCAAATCGAAGCTGGATCTAGAGCGGATCAAGATCGAGAAAGAGCAAGAAATCACGAGAGCAGAAGCTCAGGCACAAGCACTGCGGCTGCAAAAGCAAGAGGTTACGCCAGAGCTGATTCAGCTCAGACAGATTGAGGCGCAACTCGAAGCGATCCGCAAATGGGATGGAAAGCTGCCGAACGTAACGGGTGGAGCTACTCCGTTTATCAACGTGGGTGCCCCATAACCAAATAAATAAACAAAGCCACTCCCTTGAAGAGGAGTGGCTTTGTTCTTAGTTGCGGATGAGATAATCGAAAGCTCCCAAAGCCGCAGTAGCACCAGATCCCATCGAAATGATGATCTGTTTATAAGCACTGTTCGTGCAATCACCGGCTGCAAAAACACCAGGGATGTTTGTAGAACCATGGCTGTCTACCACGATCTCACCAAAGCGAGTGCGTTCAATCGTGTCACCCAACCAATCTGTATTCGGTACCAGACCGATCTGTACAAACACACCTTGCAATTCAATGTGCTTGGTTTCACCTGTCTCACGTTCGATGTAAGAAATGCCGTTTACTTTATCCGTACCCGTGATTTCTTTGGTTTGAACGTTTTTGAGTACAGTGACATTCGGCAGACTGTAAAGACGATCTTGCAATACCGCATCAGCTTTCAGCTCTGGCGAGAATTCCAGAACCGTTACATGTTTTACAATACCTGCGAGATCAATCGCTGCTTCCACACCTGAATTACCGCCGCCAACAACTGCGACATCTTTACCTATGAACAAAGGACCATCGCAGTGAGGGCAATAAGCTACACCCTTGTTCTTGAACTCTGCTTCACCCGGTACACCGAGATTCCGCCAGCGAGCACCTGTCGACAAGATGACTGTCTTACTCTTCAGAACAGCGCCGTTTTCGAGTTCAATTTCGATCAGATCCTTCTTTTCCAAACGCTTGGCACGTTGCAGCTTCATGACATCAATGCCATACTCTTTTACTTGCTTTTCCAAGTTGGCTGCGAGCTGAGGACCTTCAATGTATTTCACACTGATGAAGTTCTCGATGCCCAATGTGTCATTGACTTGACCGCCAAGACGTTCAGCAACGAGACCAGTACGAATCCCTTTGCGTGCTGCATAAATCGCCGCACTAGCACCTGCTGGGCCACCGCCCACAACAAGCACATCATAAGGGTCTTTATTGTCAAACTCGGATGCGTCCGGAGCAGAACCCAGCTTGGCAAGAATTTCCTCCACTGTCATACGACCGCTTTCGAAAAATTCACCATTGAGGAAAACGCTTGGCACAGCCATCACGTTTTTGCTCTCTACCTCGTCCTTGAATACGGCACCGTCAATCATTGTATGAGTAATACCAGGATTGAAGATACTCATCAAGTTCAGAGCTTGGACAACATCTGGACAATTGTGGCAACTCAAGCTGATGTAAGATTCGAACTTATATTCACCACGAAGGTCTTTGATTTGATCAATGACACTTTGCTCAACCTTTGGAGCTCTTCCGCTAACTTGCAAGAGAGCCAATACCAAGGAAGTAAATTCGTGACCCAGTGGAGTACCAGCAAAAACGACGCCAGTATCTTCACCGACACGGTTTACGCTAAAGCTAGGTGTGCGAGTTAGTTCTGCCTTCTCCACACTGATCTTCAAAGACATGCTGGCTAACTCATCAATCAGTGCAAGCATCTCAGAAGATGCCTCATCGGTGCCTGCACTGACTTTGAGTACAATATCGCCTTCCAAGAGCTCGAGATATTGTTCTAGTTGCGCTTTGATTTCTTGGTCAAGGGCCATTATCTATCACACCTTAAATTTTGCCTACGAGATCAAGGCTTGGTTTCAGTGTTTTGCCACCTTCTTGCCATTTTGCTGGGCAAACTTCACCTGGATTGTTGCGAACGTATTGTGCTGCTTTGATTTTGTTGATCAGAGCACTTGCATCACGGCCAATGCCACCAGCAGAAATCTCAACAGCTTGGATGACTCCGTCTGGGTCGATGATGAAAGTACCGCGATCTGCCAGACCTTCAGCTTCGATTAATACGTCGAAGTTGCGGGAGATCACATGGGAAGGATCGCCGATCATGATGTATTCTACTTTACCGATTGCTTCAGAGCTGGAGTGCCATGCTTTATGAGTGAAGTGAGTATCTGTAGAAACGGAGTATACTTCCACACCGAGTTCTTTCAAAGTTGCATATTGGTTTTGCAGATCTTCGAGTTCAGTAGGGCAAACGAAAGTAAAGTCTGCTGGGTAGAAGCAAACTACGCTCCATTGACCTTTGAAGTTTGCTTCAGTTACTTCGAGGAATTTACCTTTTTGGAATGCTTGTGCTTTAAAAGGCAATACTTCAGTTCCGATGAGTGACATAGTGTTAGCTCCTTTATATGTTTTTTGTATTTACATATTCAGGACATGCGTAACGAGGCATGCTTGAATATAATTTACAATGATTATTATTTAATAAATGATTCAGTAAGTCAAGTTTTTTATAATGATTATAATGTGATAATTTTTACAAGACGTTTTAACCATTATTTAGTATGATTCGAACGGCATCAGAGTATTCGTTTGCTGTGCGAAAAATTGACCATTCGTGCGTAGAAACCGAGCGGATTGTTTTACGTATGAAATAAAGAGCGAATTGACAGCGGAATAAACATACAGGAGTGATGATATGCCATCACCAATTAGCGCACCGCAAAAATGCTTGTCCAAGGACGCGTTCAAGGTACAGCTTATTACCGAGGGGATTACGGTTGTGATCGGGCTTGTTATTTTGGCCGTACTTTATTATCTAGATAATCGTTTTGCCTGGAAGGAATGGATCGGATGGAGTCTGCACGGATTGCTCGTTATCGGCGTGATCGCGACGATTTGGTCTTTTGTCGAGCCGTATTTTTTATACAAAAGCTGGCGGTATGATATCGATGAAGATTTCCTGCAAATGAAATTCGGGGTGATCACAGAGAGACATTTCCTTGTCCCTATGACGAAAATCCAAGCAGTCTCAACAAAACAAGGACCGATTTTACGAAAATATGGACTGTACACCATTTCGATAAAAACGATGGGCTCCTCGCACGAAATTCCAGGATTGCCGGGGGATGTCGCTGCTCAATTAAGAGAACAGATTGCACAATACGCCAAATTAAAGGAAGTGGAGTAGCGATGGAAGCAAAACGATACCATCCACTAACTATCCTTTTTGATCTCATCATCCAAGTAAAGCATCTGTTTTTTCCTGCGTTGATTTTGTTTGTGTTCAATTATGACTCGACAAGCGCATTCATTACATACGGGAGAATTGTTTTTTACTTCTATGTAGGAGGGATGCTGATCTATCTGCTTTTGAAATGGGTCTCGTACAAGTATAGGCTGGATGAAACGGCTTTCCATCTATACGCAGGGATTTTTACGAAGACAAAGCAGACCATTCCTTTTACCAAAATCCAAAACGTCAATCGACATACGACGTTGCTGCACCGGATTTTTAAAGTGACTTCTATCCGATTTGAGACAGGGATGGTTGGCGATGATTCTAGAGTGGAATTCGCGGTGATTTCTCTGAATGAAGCAGATCGACTGGAGGCTTACACGAAACAGGGAATGCGTTTAGAAAAAGAGCCTGAAGCTGAAGCCGAAGGGAAAGAAGGAGACGCGACCTCTTCGGGGGAAATCGGTACGCCGTCTGCCACTCCTGAGCGAATTATTCACTTTACGCCAACGAAAAAAGAGATTATCAAGGCTTCCTTCACTTCTCTCAGCTTCCTCGGGATGATTACGTTACTGGTATGGGCGTATTTCAAGCTCACCGAATATATCGACGTGGAGGAGCAGGTAGTAGGTATTTATTCGCTGATTATGAGCTCGTGGACATTTATCACGCTGACAGCCGTTGGACTACTCGTCCTATCCATCGTATTCGGCATGGTTACGACCTATATTCGTTATGGAAAATACGAGATTTCGTCGGATCATGAGCGGATTTACATTGCCAAAGGAGTCATTGAAGAAACAGCTTTTTCGATTGCAAAAGAGAGAGTGCAAGCGATTAAAATCAAACAATCCTTGTTAAAGCGCATGTTGGGTCTCGCCGAAGTCAAGCTGACGGTTGTCGGCGGGGATAGTGATTCGGATAAAGATAAACAGGATGTCAGCTCGCTCTATCCATTTTTACCAGTAAAACGTGCGTATGAGATGATCTCCGAAATATTGCCTGCTTATGAAGTGAAGGAAGAAATGACGAGTCTCCCCAAAAAAGCGTTATGGGTTCGCTTGGTCAGATCGAGCTGGATTTGGATCATAGGCACAGGTGCGCTTTCCTATTTCAAGCCGAATATTTGGGGGTGGGAGCAAGCGTGGTGGGTCATATCCATTGCGTTGACACTGATCATCCTGGCCTTTGAAGTCATTGAATTCTGCAACACCCGATACACCTTGAATGATCACTTTATTCAGTTCCAAACAGGGAGCCTAACTACGACTTTATTTGTCTCCAAACGAGAAAAGATTATCGAGGTAAACGTCAAAAGGGGTCTCCTGCAAAAACGGCTAGGGCTTGCTTCGATCAAAACGGTCAATCGCGCCAAACCAGTGAGTCATAAAGGGGTAACAGATGTGCCGATAGAGTTGGCGGAAGGGTTTTATCAGTGGTATATGGGACGTAGAAAAGAGATCAAAGTAGAATAGAAGAAGAGGGGACGTAGAAGGAAAAGGAGAACCTTTCCCTCTACGTTCTTGTGCTTTCAAACAGCTCCAGCCATTCCCCATCCGGACCTTTGAAGAACATATAACGCGAACCGTTCGGCAGTGTGGTTATTTCCTGATCGATAAAGGATACATGTAGTTGCTTCAAACGGTCGATTTCAGCTTCGAGGTTGTCCACAGCAAACGCAAGGTGGTGGACCTTGCCCTCTACTGGCAGAGAATCGTTATATCCGTGAATGAGCTCCAGCTCTGTCTCTGTGCTTCCTGGAAAGCCAAGAAAAGCAAGCGTAATGACTCCGTTGGAATGGGAGAGCTTTCCTTTTAGCTCCATCCCAATCACTTCCGTGTAAAAGGCAATCGAGGCCTCCAAATCTTTTACCATCAATCCCACATGCTCCAGTTTTTTGATCGCCATATCACTTCATTCCTTTCTACAGGTCTGATTTTTTCTATTGTAGAAGAATTTGAAGAAAAAGTCTGTATGCCCAAGTAGTCATGATAGGTTTTCCAATGATGAACATGGCTATAATTGGGCTATGGTGCAAATTTCGTCATCCCCGGGGTGGAGCATGGAATCTATTGTGGAAATGATTGCGAGAGCAGTACTGGCTTTTGCGATCATGATGATCATTACAAGGATGTTGGGCAAGCAGACAATTGCGCAAATGACGTATCACGACTTTGTCGCGGCGATTACTTTGGGGGCGCTGACAGCAAATCTTGCTTTTAACAACATGATCAAAATATCGCATATGATCGTGGTGTTACTCACTTTTAGTGGCATCGCCTATTTGCTCATGATCCTTTCTCTGAAAAACCGGAAAATGCGAAAATGGTTTTCGGGTCAACCGACGGTGATTATCCAGGATGGAAGAATTCTGGAAGATAACATGCGCAAGCTAAAGCTGTCTTTGGATACGCTGAATCAAGAGCTGAGGGAAAGAAACATTTTTAATATCGAAGAAGTTCAATATGCTGTGCTGGAGTTGAATGGAGAGGTATCGGTTCTGCGAAAACCGCAGTTTCTGCCTGTCACTCGTGGAGACTTGAAACTGAAAATGGGGGCGAGGCAGACATTCCCGATTGAATTGATCATGGATGGCCAAATCATCCAGAGCAATTTACGTCAACATAGCCTAACCATCGAGTGGCTACTCTCACAGGTGGGCAAAAAAGGCTTGAGCGTCGCAGAAGTGAATTACGCCGTGATTAGCTCCAATGGACAAATTTATTTCGACCCGTATGATGACCATATCAGCAATCCGATCGACAAAGAATAAGGATTAGTAAAAAACCTCCGTGATGGAGGTTTTTCATTTGCTCGAGTATTGGCTGAGTGTTCCTGATTGCTTCAAATAGGTATAAAATCTGTGCAAAATAGTGATAGCTTCTTTGAGCGAGTCAGCATGTCTCCACCCTCGAACTTGCCGTTCCATGCAGTCATGATCCCTGTTTTTTGCAAGAGCGCGAGATTGGTTCCGAGGATTCCGCTGTAGTCATCCGTAAACAATATTTCATCGCCATTTTGGCCAAAGAGAAGCGGATACAGGATGTTCGTTTGGTCTCTCCCAGCTTCGTTGTACCGACCATCCTGCTTGAAAAAAGCTTCAGGTGAATTTGGGTCAAGCGAATACTGATTCAAGATGATGGGAATATCCCGCATGCCAGAAAGGATTTGTAAGACCTCTGCCGCTGGAATGTCTTGGTTTTCTAACATAAAGACGGGCAGGACGTTTGCCGCACCAATTCGATTTAGTTTCGTGTCTGGGTAAAAAAAGTAGCCGTTGGAAGAATAGCGGACAGCGTTCCACCAGTCTCTTGTGACGATCGAGCTGATCTCCGTGTACGCCCAGTGATTTTTGGGCACGTCGGCAAATCGCTCGATGCGATAGTCACTGTAATCTGTCTTTTGGTTAGCTTTATACGGTCTGTAACGATCAAACAGGCGATAGATCATGACGGTCAATTCTGCTTTGTCTACCAATCTTTCAGGCTGGAAGCGTCCGTCAGGATAACCGCTAACAACCCCCTTATGTTCTCCTCTCTTTTTTCTATGAAATGGTAAGGATTATCCTTCCAGTATACTATCCGGTGTAGGAAAAGGAAGGTGTTCTGCAAGAACAGATGTGACGATATGCAACGAGTCAAACTCGCCAGATGAAGCCGTAATGATCGGCGGTTTAGAGGTAAACAGTTGCTTGTTAATTGCATGGGGAGAAAGCCCTTTGCTATGGAAATGCAGGATTTCCCCAGACAGATTCTCTAAATGCTCCAGCTTTTGTTGCAAGCGTGTTTTCCCGTCTGGATGATATCCGGAATGGGCGCAAAAGATCGACTTGAAGTCACACGCGAGGACCTTACGAAGGGAATTCATCAAGGTGGGGACCGATTCTTCTCGTAATATGACCTTCGTTTTCACACCCATAAAAAGATCGCCACAGAACAAGCGACCGGTCCTTTCATCCAATAAGGCTATATGGTCATGGGCATGGCCGGGGGTATCAAGAACTTTCCATTCGATGGAGCGAGAGTGATGGACGTCACCCAAAGGTTGGGCCACAAACGGATCGCGAATCCCCCAAGTAAGCTTACGGTAGAAAGGATATTGTGCTTTTTGCGAGCAAATATTCACCCCTTTTTCGTGAATGAAAAGAGGGACCTGCTTGTGCTGGGCAATCCACGAGGCGGTACCGACATGGTCTTCATGGCTGTGCGTCAGTACGACCGAATCAAACGAGGCTTCCTGAAACCTGTGAACGAGAGCTTGCTCGAGTACTTTCGGGCCAGTATCAACCAGCATGCCATCCGTCACATAGACATAAATCCCTGATTCCCAATCCCCAACGCGAACAATCCCTTCCAGACATGCCACGTCTTCCTGATGATGAATGTGAATCATGCCGCACACCTCCCATCGTGATGGAATCATTATACTATTGAATGATTATTCAGTCATTTTTTGTTTGCGATCTACACTCATCCTTCATCCCTGTATCATGTATGATGAATAGGGATGATTGCTCGTATGAGGTGAAAACATGAATGCATTGCCGATAAATGAAGTATTGCCAGAGCTGATAGGCACGCTGTGCAAAGAGACGAACGCAGTATTGGTCGCAGCTCCGGGTGCGGGGAAGACGACGCGGGTACCACTGGCCTTGCGTGAAGAAGCTTGGTTACGCAATCGTCGAATAGTAATGCTGGTCCCGCGCCGACTGGCCGCACGTCAAGCTGCTACCTACATGGCTGCCTTGCTGGGGGAAGAAGTTGGACAAACGGTCGGATACCGGGTCAAGCGCGAGTCAAGAGTAGGGCCAGACACTCGGATTGAAGTGATTACAGAAGGAATTTTAACGAGAATGCTACAGGATGATCCAGAGCTATCTGATGTCGGTCTTGTTATTTTTGACGAGTTCCACGAACGGAATTTGCACGCGGATTTAGGACTGGCCCTAAGTCTTCAAGCACAAAGCTTGTTTCGGGAAGACCTGCGAATTCTCGTGATGTCCGCTACGCTCGATGCCGAGCCTGTGTCAGCCTTGCTGGGGAATGCTCCTGTTATCAGTAGTAAAGGCAGGATGTTTCCGGTGGAGACGCACTTTTTGACTTCCCCGATGGAGGGGCGTCTGGAGGAAGCGGTTGTCCAGATGAGCTTCCAAGCGTTGAGACAAGAAGAGGGAGATATGCTGGTCTTTTTACCAGGAGCCAAAGAAATTCACCGGGTGCAAGGTTTGCTTGAACAAAGCGGTGTGGGCACAAATATCCGGATTGCGCCTCTTTATGGAAACTTGTCGCAGGAGGAACAAGATAAGGCGATCCAGCCCGGGAAAACAGGGGAGCGCAAAATTGTCCTCGCCACCTCTATTGCCGAGACGAGCTTGACTGTCGAAGGTGTGCGCATCGTGATTGATAGTGGATTAAAACGGGTCCCGCGCTTTTCTCCACGAACAGGGATGACGAGGCTGGAGACAGCAAAGGTATCAAGGGCGTCCGCAGACCAACGCAGAGGAAGGGCTGGGCGGCTTGCACCCGGAGTCTGCTATCGACTGTGGACAGAGCAAGAAGATCGCATGCTCATTCCCCAGCAGGCACCTGAAATTATGGAAGCGGATCTGGCTGTGCTCGCTTTGGAGCTGGCCCTGTGGGGTGTTGGGTCGTCGGACGAGCTGGATTGGCTGAATCCTCCGCCGAAGCCAGCGATGGCACAGGCTCAAGAGCTGTTGCTTCAGTTGGGCGCATTAGATGAGTGGAAGCAGATCACACCACATGGACGAGTGCTGGCTGGGATGGGTGTGCATCCGAGATTGGGCCACATGATTCAAAAAGCGAATGAGCTGGGGGAAGGTGATCTGGCTTGCGAGCTGGCTGTCCTCTTGGAAGAACGAGATATTGTGCGGGGGCGCCAAGCGTCAGCAGATGCGGATATGCGTACGCGTGTTGAACTGCTTCGTCAGGTAGCAAACAAACAGAGTGAGGCAGTGGAGCTTCCGATTGATGTAGGAGCATGCAAAAGACTTTGGAAGGAGGCGGCGCACTTCAAACGGGGATGGGCAAACAACCAGTCTGGTGACACCTCCACTCGTACAGAAGCGACGGGAAGACTGCTGGCGTTTGCGTACCCGGACCGGATTGCCCAGCGAAGGGCAGATGGACGTTATTTGCTTCGCAATGGGCGCGGGGCGGCTTTTTCCGTGCAGCAACCACTGGCTGCTTCACCGTATATTGTGGCAGCAGAACTCGATGACCAAGGCGCAGATAGTCGGATATTACTGGCGGCTAGCGTGGAAGAAAGCGACCTGTTGAAGGATTGTGCGATGCAGATTACCGAACGAATGAACGTATGGTGGGAGCATACAGCGGGGGCAGTTCGCAGCCGCAAGCAAAAGCGGTTGGGGGCAATCTTGTTGGCGGATATGGCTGCGGAGGCTTCACCAGATGAGGTGTTAACAGCGTTTTTGCACGGAATAAAAGAAGAAGGCTTGGAAATTTTGCCGTGGAATCGGCAGGCGAGACAGTATCGGGAGCGTTTGCTCTTTATGCAACGTCTGGAGGAAGGCTGGCCGAATGTGGAAGATGAGGCACTACTTGTTTCCCTGGAGGAGTGGCTCGCTCCCCATGTGTATGGTTTCAAAAGAAAGGAAGACCTACAGTCGCTGTCAGTGGCGACGTTGCTAGAGAGTATGCTGTCATGGGAGCAGCGCAGACAACTAGACGAATACGCTCCGACTCATGTGATCGTCCCGAGTGGCTCCAAAATTCCTGTCGATTACAGCGATCCAGCAGCACCGGTGCTTTCGGTCCGGCTACAGGAGCTGTTTGGTTGGCAAGACTCGCCGAGAATAGGCAGAGGCAGAGTGCCACTGACATTGCACCTGCTTTCGCCGGCTCATCGTCCGGTACAAGTGACACGGGACTTGGCGAGCTTTTGGGCACATGCGTATTTTGAAGTGAAAAAAGATTTAAAGGGCCGTTATCCCAAGCATTATTGGCCGGATGATCCGCTAGCTGCCATTCCAACAAACCGGACGAGGCCACGCATATAAATCGATTCGCTAGGTATATTCGGGTATAGAGGGAGGGCATCGCGTCAGGTGAAATTTCCCATTTTGCTAGTTCCATGTTCGTGAGTCACGTCAATTGTGAAACCTTCTTCGTGTTCTGGCACGTCAGGAAGATACCGTGAATCACGTACTACCCCCTCTATTTCTTAGGGCTGCCTGTTACAACAGGCGGTCTTTTTTTTGTGAAAAAAAGGTGCCGCAGTTGCAGCGCCCTTTCTTTCGTATGGGGTCAAGGCTCACGCTTTGTTTCCCCACTGCTCCCGATAAATCAACTGTTGCAGATCCTCGCGTTGTCTCCATTGGTGTAGCTCCAAGAGTGGACGTTCCGGATAGTGATCCGTGTAGCCGATCGACAGCAATGCGACAGGATCGATATGCGGCGGTATGTTCAGGATACGACGCACGTCGGCCTTCTTGTAGAAACTGACCCAGCCCATCGCCAAATCTTCTGCGTAGGCTGCCAGCCACATGTTTTGGATCGCACAGCTAACAGACATAATATCTGTTTCCGGGATGGAATTGCGACCGAGTACATGGTCTCCGCCACGTGTAGGATCACAAGTGACACAGATGGTGACAGGCGCTTCCTTGATTCCTTGAATTTTCAACTCTAAAAAGGTCGATTCTCGTCCCGTTCCTTCGTAGTGGATGGCAAGTGCCCGGCGTTCTTTATCCGCACATTCTGCAAGAGCTTGTTTGGTTTCGTCGTCTTCTACCAGGACAAAATTCCAAGGCTGCATGAATCCGACAGAAGGAGCATGGTGGGCAGCAGCCAAGATCATGGCGAGCTTTTCCGGGGCGACAGGGTCTTGGCGAAAGGTACGAATATCGCGACGATTGCTGATGGCTTTATACAGCCCGTTTTTTTCTTCTGCAGTTAAGCGTTTCATGAGAAAAACCTCCCTATTTGCATTCAGGTCTCTTTATTTTACTTACAAAGTATGGTTCCTTCCAGACATCTACTTGACATATTCATGTCCTACGCTAAAGGGGAGGTTAGTCCGAGCAGAGGGGAGATAGTACGAGCATGCAAAACATCTTAATTGTAGAAGACGAGTTACCCATCTCTCGGGTATTGAAGGCGTATTTGGAAAAAAACAACTTTCAGGTTGAACAGGCATTTAACGGCGAGGAAGCAGAGAGGAAGTTTGATTCACTCAATCCTGCGCTGGTCTTGCTGGATGTGATGCTGCCTGGACGAAGCGGATGGAGTATTCTCGAATATATTCGGGCGAAAAGCTCGTGTCCTGTCATCATGCTGACAGCGTTGGGACAAATCGATAACAAGTTGGCGGGTTTGAACAAAGGCGCCGATGACTATATCACCAAGCCCTTTATTGCCGACGAAGTGGTCGCTCGCGTACATGCAGTATTACGTCGCTCGAAACAATTGATAGAAGGCAATCATGTGAAGCAGTTTGGCAGTCTGAAAGTCGACTTTAAGGCTTATTCTGTCATGCTGCACGGCATCGAACTGGCGTTTACGCCAAAGGACTTGTGTCTGTTTCTTTTTTTAGCGCAGTACAAAAACCAGACGTTCACCAGAGAACAGCTCATCGAGCAGGTGTGGGGAATGGACTACGAAGGAAGTGATCGCGCAGTAGACCTCGCGATCAAGCGTATCCGGCGATCTTTGGAGAATTGGCCGACATCCGAAGGGGAAATCCGTACTTATCGTGGCTTGGGCTACAAGCTGTGCGTATATGAGTGAGAAAAAACGCACCTCGTTGTTTCGGTATTGGACGACGCGATACTTGATCATCTTGTGTATCGGCCTTTTCGTGATCGGGATTGCATCCAGCTACTGGATTTCTTATAGCGAGACTCAAAAACGCCTTGATTTTATGAGACTGATGGCAGCGGAAGTAGCGGATCGGGTCGTTGATGTGGAAGGCAAGGTGAAAACGGCTCCGTTTTTGTTTCGTATCGTGGACAGTCGCCAGGAGTCACTCGGCGTCAATTACAAGCCAATCATGATGATTTTAGATGAACACAAGCAACCCGTATTTGGCGTACCTGGTCCTTTTTCTGGGGAACTGAAGCGTATCGCGCCTGATCTGGTGGATGCGGATGACAGCCTGTCACAGTTCGAGCTTGCGCGGGGTGACGAAGTGCTTTTCGTGAAGGAAAGCATTAAAGTTGATGAGCGAGTGGTTGGATGGGTCATGCTGTTCACCCCACAAAAACAGGTGATACGCGGCATGACCGAATTCCAATTGCTCGCGATCATGCTTCTGGGTCTCGGCTTACTTGGCTGGCTCGTCATATATTTGCTGACGAAAAAGCTGTCTCAGCCGATTAAGGATGTGGCAGACGCTGCCAAGCAAATCGTACTGGGAAACTACGAGATTCAATTGGATAAAAACAAGCGCGAACAAGAAGTGTATGAGCTGATTCATTCCTTTGAAGAAATGGCAGAACGATTGAAGCAGTTGGAAATGATGCGTACCGAGCTTTTGGCAGGGGTGACCCACGAACTCAAAACACCTGTTACGTCCATCAGTGGGCTGGTACAAGCCGTGAGGGAAGAGGTTGTGAGCGGTGAGGAAGCCAAGGAGTTTTTGGATATTTGTACGAAGGAAACGACACGTTTGCAAAAGATGATAGAGGATTTGCTCGATTTTAACTCGTTTGCTGTGGGTGACATTCGTATTCGCCGGCAACCCCAAAACATGCAGGAGCTGATTCGGGAAGTTACGCACCAATGGAAGATTGTGCAGGAAGAAGAAAAGCTCAGCCTGCACATCGAAAATACGTCTGAGCCAATGATGATAGAGACGGACCCGTTGCGTGTGCAGCAAATCATGT
The DNA here is from genome assembly GCF_001039275.2 of Brevibacillus brevis. Taxonomy (NCBI): domain Bacteria; kingdom Bacillati; phylum Bacillota; class Bacilli; order Caryophanales; family Paenibacillaceae; genus Brevibacillus; species Brevibacillus brevis. The sequence continues at coordinate 1,554,255 of NZ_CP030117.1, forward strand.
ACAATCTCCTAAACAATGCAGCACAGGCGATGGAATCGGAGGGACGGATTATCGTGTCCCTATCTGCATCAGCAGATGAGATTCGCATTGACGTGAAGGACAATGGACGTGGGATACCGATAGAGGAACAATCTTTGATTTTCGAACGATTCTACCGAGGCGAGGACAAGAAGCACATCGTCCGTGGATTGGGGCTTGGTTTGTCTTTTAGCAGAATGATTGCGCAAGCGTTAGGAGGTATGTTGATCCTGACAGAGAGTACAGCGTCAGGCAGCACCTTCACGTTGATTTTACGCAAATAAAACAGGCATGCTTCAAAAAACGATCTGGTTCACTCCGGTCGTTTTTTTGTGTCTTCATCTGACTTTTCCCTGACGTATTCGTTCCGTATAGTGGTCGCAACCAAAAAGACAAGTCTTCAATCAAGTAGACGGTAGGAGGACTGAGCGTGACTCACACGGAGAAAAAGAGAGAGTTGTTTTCGAAAGCAGGAAGCAACAAGAAAAGGTGGATCGTTGGAGTTTTGGCTGTCGGGGTCGTGCTCGTTTCAGGAGCTATATTCGGCTACCAGTCGTTTTTTACCCCACAAACGGCGCAGGCCGCTTTTCAAGTGGAGACGGTAAAAAGGGGAGACATCTCAGAAGTCGTACAGGCATCAGGCACTGTCCAGGCTTCCAAGCGCTCGTCTCTCTCGTTTTCTGATGCAGAAGAAGCCAAGGATGCGATTTCTACCATTCAGGTCGGCGTTGGTGATGCCGTGAAGGCAGGGCAAGTTCTGGCGACGATGGACGATTCCGTAGCGAGAATCCAGGTGACGAATTCGGAAGCAAATCTTTTATCGGCGCAAGCCAAGCTAGAGGAGGCACAAAAGCGCAAGAGTCCCGCAGAAATCACTTCTTTGCAAGCTGCCGTCAATCAGACCAAGAACGAATGGGAGCTCGCCAAGCAAAACATTGACGGGAAAAAAGCGGCAAACGACGTAGAGAAGGCAAAGGCAAATCTGGAGAGTGCCCAGAAGACGTACACTTCCCAGCAGGCCTTATTTGCGGCAGGTGCGATTGCCAAGAGTGAATTCGACAGTGCTCAATCCTCGTTGGATCAGGCTCAGCGTGATTACAACTCGGCCATATTGACAGCCGGACAGACGACAGGGCAGGCAAGTGTGAAGGTAGAGCAGGCATTGGCTGCGTATCAAACAGCGCAAGAAGCGTTACAGGAAGCAAATGAAGGCCCTGATGCCGCCACAGTATTATCGGCCAAAGCAGCGGTGGAACAGGCAAAAGCGGGGCTGCAACAAGCACAAAAGGCACTGAGAGCAGTCACCTTGAAAGCACCAATGGACGGAGTGATCGTCCAGGTGAATGGCAATGTAGGCGAAATACCCGGCAATGATTTCATTATCATGGATAATTCGAATAGCGGAGATTTAGAGGTATTGGCCCAGATTAGCCAGAGTGACATCGGAAAAGTACAGGAAGGCTTGCCAGTGACGTTTACGACGAGTTCTTATGCGGATGAGACGTTCCGTGGAAAAGTAAAGCTGATCTATCCAGAAGCGAAAACTGACGCTGGAGTCACCACTTACGATGTGCTTTTGTCTGTGGCAAACCAGGATAATAAATTGAAGATCGGGATGACGATGAACGTCGCGATCGAACGGGGAACTCATAAAAATGTGCTCGTGGTACCTGCGCAAGCGCTGCAAACGCAAAATGGCAAGGATGGCGTGTATGTGCTAAAGGATGCTGCTGCACAACTAGCTGGTGAAGGAGCTGAAGGGAATCAGTCTGAGGCGAAGCAAGCGAATAATCGCAGTGGAGGCAAAGAGGGCAGAGCGAATATGCCGTATCGATTTGTTCCGATCAAAATGGGATACTTCACTGCCGATCAGGTAGAGGTGACGGAGGGGCTTACCGAAGGAGAGCGTGTCGTCATCCTCGTGAATACACAGACCTCATCTGGAACGAGTCAAAATGGAAATCGAATGGGCAGCGGTATGCCGGGATTCGGCGGAATGGGCGTCCAGATAAGGGGACGGTAAAAAGATGAAACCGGTCATTCAAATAGAAGAGCTGAGAAAACAGTACGTCATCGGAGATCAGGAGATTTATGCGCTCAGGGGTGTCAGCTTGTCGATCGAGGAAGGAGATTTCGTGGCAATCATGGGGCCGTCTGGTTCAGGCAAATCTTCCATGATGAATGTAATTGGCTGTCTGGATAAGCCCACCTCGGGAGAATTTTATTTAGACGGCTATCCTGTATCACAAGCACATGACGATGAATTGGCGGTCATCCGCAATCAGAAAATCGGCTTTGTTTTTCAAAATTTTAATCTGTTGCCACGTACAACTGCAGTGGAAAATGTAGAGCTGCCTCTTTTATATGGAGGCACATCTGCACGGGAACGAAGAGAAAGAGCCATCCGGGCATTAACGAGTGTCGGACTGGCAGAGCGATTAAACAACAAGCCCAATGAGCTGTCAGGTGGGCAGCAGCAGCGCGTGTCGATCGCGAGAGCTCTCGTCAATGATCCCGTCATCCTGTTGGCAGATGAGCCGACAGGAGCACTGGACACGAAGACGAGTGAAGAGATCATGGGTATTTTTCAAAAGCTGAACGATGCGGGCAAAACGGTTATTTTGGTGACACATGAACCTGATATTGCGGAGTATGCGAAGAGGATCATCCGGTTTCGTGATGGGCAAATCATCGCGGATGAAGTGGTGGAGGATCGCAGGGGGGTGTCGATGGAGGGTAGAGCAGATGAGCTTTATTGAATGTGTACGCATTTCATTTCGCAGTATCAGGGCAAATGGCTTGCGCTCCGTTCTCACGATGCTGGGAATTATCATCGGTGTAGCAGCTGTTATCGCGATGGTGGCGATCGGTGAAGGGACTTCGACCTCTGTTGCTTCGCAGATCAATGGGTTAGGGAGCAACCTGCTGATTGTCACACCTGGTCAGGCGACACAAGGCAGGGTAAGCCTTGGGGCTGGCTCTTTGAATACGCTGACGATGGCAGATGCAGAAACCCTGATGCAAAAAGAGTCCATTTCGGGTGTGGCTCCCAGCGTCAATGCGCGGGGGCAGATTGTCTGGGGAAGCAATAACTATTCCAGTATGCTCGAGGGGACGTCAGCCGATTTCCCTCAGGTGAGGAATGTAGAAATTGGGCAGGGGCGTTTCTTTAGTAACTTTGAGGTGAAGATGCAATACAACGTGGCAGTCGTGGGGACAGAGGTGGTCAGCAACCTGTTTAAAGGAGCGAATCCAGTAGGGCAAACCGTTCAGATCAACCGGATTCCGTTTACGATCATCGGCGTATTACAGAGCCAGGGAAGCTCAGGCATGACAAACAACGACGATCGGATCATCATTCCGATTACCACTGCGATGAACAGGTTGACCGGAGGCAAAAATGTGGGCTCGATCTACGTCTCGGCAGCATCGTCAGACTTGATGGAGAAGGCGCAACAAGATATTCAGCAATCCCTTCGTGCCAATCACAAGCTACGGCCACAAGCAGCCGATGATTTCCGCATTACGTCCCAGTCAGACATCTTAAGCACGGCACAGTCAGTCTCCAGCTCGATGACGGCGCTTTTATCTGGCATTGCAGCCATCTCACTGATTGTTGGCGGGATTGGCGTAATGAATATTATGCTTGTATCGGTCACGGAGCGGACACGGGAGATCGGGATTCGCAAGGCGATTGGAGCCAAGCGGGGCGATATTCTCCGCCAGTTTTTGATCGAAGCGGTTACGCTTAGCCTGATTGGCGGGGTGATTGGTATTGCCTTAGGGGTAGGGGCGGCGTTTTTGGTTAGCAAGCTCGGTCAGATGGCGACTTCAATCAGTCTGTCTCCGATTGTGTATGCGTTTTTGACCTCTACATTGGTTGGTGTCATCTTTGGTGTGTATCCGGCGAGAAAAGCAGCACAGCTCAAACCAATCGACGCTCTGCGGTATGAGTGAGTGTGTAATTTTACCAATCCGGGCATACTAGCCGTGAGAGGTGTTGGTCTGATGGAAAAAAGCGTTCAATTTTCCGTGCCATGGCGAGAAGCGACACGCATTGTGAAAAGGATCAAAACAAGCAAATTGCGTTATTTTGTCAGACAACAAGAGGGCAAGACCAGTGTTGCGTTCGTCTTTCCTCGAGTTAGCGTCAGCCAATATGTCTATTTGTATATCATTTTTGGACCAAGAGCTGCTGATGTGCTCAATAACGATAGCAAATAGAATGATCCCTGATGGCCTTAAGCAGGCGTCAGGGATTTGTAATAATTCACAGGAAAACAAAACCTGACACTTTTCGATAGGACTGTTTCATAGTACAATTCGAATATGAACGAACTTGGGGAAGTTCGGGATGGCGGCACCCAATCTGTGCAGAAGGGCCGCCTCTTTTTTTGCTATTGTCCAAGCGTTCGTTTTCGACAGCATTTTTGCTCAGAGGATATAATAGGTACAATTGCCTGAATGTACAACTGGAATGAGTGGGTAGTTGGATATAAAATATGCTTATTCACGTGAATACAACGTACTACTCTCTCCCAAGATTTGATCTTGGGGCTTTTTTTGTTCAAAAACGATGAAACAAAGCCGTTTCTCATGACGGCTTTGTTATCGATAGGGTAGGTTGAAAGCTTCCTTTCAGCAAGGCATCGATCAATTGCTCCTGTGTGAGAGAAATCGTGATACCCATTCCAGGCAGATCGACAGAAAAAACATTCTCTCGGTACAAATACCAGAGACCGCCTGTCGGCTCAATAGAATAGACGTGTATATTTTGCTGTGAATGCTGGCCTGCCTTTTGGATTTCCCGCAACGCTGTAAACATTTCTCCCCAAATAGGCAGATAAGGCTTCGTTTGGTGCTGCACAATCGCTTGAATCAGTTGGTTTTTCACGAGAGAAATAGCATCCATGGTTGAGTGGTTCAACGAAAGCATGACCGTTATACTCCTTTTGCATGGCTTGGCGCATTAGTCTTGTGTGATGGCGATTTTTGTCGAAGTTATGAATAAGTGTAAAATAGTTATCCGTTCGATGCAAGAGAAGAGAAGGTAGAGATGAGCATTTGGATATTTGACGGTTGCTGCTGATTTGGATAGCATAGGAAAAGCGGTTTTGACAAATGGCAATAGCGAGAAGCGGGAGATGAGATTGTGGCAAAAAAACACCGGTTGATCATCGAGTTTTGCGGTGGATTTGGACAAGGGCTGGCCTTGCTGTATGCTTTGCGGTCGCCTGATGTTCAAGTGGCAGGAATCATTTGCAGAGACACGCAGTCAAGCTTGGCTGGGAAGCTGATTGATTTTGCACAGCCTGGCTATGAAATTCCAATTGTAACAGGTGCCAAGCAACCGCTTTTCTCAGGAACGATAGAGACGACCACCTCGGAAGGTGTACGGTTCCTTGTAGAAAGCACGCAGGATGAGGAAAGTGACTTGACGCTCGTGACGTTTGACCGTTTGACGACGCTAGCTTTGGCTGTCGCGCGTGATCCACTGTTGGCGCGTAAATTTACGCGAATCGTGGTGCAGGGTGGAGCCATACGTGTACCAGGAGATGTTACGGCCATTGCTGAAACAAACATACATGGTGATCCGGAAGCAGCTGCGCTCGTTTTGGCAGCCCGCTTGCCGCTTTTGCTTGTTCCATTAGATACAACCAGCTTGTTTCGATTGACGGAAGAGCAAGTACATACGCTGGGAAGTCTCGCACAAGCAGTTGGCCTGATCGATAGAACAACGATCTCAGACATACAGTTGGCCGCTTCTGCACGTACGCTCCATGCATGGGTAGCGATGCTCGCGGCTCTCTCGCCTGAAAAGATGCGGATGGAGCAGATGAAGCTCTCAGTCGAATGCAAAAGCGAATGGTCACGCGGTGCCATTCTGGCCGATCTGCGGGCGAAACCGAGTGTAGGAACCGATACGGCCGTATGCGTTGAGGTTGAGATGGCAGAGGCAGAGCGCTTTTTGCAAACCGTTTTGGATCGGGGAGGGGTATAAGCGCATGGAAAAAATCATTTTGGATGTAGATACCGGGATTGATGATGCGCTGGCGATTGCTTATGCCGTTCACTCGCCTGCTCTTGAAGTGTGTGGGATTACCACGACTTTTGGCAATATTACGGTGGAGGAAGCAACACGCAATACCTTGCAGGTGCTAGAGCTGCTGGATGCCTCTGCGATTCCTGTCTATCAGGGGGCATCGAAGCCGATTGTTCGCGACCTCACAGGAAAAGCTAGGCTGTTCCACGGTGAGAACGGGCTGGGCAATGTCGTCCTTCCTGCGCCATCGACTACGGCTCAGCCACAGTGTGCCACACAATATCTCATCTCTGCAATAAAGGAACATCCACACGAATTGACACTCGTGACCGTCGGGAGCATGACCAATCTGGCGCAGGCGATTATGGCTGCTCCAGAAATCGTATCCCTTGTCAAACGAGTGGTCCTGATGGGAGGCGCTGTAACAGTGCCGGGCAATCGCACGCCTGTAGCAGAAGCGAATATTTGCGCCGATCCGGAAGCCGCCGCGTATGTCATCCAGTCTGGTATTCCAGTGACGCTGGTAGGCCTGGATGTGACGATGCAAACGCTGCTCACCCGCGAACACTTGCAGGAGTGGAGAGCGAAGGATACACGCTTGAGTCATGTTTTTGCGGATATGTGCGAGGTGTACATGAATGCCTACGCCACAGTGGGCAATTTGCGCGGCTGCGGTCTGCATGATCCGTTGGCCGTAGGTGTCGTTATCGATCCGACGTTTGTGAAGGTAGTCCCGATGCATGTTGTGGTAGATACATCCGGGGGAGCCAGTGATGCCCGTACGATTGGGGACAGACGGGAACATCCAGCGCATCCACCGAATGTGGACGTGTGCCTGGAGGTTGACCATGAGCGTTTTGTCGGTCATTTTCTGAAGTACGTACTAGGTAATTAAGGAGGAAGTTATTGTGTTAAAAGAATTTAAAGAGTTTGCGTTAAAAGGAAATGTGATGGATCTCGCTGTCGGTGTCGTGATTGGTGGGGCTTTCGGGAAGATTGTTACCTCGCTTGTTAATGACATCATTACTCCCCTGATCGGAATGCTTCTGGGTAAGGTGGATTTCTCCGGCTTGTTCATCAATTTGAGCGGGGTTCCTTATAAGACGATCGCCGAAGCAAAAGCAGCAAAAGCTGCGACGCTCAACTACGGATTGTTCCTCAACTCTGTGATTGATTTTGTCATTATCGCCTTTTCTATTTTTATCGTCATCAAGCAGCTCAACCGCTTCAAACGCAAGCAAGAAGTGGAGAAAGCACCTGAGACAACGAAAGAGTGCCCGCATTGCATCTCGGCTATTCCAATCAAGGCTACACGCTGCCCGAACTGCACCTCCATGCTGGAGACAAAAGGAACAGCATTGGCACACGAATAAGACCCATACACGAATCAAACGAACAGAGGAGGGCGATTATGCCTTCCTCTTTTTTCGTTTCACGCGGTTTTTGTACTGATAGTGAAGTCTTTTAATCGTATGGTAATAAGTCTTGTCTTTGAGCTTGGCAAACAGCCCGTGGGAAGGAAAGTCGTAATTGACCTCAATAATAGAGAGGTTTCCCGCTTTATCAATGGCAAAATCAACGCCGATTTGCGCACTGTGCCGATATTTATTAAAGTGGGCACATACACGGTGACTGATTTGGATCAACTGAGAGACGACACTTTTCAATTTGGTTGGCTCGACTGCGCCAGATTTTTTCAAGGCATGCGGGACTGTGACGGCATATCCGCCGCCACGAGCGACATTGGTAATGATACTGTCGGCGCCGGCTACCTTGGCTAGCATGCCGGCATATTGCCATTTGCCCAAGCCATTGCGCATCATCATGACGCGAATATCAAAGGGGCGGCCATCGATTTCAGCTAAATCCAGCCCTTTTTGAATCACATAATTTTTTTCCGTACACTGCGCGGCGAGCTGCTGCTTCAAGTCAGCCAAAGAATCTGCCTGCATAGGTTCTCCGCGCTCCTTGACAAATTGATAGCCCCCGCCATCCGTTTTCCAGACACGAATAATGCCTTTCCCCATATGGGTTCTCGTCGGCTTGATATAGACGGTAGAATACTTCGCTACATACGAATCCAAACTGGCGGGCTGATATAGCGAAGTAGGCGGCAGGTAAGGGCGAATGTAAGGACTTTTTGAAAAGAACTGATGAAGGCTCCACTTGGAGGAGGAGATCACATCTTGCACCTCACTTTGCGAAAAATCCATTCGTCCCAGCATATGCAGAAGCGTTCGCGACCGTTTTTATTTTGAAAGGGGACGTTTTTCAAAAATGGCCAAGGACTTAAGAAGGAGTTAAAGAATTATGGGGGAATATATGTTCTAATCATAAGGGAAGGATGGTGAAAATCATGCGGCAATTCCGTCCGGTGCAACCTCCGACTCTGCAACGAGCGAGCGCCCAAAATGCCTATCGCTACCAAGAGTACATGCCCAGCAAATGCCTGGTAAACGATATCGCTAGCTACTGGACCTCAGAGTACGACGGCAAAGGGATAGCACCTGCAAGCCGAGTCATACCCGATGGATGCATCGATATCATTTTCAATCTCGGCGCCACTTCCTATCAGAAGGGGGCATTTTTAACGGGATTGATGAGGACGTACGAGGTGATCCCATTGACCGAACCACAATCCTTGATCGGCATTCGGTTTTACGCTGAAGGAGCAGCTCGCTTTTTGCGCTACCCCGTCGCCATGATCAACGGACATCATCCCAATCTGGAAGACATCTGGGGCAAAGAGGCAGATGAGGTGATAGAAGGCTTGCTCGAAGCTTCCGACACAGCGGAGCGAATCGCTTGGTTGGAGCAGGAGCTTATCAAACGTTTGTCGATGGATGATCCAGCAGACCAGTTGCTTTTGACGAGCATGAACTATTTATATGAATACAGAGGAAATCTTTCCATGGCCGCGCTTGCCGAGAAAGTGAATTATAGCGAGAGAACCTTGCGAAGGACATTTCAACAACAGTTGGGTATGGGCCCGAAGGAAATGGGCCGAATCATTCAATTTCAAGGGCTGCTGCAAATGCTGGCTAAGGGAACATGCACTTCGTTTACGGATGCAGCTCTCCAATGTGGCTATTACGATCAGTCGCACTTGATCAAGAGCTTCCACACTTTTTACGGTGTAGCTCCAAGTAAAATGGTCTCGCCAGATCGTGCGAATCGATAAATCTTGAAAAGTTGTCCGTTTTTTACAATCTTCCTTTTGCGAGACGCGTTACCCTAAAGAAAGGATGGTGAATTCATGTGAATGAACAAACATTAGATACATACTGCCGAAAGCAGCCCGGTGCCACCCATGACTATCAGATGGATTGGGAATGCGATCGCTACCATGTCGGAGGCAAAATATTTGCCATGATCGGAGGCGATTCCAAAGGAGTTCGCATCCTCACCTTGAAATGCGATCCGATGCGTGCGGAGGAATTGCGCGAGACCTACGAAGGGATCGTACCCGGCTATCACATGAATAAATCCCATTGGAATTCTGTCTACTTGGATGCTGACATTCCCGAAGGCTTATGGGAAAAGATGATCGAGCATGCGTACGATACGGTGCTCCAAAAACTGCCTAAGCGCGTCCAGCAAGAAATCAAGAGCGAACAGGAGTGAGTAATGTGGGAATCAAGCTTGATATGGTAGGGATAGTCGTACAGGACATGAAAAAAGCGTTGGATTTCTATCGGGTACTCGGTTTCGATATTCCAGAGGGAGCAAATGAAGAGCCGCATGTGGAGGTTGCGCAGGATGGTGTTCGTCTGGCCTTTGATACAATCGAAGTTGCCAAGGGTGTGTATGGGGGATGGGAAGCACCTGTCGGGCATCGGATTGAGCTGGCTTTTTTGTGTGAGGATGCTGCGGCACTTGATGCGTTGTATGCGAAAATCGTTTCACATGGCTACGAGAGTCACCGTGAGCCGTGGGATGCGTTCTGGGGCCAGCGGTATGCCATTGTGAAAGACCCGGATGGGAACCTGATCAGTTTGTTTGCGTAATACGATCCTTACATAAGAAGACAAGCCGAGCCTATGTGAAAAAGGTTGGGCTTGTTTGCGTTTATGGACGGAATCATTGGCTGATATATAAAACTTTTTAATAGGAAAACATCCCCATAACATCCCGGGTTTTTCTCAATAGAACCGGCTATTGCTGTGACAGCTTGAACGGGGGGAGACTTGTGCATGGTCGTTGTTTCAAGAAATAAAATTTACTAATAATCGATTGACTTGTGTAATTTTGCTACATATAATGAAAGCGATAACAGGAACGAATTTTTCAACGATTCTCGATTCTCAAATGGGGGCTTTTGACATGGATCAACCTGCAAAATTGCTCGATTATCGTGCGAAAAATGAGCATGTACTCATCGGTCTCATGTCGGGTACTTCGCTGGATGGCATTGATGCCGCACTTGTAGCGATCCGCACAGATGAACAGGGTGAGATCGAAAAGGTGACTCTCCGCGACTTTTTTTATATGCCATACTCCGATGACTTGCGTGAGTGGGTCATGAATCTGTGCAGTGTAGAAACAGCGAGAGTGGATCAGTTGACTGCGGTTCATTACGGTTTATCTGAATGGTATGCGTATGCGGTACAGCAATTGATGCAGAAAGCGGGAGTCACGACAGCCGAAGTAGACGCAGTCTGTATGCACGGACAAACCATTTGGCATATTGCTGGGCGCACGCCATTTCCCGGACCACAAGGAATAACAGAGGTCAGGGCGTCCTTGCAAATCGGCGAGCTGTCCACACTGGCAGAACGTACGGGTATACCGGTAGTGGGAAATTTCCGCGCTCGAGACCTGGCTGCTGATGGAGAAGGAGCACCGCTTGTTCCGTATGCCGACTATATTTTGTTCCGCCATCCGCAAAAAGGCAGACTGCTGCAAAACATCGGTGGAATCGCTAATGTCACATTACTACCTGCAAGTGCAGCTATCGATCAAGTCGTCGCTTTTGACACGGGCCCTGGCAATATGATCATGGATCAAATCGTTCAGCTCATGACCAACGGACAGATGAGGTATGACGAGGGTGGCAAGCTGGCCGCAGGTGGCACCGTCTCTTCAGTGCTACTGGAAAAATGGTTGCAGGACCCGTATTACCAGATCAAGCCACCGAAAAGCACAGGCCGCGAAGTATACGGCAAAGCTTTTGCCCAAGAGCTGTTCCGTGATGCGAATCAACTCGGGATTAGTCAAGCGGATCTGTTGGCAACCGTGACAGCATTGACTGCCACGACAATTGCGAACGCCTATGTGCAATTCGTATTACCAACAACCAAAGTGGAGGAAGTGATCGTCTCAGGGGGAGGCGCTCATAACCAGACGCTTCTAGCCATGCTGCAGCGTCAATTGCCGACTGGAATGACCGTAATGACGGCCCAGCAGTTTGGGATGCCTGATGATGCGAAGGAAGCCGTCGCTTTTGCCATTTTGGGTCATGAGACACTAATGGGACGACCATCCAATGTGCCATCCGTAACAGGGGCGAAGAGGGCCGTACCGTTAGGAAATATATGCTTCTAACATGAGATCAACAAGGAGGTAACATCGTGAAAAAACGAGTATTGGCAGGCTTTTTCCTATCATTGTCTCTCGTGCTTTCCGCTTGTTCTGGTGGAGGAACAGCACCCGCAGAGCAAGGCAAGTCAGCAGAAGGACAAGCAAAAACAGAACTGATTGTGGCTGCCGAGCAAGAGCCAGTGGGCTATGACCCGCATAAAGTTCCGGCGGCATCCAGTGTGCGCGTCTATGCGCTCATTTACGATAGCCTGACCAAGTTGGACGAGAACATGAACATCGTACCGAACCTGGCAGAGAAGTGGGAGATTGCGCCAGACGGAAAAACGGTCACGATGTTCCTGCAAAAAGGCGTCAAATTCCACAATGGCAAAGACATGACGGCAGATGACGTAAAATTCAGCTTTGAGCGAATCATGAACCCAGACACGGGTTCGATCGCGAAATCGTATTTTTCCAGTGTAGAAGCAATTGAAGTGAAAGATCCAACGACGGTTGTCTTCAAATTGAAAAATGCGGATGCCTCATTCGTTGCAAATACGGCAAGTGCCTATGCTTCTATCGTGCCAGCAGGCTCCACTGATCTGACCAAGGAAGCAATTGGTACCGGTCCATTCAAAATGGAAAAAAGTGAGTCGGGACAATATGTCCTGCTGAAGAAAAATGCGGATTACTTCAATAAAGAACTGCCAAAAGTAGAGTCCATCAAGTTCCAAATCATGAAGGACGAGGCGGAGCGACTCGCTGCAATTCGCTCCGGTAAAGTTGACATCAGCATGGTGTCTGCTGATTCTGCGAAGCTTTTGGACGGCAAGCCAGGCGTACAGATCAAGAACTACCAATCCCTGGAGTACAGTTACCTGGGTATTAATGTAAACAAAAAGCCTTTTGACAATCCAAAAGTGCGCGAAGCGATCAGCTATGCCGTTGACCGTAACCAAATTATCCAGACTGTTTGGAAAGGGGAAGCGACTCTGACTGGTCCGATCGCTCCTGCGTTGACCAACTCGGCTTTGGACCCTGCTACTTATCCGACCTACAAAACAGATGTAGAAAAAGCGAAGCAATTGCTGGCGGAAGCGGGCTATCCAAACGGTTTCGAGACCCAAATCGAAACAGCAGCAACTTACCCAGATATGGTAGAAACGGCACAAGTGATTCAACAACAGCTCAAAGCAATCGGCATCAATGCGAAGATCAACCAGCTTGAGTGGGGGAACTACATCGATACGTGGAAATCCAAGGACATGAACTTGATGGTAGGGCGCAACACTTCTGGTGTAGATGCTGACCGTTCCATGCGCTTCTTCTTCTCGACAACTGGTTCAGCCAACGTGTGGAACTACTCCAACCCTGCCTACGATGAGCTGGTGCAAAAAGCACTGACGACCGTAGATCAGAGTGAGCGCAAAAAGCTGTATGACGAAGCACAAACCATGCTGGTAGCAGATGCACCAAACCTGTTCCTGGCATCTCCGAAAAATTACTACGCGGTTCGTGACAACATCGATTTCACGCCGTCCGCAGCGGGCGAAGTATACTCGCTGATCAAGACTTCGATCAAGTAATGTAGCATACGTGTGATGAAGGCTCCGCCAGAGGTTAGGCGGAGCCAAGTTTCTAAATATGGAGGGAAACTCGTGGGATCTTATCTAATCAAACGTGTCGCCAGCCTGATTCCCATCCTGTTTGGCATATCTGTTTTGATCTTCACGATCCTGCATCTGGTGCCGGGCGATCCAGCTTCCATCATGCTAGGAACGAATGCCACACCGGAAGCAATTGCGGCGTTGAATAAAAGCATGGGGCTGGATCAGCCGTTGATTAACCAGTACCTGCATTGGGTCACAGGAATCCTGCAAGGGAATTTTGGCGTATCGGTCCACACAGGAGAAGAGATTTTGCCCCAAATTCTCAAGCGTTTTGCCATCACCATGCAACTGACTGTATTTGGCGTTCTGATTGGGTGGGTACTCGCGATTCCGTTCGGGATTCTCTCGGCTATTCGCGCTCATTCCAAAACAGACATCGTGGTTCGTGTGTTTACATTGTTAGGCATTTCGGTGCCGAACTTTGCCATAGGGACCCTGCTCTTGCTCGGTTTTTCGCTTTATTTCAACTGGTTCCCGCCTATTGATGTGGTGAACTTCTGGGATGATCCGATCGAGGCGTTCAAAGTATTCATACTGCCTGCAACAACGATGGGGATTGTGGTGGCTGCTGGCGTGATGCGGATGACACGCTCTGCGTTTTTGGAAACGATGGACAAAGATTTTATTCGGACAGCGCGGGCCAAGGGTAACAGTAAGTGGACAATCGTCATGGGCCATGCGTTCCGCAACTCTTCGATCCCGATCGTTACGATCGCAGGTATGCAGATTGGTTACCTGCTGGGCGGGTCCGTGATCGTCGAGCAGTTGTTCTCGATTCCTGGTTTGGGCCAGTACATTCTGGAAGGAATTTATCAGCGGGATTATCCGGTTGTACAGGGAGGCGTTTTGTTCGTCGCTCTGGTGTTTGTCCTGGTCAATCTGCTCATCGACCTGATCTATACCTGGATTGATCCACGTATCAAGTATTGACAAGGGGAATGCGACATGAGCACATTTCGAAAGCGTTTTTTGGCGAATAAGACAGCCGTCTTCTGCTCCATTTTGCTGGCGTTGCTCTGTTTGACGGCAGTGCTGGCTCCGGTGTTGGCTCCGCATGACCCGACACAGATGTTTCAGGATCATCGGATGGAAGGCAGCTCGGGTGAGTTTTTGCTAGGTACAGACCAGTTTGGTCGTGATATTTTGAGCCGCATCATCCACGGTGCGCGCGTATCGCTGGTTGTCGGGCTTTCTGCCGTTCTTGTCAGCGCCGTTTTTGGTACGCTGTTTGGCTTGATCGCTGGCTACTTCGGGCGCTGGATTGACGGTTTTATCATGCGCTGTATGGACGTTCTGTTTGCTTTTCCGGAAATTTTGCTGGCGCTGGCGATTGTTGCCGCATTAGGACCAGGAACTTTTAACACGATCATGGCTATCGGGATCGTGAACATTCCGATCTTCACCCGGACGGTGAGGGGAGCGGTTCTCTCTATCAAAAGTTTGGAATATGTAGAAAGCGCTCGTGCCATCGGTGCGAGTACACCGCGTATCTTGTTTCAGGAGATTTTTCCGAATGTAACGGCACCGCTGCTGGTTCAATCATCTCTGGCGATTTCAGGTGCGATCCTGACAGAGTCGGCCCTCAGCTTTTTGGGCTTGGGGATTCAGCCGCCAGACCCGTCATGGGGCGGAATGATTTCAGAGGCGCGCCGCTACATGGAGCTGGCTCCGGGCATGATCATCTGGCCCTGTATTGCCATGACGGTGACGATTCTTGCATGCAACATGTTTGGGGATGCCGTCCGTGATATTCTCGACCCGCGTCATCGTGGGAAATAGGAACGATAGGCAGAGGTGAGAACGAATGAACGAGCAACAGATCAGAGAACGAATGGAGTCCAGTCTGGCGCAAGGGATTCATCAGGACATTTTTCCGGGAGGCGCTGTCAGCCTGCTGCGAAAAGATGCGCCTGCTGTGACAGTCTGCATGGGAAAAACAAGCGATGAACACGATGGAAGGCCGGTTCATAGTCAAACGCTGTACGATATGGCCTCTTTGACCAAGGTGATGGTGACCTTGCCGCTCATCCTCATCAGTGTGCAGGAAGGCAAGCTGTCGTTGACTGACTCCGTGACGACCTACCTGCCAGAATTGACGAGCGCCCACGATCAGGAACGCAAAGGGCAGATCAAAATCATTCACCTGCTCACACATACATCAGGACTTCCTGCATGGCGTCCGTACTTTTTGCTGGGGAGAAATCGGGGGGACTATTTGCGGTTGATCGCAAACGAGTCGATGCTGGATGACCCAGGGCGTAGCGTTGTGTACAGCGATTTGGGATTCATGCTGTTGGGCTTTTTACTGGAGCGCATCTGGGACGAGGAACTGGACGCACTTTCGAAGCGACTGATTTTTCAACCGAGTCGAATGCTTCATACGAGCTACTTGCCGCTGGAACAATCACGTCTGCAAGGAATGGACATTGCTGCTACGGAGAAGGGCAATGCCTTTGAACAAGAGATGGCTGTGACTTTCATATCGGAGCTGGCAGAAGCCAGAAATCCTTTGGCACTGGAATGGCAGCAAGCTTTGACCGGATACGGTTGGCGAGAAGGCGTTATTAGTGGCACTGTTCACGATTGCAACGCCCACTATGGCTTGGAAGGTGTCAGCGGGCACGCCGGACTTTTTTCCACCTTGGCTGATACAGAGCGCTACATGCAGATTTGGACGAGTGGGAAGGCTTCCGTACAGCTTGATCCGACGCTGTGTGCCTTGGCTACTCGCTCACTCACAGACCATTCGATTCATCGCAGAGGATTGGGGTGGATCATTTCCCCGACTGGCGGTTCCCTAGAACAGCTTGCCGCAGGTTGCAGTGGGGGAGACCTTGTTTCGGAACGCGCCTTTGGGCATACCGGCTTTACAGGAACGTCGATCTGGTCGGACCCTATGAGAGATGTGACACTGATTACATTGACAAACCGCGTGCATCCTGTCGCAAGCCCATTGATTGGGGCGTGGCGGACCGCTCACCATAACCGATTATTTTCTGTAATCAAACCTGACCGCACATCCTGATAAAAAGGGGGAGTACTCATGGCAGCAATGCTTACGATTGATGATTTGCGAACTTCTTTTATCCAAGCAGGCAAAAAGCTGACCGTGATCGAGGGTGTCAGTCTCTCTGTAGAGCCTGGTGAAACCGTCGGTGTGGTCGGTGAATCCGGATGTGGAAAAAGCGTGACTAGCATGTCCATCATGCAGCTCTTGGGACGGAATGTGGAGATGACCGGGAGCATCCGTTTTCAAGACAAGGAGCTGCTCTCACTTACGGATAAACAAATGCAGACGATTCGCGGCAATCAGATCGCGATGATTTTTCAGGAGCCGATGACTTCGCTCAACCCATTGCATTCGATCGGCAAACAGATCAGCGAGCCCTTGCGTCGGCATCTCGGACTGTCCAAACAGGAAGCCAAGCGACGGACGATCGAGCTTTTGAAAGAAGTCGGGATTCCGCGTGCCGATGAAATCATTTCCGACTATCCGCACCAATTGTCAGGCGGGATGCGTCAACGTGTGATGATTGCGATGGCGATGTCTTGTGCACCCAAGCTCTTGATTGCCGACGAACCGACGACGGCGTTGGACGTGACGATTCAGGCGCAAATATTGGAGCTCATGAAAAAAGTCCGGCAAGAGCAAGGCACTTCCATCCTGCTTATCACACATGACCTGGGAGTCGTGGCGGAGATGTGTCATCGCGTCATCGTCATGTATGCAGGTCAAATCGTAGAGGAAGCCGACGTCAAGCAGTTGTTTGACGAGCCAAAGCATCCGTATACGAGAGGGCTTTTGAAATCAATGCCTTCTGTCAGTGTCAACCAAGAGCGTTTGGATGCGATTCCGGGATCGGTGCCTCTTTTGAGCGAAATGCCTGTGGGATGTCGTTTTGCACCGCGCTGCTCACAAGTCATGGATATTTGCCGCGAGAAAAACCCAGAGCTTACGCCTGTCGCAGATAACCAAAAGTGCCGCTGCTGGCTGTATCGCGAGGAGGACGTGCAATGAGGCAACCATTGCTGGAAGTCAAATCATTGACCAAGCATTTCACGAGCAAGCAAGGATTCTTCGGCAAGGAGAAAGTCGTCCGTGCCGTCGACGGAGTCAACCTGACTGTTTATCCGGGTGAGACTGTCAGCATCGTAGGCGAATCGGGTTGTGGGAAGTCCACGACAGGACGATGCATCCTTCGTCTGATTGAGCCGACTGATGGAGAAATCTTTTTTGAAGGACAGGATATCCGCAAGCTCAATGAATCAGAGCTGCGCCGGGCTAGACGCAACATGCAGCTCGTGTTTCAGGACCCGTTTGCCTCGCTGAACCCGCGAAAAACAATCGGACAGCTTTTGGAGGACCCACTCATCATTCATGGCATCGGCAATTCAGTAGAACGCCGCAAGCAAGTCGAGGAGATGATCCAGATCGTCGGCCTCTCCAAGCAGCAGTTGGATCGCTTTCCGCATGAGTTTTCCGGTGGTCAGCGCCAGCGGATTGGAATCGCAAGGGCACTGATTTTGCGCCCGAAGCTGATTGTGGCCGATGAGCCTGTGTCTGCTCTGGACGTGTCGATTCAGGCACAAATTTTGAACCTGATGCAAGATTTGCAAAAGGAGTTCAATCTGACGTATTTGTTTATCTCGCATGATTTGAGTGTCGTCCGCCATATTTCGGACCGGGTAGCGGTTATGTATCTCGGAAAAGTGGTGGAGGTAGCGGATAAACAATCGTTGTATGAGAAACCAACACATCCCTATACACAAGCACTGTTATCAGCGGTGCCTGTACCGAATCCCCATTTGACGACCCAGCGGATCATTTTGGAGGGAGACCTGCCTAGTCCAGCGAATCCGCCGTCTGGCTGCACATTCCATCCGCGTTGCCGCCATTGTATGGACATTTGCAAAACGGTTGCTCCTGTGGCTAGCGAGGTATCAGCAGGGCACTTTGTCACTTGCCATATGGATCAGTCATGAAGTGAGCATGGGGTAGTAAGATTGAAAAGGAGGTTCGATAGAGCATGAATCTGGAGAACTTGCAAGCATTGACGACTGAAGGAAAAAACGAGGGCAGTAGTGATTTGGATCAATTGAGTGCCCGAGGCATTGTACAAATGATGAACGATGAAGACAAGAAAGTTCCTTATGCAGTAGAGCGCGTCCTCGATCAAGTATCCGATGCAGTAGAGGTTATCACACACGCATTGGAAAAGGGCGGAAGACTGTTTTACTTTGGTGCTGGAACGAGTGGACGTTTAGGGATATTGGATGCGTCCGAGTGTCCGCCGACCTTTGGTACCCAGCCTGAGCTCGTTCAGGGTGTGATTGCAGGCGGACCATCCGCAATGGTACGTGCGGTAGAAGGAGCAGAGGATTCTTTTGCATTAGGCCAAGAAGATGTGCATAAATACGGCGTGACCAAAAAGGATGTGGTCGTAGGTATCGCAGCCAGTGGACGGACTCCTTATGTACTCGGTGTTTTGGCAGAGGCACAGAAGATCGAAGCCAAGACAATTGCTGTCTCTTGCAACAAGCCATCGTACATCAATGAAGGAGTAGATGTAGCGATTAATGTCGTCGTAGGACCGGAAGTATTGACCGGATCGACGAGGCTCAAGGCAGGAACGGCCCAAAAGCTGGTGCTGAACATGCTGACGACAGCGACGATGATTCGCTTGGGCAAAGTGTACGGAAATCTGATGGTCAGCGTGCAGGCGACCAACCTCAAGCTGAAGGAACGAGTAAAGCGGATCATCATGGAAGTGACCGGAGCGAGTTACGAGGAAGCGGAGCAATTGGCTGATCAGGCAGACGGTGATGCGAAGACAGCCATTATTATGAAGCTGACCGGATCGAGCAGGGAAGAGGCCACTCGTTTGTTGAATGTTACCAATGGGAGAATCAGGGAAGCTATTCAGCAGTTGGACTAAGTTTTTGGGAAAGGATGGGGAGATTCCATGTTGCCAGAATCCATTCGTGAAGAGCTGCGTGCCATTGTCGGAGAGAAAAACTGTCTCGACAAACAGGAAGCATTAGTCGCCTATTCGTATGACGCGACACCAATGCAGCAAGCATTGCCGGATGTGGTCGTCATGCCGAAGAGCACAGCCGAAGTCCAACAGGTCATGCGAGCTGCAGCACGACATCACATCCCGATTGTGACGCGTGGAGCAGGCTCCAATCTATGCGGCGGAACGATACCAGTCGGGGGCGGAATTGTCCTGGTGTTGAGCCGGATGAATCAGATCGTAGAGATTGACGAGCAAAATTTGACGATAACGGTGCAGCCAGGAGTCCGAACGGTCGACATTCATCAGGCGGTAGAGGCACTCGGTTTGTTTTACCCACCCGATCCAGGCAGCATGGTCATCTCCACGATTGGCGGGAATATTGCGCTTAATTCGGGTGGACTGCGCGGGTTGAAGTATGGAACAACCAAGGATTACGTGCTGGGTCTCGAAGCTGTGTTACCGAACGGTGAGGTCATCCGCACCGGGGGCAAGCTGATGAAGGATGTGGCGGGCTATGATCTGACGAAGCTCTTGGTCGGTAGCGAGGGCACATTGGCGATCATTACCGAGGCTATTCTCAAGCTGATTCCGAAGCCACAGACACAGCGGGTTATGCTGGCGATGTTCGCCGATATGGCACAGGCGGCGAGGTCTGTTTCTGATATCATTGCCAATCGCATCATTCCCGGCACGCTTGAATTTCTTGATCAGGGCACGATCCGTGTTGTCGAGGATTTCAAACAGATCGGGCTTCCGACAGATGTGGCGGCGATTCTCCTGATCGGTCAGGACGGAGAGCCGCAGACGGTCGATCGGGACATGGAGCGGATCGCTGCGATTTGCGAGAAGAATGATGCCGTCCAAATCAAGGTAGCGACGACAGCGGAGGAAGCGGATGAGGTAATGACTGCCAGACGCAGTGCGCTCGCCGCATTGTCACGGATGCGCCCGACGACCATTTTGGAGGACGCAACCGTTCCTCGTGCCGCAATTGCGCCGATGGTCGCCGCGATCCAAGAGATTACAGAGCGTTACGGACTGCAAATATGTACCTTTGGCCATGCAGGAGACGGCAATTTGCATCCGACCTGCATGACAGACGCTCGCAACACGGAAGAGATCGAGCGTGTCGAGCATGCCTTCGAGGAAATTTTCGCGGCGGCAATCGAATTGGGCGGAACGATTACGGGAGAGCATGGCGTAGGGATCGTCAAGGCACCGTATTTGGAGTGGAAAGTAGGAGCCGCAGGTATGGAGATCATGAAAGGCATCAAGCACGCTTTCGATCCTCACAATCTCCTGAACCCTGACAAGATGTTTGCCAAACAGTCCCGGAACAGAGTGGTGGTCCAGCGTGCTTAAAGAAGCCTTGGTAAATAAACTCGATTACGATGAATTGTCCAACTGTATGCGCTGTGGCTTCTGTCAGCCAGCCTGTCCGACCTTTCGGGAAACAGGTTATGAGGCAGCTTCTCCACGAGGTCGCATTGCCTTGATGAAAGCCGTAGCAGACGGCGTCATGGAGCCGGACAAAGATTTCGTCGACCAAATGAATCTGTGTCTCGGCTGCCGAGCATGTGAGCCGGTATGCCCTGCAGGTGTGCCGTACGGTCAGCTAATCGAGCAGACGAGAGAAGCGATCGAAGAGGTGCAGGAGCATCCATGGTGGGTCAAAGCCGTCCGCAAGCTCGCGTTTTTCCACCTGTTTCCTTATCAGAAGCGCATGTACCAGCTCGGTGGATTCTTGCGCTTCTATCAGCGCTCAGGTGTGCAAAAAGCCGTTCGCAAGCTGGGGGTGTTGTCCATCCTGCCTAAGCAAATGCGGGAAATGGAAGCGATCATGCCTGAAGCATCTGGGAAGGGTATCGTGGACTTTTTCGGTGGCACGGTGATTCCAGCCGTAGGCGAGCGCAAGTATCGTGTAGGAATGTTTCACGGTTGCATCATGGATGTTTTATTCCATGAGACAAATCGCAACACCGTGCGGCTTCTCAGTGAGGCAGGCTGTGAGGTCATCATCGCTCCAGACCAGGTGTGCTGCGGTGCTCTCCATGCACATAGCGGTGAGCGTGAACAGGCTCGCCATCTGGCAAGAAAAAATGTGGCTGCTTTTCACAAGGCTGACGTGGATATCATTGTATCCAATGCAGGTGGTTGCGGGGCAATGCTACAGGAATACGACCATTTGCTGGCGGAAGATGCCGAGTGGCAAGAGAAGGCACAATGGTTCGCAGCACGCGTGAAGGATATTAGCGAGGTGCTTGCACTCCTCGTCGAGCCAAAAGCATGGCAGTCATTGCCACAACGGATCACCTATCAGTCCTCCTGTCACCTGCGCAACGGGATGAAGGTGACAAAAGAACCAGTGAACCTGCTGCAAGCCATTCCGGGAGCCACATACGTACAGCTCCGCGAGGGAGATCGCTGCTGTGGCTCTGCGGGCATTTACAACCTGGTGCAGCCTGAGATGGCCGGGAGCCTTTTGGATGAAAAAATGAGTCATGTAGCGGCTACCCAAGCAGATATTCTCGTGACCACGAATCCAGGCTGTCTGTTGCAAATGAAAGCAGGCATTCATCGAGCTGGACTGGAAGGAAAGATGGAGGCCGTGCACATCGTCGATTTATTGGCGCGTGTACAGCAGGAAGAGAAGCCCTTGTCTACCCCAGAGTGAGTGGGGATGACAAGGGCTTTTTCCGCTTAAGAGAGGCTAACTGTTTTGTGCTTTTTCCTGATCGTAGATATCCAGAGCGGCTTGAACGGCGCGCCCTGCGTGTACGCGGGCTCCATGCCGGATGAGAACTGCTTCCAACGCCCCTAGCACATGCAAAATATTTTTCTTCCGGCAACTGTAGCCCATTGTGCCAATCCGCCAGATGGTCCCTTTTAGCGGCCCGAAGGAACTGGCTATTTCAATATGAAAATCTTCGAGCAGCATGTTGCGGACTGACTCTCCGTCCAGCCCGTCAGGAATTTTGATACAGGTCACGACAGGAAGCTTGCAACTCGGATCGCCGTAGAGCTGCAATCCCATCGCCAATACACCAGCGACCAAGGCTTGTTCATGCAAGCGATGTCTGGCGAATCTCGCTTCCAGACCTTCTGTGAGGGCAATGCGCACACCCTCGCGTAAGGCGTACAGCATCGTTGTCGCCTCCGTATGGTGGTTCAGCCGCGAAGGTCCCCAGTAATCCATGAGCTGGCTCAAGTCAAAATAGTTGCTGCGGATCGTTCGGGTTTGAGCAGATTTCGGAGCAGACGGATCAGCGAGTCCACGCTCAATTTTTTTCCGTTGGAGCAAGAGTGCTTCTACACGAGAATTAAACGTGATAGGAGCCATCCCAGAGGGGACAGACAAGCATTTTTGCGTGCCGCCAATACATGCGTCGATATACCAATCATCTACCATCACTTCTGTTCCGCCAATCGAAGCGACAGCATCGACGACAAATAGGACATCCATCTGGCGGCAAGCTTCTCCGATTTCTTTCAAAGGCTGAACACATCCGGTGGATGTTTCGCCATGAACCATTGCTACGATTTTGGGCTGAACCCGCTCGATTTCGGCAATGACGTCCTGCGGTTCAAAGACACTTCCCCAGCGCGTTTCCATCGTAATCACATCTGCGCCGTACCTTTCCGCAATCTCCGTAAGCAAGTGCCCGAATCGTCCATAAATGGGTACAAGCACCCGATCTCCTGGTTCGATTATGCTACACAAAACGGCTTCAATGCCCGCCCGGGAGGTGCCATCAATAGGGAATGCCCAATGATTGGATGTCTGAAACAATTTCCGAAGCATCTCCATTGTTTCGTTCATGATGTTCGTGAATTCTGGATCGAATTGTCCCAAAATGGGTGAACCCATCACGCGAAGAACACTAGGCTCGGCCTCGACGGGCCCTGGCGTCATGATTGTCCGGTGTGAAGTGGTCAGTTCTTTGTATGCACTCATAAGCTCTCCCCCAGCTCTATCTATATCTACAGCCGTAGCACTACCGATCTTTTGTGCCCATCAAAAATCTATTTTGAAATGCAAGAAACCAGCTTTCCGCAGCGCCTCGTAAATGATGACGAGCGCTGGACCGAGTATCAGCCCGAAAAATCCCATCACCTGAAATCCGAGGAACAAGCTGACAAGTGCGGCCAGGGCGCTAATTCCCAGATTAGATGCGAGTACCTTGGGCTCAATAATGCGGCGGACGACCGTAATTACCAGGAAGATGACGATCAGGCCGATTGCCAAATAAGAGTTGCCCATCAAGAAGTTGTAAATAGCCCACGGGACGAGGAACGAGCCTGCGCCCAAGATGGGGAGAATATCGACGAAAACGATCATGAGCGAAATGACGGCTGCATATTTGACCTGCAAAATGAGCAATCCCAAAAAGGACAGCGTGAACGTCATTAGGCTCAAGATGATTTGCGCACGTAAAAACCCAAGGGTGGCACGGTTCAATTGAGAGATAACCACCTCGACCTTTTCACGAGCAGACACCGTGAACATTCTCATGAACCCAGCACGCAACTTCGGCAAATCGAGGCTGATCAAAAACAAGGCAACCAAGTAAATAATTGTCGAGATCAAAAAGCCCGGAACGATGGCTGCCACACCGAGAATGCCTTTGGCAACCGTAGAGGCTGAAGTAAGCGCCCAGCTTTTCAGCCCAGCGAAGACACTCTGGATTTCCGAGACGGTTTCGGCAGGTAGCGATTCATAGTAAGTTTCCCAGCTCATTAAATAGGACTCGACCAACTCAAAAATATGCTGCGAAAAAGCAGGTAATCGCTGAGCCAAATCAATTCCCTGAATCACGATCTGCGTGCCGATCCAGTACAGTACGATCCCAAAAGAAATGAGGAAAAGAAAAAAGGATGCGATTACCGCACTCATCCGATTCATTCGTAGCCTTTTGATAAGAAACAAGACGAGGGGCTCAACCAGAATTGCTGTTAACAGTGCTAGCAAAAAGGGGACGGAGTAAGGTAAAAGAAACAACCCGACTGCCAAAACCAGTAGCAGGATGATCATTTTCCGTATCGTCATGACTGCGCTCCATTCTGAATGAAAAATCGCTGTAAACTGATTCCCTTATTTTATCATTTTTCCAGAAACGAATACAACGAGCCCAATGATATCGCGAATTCTATAGATATTATCAGAAAAAATAAAGAAATAAAAAGAATACAAAAAAGGGGAAAACACAAAAAAACATGATATGATGCTCACCTATATACCACTCAAGTTTGATGCATATAAGCATATCGTCTTGAGAGTCACATCTTAATCTTTCATAGCGAGGTGTCAGAATGAAGCGGTTTGGATTAGCGATGCAGATTGTCGTCGGTCTCATTCTGGGTATCCTGGTGGGTGCTTTTTTTTACGGCAACCCGGCAGTGGCGACCTATTTACAGCCTATCGGTGATATTTTTCTCCGATTGATTAAAATGATTGTCGTTCCGATCGTTGTTGCCACGCTTATTGTTGGCGTAGCAGGCGTAGGTGACATGAAAAAGCTGGGCAAAATCGGTGGTAAGACAATTCTGTATTTTGAAATCGTTACCACGATTGCCATTATCGTTGGTCTTTTGGCGGCCAATATCTTTCAACCGGGTGTCGGCGTGGATCGAACAGTCCTTACGAAGACTGATATCCACACGTATGTAGATACTGCCGAAACGACACAAAGTCATGGCATGGTGGAAACATTCGTCAAGATTGTTCCTACCAACGTGTTTGATGCACTGGCTCGTGGCGACATGTTAGCTATTATTTTCTTCTCCGTTCTATTTGGACTTGGTGTAGCAGCTGCCGGAGAAAAAGGAAGGCCTGTTCTCAACTTCTTCAATGGGGTTGCAGACGCGATGTTCTGGGTTGTAAACACAATCATGCGTTTTGCTCCGTTTGGTGTTTTTGCACTGATTGGTGTTACCGTTTCCAAGTTTGGTTTGTCATCGCTCATTCCATTGGGCAAACTGGTTATTTTGGTTCACTTGGCCATGTTGTTCTTCATTTTGGTGGTATTGGGCATCATCGCACGTATCAGCGGAGTCAAAATCACTTCCATTCTGCGTGTACTGAAGGACGAGCTGTTGTTGGCTTACTCCACTTCCAGCTCCGAGACTGTACTGCCTAAAATTATGGAAAAAATGGAGAAGATGGGCTGTCCGAAGGCGATCACGTCCTTTGTTATTCCGACAGGCTACTCCTTCAACCTGGATGGTTCCACACTGTACCAGGCACTGGCTGCTCTGTTTATTGCGCAAATGTATGGTATTCACATGCCAATCAGCACTCAGATTACGCTGATGCTCGTACTGATGGTTACGTCCAAAGGGATCGCTGGTGTACCGGGAGTATCGTTCGTAGTATTGTTGGCTACCCTCGGCTCTGTAGGTCTCCCAGTCGAAGGTCTTGCTTTCATCGCCGGTGTAGACCGTTTGATGGATATGGCTCGTACGGTTGTTAACGTAGTAGGTAATGCGTTGGCAGCAATCGTGATCTCTCGTTGGGAAGGTCAGTTCGACAAAAAGAAAGCAGACGATTATGTTCAGGCTGTTAAAGTCGATCCGAGTGCTGCTTAATCTAAGCTATTAATAATTTTAAGAAGCCTCCTGTCAGTGAATAAGCTGGCAGGGGGCTTTTTGCTTTGGTTTGAAAAAGTAGCTGGGGTGGTGGGAAGAAGCGTATTTCCAGTCTACGCTTCGGCCTCCGCCCTGCTGTGGGTGAAGACTGTCCGCTTCGTAATAAATGGCGGGAGCGCTTCAAACGTAGAAAGTTTCGAGGAAGTAGTCCATAGGTGAAGCTGAAATTCCCCGCCATTTATTACGAAGCTGGGGCGGGCTCCAGAGGCGCTTGGACTGGAAATACGCTTCTTCTACGCGGCTTTTTTGCTAATTACCCAATACTCAAATTTTAATAAGTTGACACCAAAAACAGGAAAGAGTAATATGATACCAACAACTTGATAATAACATTTTGTTAATAACAAAAAGACAACAACAATTCAGCAGCAAAAAGAGGCGATTGGATGAAAGATAAATCACATGTAAATAAACGAGGTCAAACCGAACTGGAGTACTTGGAGGCTTATGATGTCAGCCAATTCGAGCGACCGTCTGTGACAGTCGATATGCTGGTATTCACCGTGATGGATGAGCTGGAGGAGAATTACCGCAAGCTCTCGCCCAAGTCGTTGAAAATATTGCTCGTGAAGCGTGGGGAGCATCCCTATATCGGCCAATGGGCGTTGCCAGGCGGATTTGTTGCACCTGGGGAGAGTCTCGAGGAGGCAGCCAGACGCGAGCTGCGTACAGAAACAAACGTAGACGACATTTACTTGGAGCAGCTCTACACCTGGGGTGATGCGGGCAGAGATCCTCGGACATGGGTCATCAGCACATCGTACATGGCCTTGGTAGACAGCTCGTCTTTACAGCTACAAGCAGGGGATGATGCAGATGAAGCGGAGTGGTACCGCATCGAGGACAGGTGGGTGAAAGAAACGAAGACGGCGACTATTGACGGCTCCATTACTGAAAAATGGCTGGAGCTGCGCCTTGTACATGAGAGCGAAGAGCTGTCTGCCACCATTAAGATCACCAAAACAGTAACGGGTCGCACGATACGTGAGACACGCGAAATTGTAGAGACGAACAACATCGCTTTCGATCATGCCAAAATCATTCAATACGCACTGGAACGATTGCGTAACAAGATTGAATACACGGACATCGCCTTTGCCTTAATGCCGGAGCTGTTCACGCTAAGCGATCTGCAACAGGTGTACGAAGTGATTTTGGGACGTGAGCTGTTGGCTGCGGCATTTCGCAGGAAGGTAGCCGACAAAGTGCTGGAAACGAATCAATATCGAAAACATGCCGGGCACCGACCATCCAAGTACTTCCGATTTAACCCGGAATGGATGGATCAGGCGTAGCCCCGTACCAGGGAGGAAATCAGAATGAATCAGGGACACAATCGAAGCGTGCGCGTACGAATCGCGCAAGAGACGCTGCAAATCATAGAGCAGGGCTACTACGTGAACAGAGCGGGAGAAAAGAAGAACATTACGGAGGATCTAGCTGCTGCCATCAGCCAGTCAATCTTGTATCGTCCAAATGATTTGACAGCAAACACAGTGCCATTGCTATCGAATCAAGCAGCGGCTGCACAGTTGCGTGCCAAAGTCGAGGTAACCTCGGAATCCAGTCTGGATGCAGCCAAGCGCCTCGTCGTTCACGAGAAACGAGCAGATACCGTTTGTTTGAATTTTGCTTCCGCCAAAAATCCGGGCGGAGGTTTCCTTGGGGGAAGCCAGGCGCAGGAAGAGAGCTTGGCGCGTTCCTCCGGGCTGTATCCTTGCATCGTGCAGATGCAGGAAATGTACACCTATCATCGTCAGTTGAAAACCTGCTTTTACTCCGATTACATGATCTATGCACCGCGTGTTCCTGTGCTCCGCGACCAAAGCGATCAGCTTTTGCATGATCCATATCTCTTGTCTTTTATTACGGCGCCTGCTGTGAATGCAGGGGTTATTCGTGAGCGAGAGCCTGAAAATATCGCGAAGATTGGCCCTGTCATGAAGGAACGCATTCGAAAAATCTTGCGGGCAGCAGCCATTCATAACCACCGGACGATCATTTTGGGAGCGTACGGCTGCGGAGTATTCCGCAACAAAGCGGAGGACGTAGCAGATTACTTTGCGACTGTTTTGATTGACGAACAGTATGCACAGCTTTTTGACCACATCGTTTTTGCCGTCTATGACAATTCTGCGCGCCAGGAAAACCTGCGAGCGTTCAAGGAGAGATTCGCATGAATGCGAAAAGCACCCGCTTTTTAGCAGACTGGAATTGGTTTGAAAAAATTTGGCTTATTTCGTTTACACTCGTTACCCTCTATTTGTATTTCGCATTGGATGATACATTCATCGGCTTGATCGCCTCCTTGACAGGGATGCTGAGTGTCGTGCTCGTCGCCAAAGGCAAGACGTGGAGCTATTACCCGGGTATCATCAATGTGGTTTTGTACGCGTTCGTCGCCTATGGGCAAAAGTACTATGGCGAAGTGATGCTGAATCTTCTCTATTTTTTGCCGATGCAATTCATTGGACTCTACCTGTGGCGTAAAAACCGCGTGTCCGAAGTGAAACAAAATGATGTCATGATTACCGTTTTGTCCAATCGAGCACGCATCTGGTGGACAATCTTGAGCGTCATTGCAACCGTCGCCTACGGATTTGTATTAAAGCAAATGGGCGGGGCCTTGCCTTTTGTCGATTCCTTGACGGCTGTGCTCTCCGTCATCGCGATGCTTTTCATGGTGAAGCGTTTGGTCGAACAGTGGGTGGTCTGGATCATCATTGATTTGTTCACGATCTACATGTGGCTGGTGGCGTTTTTGAAGGACGGAAGCGATATCTCGATGCTGGTCATGTGGTCCGCTTATTTGGTGAATGCCATCTACGGCTTGATGAACTGGGTAAGACAGTATCGCAAGCAAAGGGAGGAGCAGACATGGGGGGCGTAGGCTTCATTGGTGGAAAATTTTTGCCACTGCATCAGGGACATGTATACGCAATTACACAGGCGGCCTGCCGCTGTGACGAGCTGTACGTCGTTCTCTCGCACAGCCCGACTCGCGACCGAAAACTGTGTGAAGAGGCAGGGATCAAGGCCATTCCCTATGAAGTGCGCTTGAGATGGCTGTCCACACTGGTCAAGGACATGGAAAATGTCCGCGTACTGGCAGTCGAGGATCATGCGGATAGCGACGAGAGCTACGATTGGGAGGCAGGAGCAGTGGACATCAAGCGCAAGATCGGGAAAAAAATCGATCTGGTTTTCAGCTCCGAGTCCACCTATGATCCGATTTTTCGCCGTTTGTACCCGGAGGCAGCGCACATCATACTCGATGAATCGCGCAGCCAAGTGCCGATTTCCGCTACCCAAATTCGCCAAGAAGGGGTCTACACCCATTGGCAGCACATCCCTGCTGTTGTTCAGCCCTATTTCGTCAAAAAGGTAGTAGTGGTAGGAACAGAGAGCTGCGGGAAATCGACCTTGACCCGTTATCTTGCGAAAATCTACAACACCGTGTTTGTCGAGGAGTATGGGCGCACCATCTGCGAAGAGGTCGGGGGCTGCGATACGATTTTGACACCGGAGTATTTCCCGCATATCGCGTATGGACACAAAATGAAAGAGTACGAAGCGCTCCAGAAAGCCAACAAGCTCTTGTTCATCGATACCGAAGCGATTGTCACCCAGTTTTACTCTGAACTGTACACCGGGCAAACCTTCCCTGTCCTGGACCAGGTTGCCGAAGAGCAAGCGTATGATTTGTGGCTGTTCATGGAGCCAGATGTCGCGTGGGTGGATGATGGACTGCGTGTGCACGGAGAGGAGCCAGTACGCCTACACAATCATGAAAAGCTGCGTCAGATGCTGGATGAGCGTGGAATAACCTACGTGACACTGCGAGGAAATTATGCCGAGAGACTGCAAAGAGCTATGCAGCATGTCGATCAACTGTTGAAGACGACTTCTCAACGAGCTGGAATTGGGCTAGACTGAAGTCATCAAACGATTCTGACAGTAGAAGGGAGACGTGCTGCATGCAGTCGATCGTACAGCCGCTATCCCCCCTTAGCTTGAAGGAATGGGCAGTCGCCGTCAAAGCACTTGGAGAAGGTGAGCAGATCATCACGATCCGCAAGGGTGGATTATACGAAGAAACACGAGAATTCCGCTTGGAAAACAATCAATTTTATTTGTATCCGACCTATGAGCACCAGAAGCGCGACATGGTAAAGGCAGACTACCAACACCTGTTGGACGCGACCCTCGAAGGCTGGACAATGGACAAGAAGAGCGTGACGATTGAATACTTTGCCGAAGTAACCGATGATGTTGAACTGATGGACGATGCCAAGCTGCGTGCGCTTTCGCCCTTCCACATCTGGACGGATAATTTCGCAGATGTGCGCTTGCATTGGAAGAAAAAACAGCCGCTGCACATTTTGTTCGTGCGGATGTATCGATTAGAGCAGCCGATAGAAATCCCGATTGACGCTGCTTATCAAGGCTGCAAATCTTGGCATGATCTATTGGTGGATATTCCGCGAGCTGCGTTTACCCCTGTGCTTTCCGACGAGGAGTTCGCAGCGAAAAAAGCTGCGATCATGACCATTCTGCAAAGCTAACCATGTCATTCCAATCTTGTCTGGAGGGTTCTCATGAAAGCGATCTTGGTAACGGAATTAGGCGGGCCGGAAACGATGAAATATACCGAAGTCGAGATGCCGAGCATGTCACCTACACAGGTCCTGATCCGCGTCGAGATGACCAGTGTCAATTTTGCCGATATCAAATCACGATATGGAAAAAAGGGAGCAGCCAAGCTGCCGTTTATCCCGGGACTTGATGCGACTGGTGTGATTGAACAGGTGGGGGCAGAGGTGCATAGCCTGAAGGTGGGACAACGAGTCATCGCATTTCCGGCCAACGGATCGTACGCCGAATATATCGTGGCGGAAGAGAGCTTGACCTTTGCACTGCCAGATCAAATCAGCACGGAAACAGCAGCGGCTTGCCCAGTCGTGTCATTTACTTCGTACCAGCTATTGGCGAAGGTTGCCCGCATTGCCAAAGGGGAGACCGTACTGATTCACGCTGCGGCAGGCGGAATCGGAACCACGGCCATTCAATTAGCCAAGCTGCTGGGAGCAGGCCGTGTCATTGGCACAGTTGGTAATGAAACAAAGGCGAAAATTGCCTTGTCAGCCGGTGCCGACCATGTCATTTGCAATGATCGCGAAGATTTTGTGGAAAAGGTACGTGCGCTGACGGATGGTGCGGGAGCCGATGTCATTTTGGACTCGATTTCCGGAACGGTGAGCGAGCGTAGTCTCGAGTGCCTCGCTTGGTACGGCCGACTCGTCCATTTTGGCAATGCCAGCGGTGAAATCGGTCAGATCAAGACGATCGATCTGCATGCAAGCTGCCGTTCTGTATTAGGCTTCAGCTTTGGTACGACACGCAAGTTCCGTCCACACTTGTTGCAGGATACAGCCAAGCAAGTCTTGGAGTATTTGGCGAATGGTCAGCTCGACATCAAGATCGGCAAGCATTTTGCATTGGAAGAAGCAGCAAGTGCCCATGCGTTGGTCGAGAGCAGGGCGAGTACGGGAAAAGTACTGCTGGATGTGCGTTCGTAACGATGTGGAGCCCTTGCTGACTCAAAAGCGAGGGCTTTTTCTTTAGCATTTTGGAGAGGTGATTGTTATGCAGATGATTTCAACAAGCGAACTGGACAAAAATGTCATCACAGAATTTTTCATCAAACACTGGGGAAGTCCGCAAATGGTCATCTCCAGTGGCGTCTTCCAATGCGATGCGCTGGACGGCTACGCAGTGAAAGGGGAAGATGGTGCGATCAACGGATTTATTTCCTATGTACTCGAAGATCAGGAATGTGAAATCATTTCCTTGGACAGCGTGATCGAAAACAAAGGAATCGGGACCGCCCTTCTCTGTCAAGTAGAGCAGACCGCCAAAGAAAAAGGCTGCCACCGCATGAAGCTCGTCACCACCAACGATAACCTGCACGCCATTGGCTTTTACCAAAAAAGAGGCTATCAGCTTCACGCGCTGTACATCAATGCCGTGGACAAAGCCCGCCAAATCAAACCAGAAATCCCCCTGATCGCAGACAACGGCATCCCTATCCGCGATGAAATCCTTTTTATAAAAAAACTTTTTTAAAAAAGCACCGAAGAAGTAATAGCTGTCCGAAAAGCACAGGTACATGTTTGGAAGGAGACCGCCCGAACGAAGTGAGGAAAAAGGCGACTGGAAAACATGTGCCTGCGCTTCCCTGCGACCACCGCAGAATGAAAGCCTCTGGTTTTTTAAAAAGTTTCCCCCCACACAATTGTTGACATTCGTAACTGTACGAATTATTATTACAGTACTCTTCGCAAGGAGGCCGTCTGTGACGTGAATAGTGAATTTACCATAGCTGTTCACAGCTTGGCGTTGTTGGCTCATATCCCAGAGCATATGGCAAGCAGTGAGCTCATCGCAAAAAATGTATGTACGAATCCTGCCAGAATTCGCAAAATCATGAGCATTCTACGTAAGAACGGATTTGTGAAGACCAAAGAGGGAATTGGCGGCGGTTATATACTCGCGTGCGACCCGAATGAGGTCACCTTGGCTGAGATATATCGTTCGATCTCGAACGGTACGCTGAAGCCGCACTGGTGTTCGGGAGATCCGCAAGAAGCGTGTCAGGTTTCTGCGAATATGCATGGAGTCATGGATCAGATTTTTACCGAAGCAGAGATGTACTTCACGAAGTATTTGGAACAAATCACGATCCAGACCGTATTAGATAAAGTTCGTCAAGGATGTCAGGAGAATTCGCAACAGTAACCATACAAATTTTTAACGTGGAAACTGTAATAAATTCCGTTACAATTAGGAGGTGCACGAGAATGAATCGAGATGAGTTATTGGAAGTCGGAGAATGGATATTGGGCAAAACCAAATTCGGCGAATTAGTTCAAGGCTTCGTCGAAACAGATGATTCATTGCGAGGTACCGCGAAAGTTTATGTGGTTCATTGCGACAACGAAGAGACGATCGGCAAGCAGGTGGTGATTCCAAGACAGTGGATGGAACGCATTCCGGTAGGTTCTTTTGATGATGAAGAGCACATGCATGATCTAATCGACCTCGCCCTCGCAACCAAAGATAGAGAGTGGTTTATGGACCTGACTGCCAAGGCAAGCACCATGAAACAGACGTCAGGGAAAGAAGCCCGCAAAACAAGAAGCTCTTCCATTCGCAATCGCTTGGGAACTTCTGCTATTTGGGAGCAATAATTTTTCACTATACCGAGAGGAGTACGGAGTATGTCTAACGTGAATCATAACAGTTGGTTTGAAAAAGGAATGAGCTTTGCTGCGTACAAAGAAAGCATGAACGTCAACAAAGAAGAGCTGTCCCGCGTATACGATCAGCTCACATTTACTGACGAGGATCTGGCTGTCTGGAAGGACCTCTCCCAGCGCAATTGGAAAGGGGTCGTGCTGACCGCAGACTGGTGTGGGGATGCTTCCTTGTGCGTTCCTGTCATTCAGCGAATTGCCGAGGAAAGCAACATCGAATTACGCTTTCTTATCCGTGACGAAAATCTGGAGCTGATGGATCAATACCTGACCAATGGCACAGCACGTGCGATCCCGATCTTTATTTTCCTCGACCAGGATGGCTACGAGGCAAGAGTTTGGGGACCGCGTTCTCCAGAAGTGCAGGAAATGATTACGACGGCCCGCGCAGGATTGCCTGCTGCTGACGCTCCTGATTTTGAGGAGAAGCAAAAGGAGCTGTACCGCAGCTTCAAGCAGACGATTTCAACAGACCCAGCCATTTGGCGCACGGTGATTGAAAGTGTGAAAGCGAAGCTGCAAGGCTAAAGAGAAAATCTATAAGGATAGGACTGGATAAATGAATATGAATGCACAAGAGAATAGTCAGCGACCGATTCTCTTCCTGATGATTAACATGTTTATCGCCATGCTGGGAATTGGCTTGATTATTCCGATTTTGCCCGAGTTTCTCAAAGAGTTCGGCGCGGGTGGGGAGACGGCTGGATACTTGGTGGCGGCCTTTGGTGTGACCCAATTTCTTTTTTCTCCGATTGCGGGGGAATGGTCGGATAAGTACGGTCGTAAAATCATGATTGTAATGGGACTTGTCCTGTTTACGATCTCCAATCTGGTCTTTGCCTTGGCTGAACAGACTTGGGTGCTCTACCTTTCTCGTCTGATCGGCGG
Source organism: Brevibacillus brevis (assembly GCF_001039275.2). Lineage (NCBI taxonomy): Bacteria > Bacillati > Bacillota > Bacilli > Caryophanales > Paenibacillaceae > Brevibacillus > Brevibacillus brevis. The sequence continues at coordinate 1,588,372 of NZ_CP030117.1, forward strand.
GATCGGGGCAGCAGCGATGATTCCGTCCATGCTGGCGTATGTAGCAGACATTACGACAGAGGATAAACGTGGAAAAGGACTGGGGATGCTCGGAGCTGCCATGTCGCTCGGATTTGTTATCGGGCCTGGTATTGGCGGATTTTTAGCAGAGCTTGGCTTGCGTATGCCGTTCTATATTTCCGCGGCAGTTGGTGCGGTAGCCACACTCGGTTCCATCTTTTTCTTGTCAGAATCACTTCCGAAGGAAAAGCAGCTTGTGGCACGAAACGCCAAAGAGAAGCAGGAAAACATCTTCGTACAACTCGGCAAGTCATTTCAATCGTCCTATTTCATCATGCTGGTGCTGGTCTTTACGATGACGTTTGGCTTGGCGAACTTCGAAGTTATCTTCCCGCTGTTCGTCGATGCGAAGTTCGCGTATACTCCGCGTGATATTTCCATCATTATCACAGTGGGAGCACTTGCTGGTACGATTGTGCAGGCAGCGCTGATCGGCAAGCTCATTACTCGTTTTGGCGAGAAGAAGCTCATTAACTGGACGTTCTTCTTGTCTGCTGTATCGATGGTGATGATGCTCTTGTCCGGTAACTTCTGGTATATGCTGATTATGACGGTTATCTTCTTTACCCTGACGTCGATTATGCGTCCGGCGATCAACACGCTGATCTCCAAGCGAGCAGGGGATGAACAAGGCTTTGTAGCAGGGATGAACAATGCCTATATGAGTCTGGGAAATATTTTTGGCCCAGCAGTGGCAGGTACGCTGTACGGGGTTCATTTGAACGCACCGTATTTGTTCGGCGCGATTATCCTGGTTCTCAGCTTGTTCTTGTCGCAAGTGGAAAGCCGTCGCAGCGTGAAAAGGGCAGTGGCTTAAAAATTTTTGTAAGCGGAAAAGAGTAGCGCAAAGTGTGGAAACGCTTTGTGTTGCTCTTTTTTTTGTTATAGGAAAAACGGCCTACATCTTTTATAATTTGTTCGAATTGGAATGATTTAGCATAATGTAGGGTGGAGTAAGAGGAGGGGGAAGCTTTTTGAAGAAATGGGCATCGTTTATTGTGTTTCTTATGCTAGTGATGACCGGCTGTACAGACGCTGATCCTGCGCAAAAAGACACTGCTGCGACACAACAAACCGCAAACATGCAGGAGCAGACGAAAACGTCTGATCAGACAACTTCAGATACATCCACACAAACGCAGGCCAGAGAGCCGCTGCCTCCTGTCAAGCGCGAGTTGACGGCATTTGAGCTCGCATTGGCAAACCAGGTGGTGGGGACGTATGCTGGCGAGAATTACGATGAAGAGAAGGTCAAAAAAGAATTGGATAAGCTCCCAGCTACACTTACTTCGGAGCAATATCTCGATGAACTGCTGAAATTACTCGGAGAGGACTACCGCCCGTTTGTACTCGCGTTTGCGAATTTTGATTCCAGTGTAGACGTTCACTTGCAGCGTCCGACTGAGGAGATTACCTTGCCGGAAACGCAAAAAACGCATTTTGCCTTGCTGATTGATGCGAGTGGCAGCATGAAAGGAAAAGTCGGCAAAAAAACGAAGATGGAGGCAGCTCGAGAGGCGATTGACCAATTTGCGTCAGTCCTTCCCAAAAACGCGACGATTTCTTTACGTGTATATGGGCATAAAGGAAGCGGCAGTGACCAAGACAAAGCGTTATCATGCGCCAGTACAGAGACCTTTTATTCGGAGACGGGTTATCAGAAGGAAGCATTTCAACAAGCATTGGGCAAAGTACAGCCAGCGGGCTGGACACCGATTGCAAAAGCGCTGCAAGCGGTGCAAGAAGATATTCCTGCCGGGACAACCGAAACATTCGTGTACGTGGTGAGTGACGGGATCGAAACGTGCGGAGGAAATCCCGTAGAAGCAGCCAAAGCACTGAACCAGTCGAGTATAAAGACCGTAGTGAACATTATCGGTTTTGATGTTGATAACGAAGGGCAGCGTATGCTCAAGCAAGTGGCGGATGCGGGAGCGGGGACATACATAACCGTGCAGGATGAAGAGGCTTTGAAAAAGCACCTTCGGGGCGAATACGATAAGCTCAAGCAAGCTTGGTATGCGTGGAAGGAAAATGCCAAAGAAGACGCACTCAGTCAAAAAGAAGCGAAGAAAAAACTCGCTGAAGATACCAAGGAAAAAGTAAAAGCGTTGGTGGAGGAAGAGAAACAAAGATTGCTGGACGCCAGGGAATATTTGAAAAAGAGATTTAACGGAAAAGGTGGAATTATGGATACCGATAGTGCCATTATCGACCGGAAGCAGGAAATATGGCGATACGCTGTGGATACAGGCAATGGGCTATGGAGAGATTCCGTTGACAATGGCAATCAGGAGTGGCGTGAAGTCATTGAGGAAGGACAACAAGGGGTTCGGGACGCAAACGACAAAAGACCTTGACCGTAATACGCTCGCTTGACATTTTTTTGAAACCAGTGTAAAAAATAAAGTAACGAAAATAACACCAACAAATTCATTGACGAGAAAGAGTAAGCTAATCCCCTTGTTCCCCAGAGAGTTGGCCCTAGTGCTGAAAGCCAACGTTCAAGACTTAGCCGAAAATCCTCTCCGAGAAGGAAAGCCGAAGCATTTGGAGTAAGCTGACCCGGAATCCCACCGTTACAAGGGACGCGTATGATGGTACGTAGTAGAGGTGCCGAAATGACATGCTAGCATGAAGATTTCGGAACAAGGGTGGTATCGCGAGATCAAATCTCGTCCCTTAGGGGGCGGGATTTTTTTGCGTTCTACGAACCTACACTTCTACGCAAACTACAGAAGAAGGAGTGTACATGATGAGGAAAGTAGACGTAAAAGAAAAAGCAAGGACACGAGAGTTGCGCGTTCTGGATCAGTGGAGGGAGGACGACACGTTCCGCAAGTCGATGGACAATCGGCTGGGAAAGCCAAACTTCGTCTTTTATGAAGGACCTCCGACTGCAAATGGACAGCCGCATATCGGCCACGTGCTCGGAAGGGTCATCAAGGATTTCATCGGACGTTACAAAACGATGTCCGGCTACCGTGTCGTCCGTAAAGCAGGTTGGGATACGCATGGTCTCCCGGTAGAGCTTGGGGTGGAAAAGCGACTTGGCATTTCTGGCAAGCAGGAGATCGAAAACTACGGAGTGGCCAAGTTCATCGAGGAATGCAAAAACAGCGTATTCGAGTACGAAAAACAATGGCGTGAGCTGACGGAAGGGATCGCTTACTGGACAGATATGGAGCATCCATACGTCACCTTAACTAACGACTACATTGAAAGCGTCTGGCACATCCTTTCTGAAATTCATAAGAAAGAACTGCTGTACAAAGGACATCGTGTCAGTCCGTATTGCCCGGATTGCCAGACGACGCTCAGCTCTCATGAAGTGGCGCAAGGCTATGAAGACGTGAAGGATTTGAGTGCGACCGTCAAATTCAAAAGCAAGACAAGCGATGACATCTTCCTGGCGTGGACGACGACACCATGGACACTTCCGGCGAACGTGGCTTTGGTTGTCAACAAAGAACTCGATTACGTGCGGGTGAAGCACAAGGATGAAGTGTACGTCGTAGCAAAAAATCTCGCGGAGAAAGTGTTCAAGGAAGACTACGAGGTTTTGTCCACGCACAAAGGGGCAGAATTCGTCGGTACCCCGTATGAGCCGCCTTTTGGCTATATCAAGGTAAACCATGGGCATATCATCGTCGATGCGGACTATGTCAGTGATACGAGCGGAACTGGCATCGTGCATACTGCGCCAGCGCACGGGGAGGATGATTATCGCACGACCCGTCAGCATGGTCTTGATTTTGTGAACGTCGTGAATTTGGCTGGCCGCTATACCGAGCAAATCTCAGATTTCGCGGGTCGCTTCGTGAAGGATTGCGACGTCGATATCGTAAAGGAACTGTCTCATCGCGGTCTACTGTTTTCCAAGGAGCGCTACGAGCACAGTTATCCGTTTTGCTGGCGCTGCAAATCACCACTGCTCTACTACGCGATGGAGAGCTGGTTCATCAAAACGACAGCGATCAAGGATCAGCTAATCGAAAACAACAGCAAGATCGACTGGTATCCAGGCCACTTGCGCGAAGGGCGCTTCGGGAAATTCCTCGAAGAGCTCGTAGATTGGAATATCAGCCGCAATCGGTATTGGGGGACGCCGCTCAATTTATGGCTTTGTCAGGATTGTGGCTACGAATATGCCCCAGACAGTGTAAAAGAGTTGCGTGAGAAGTCTGTGGCGCCGCTTGACGAGAATCTGGAGCTGCACAAGCCGTTTGTGGATGAGGTGAAGCTACGTTGCTCTTGCGGCGGTACGATGGAGCGGACTCCTGAGGTCATTGATGTGTGGTTCGACAGCGGTTCGATGCCGTTTGCTCAGTACCATCATCCATTCGGCGACGAAAAGGTATTTCAGGAGCAATACCCTGCCGACATCATTTCGGAAGGAATCGATCAGACACGGGGCTGGTTCTTCAGTTTATTGGCGGTTTCTACTCTATATAACGGAAAAGCGCCTTACAAGGCGGTCATCTCTACCGGTCACGTTTTGGATGAACACGGTCAGAAGATGTCCAAAAGCAAAGGAAACGGGATCGATCCGTGGGAGGTTATTGAGGAGTTCGGTGCAGATGCGTTCCGGTGGGCGCTCTTGTCTGACAGTGCGCCGTGGAGCAGCAAGCGTTTCTCCAAGCGGATCGTCGCCGAGGCGAAGTACAAAGTGATCGATACGATCCATAACACGCATGCTTTTTACTCGCTGTACGCCTTGATCGATGCATTCAAGCCAGAAGAGCATCTGCCACAGCCGCCTGTAAACGATTTGGATAGGTGGATATTATCCCGCTTGAACACCACCTTGCAGCACGTGGGAAAAGGACTGGAAACCTACGATTTCATGAATCCGGCGGGGCATATCGAAGCGTTCGTCGACGAGCTGAGCAACTGGTACATCCGTCGTTCGCGGGATCGTTTCTGGAGTAGCGGGATGACACCTGACAAAGTATCTGCTTACCAGACCCTGCGGGAAGTGTTGCTGACGCTGGCGAAGATGATCGCGCCTTACGCACCGCTGATCGCTGAAGATATGTACGGCAATCTGGGGGGAGAAGGCAGTGTTCATTTGACAGACTATCCGCAGGTGAACACAGAAGCAATCGATGAAACCCTTGAGCGGGACATGGAAACGGCTCGTCACATCGTGGAGCTGGCACGAAATGTCCGCAACGAAACTGGACTCAAGACCAGACAGCCTCTGTCCGAGCTGATTGTATCGATGGAGCAGCCATTTAACCTGGAGAGATTTTCTAGCATTATCCAAGACGAGATCAATGTCAAAAACATTCGGGTGGAGCAAAGCGACAGCAGCTTCGTGACGTATTATTTCAAGCTCAACCTGAAGGTAGCTGGGAAAAAATACGGCAAGCTCGTTGGGCCGATTCAAGGGTATCTAAAAGAATTGAAAGCAGCAGATGCACAGAAGGCAGTAGACAATGGCTACTTGGATGTGGAGGTCGCAGGAGAGAGCGTGCGGCTGACACTAGATGAGCTGCTCGTGGAAAAGCAAGGGAAGCAAGGCTTCGCTTCTGCATCTGGATATCAGCTCCACGTAGCCTTGAATACGACACTCACAGAAGAGCTTGAGCAAGAAGGCTTGGTTCGTGAAGTCATCCGCGTCGTTCAGGACGCGAGGAAAAAGCTGGATTTGCCCATCGATAAACGTGTCCAGCTCACACTGGATGTGGACGATGAGCTACGAGCAGCATTGGAGCGTTTTGATCATGTTTTACGTGAGAGTGTACTCGTTTCGGATGTGGCTTATGCGAAAGCAGCAGATATGGAAACCGTTTCGTTCGGAGACAAGACGTTTGGCTTGCACATCGGGTAACAAAGCAGTTGGATAAACAAACAGCTAGAGAACATGGATGATACACCAGTTCTCAGAGTCAAACCAAACGTCTTCATAATCATCCGCAACTGACAATCTGAGCTTTTCAGAAGGAATGTTCAGATGAATGGAGAAAGGGGTAGAGGCACGAAGACGAACATTCACCAGGAAGAGAGGAAATGCAGATGGACCAAGTGAAATGGAACGTTGGGGTGATTGGCGCAGGAGTCATGGGCGAGCGCATGATGAACGCTATCCGTACCCACGAAAAATTTCGAGTAGCCGCAGTGAGTGATGTATCAGCGGAGAGAGCACAGGAAGCCGCACAAAAGTCCGGTGATGTGCCTTGGTACACAAATTATAAGGAATTATTGAAAAAGGTAGAGCTGGACGTCATCTATTTGGCGGTTCCTCCCAAGTTCCATCATGCGATTGCTCTGGATGTACTGGCACACAAAAAGCATTTGCTCTGCGAAAAGCCGTTGGCTAATTCGTTAACAGAAGCGCAAGAAATGCTGGAGGCAGCAAATGATGCAGGGGTTGTCCATGCGATGAACTTCCCGCTCTACTATCAAGGCGTTTTTCCTGAACTTTCCCGCAGACTCGAAGAAATCGGAGATGTCCGCCGCATCGATATCCTGACGCATTTTCACCAGTGGCCGCGTCCATGGCAGCAAACACCTTGGCTGGCTGGTCGTGAGCAAGGCGGTTTCATCCGTGAAGTGCTGCCTCATTTCACTCACCTGACCTACGAGCTCTTCGGAGACCTGCATGTAGTCCGCTCAGAGGTAGATTATCCAGCAGATCATGACCTATGCGAGACAGGTGTATCGGCCTTCCTTCGTCTGACAGATGGTACTCCGGTTACGATCAATGGCTTAGCCGGTATCGCACATGAGGAGCATTTGGATTATCGCGTGTACGGGTCAAAAGGGACGCTGAGTGTCGTGAACTGGAGCAATCTGTTTGTGGGTGGACACGGTGAAGCGCTCGTTCCGGCTGAAGTTCCACAGCAAGACCGTCTCTCCCTGCTGTTGGATGAGCTGTCCATTGCGATGAATGGTGGAGATGCTAGACTGGTTACGTTTGAGACAGGCGTGAAAGTACAGCAAGTGCTGGAAGCATTGCTCGGACATGAAAAAGTACACTACATCAAATAGAAAGTAGCAAGAAAAGTCCACGAAAAAAGAGCAGGTAGGCAGGGAGATCACATCCTGCGCGCCTGCTCTTTTCTTTTTGCTATGGCTTGTATGTCTGTAAAAGCTGCTCAATTTGCTTGATGGCAAAATGGACATGCTTGTTGTCGCGGGTGAGTCTGCTTGCCATGATGGCTCCTTCAATGGAAGAGAAGATAACCGATGCGACTGCTTCTGCTTCCATTTCGGAACGAAATTCTCCCTGGGCAATTCCTTCTTCCAGTAATCCCTGCATGAACGATATCGTCTCTTGGTAAGCGGCGACGGCATAATCGCGAAGAACAGGGAACGAATGGTCACTTTCGACGGCTGTGTTGAGAAGCGGGCAGCCACCTTGGAGCGGGGGATTGTTTACCGCATCAGAATATACCTTTGCCATGGCTACGAGTTTTGCAGCGGCTGTGTCCTGTTTTTCTAGCGCAGCCGCAAAATGTTCATTCAATACTTCACCCGCATATTTGAAGGCCTCTATAGCGATTTCATCTTTACTGGAAAAACCTCTGTAGAGAGCGCCTTTGGTAAGGCCCGTGGCATCCATGATGTCTTGCATGGAGGTTCCTGTATAGCCGTTTTGATTAAACAGCTCTGCTGACTTCCGGATAATATGCAGCTTTGTTTTTTCGCCTTTTCGCATCGCGATAGTCCTTTCATTCGGCCAAAACGGTCTATATTCGTCCAAGTTATTGTAACATTTCTCTCGTGTACGAAAGAAGGCATTCATGTAAAATCAAAAAGAGACCGAACCGTTCGGTCTCTAAAATCGAACAAAGGGTTGTGTGGCAGGATGAACCGTATCAAACCGTATTCGATTGTCATTTTCGTCGCATGTATGGCGATCACGTATGCACTCGTGCAAAACTTTATCATCGATCCAGAAGCGCAAGGCTTTCTCAGTCACAAATCTGATTACAACAAAGAGCGAATGAACACATCAATCTGGCTTACGGTCATGTATGTCCATTTGTTTTTCGCCTTGATTGCCCTCGTCTGTGGAGTGGCTAATTTTTCGGACAAGCTGCTCGCACAGAACCGCAAGCTACATAAAGTAACAGGCTATGTCTATCTTTTTAGTGTGTTGGTTGTCGTAGTTACATCCGGATATATGGCCCCTTATGTAACGGGCGGAAAAGTGGCAAGTTGGCCCTTCCATTTATTGAACATCATCTGGCCTGCTATCACCATTACGGCGCTTGTCAAAATCAAAAAGCGTCAAGTCATGAAGCATAAGGAATGGATGGTCAGGAGCTTCGTCTTCTTGTTCACTAACATGCTGATTCATCTGGTGAAGCTGATTGTAGAGAAGGTGGTAGGTTTGCCGTATGAGCTCAGCTACACAATCGCTGTATATGTCGCCATGATTGGACTTGTCGTGACCGCAGAGATGATCATTCGTACGAAACTGCGTGCACCCAAAAAAGGATGAGAGAGACGCAGCGCTTCCTTGTTTCAGGGGATGCAGGAGATTGGGTTCAACTGCGTAGGCTTGTTATATTTAATTTGATTTACGAATTGTTTTCAATTATTATATCTAGAATAATAGATGAACGGATCAACGATGTTGATGAAGAGCAAGTACGTATCAGATAATGAGGTTCAGAGAGTCGGTGGTGCTGTGAACCGATCCTCACCTGATACCGAATGGGCTTCTGAATCGCTCCGCTGAACAATGAGTAGGCGCTGCCGGGATTCTCTCCCCGTTACCAAGAGAGGAGTATCGTAATGATGTTCGACATCTTACCGTACTTTAGAGTGAATCGCTTTTTGCGATTAAAAAAGGTGGTACCACGATAACCTCGTCCTTTATTGGGCGGGGTTTTTTGTATTACTTGAAAGGAGTGATGTCCATGGATGATGGTTGGTGGATCTCAAGATTACATGACAGAAACAAAAGTATGAGGAGGATCCTACGTGAAAGAACGTATTTTAACAGGCGATCGGATTACAGGAAAACTTCACCTTGGACATTACGTTGGTAGCTTGAAAAATCGAGTGGAGTTGCAAACCCAATACGAAACTTACTTAATACTAGCAGACGTTCAAGCCCTAACTACTCATTTTGAAAAACCAGAGTTGATTAAACAAAATTTGCGTAATGTGGCATTGGATTATTTGTCAGCAGGTATTCATCCTGATCATGCAACAATATTTATTCAGTCCATGATCCCAGAGATTGCGGAGTTAACCACTTATTTTTCTATGTTTGTTACGGTCAATTCTTTACGTCACAATCCTACAATAAAAGCGGAAGCCACGGAACGCGGGTTTCAAGATATGTATTACGGATTTCTCGGATACCCCGTAAGTCAGGCGGCTGATATTACCTTTTGCAAAGCGACGCTGATTCCCGTAGGAGAAGACCAGGTTCCTCATATCGAACAAACAAGGAAAATTGTCCGTCGATTTAACCAACTTTATAAACCTGTGTTATTGGAACCCAAGCCACTCGTTGGTGATGTCCCACGACTTGTCGGATTAGACGGAAATAATAAAATGAGCAAAAGTCTTGGCAACGCCATTGATTTGGACTCCACCCAAGAAGAGGTTAGTGAGAAGATAAAGAAAGCGACGACTGATCCTGCGCGAATCCATAAAACGGATGTCGGCCATCCTGAAATTTGTCCAGTCTATGCTTATCATCAAGCATTTCGGAAAGAGGGCTCCGATGAGATTTATGAAAGTTGTAAAAAGGGGCAAATAGGATGTATGGAATGCAAACGAAAAATTTCTCAAAGTATTAACGATTTGCTTGAACCCATGAGGGAACGGAGAAGAGTGTATCAAAACGATCCCAAAAAGGTCGATGAAATTCTTATGTCGGGTACTGAAAAAGCCCGCCTTGTAGCAAAAGAAACAATGCAAGAGATACGTGAAGCAATGAGTATGAACTATTTCTAATCGATTGTTTTCTTTATACAGGGAATATCCTGGATTAATAAAAAAGCCGATATTCTCTACTACTGTAATGAATATCGGCTTTTTTCCATCCCATTCACCTCCAGGAGGACCAGCATTTTTGATGGTTTCTGCGCAGGTGTCTTAAAGGGCATCCTTCGTTTTCGCCTTACTGCTGCAAAGCTTTGCTCTGCATCAAAAAGTCGATAAACGTACGCATAATCCCGTGAACAGGTGTATCCTTGAGGTAAATCAGCTCGAAGTTCCGGTTGATTTGCGGCAGATTCAGGACGTCTACTTCCTGCAACTCGCCTTCGCACAAGTCTTTGGAGATGGCAAAGCGAGGCAAAAAGGCGATGCCCAGCCGTTGTTTCACCATACGCTTCACGACCTCGATGTTGTCAGCCTCCATGACGACATTGTTTTGTAGCTGAAAATGGCTGAACGCATTGTTGATCAGCTTCCAGTCGAGCGAACCCCGATTGAACAAGATCAGTCGTTCACGTGCGACTTCTTCAATGGAAACCTGATGGCGGAATCCAAACGGATGATCCGGATAAATCGCTAAGACCATGTCATCCGGCATCAGTTGAATCCGGTTAATCTGTGGATGGGTAACGGCACGAGCAATTCCGAATGACACCTCGTGGTTCAGAACCATATCGAGCACCTGATGGGAATGCCCGGTAAGGATCGTCAGTTTGATTTTAGGGTACAACTGCTGGAATTGCTGGACGAGGTCAGGCAAAATGTAAAAGGCGGAGACAAAAACGGTGGAGATGGTCAATTCTCCCTCTACATCGCCTTGCGATCGCTGAATCGCTTGCTGTCCCTCTTGCAGCATATGCATGATGTTTTTCGCATAAGGAAGGAACAGATCGCCTTCTTTTGTAAGAGAAATCGTATGACCCGTACGCTGAAACAGCTTACAACCCATAGTCGTCTCGAGTGCTTTGATCCGCATGCTGACCGTGGGCTGTGACAGATAGAGTAAATCAGCCGTTTTGCTGAAGCTCCCGGTCAGGGCGACAAAGATGAATGCTTCCATTTGCTCCATGTTCATGAGTAGTGGCTCCGTTGTGTGAATTTTTAAACTTTCCGCAAAAAGGCGGTCGCGCCTCCTCGAATAAGCCTCGATAATGTTTTCTTAAGTGACTTATAGCAATAATTTATTGGATTCGCTCTCCAAAATACATTACCTTAACATTAACAGAATAGGTAGTGTTCTCAAAGGAAATTAGCACAAGGGATGGATACAGATGACCAAGATGCCGATTATCGATTTGCACTGTGATGCACTGCTGAAAATTTGGGAGAAAAATGGGGCTCTGTCCTTTGCGGATGCGGACGAGCTGGATGTCAACAGGAAACGGCTACACGATGGCGGGGTAAAGCTACAGTGCTATGCCATCTGGACATCACCTGAATTGTCCACGGAGCAACGTTTTCAAAAAGCTTTGGATCAAATTCATTACTTTTATTCAGAGGTGCTCGGGAAACATCCAGAAATGAAACAAATCCGTGATTGGAGCGATCTCGACCATTTGCAAGAGGGAGAGATCGGAGCGTTGCTGACGTTGGAAGGTGTTGAGCCAATCGGCAACGATTTGAAGAAGCTGCACATTTTGTATCAGTTAGGGGTTCGCTCTGTGGGCCTCACCTGGAACTTCGCGAATCTCGCTGCGGATGGTGCGCTGGAACCGAGGAATGCCGGACTGACGACTTTTGGTAAAGAAATCATTCAGTTCCACAATGAGCATAAAATGTTGACGGACGTCTCGCATCTAGGGGAGGGTAGCTTCTGGGATACGATTGAGCTCGCTACATACCCGATCGCGAGTCATTCGAATGCACGGACGATCTGCGACCATCCACGCAATCTGAGGGATGAACAGGCAAAAGCGTTATTTACCAAAGGCGCGAATGTACACGTCGTCTACTGCACTCAGTTTATCAATGAAACGACACCAACCACGATAGATGATCTGATCAAGCATATCGATCATTTTTGTTCACTCGGTGGCGTGCGTCATATCGGGCTCGGCTCAGACTTCGACGGCATTACCGCAAAGGTCGTGGACTTGGAGCATGCGGGTCAGAGCCAAAACCTGATCAACGAGCTGCTCAAGCATTATAAGGAAGAAGAGGTGCGCGGGTTTGCCTATGAGAACTTTCTGCGCAATCGTCCCGTGTAAGCGATCGGCATAGCCTTACGAAAGGAGTGAAATGCATGACGAAAAAAATTCGGCAGCTCGGTGCGACAATCGGGAGGCTGCCGGTCGGTGAGAAAAATGACATTACGGATGTAGCCGGAGTCCGAGTGGGACATGTGACGATCCAGCATGAGCTGGACAACGAGGACTATGCCTGCACCGGTGTAACAGCCATTTTGCCACATAGCGGTAGCTTGTTTCGCGAAAAGGTAACAGCAGCCAGCTATGTGATCAATGGCTTCGGCAAAACGACGGGACTCGTGCAAGTAAATGAGCTAGGGGTATTGGAATCGCCGATCATGCTCACGAATACGTTTTCCGTTCCCGCAGTTACACAAGGGACTCTGCAATACATGCTGGATACGAACGAAGAGATCGGGGACACGACCGGAACGATCAACATTGTGGTGGGCGAATGCAACGATGGTCATCTCAATTCTATTCGCCGCTGTGTCGTGCGTCCGGAAGATGCTAGAGAAGCGATTCTGAACGCAACGGATCAGGCCGTAGAAGAAGGCGCTGTCGGGGCAGGGACGGGAATGATTGCCTTTGGCTATAAAGGTGGTATCGGCTCGTCTTCTCGTATCGTGGTGGCTGAGGAGCAGGTCTATACATTGGGGGCTTTGGTACTCAGCAACTTTGGCAACAAGAATGATTTCTTGGGAGCGAATCTGTTCACAAGCTGCAAAAGTAATGAAAACGCAGTAGAGAAGTCCGAGGATGGCTCCATCATCATCGTACTGGCGACAGATGCGCCGCTCAGTGATCGACAACTGCTTCGGGTAGCAAAGCGCGCAGGAATCGGTTTGGGACGCACGGGGAGCCATTTTGGGCACGGAAGCGGCGACATCGTTATCGCTTTTTCCACAGCGCAAAAAATTCCACATCAGACAACAGCCATTACGGAAACGCGCGTGCAACTACGTGAGGATCACCCGATCATGAACGAACTGTTTGCTGCTGCGGCAGAAGCGACAGAGGAAGCCATCTACCATTCTCTTGCGCAAGCAGTCACGACTATGGGAAGAAAAGGACGCATCGTTCATGCGTATCCGAGTCAGGACATAGGAGAGTAGTAACATAACCCTACAACTGGTGACATACCTTGAGTGTAAAGAGGTGCATGGTGTGAAACAGGAGGTAGGGTTATGTATATTGAAGTCGAAAAGGGTGTCACGGTTTTTGTTGAAGACCTCAATCCTGGCCCGAATAGCAAAACGATTTTTTTCGTTCACGGCTGGCCGCTCAACCATAACATGTTTTCCTACCAATTCAACGTACTTCCCCAGCACGGGTTCCGCTGTGTTGCCATGGACATCCGCGGCAACGGCCAATCAGACAAACCGTGGAGCGGCTATACGTATGATCGCTTAGCAGATGACATCTATGTCGTTTTGGAAGCATTACAGATAAGAGATGCCGTCTTGCTAGGTTTTTCAGTGGGTGGAGCCATTTCGATTCGGTATATGTCTCGTTATGAGGGGCGTCATATTTCGAAATTAGCGTTAGTGGATGCGGTTTCTCCTTCCTTTGTGAAAATGCCGGGTTCTCCATACGGCGTCTCGAAGGAGCAAGCAGAGGGGCTGATTAGTCAAATGTACGCCAATATGCCTGAGTTATTAAACACGGTTTCTTTGCAGTTTTTCAATCGAAATTTAGGGACTGCTACACTCCAGTGGTTTGTCAAAATGGGGCTGGACTCGGCTTCTTATGCGCTCATCAAAATCATGCAAGCAGCATCGAGAGAGAATGTAATCAATGACTTGAGTCAAATCCGTGTGCCAACCGGAATCTTTCATGGGATTCACGATCAATTGATTCCATTCAAAAGCGCCGAGCTCACCCAGCAGCAAATCAAAGGGTCGAAGCTGTTTCCGTTTGATAACAGTGGACACGGCTTGCCGATTTGTCAGGCGGATGATTTTAATAAGAAGCTGATGGAGTTTATTCAATCATAATTCGTAAGGGAACTGACAGCCGATATTTCTGCCTAATGTGCAGGATATCGGCTATTTCTTTTAGAACTTACCAAAATATAGTTTTCAATAGCACATGAAAAATCAACGATTAAGGATGGGGAAATTGAAGAAAAAACTATCGATCTCTATACTACTTATAGCAATATTGGTGGGAGGTTTTTATTTCCTTGTAAAAGGTAATCCGCCATTGGATATTGGTACTCTTGCTTCAAGCAAAGATCGTAAATCTGTTGTTGTGGGAATTGGCAATAAAGGCTTTGGTGAAGTGAAAATAATAGATGTTTCGGTTAATAACAATGAAAAACCATCAAAAACAAAAGTTCAGGTTAGTAATGCTTTACAAGGATTCATCATAACTGACGATTATGATAATAAGGAATCAATACCCTATGGATTTCAGAAGATAGAGGATACATCGATGAAAGCTGGCACATCTGAGGGTACTGCTACGAAAAACGATGAAATTTATGGACTTAGTGTTATTCATCATGAAGCGATAAACAGAGTCAATATAAAGTACAGCTATCTGGGAATTACATTTGATGAAATGGTGTTCTTTCAAGCGGAGGTAAATCGATGAGCCAAATGAAAGTTGTACCTGTCGAAGTTCCCTGGATGATCAGCCCCTCACATGATTTCGTCGGTTTTACTGGTTATGAGGAGCGGGAAGTAAGCGTGGAAGTGATGTGTGGATATAATCAAAAGCGCTACGATAAAGTCTTGTCTAGGCTGCAAGAGCAGTATGGGGAGGACATCCCGGACGACGAATACAATAAAGCGGGGAACGCTATCATTAAAATTACTTTCCAGCCGATTTGTCTTTTTACGATGTACGGTAAAATGGAGGGCTACGAGCGATATGATTTCAGCATGCTCGATCAGTACTATAATGGGAGACTGTCTTTTCGTAACGAATGGGACAAAACCGATGTTTGCCCAAACCCAGGATTTTACGAAGTAGTTGAGTCAAAAGTAAAAGAAGCATTTGGCTTTACGTCCCCTAAAGTAAAGCATTGGGTATTATGCGCGCATGACTCATGTATCGATGTGTTGGCCTATTCATTTGAATGGGAAGAGGTTGAATGGGGGAAGGCCAAATAACGGCCTCTCCCAGCTAGAAATACCGAGAAAAAATCAAAAGGCATTGCCCGTTCTTGCAAACAAGAGGGCGATGTCTTTGTTTTTTGTCCTGAATTGAACAATTTGTTCAATGCGAGCCAGACAATTTGTTCAAATCGTTCAAAGGCAATCGAACAATGTACACGTAGAAGAAGTACGGATAGAGTCCAGATTTCGTTTATTTTCAGACGAAAATATGTTTGGCATGAAAATTGCTAATAAAATAATCCTCGGAGAAGAGAAACGATTACGTTACTCTCGACGCACGACACTCGATTGGATTTTTCTTCATTTCCTACAGCAAGGTGTTATATTCATGTGTTTTTACGAAATCATAAATGAATCTGGTAGGTTAATCTTCGAAAAATGATCGAGTGGTGCGAAGAAATCACCGGAGGGATATTTTATGCAAATGAAAGCTGCTGTTACTCACTCAAAAGGTGAAGAATTTCGTATTCAAACAATTCAACTCGATGAACCTAAGAATGGAGAAGTTCTGATTCGCGTCGTAGCTTCTGGAATTTGCCACACAGATATGATTGCGCGTGATCAAGAATATCCAGTTCCACTCCCAGCCGTTTTGGGCCATGAAGGTGCGGGTGTAGTTGAAAAGGTAGGCGAGGGTGTTACTTATGTAGAGCCTGGCGATCATGTGGTGCTCGGTTTTGCCCATTGCGGAAAATGCCACTATTGCTTGAGCGGACGTCCGTATGTATGTGAAAGATTTTTCGAGCTGAACTTCCTTGGCAATATGGAAGATGGGACAAAAAGACATCACTGCGAAGAGAAAGGGTTGTCCAACTTTTTCGGTCAGTCCTCTTTTGGAACGTACACGATTGTAAACGAGCGCAATCTGGTGAAAGTAGACAAAGATGTAGATTTGGCTCTTTTGGGACCGCTTGGCTGCGGAATTCAAACAGGTAGTGGCACGGTCATAAACAGGCTGAAGCCAGAGGCAGGATCAAGCATTGCCGTGTTTGGTGCAGGAGCGGTGGGGCTTAGCGCGATCATGGCTGCGAATGCAATTGGCTGCGGTACGATCATTGCGGTCGATGTGCATGATAACCGTCTTGAACTGGCAAAAGAACTGGGTGCGACCCATGTCATTCATGCGCGAAATGTTGATCCGGTAGAAGAGATCAAGAAGATTACCAATGGCGGCGTAAACTATGCAGCAGAAACTGCTGGTAGACCAGGCGTATTGCGTCAAGCTGTCGATGCACTCACGTTCTGCGGAGTCGTAGCGCAAATCGGGGCACCACCACTCGGAACCGATGAGAAAATCGATACGAACGACTTGCTCTTGCTCAACAAAACCATTACTGGCGTAGTAGAAGGGGCTTGCGTACCGCGCATTTTCATTCCGCAGTTGATCAATTTGTACAAGCAAGGGAAATTCCCGATGGACAAGCTGGTAAAATTCTATCGTTTCGATGAAATCAATCAAGCGGTGGCCGATTCTCATAGCGGTAAAACAATCAAAGCAATCATCAAGATGGACTAGCTAGGAGGACACTTCATATGAGCAACATTTTCAATGAGTACACAAAACAATACATTAATGGCGAATGGCGAGAAGGCAAGAGCCAGAATAGCTATACCAACCGCAACCCATACGATCAATCCGAGCTGGTGAGCATCAAGCTGGCTACGGTTGAAGATGTAGAGCAGGCGTACGAATCTGCAAAAGCAGCACAAAAAGAGTGGGCAAAAACGAATGCGTACGTTCGCTCTGGCATCATTCACAAAATCGCAGAAGCGGTAGAAAAAAATCGTGAGCTGCTCGTGAATATTTTAGTCTCCGAGACAGGCAGCACATTTGCAAAAGCAAACGCGGAAGTTGATTTTGTGGTCGGCGATATTAAGGAATACGCGTCTTTGCCATTACGGATGAAAGGTGAAATCCTGCCTTCTTTCATTCCGGGCAAAGAAAACCGCGTCTACCATCTGCCTGTTGGGGTAGTAGGGGTAATCAGCCCGTTTAACTTCCCGCTGTACTTGTCTATCCGCGCTATCATCCCTGCTTTGGCTACTGGTAACGGCGTTGTGGTCAAGCCGGATCTGCAAACGTACATCTCCGGTGGATTAGTCATCGCGAAGCTGCTCGAAGAAGTGGGATTGCCAAAAGGCTTGTTTAACGTAGTCGTTGCAGATATTGCGGAAATCGGCGATGCCATGATTGAAAATCCGATTCCAAAAGTCATTTCCTTCACAGGCTCTTCCGCTGCTGGTCGTCGAATCGGCGAAATCTGCGGCAGAAACCTGAAAAAAGCTTCTCTGGAACTAGGCGGAAACAACGTGATGATCGTCCTGGAGGATGCAGATGTCGAGCAAGCGGCAAGTGCGGCTGTCTTCGGGAAGTTCCTCCACCAAGGACAAGTTTGTATGGCGTTGAACCGCATTATCGTCCATCGCAAAATCTATGATCAATTTATTGACGCTTTCGCGAAAAAAGCTTCCGTCATCCAAGCGGGCAATCCAGCAGACCCGAATACCTTTGTCGGTCCGCTTATTAACGAAAGACAAGTAGATAAAATTCAAGGCTTGGTCGATCAAGCAATCGCGGAAGGTGCGCGTGTTATCAAACGCGGTGAAGTGAAAGGCACACTGATGGAGCCAGTGATTCTGGCAGATGTCACAAATGATATGGCGACAGCTAAGAATGAAGTATTCGGTCCCGTTGCCAATATTTTGCCGGTGGATAGCGAAGAGGAAGCAATCCGCATCGCAAACGAAACTGATTTTGGCTTGAGCGGATCATTGTTTACACGCGATTTGGAGCATGGCGTAGAAGTCGCTCTGCAAATCGAAACAGGTATGATGCATATCAACGATCAAAGCATCAACACCGAGCCGAACGTACCATTTGGCGGAGAAAAATCATCCGGCTTGGGACGCCATGGTAGCGATTGGTCTCTGCATGAATTTACGTCTCCACGCTGGGTATCCGTTCAGAAGGAAGCTCGTCCGTTTCCGTTTTAATCACGAAATGTCAAATCCCCTCGGTTCAAAAGGCCGGAGGGATTTGTTGTTTTTTGTTTGAGTTGCTGTAGTGGGGGAAGAAGCGCATTTCCAGTCTACGCTTCGGCCTACGCCCCGCTGTGGGTTGGACTGTCCGCTTCGGAATAAATGGCGGGAGCGCTTCAAACGTAGAAGTTTTCGATGAAGTATTCCATAAGTGAAGCTGAAAACCCCCGCCATTTATTCCTACGCTGGGACGGGCTCCAGAGGCGCTTTGACTGGAAATGCGCTTCTTCTACGCAGCTTTTGTCAAAGTCTTTGTTCGTTTATTCATGAGG
This sequence comes from Brevibacillus brevis, assembly GCF_001039275.2. Classification (NCBI taxonomy): domain Bacteria; kingdom Bacillati; phylum Bacillota; class Bacilli; order Caryophanales; family Paenibacillaceae; genus Brevibacillus; species Brevibacillus brevis. The sequence goes on from NZ_CP030117.1 coordinate 1,606,966, forward strand.
GGATGCAATGATCTCGCAAGCTTTGCATCGAAGTATCTTCGTAAGCTTAACCTAAGCAGTAATCTTTTAAGCGAGTACAACCACCGAAGGTAGGGATGACCCCGTAGCAGGTAGCCCAAGAACTTGAGCGTTTTCTTCTTTTTTCTCCCCACCACTATAGCCCGACATAGAGTTATAATAAAAGAAGGAGAGATAACTAGATGGGAGGGTAGGCTATGTACAAAAATCGGATAAAGGCCAGAGATTCGTTTCTCTCAGCCGGACAGGTAAAAGCTGATGTTCCCGTCAGTATTTCTGAATCGTGGAGCAGGAGCCTGTCCTATAAAATCGATCCGAATTTGCGAAAAACGCCTGAAGTACTCAACCAAATGGATGTCCACATGCTACAGGAATCCAGCTTGTTATACCATGCATATCAATCGATTATTCCAAAGATCCAATCTTTCATCCATACAAAATATTCCATGATACTAGCGGATCACAAAGCGAGATTACTCCATGTCAATGCCGACCACCAATTGAGGGAGTTGTTAACCAGCTTCAATGCGGTTCCAGGCGGAGTGTGGAGCGAGGAGCTATGCGGAACGACTGCGTTCGGCACCACCCTCGTGGCGGGACAGCCAGTCGTCATCCACGATGCACAACACTTTTGTGAGAGCTGGCAAAACATTTCCTGCGCGGGTGTGCCGATTTTTCATCCGATCACGAAACAGGTGATTGGCGTATTGGATTTGACGAGCTTTGCACAAGATTTTCCTGCCCATGCCTTAGTCTTAACGCAAACGGTCGCGAAAAGCATGGAGATGGAGATTTTCAATCAGCTTCAAATTCATCGACTGTATCTCGAAAATACGTTTTTAGAAAAAGAGTTGTCCATTTCCAATGATTTACTGGTGGCCATTGATTTGGAAGGGCAGATCGTACGGAGCAATGATCCGGCTACAAGCGACCAGCAAGAGTGGTACAACAGATTCGACTGGCAGCACTTCTTCCAATCCTGTCAGGAGCAATCGGACCTTTCCTTGTTATCCACTATCGTTCCGGTTGAGCGGCCTTTGCCTTTTTCGCCTGATCCTGCTGCGGGCAGACTTCAGCTCGTGTTTTACAAAAATCGGTTGATCGGTGCGCTTATTCAAATGCGTCGTCAACCTGCGCGTTCTGCGAAAATCGTTGGAATTGCCGATCGTCCATCCCAAAATCGTGGACTGCCGAGTAAGGGAACTGCGAAAGAAATGGTGGGGGAATCACCTCAGTGGCTTGGGTTGCTGCAAAAGTTGGACAAGGTCGCTGGGCGTGATATGTCTGTGCTCTTGATCGGGGAAAGCGGAACGGGAAAAGAAGTGCTATCCCAGTACATTCACGAACATAGCTTGCGAAGACATAAGCCTTTTGTGGCGGTAAACTGTGCAGCCTTTGCCCATGATCTGGTTGCGAGCGAGTTGTTTGGCTATGCACCGGGGACGTTTACGGGCGGCTTGAAGGAAGGAAAAGTGGGGCTGTTTGAAGCTGCGGACGGGGGCACCTTGTTCCTGGATGAAATCGCGGAGCTCCCATTACCCATTCAGGCCATGCTCCTGCGGGTATTGCAGGAGAAGCAGGTGACCCGCATCGGAGAATACAAAGCTCGTCCTTTGGACATTCGGATCGTCGCTGCCAGCAATAAGGATCTGAAAAAAATGGCAGACGCCGGAGAATTCCGTTTGGATCTCTACTTCCGGTTGAATTCGATAGAACTAAAAGTCCCGCCACTGCGCGAGCGAACAGAAGACATCGTCCCAATGGCCGAACGCTTTTTGGGCGCGCATAGGCACGGTTCGTTTGCATACCGCTTGATGCCCGACACAATAGACGCACTACGACTGTACGATTGGCCGGGAAATGTCCGAGAGCTGAAAAATGCGATCGAGCATGCTGTCGTCTTTGCGGAGGATGACCGAATCTTCCCATGGCATATACCGGATATGATCCAGGAGTCAACAGGGACAACGGATGACAGCAAACGGCTTTTGCAGCCCACGCTGCTAGATGATGAACGTACGCAAATCGTGGAAGCATTGAACGACAGCCGCTACAACTACACAAAGGCAGCGAAGCTACTGGGGATTTCCCGGGGCACGCTGTACAATAAAATGAGAAAATATGAGATTACGTAGAAAAGGAGTGTTCCGAAGGCATGTTGAAAGGCTTTTGGAACACTCTTTTTGCTAACTAGAATCTAATAGCCGAAGGCAGGGGAATAGGAATGGACCACGCGAGCGTTTCAGCTTTGGAAGCATTTGTGCAGCAGTTCATGGAGAAGGAAAAGGTGCCGGGGCTCTCTATTGGCATCTCCCGGGATGGTGAGACCATCTATCAAAAAGGCTTTGGTGTGACCGATCTGGGGACGAATCAGCCAGTAACACCCGAGACTATTTTCGGCATTGCTTCGGTTACCAAATCGTTTACGGCTGCAGCCATCATGCAGCTTGTGGCAGAAGGCAAGCTGTCTGTTGACGACTCAATTCGCAGCTATTTGCCTGATTTGCAAGTAAAGGGGGATATACATACTGACAAAATCACGATTCACCATTTGCTCTCCCACACTTCAGGTGTTCCACCGCTGCTGCGGCGTGAAGAACTGACGAGACTGCCCGAGCATATTGCCTATTTGAGCGAAGTCCAATTTGACCCCCTTGGTGTGCCAGGTGAGTATATCAGTTACAGTAACGACATGTTTCTCCTGCTGGGAGCCATTATCGAGCGTGTCACTGGGAAGCGCTACCGTACCTATGTAACAGAACGCCTGCTAGCGCCGCTCGAAATGAATCGCTCGACGTATAACCTGGAAGAAGTCGCTCGCTTTTCCGATGTCTCCGTCCCTTATGTCAAAGGGGAGGAGCAGCAACTAAAAAAAGTGCCGTGGCCCACGCTCGGCAACTATGAAGTGGGGGGAGGCATCCGCTCCTGCGTCGTTGACTTGCTAAAATACGGTCAGCTCTATATTAATGCCGGGCGTTATAAAGAGAAGCAGGTCGCAGATGGAGCCTCGCTTAGAGCCATGTGGCAGCCGGTTCATCGACTGACAAAAGACGCCTGGTATGGCTATGCGCTCAAAACAACCCCCAATTATGCAGAAATAACGCTAGTTGAGCATGGGGGCGGTCAGCCTGGGGTATCGTCGAACTTCGGGTTTGTACCGGAAAAAGGGCTGGTCGTCACCGTTCTTTCCAACCTGGAAAACGTGCCAATTCGCAACGTCTGGCTGGCTGCTGTGAATGCTGCCCTTGGTTTGCCGCTTGTACACAAAGAAGACGAAGCTCCGCTCTATACGCCAACGAGAGAAGAGCTAGAGAAGCTCGTCGGGACGTACACGTCAGGGGAAGGCGGAAGATTGCGACTCTTCCTTCGAGATGATGCTCCTGTTGCAGAGGTAGCTGGTGTTGAGTACGAATTACGGGCCAGCAGCCACGATACGCTGATCGATGTACAAAACGGACAACCTCTGCGCTTCTTTTTCAAAAAGCAGCAGCAAGCATGGGCGGTCCTCATGGGGCTGAGGATGCTTTGTAGGAGTGAAGACAAGTTCTAGACTGACTCCATAAATGAAACAGCGGCGACCCAAGGCATGATCATAAAGTCTTGGACTCGCCGCTGTTATGACTAATTATGACTAATAATGATACATCGAGATGAAAAAGGACAGAAAGCAAAGAACGAGCGCCGGTAATGCTTTCGGAAAAGGATCTCTAGCAATCACAAGTAGGATGAAAGCAGCTACCAACATGGTCACGCCTAAAAGCAATCCTGATAGGAATGCAGCGATCGAAAACCATATTCCAATAATCAAGCCAATGGAACTGATGATCTCAATAAAGCCCGTTAAGAAGTTAAAGATGGGAGGGAGTCCAAAGCGGTCAAATTCATTCGCCATTTTACCGGAAATAATTTTTGTACCTGTAAACATAAAGAAGATCGCAACGATGACTTGCAAAACGATTAGGGTCATGACAGCTTCCTCACTTTCGTTATTCAGTATCAATCAAATGTATGCTATAGCATGTATTTGCTAGAAAAAGTATCTGCATCTCCATTTATTCATCTTTTACTACTTGATAGAGCTTGTCGAGCAATGCATGTAATTCCGCAATCTCTACATCGGTAAGGTTTTGCGTTACATGGCTATGCGCTTCGGTAACGACGGGTAGTAGCTTTGATTTGAGCTCCATCCCTTTGTCACTCAGCAACAAGTTATGAGAGCGTTTATCCGCGTCATTTAACGTGCGAATGACGATTCCCTTTTTTTCAAGCGAGTAGATCATTCTGACGACGGTGGTTTGATCGCGGTCAATCGCATCCGAAAGATCCTTTTGTGTGATCGCTCTTTCTCCATCCATGACACTAAGAATGCCCCATTGCTCTGGCGTGATCTCAAATTGTTTTAACCTCTTCTTAAAATAGTTCGTCATTTTCATATCTGTTCGGTGAAGAAGAAATCCGGTCAGATTGAATAATTCCATTGAAAATCCAACCCCCTTCATTTACATGCTGTAGCATATAAGATGCTAACGTATTTATTCCAGTTAGTCAAATAAATAGTATCGAGAAAGCCTCACTGAAAAAAGAGTAAAGAAAACGAAAAAACTGGTAAAGATATTAAAACTTATAATTCAGAATATTTAATATAATACGAACTGTCTTACAAAAAGATCATGAGGGGGTTCGTGTATGGGATTTCGTTCCTGGATTTCTGTGGCGCTCCAATTAACGATGGCGACAGCATTGCTTGTAGGCTGTAGTCAGCCAGCGGCCACTCCTGACTCAGCATCGCCGTCAGGTGCGAATGGCGTCACGCTAAAAATGGTAGAGAGCATTACTAGCCCACAACGAACTGCGCTTTTAAAAGAAATGCTAGCCCAGTTTGAAGCGAAGAATCCGGGGATCAAAGTCGATCTGATTTCACCGCCATTTGAAGGAGCGGATCAGAAGATCACACAGATGCTGATGGCAAAAGAAGAGCTGGACGTGCTAGAGGTTCGCGAATTCAATGCCAAGCAGTTTTCGATGAACGGCTTTATTGAAAATTTGAAGCCCTACACAGAGAAATGGAAAAATTACGATCAGCTAACTGACGTCGCCAAACGTCGAGCCACTTGGGTGGACAAAGCTCCTTATTACATTCCGAATGGACTGTACCAGCGCGTCTTGTATTATCGGACGGACTGGTTTAAGGAAGCAGGGATCGAGGTGCCGAAAACGTGGGATGAGCTCTTGGTAGCAGCCAAAAAGCTGACGGACCCAACCAAAAACCGCTACGGGTACAGCTTCCGGGGAGGTGCGACCGGGTGGGATTACGCACTGATCACCATGTGGGCCTACAACGGGACAGAGGTCGACGCTGACTCCGCCTTTTTCATGAAGGATGGACGCACACTCTTTTCCACGCCGCAATCACTGGAAGCGATGCAGTATTACAAACAGCTTTACAAAGAAGGTTCTCCAAAAGATTCTGTGAGCTGGGGCTTTCAGGAGATGGTACAGGGCTTTGTAGCCGGTTCGACTGCCATGCTGATTCAAGACCCTGACGTCATCGATGGAGCCAAGGAGAAGATGCAGGAAGGGACGTGGGCGACCGCTCCGATTCCGATTGGCCCTTCAGGTGTCGCCCAACAAGTAGTCGGTGGGCCGGGCTGGGGGATGACTTCGTACTCGAAGCACAAGGAAGAGGCGTGGAAGCTGATTGAATTCCTGTCTGATCCTGAACAGAGCACTCATTTTGCGAAAAAGACTTCCACGATTCCTGTCGTGAAAAGCGCGGCAGAAGATGAATTTTACAAGACAGGTTACTTCCAGCCGTTTATTGAGATGAGCCAGCAGCCGACGAAGTTCCTCGATGTTTCACGTCCTGTGGACTACAAAGGCTGGGGAGCTTGGCAAAGCACGGCGGATAAAGATATTCAGAGCTTTTTGCTCGATCAGCTCACCGCAGAGGACCTGTTGAAAAAATGGGATCAATACTGGACGAAAGAAAAAGCCGAGCGAAAGTAGACGTGGGGGGATGGTAGCTTGGACACACAAAAACCCATCGTCATGACGACGAAGCAGGTTGTGCCGGAAGGGAAGAAATCGTTCCGAATCTCCAAAGAAGGTCGCTTTATCTTTTTGTGCCTTTTGCCCGCCATCTTGTTTGTTTCGGTCTTTACGTATTATCCACTCGTGCGTGGAATCATCATGTCTTTTCAGAACTACACGCTCTTTGACTTGATGAATATTCAGTTCATTGGGCTGGACAACTTTGTGAACGTACTGACAAGCCCAGACTTCCCTCGTGTTGCCATGAACAGCTTTTACTGGGTGTTTTTCTCGCTTGTTTTTCAATTGCTGTTTGGATTCATGCTGGCCCTCTTGATGCGTAAAAAATTTCGCGGGAGAGGAATTTACCAGGCATTTGTCTTTTTCCCGTGGGCGATGTCGGGCTTTTTGATTGGGCTGATTTGGCGGTGGATGTTCAATGCCCAATTTGGCGTCATTAACGATTTGCTTCTGAAAACAGGTCTGATCGATGCGCCGATCTCCTTTTTGGCGGATGGCACTTGGGCGATGGCTGCGGTCATTATCGCGAATATTTGGTATGGCGTCGCGTTTTTTGCCATTATGATTCTGGCTGCCCTGCAATCGATCCCAGAGGAGCTGTACGAAGCGGCGGCGATGGATGGAGCGGGGCGGATTCAGCAGTTTTGGAGGGTAACACTGCCGTATATCATGCCAACGATGCTGGTGACGATCCTGTTGCGGGTCATTTGGATTCTCAACTTCCCGGATATTATTTACGCGATGACGAATGGAGCTCCTGCAGGCTCCACGCATATATTCGCTACCTACATGATCGATAAAGTCATCTTTGGACAAGACTACGGGCAAGCCTCGGCTGTGGGTGTCATCATCGTGCTGATTTTGATGTTATTCACGATCTTTTACGTGAAAGCGACCAAAGTAGAGAAGGGAGGGGACTTCTGATGCACCGTGAACATCTAGGGTGGAGGACTGCCAGAGCGATTGTATTGACCTTGTTTCTTGCGTTCGCGATTTTCCCGCTGTATTGGATTATCATTACGTCGCTCAAAGGTCAAAAGGAAATCTTTTCGCTCCCGATTCAATATTGGCCGGAACAGGTGACACTGATCAACTACTTGGAGATCTTTCAGATTTCTCACTTTCAGGTGTACATCTGGAACAGCTTTCTCGTTTCCTTGGTCGCTTCGGCTATGGTCGTGTTCATCGCGGTGCTCGGCGGTTACGTGTTGGCCCGCTTTTCGTTTAAAGGAAAGCGGCAGGTGATGTTCGGGTTTCTCGTCACCCAAATGATCCCGATGTTCATTGGCATGGCGCCGTTGTACATGATGATGTCCAAGATGCACATCTTAAACAGCCTGTTTTCGTTGATGCTCATCTACACGGTCATGCTAATACCGTTTTGTACGATCATCATGTCCGGCTTTTTTCAACGGATACCCAACGCATTGGAGGAAGCGGCGATGATGGACGGCTGTTCGCGGCTGAGCGCCCTGTTTCGCGTCATCGTGCCGATCATGCTCCCCGGAATTGCGGCCACGTTTATTTTCGCCTTCGTTCAATGCTGGAACGAGCTGATTATGGCCGTTCTGTTCATTGATGAAGAGTCAGTCAAAACGATTCCGGTCGCGATGAATGCCTTCATCAAAAAGTACGATATCGAGTGGGGAGCGATGTCGGCAGCTACGGTGTTGTCAGTCATCCCGACGATGCTGTTGTTTGCCTTTTGCCAAAAGTATTTGGTGGAAGGGCTCACACAGGGTGCTGTAAAGGGCTAGATGTAATCCCGCATGCCAGCCTGGTACGCTGTCTCATCGTCGTTTTCCAGACCAAACAGCGCTTCTTCCAAGGCAAATGTACTGCGGTAAAATCTCATCCTTGTCATCACCTGCTCAAGCTGGGGGTACACCGGAGTGAAATGCTGCAAAAAAGGTTCGCCGTAGCTCGCACAGAGTCCAGCGAGGTCGTATGCCGGATCGCCCACACCGGAACCGCCAAAGTCGATGATGCCTGTGATGCGTTGTTTTGCCGGGGAGTACAAGATATTCCCTGTGCCAAAATCTCCATGAGTCAAGCAAGGCTGAAAATCAAAATGGGCAGGGTCTGCCAGGTATGCTTCAAACCGCTCTGCCACATCCTTTTTCGCTTGCTCACGCATCGCTGGGAACAATTGCGAAACAATCTGTTCATACAGCTCAGTCAACTGCTTGACCATGTCAAAATCGCCAGGGATAAGCTCCGGGAGCAAGGAGGAGACGGGAAGCTGGTGCAGTTCATGAAGAAATTGTGCAAGCTGGGCAGCGATAGTCGGTACCGAGTTTTGACGAGAGGCTGCTTGAAAAGCTTCCAGGGTAAAAGGCTCACCTTCGAGTAGCGGATATCCGACAAACACCCGCCCAGGTAGTTCCTCGGCAAAGGACAAATAGAGCGGAGCCGGAATCGGCAGGGAGAGATATGGTTTTACCGTGCGTAAAATGTTCGTTTCGATCTTCAGTTGCTCGATTCCGGCCGTATATTTCGGAAAGCGAAACACGTATGCGTCATTAACGATGAGCACATCATTGTTTTGACCCATTTCGTTCAAGTAGGCGGAAGTAATGGTCAATTCCGGATATGTTGCTTGAATGTGTTGGATATACGCTTGCGTTGTCATCATGATTCTCCTTCCAATACCCGCATTTTGCAAAAAGAGCACTCTCCCCTAAGGAAAGTGCTCTTTCGTATTTACGATGCTGCCAGTTCAAATCTGACGAGCGTTTCTTTGGTGTCCGCGAGCTTTTCTAGTTCAACAATTCGCCAGTTATGGGAGATTGTCCTGCGCATCCACGCCAAGGCATCGTCTGGCAAGCGAACGTGGTGCAACGCTGTTTCCTCAACTTGATAATCGCGCTCCGCTTGGATGTTGTAGCGTTTGTTCAGCAAAAACTTGATCCCGTTAAAAGTGGTGAACTTGATCTGATAGCCTTCGCGAATCGCAGCTTCCAGCGTAGAGGGATCATTTTTGGACAGTTCAAAGAGATGGGTGTAATCGTACTTACCGCCCTCCACGTCCGAAAAAGGCGCAGGGTCACCTGTTCTCAGCTTGTGGATGATTTCTTCATCGACGAATCCATGGGAACGGGCTGCCTCTAACAGCATCGTTTCCCATTGGGATAGTTTTACGGTAGACATGGACTGTCCCTCCTCTTATCACTATATAAACAGATATCGCCAGCCCTACTTCTAGTATAAAGCAATGAAATTGTACTTCTCAACTACAATTCCGACTGTTTTAGTATGAAAAGTGCGGCGAACTGCTTTACTCAGGATGAAAGCGAGGAAAGCTTCTTCTTTTCACGCGGCTCCTTGGAAGTTGTGGTCAAGGTCACACCCGCGATGATGAGAATCGCTCCGAAAAACTGTACGGCTGTTACAGGCTTTGCCAGCAATAATAATCCAAAAAGCATGGCAATAAACGGTTCCAGATTCGCAAACATCGCGGCTTTGGCGGCACCTACCTTCTGAAGTTGACTGTTCCAGATTAGGGTCACAATGCCGTGCATGACGACAGCAGTGACAAACAAGAGAAGCCAGGATGAGAGGCTGGTGCTTACCGTGGCCGTAGGGATGCTGATCAGGACAAAAGGCAGCATCGATCCGAAGCCGATCAGATTGGATACGAGTGTCGTCACGAGTGGAGGGAGTCGATGTCCCAACAACCTGACGAGTATGATCGAGGTAGCGAACGTCAGCATCGTCAATACAATCCAGAGGATACCGACATCAAAATGCAGCTCTGCCCCTGTATAAATGACGAATAAAACACCTGATGTACCGATCACCGAACCGATTGCCATGCGACCAGTCAGCGATTCTTTCAAGAACAAGGCAGCCAAGAGAGCCGTTGTAATCGGCGTCAGCGCCAGGATGAGGGCAGAGGTGGTCGGATCAGCAGTAACGAGCCCTTTGTAAAAGGACCACTGGTTGATGAATACGCCGACCACTCCCAGTACCGCGAGCAAGAGCCAGTCCGTACGAGAGAGCTTTGGCATTTTCAGACGCCCTCTGGACCAGATGAGCAGAAACAACACGATAAACAAGAGACGCATAGCCGACAAAAAGAGCGGAGAAAACTCGGCGACAAGCATTTTCCCGAAGACGAAATTGCTGCCCCAAGCGGTTACGCAAAAAATGAGCAGCAAGTAGGAGCGTAGCATAGGATTCGTTCCTTCCTGTGGGTCAGCGAGTGTGATCCGGCGTTCGGATGTACCGTTTCCATAGCCAGGTCATGCACAAGTAGGCCGTTAAGACCAGAGCTGTACATAAGGAGGCAATCCAGATTGCCATCATCGGATCGACGTACATCCGGCTGCTATAGCCTGCGACGAATCCCATTACTGCGCTGATCAATATGAAAGTAGGTGCCTTCCCCTTCGTCAACACGATGACGACGATAGGCAAAAACAGCGAGGCATACATAATGCCAAAGAAGAACAGCAAATCCAGCAAGGTCGGCTGGAAGTAGATCGTCAAACCATACGAAAGCGCACCGATGGCAATGGCAAGGATGTAGCCCAAACGGATTTTTTGCCGTTCAGAAGCGTCTGGGCGGAAGAGCTGGTAGACGTTGTTGACCATCAGACTGATCATGGAATGAAGACCTGCACCAAAAGCGGACATGATCGCACCAAAGGCACAGAGGACAAATAATACAAGCAATATCATCGTGTCAATCTTGCGTACGAGATCAAACAACAGCGAGTAAATATCATCAAAGCCGCCCGTAAAAAGGACGATGATGATCAGCGAGGAAAACGCCAGTGGTACGGTTGCAAAAATGAGTCCGGACACCAGAAAGGTAGGGACGATCTTTTTCTCTTCCATCATATAGAGCCGCTGCCACGATGCCTGATCGACAAAGACTTGACCAAACCCAATCAACAGCCCGGTAATGATAAAAAATAGACCCTCGTTGTTGTTGAGCACCAGAAGGTAAGGATGGTAAAGGCGCAGTCCGTTATAGACGTGCTCGACCCCTTTTCCGACGAAAAAGTAGACGGGAATCAGGATGATGGCTGCAAACGTAATGACTATTTGCACGATGGCAAAACGATGGATCGAGCGGATACCTCCGATGCCTGCAAACAGCACACAAAATCCAAAAAAGCAAAGCAAGCCGAGCGGGATCGGTAAACCAAACAAGATGTTCAACAATACGCCCCCAGCCATTCCCTGGACGAACATCGCTTCAATCGTGGTAATCAAAAGGATGATGATCATCAGCCAGTAACCAAACGGATGCAGCTTGTCTCGCATGTAATCCCCGATGGTCATCCCTTCTGATAACTCACGGCGGACCTTACGCCCAAGCAGGCCAAACATACTGAGGGCAAATGCTCCCATCAAAGCGAAGCCGATCCCGCCAAATATCCCGTATTTGACGAGTGCTTCCGGTGAACCGAAGATCGTGTTTCCGGTCACCCAGCGGGCGAGGATCGAGACGACTCCAAGCCCAATGCCGATCTTTGCTGCACCTACCACGTATTCGCGAAACGATAAGTAGGTCAAGATGCATTCCCCTTGTCCCGGTATTCTTTCGGGGTTTTCCCCACTACCTTGCGAAAAATGGTGCTGAAATAGTGTTGGCTGTTGAAGCCAGTCCGCTCGGCAACCGTCGATATGCTCCAATCAGGATGAGCGATCAGGAACTTCTTCGACATTTGAATGCGGTACTGCATTAAATACTCAGAGAATGAGACGCCTACTTCTTCATGAAAACGGCGGCTCAAATATGTCGGATTGATATGGACCTCTGCGGCAAGATCAGCCAAATTCAGCTTTTCCGCGAATTTTTGATGAATGATGTTCATCGCGTCGGAAATAATTCGTGTGTAAGCAGAGAGGGCAGGGCTCTTCTGATATTTTTTCAGAATGTCGACCAGCTCGCTCTCAATGACGGGCTTCGTGATGTAATCCACGACACCGAGACGGATCGATTGCTTGGCATAATGAAAATCTTGATAAGCCGTTACAATGATGAGCTCGATATCTTTGTGCTGGGCTCTCAGCTCTTCGCCAAGCACCAGCCCGGATTTCCCCGGAAGATTAATGTCCAGAAAGGCGAGATGAAGAGGAACCTTCTGGCTGATCGCCATGGCTTGACTGCCATCTGCGGCCTTGTAGAATTTCCACAAGGGGAACATGGGCTGAATCAAATACTCGAGTTGGTCCAGCTCCAACGGTTCGTCATCCACGAGTAGTACGTTCATCTTCTCACCTCAGATCGATTTGTTCATACGTACAGGGCCACCTGACAGACACAAGAGTTCCTCCCTCAGCTATCGGAGCTAGCTCCAGATGTGCATGATCACCAAAACAAAGGTGGAGCCGCCTGCGGATGTTGTCCAACCCGTGACCGCTCTTCTCATGTGGCTGTTCAGTTTCGATCTCACTTTCATTTTCATTCTGGATTGCTGTGAGTCCGGAAGAACCGTTGTCGATGACCGTAAGCAGGACATCGTCATCTTTTCGGCTTATGCGGATGTCTAAGGTAGCTTCGCCCATTTTTCGTTCCAATCCATGCTTAAATGCGTTTTCCACGAGCGTTTGCAAGACGAATGGCGGAATGGATGCTTGCAAGAGATCATCTGCACAATCCAGTTGAATCCGGAGCCGATCGCCGAAACGCAGCTTTTGAATCTCCAAATATTGCTCCGTGTACGTAATCTCCCGCGCCAATGAAATCAACGGCTCCGTGGATTTGTATTTGAATTTGAGAAACTGGGAGAGGACTTCGAGCGCTCTCACCAGTTCCTTCGTTCGGTTCAATCGCGCCAGACTCAGAATGACATTTAGCGTATTAAACAAGAAGTGAGGCTGAATTTGTTGATTCAACTGATTGTAGAGCGCTTGCTGAAGCTCTTTTTCCAGCTCGATCTTCAGATTTTTGTTCTCTAAGAGATCAATCCGTTTCTCGAAAATGAACAGAAACAATAAAGCAATAGCTCCTATGATAGGAGCCAAAATAAACAGCAGAATGAGTAATGTGAAACCTTCGAAGCTTATCATGAGATCCCTTCTGTATGGATAGATTTTGCAGTTACCATCATATCATGCTGCTTCGTGATCTCTTGCGTTTTTAGAAAATTTTAATCTCTCTATGATTAGACTTGGGCAAGGTGGCAGGCGACTTGATGTGTATCGTGCAGACTTGTCAGTCCTGGTACTTCTGTTTTGCAGCGATCAATCGCATACGGGCAACGCGTATGGAAGCGGCAGCCCTGCGGAGGATTGATGGGTGAAGGTACATCTCCGCGCAGAATGATTCGCTCCTGCTTTTTGTTTACGTCCGGCACCGGGATCGCAGACAAGAGTGCCTGCGTGTAAGGGTGCTGCGGGTTGTCGAACAGCGACTTCTTATCCGCGATCTCTACCACTTTCCCGAGGTACATCACCATGACGCGATCGGAGATGTGACGAACGACGCCGAGGTCATGGGAGATGAACAAATACGTCAGCTTGAACTGCTTTTGCAACGATTTCAGGAGATTCAGCACTTGAGCCTGAATGGATACGTCGAGTGCCGATACGGCTTCGTCACAAATGATCAGCTTCGGCTGCATCGCGAGGGCACGGGCAATCCCGATTCGTTGGCGTTGTCCGCCGCTGAACTCATGCGGGAAACGGTCAATTTGATCCGGACGCAAGCCTACATAGCCGAGCAGCTCGATAATGCGCTCGCGGCGTTGATGCGCAGGTACGATATTTTGGATGGCCAAGGCTTCACCGAGAATAGCGGATACAGATTGGCGCGGGTTGAGTGAAGCAAATGGGTCCTGGAAAATGACCTGCAAATGCTTGCGCATGTCGCGCATTTGCTTCTTGGACATCGCCAGCAAATCTTGTCCCTCGAATAGTACCGTTCCGCTCGTCGGTTCATCCAGACGGAGGATGGCACGACCGGTAGTGGATTTTCCACATCCGGATTCGCCTACAATACTCAGTGTTTCTCCTTCATGGATCGTGAAGCTGATGTCATCCACAGCTTTTACATGGTTGACGGTACGGCCTAAAATGCCGCCTTTGATCGGGAAGTGCTGCTTGAGATTTTTTACTTCGAGCAGTGGTTTTTTCGTTGGATTCGCTTGTGTCGTCATCATGGTCATACCCCCACTTCCGTAGCAGTCTTGGTGTCGCCGTCCCACTCAGACGTATACATCCAGCAGCGTACTTTGCTTCCGTCTGCATACTCCAGGAGCTCAGGAAGCTTCGTATTGCACAGCTCTGTTGCATGCGGGCAACGTGGAGCGAATCGGCATCCAACTGGCATGTTGAACGGACTTGGAACGTTTCCTTTAATCGCTTGCAGCTCTTCCACGTCCTCATCCAGACGCGGGAGGGAGTTCATTAGGCCTACTGTATAGGGATGGCGTGGATTCGCGAACAGGTTTTGTGCAGTTGTGTACTCGACGACTTTTCCTGCGTACATGACCGCAACGCGATCACATGTTTCCGCAACGACGCCAAGATCGTGGGTAATCATGATAATGCTCATGCCCATTTCGACTTGCAGCTTTTTCATCAGCTCGAGAATCTGAGCCTGAATGGTAACGTCCAAAGCTGTCGTCGGTTCATCCGCGATCAAAATTTCCGGGCGGCAGGCGAGAGCCATCGCGATCATAACACGCTGGCGCATACCACCAGACAATTCATGAGGCTCTTGGGTCGCGCGTTTTTCCGGGGAAGGAATACCGACCAGACGCAGCATGTCTACTGCTTTGTCCCACGCTTCCTTACGTCCCATGTTTTGGTGCAGGCGCAATACCTCTGCAATTTGCTCCCCAACCGAATAAACCGGATTTAGCGAGGTCATTGGCTCTTGGAAAATCATCGAAATCTCGTTGCCGCGGATTGCGCGCATGTCTGCTTCTGATTTTTTCGTCAGATCTTGCCCTTTGAAAAGGATTTCTCCTCCTACAATTTTTCCCGGAGGACTGGCAATCAAACGCAGGATCGAGAGGGAAGTGATACTTTTTCCACAGCCCGATTCTCCTACCAGCCCTAGTGTCTCTCCTCTATTTAGAGAGAAATCAACGCCGTCCACTGCTTTACTGACGCCATCTTCTGTGAAAAAATGCGTTTGCAGATTGCGAACGTCCAGGATGATATCTTGTTGTTCCGGCATGGTGATCCCTCCTTAGTTCAGATCAATTCGTTTATTGAAGTAGCGATACAATACATCGACGAGCAGGTTCACGAACACGAAGATAATGGAAGCAATCAGTACACCGCCTTGTACGACAGGCAAATCACGCATGCGGATCGCATCGACGATCAGACGTCCCAAGCCGTTGATGGCAAATACAGATTCTACGAGTACCGTACCACCCAAAAGGAAACCGAACTGCAAGCCAACGACCGTAATAATCGGGATCAACGCGTTTTTCAAAGCATGCTTGTAAATGATGACTGTTTCACGCAAGCCTTTTGCTTTCGCTGTGCGGATGTAGTCTTGACGCACGACGTCGAGCATACTGGAGCGAGTCATACGAGCAACGATGGCAGCCCCGGCGGTACCGAGTGTGATCGCTGGCAAAATCATGTGCTTCCAGGTGCCCCAGCCAGCAACAGGGAAGAGCTGCAGCTTGACAGAGAACGTGTAGATCAAGCTCAAGCCGAGCCAAAAGCTTGGCAAGGATACACCGAGCAAGGCAATAACCATGATCGTAATATCAGCAGCAGAGTATTGCTTGGTAGCAGAGATGATCCCCGCGATCATCCCGAGGACAACCGTTACAAAAATACTGGCAACGGCGAGCTCGATGGTAGCAGGCAGGCGCGCCATGATCTCATCCCACACGGGAAGATTGGAGCGAAGTGATGTACCTAGATCGCCTTGGAACACGTTGGCGACATATTGTGCGTATTGAACCATGATCGGCTGATCCAAGCCGAGCTGTGTACGCATTTTTGCAATTGTTTCTTCAGAAGCGCCTTCACCAGCAAGCAATACCGCCGGGTCGCCAGGAACCATTTGCATGATCAAAAAAACGACCAGAATGACACCGAGCAGGACGGGAATCATTTGCAGCAGGCGACGGATAATGTAAACAAACATGTAGCATTCCCTCCTATTGTTTCATTCGTGGATCGAGAGCGTCCCTGAGGCCGTCCCCAAAGATGTTGAAGCCGAGAACAAGAGTGGCAATAGCGAAACCAGGGAACATGGCCAGATGCGGAGCGGTAAACAAGAAGTCGCGTCCGTTACTGAGCATGGCGCCCCACTCCGGCAGAGGAGGCTGTGCTCCCAGTCCGAGGAACGAAAGGCCAGCAGCGGATAAAATCGCGGTAGCTAGGCGCATCGTTGCCTGTACGATAATAGGAGACAAAATGTTTGGAAAAATGTGTTTAAAGATAATCGTGAAGTCATTGGCACCGAGTGAGCGGATCGCATCGATGTACTCCAGTTTTTTCACGGTCAAAGTAGAGCCGCGGACGATCCGGGCAAATACAGGAATCGAGAAGATACCAACGGCGATCATAACGTTAAAGAGACTTGGCCCTAAGGCACTGACGATGGCCAGAGAAAGCAGGATTCCCGGGAAGGCGAGCAGGACATCGATGATACGGGAGATAACTGTATCTACCCAGCCTCCGTAGTAACCGGATAATAAGCCGAGAATAATTCCGAAAAATGCACCAATAAAGACGGCGACAAATCCGACGGACATCGAGAGCTGTGTTCCGTATAAAAGACGGCTCATTACATCCCGACCTTTGTCATCGGTACCCATCCAGTGTTCAGCAGATGGTGGTTTTAACTTGTTAACCAAGTCAATCTCATAGGGATCGTAGGGAGCGATGAATGGTGCCAACAGGGCAATCGCGATGTAAAAAATCACGATACAGCCGCCTACCATGGCGAGTTTGTTTTTTCGTAGTTTCCTGTAAAAAGTCCGCCATCTGCTAGGGCGTGCAGCCGCTGCTTTCGGCGGAAGAGCTTGATTGGTTGGCGCGATCTCAACCTTCATGGTGTAACCCCTCCTTTGCTTACGTCAAAGTTATCAGAAAAATGTACGAAGTAAAGGCAATTTGAACAAGTCGTAAAAATAGTGAAAATAGACGTAAAGATTGTGCAAATCAAGTCTTCCGGCTTCCTAGATAATGGGGGAGAAAGGAATGGAGAGAGACAAAGAGAGGGTGGATAATGGATGGGCGTTACCTATTGGTTGACCAATGTTCGTTTGGAGACGGGCTACCGTCGGGAAAACGGTGTCGTCACGGGGACAGAGGCATCCTTGTTTCACATTTTGGTAAAAGACGGAAAATTCGCGCGTATTGTACCAGCGACAGAGAAGCTTACAGATGGTATTTTGCAAAAGGATGCAAAAGGCTTATTGGCACTCCCATCTCTCGTAGAGAAGCATGTTCATTTGGACAAGACGCTTCAGGGAGAACCATGGCGGGCTGTCATCCCTGTGTCCAATATCATTGAACGCTGCGAAATTGAAAAGCGCACACTGCCGGGATTGCCGACAACTACACAAGAGCGTGCGGAGAATCTGTTGGAGATCCTCTTGTCCTATGGCTCGACACACGTGCGCACACATGTGGATATTTACCCGGAAGTGGGAATCTCCAATTTGGAATCAGTAAAAGCAGCATTAGCAACCTACGCGGATCGAGTCACCCACGAGATCGTGGCGTTTCCGCAGCATGGCTTATTGCGTACAGATGCAAAAGCACTCTTGCGTGAAGCATTGCGCCAAGGTGCGACTCATGTCGGGGGCGTAGACCCAGCTAATGTGGATGGCGATATAGAAGAATCCTTGCACCAAATGATGGAGCTGGCTGTAGAAGCAAACGCAGGTGTCGACTTGCATTTGCATGACCCAGGGCATTTGGGAACCTACACGATGAAGCGACTGGCAGCCATGACCGTAGACGCTGGCTGGCAAGGCCGCGTAGCAATCAGTCATGCGTTTGCGCTCGGAGACATCCCTGTGCAGGAAGCAGAAGAGATGGCGACGATCCTGCGGGAAGCAGGCATTACGATCATCACCAGCGTGCCATTTAGCCGCGTCATTCCACCCGTACAGCTATTGAACCAAAATGGTGTAGACGTTGCGGTCGGCTGCGACAACATTTTTGACACGTGGCAGCCATACGGGAATGGTGATGTGTTGGAGCGCCTTTGGCGACTGGCTGAACGCAATCGTTGGCTGGACGAGTTGTCCCTGTCTCAATCGCTGCGTTTTATCACAGGTGGCAAAACGACGCTGGATGCCAACGGAACTCAGTTGTGGCCTGCACAAGGCGAAGACGCTAGCCTGATCCTGGTGGATGCGACCTGCTCGGCAGAAGCGATCGCGCGCCGTGCAGATCGACACGCTGTATTCTTCAAAGGCAATCTCGCTTCTGGTCAAGTGGAAGAAGTGAACGTTTAAGAGGGGTGAAAAGCCGGTGAAATCTTCTCCTTATTGGATCGTCAACGCTCGATTGGAAAGCGGGTATGAGTGGGAAGAAGGCGTGATCAGTGGAACGCGGACAGAGCTGTGCGATTTGCTCATTGAGAATGGAAAAATCACACGCATTGTCCCTTCCAGTGAAATTTTGGAGGATGGACTGCCAAAAAAGGACGCGAAGGGCTTACTGATCTTGCCGTCTATGGCCGAGAAGCACATTCATCTGGAAAAAACGTATTTCGGCGGCCCATGGAAGGCAACAACTCCCGTAAAAAGCTTGTTCGAACGCCACGCTGAGGACAGAGGGCTGTTGCCGATGTATCTCAAGCAGGCTCAGACAGGGGCAGAAAATATTCTCTCGCTGCTGGTGGAAACAGGGGTTACGCATGTAAGAACGCATTGTCATGTGGACCCGCAGGTTGGTCTTGGGTTTTTGGAAGGAATGAAGAGCGCATTTGAGACGTATGCAGATCGTGTCTCCCACGAAATCGTTGCTTTCCCGCATTATGGCATGCTGCGTACTCAAGCGCGAGACATGGTACGTGAGGCGCTGCGTCAAGGCGCCACTCATGTGGGCGGCGTCGATCCAGGTGGAGTAGACGGCGATATCGAGCGTTCCCTGCAAACGATGCTAGAGCTGGCAGTCGAAGCGGATGCCGACATTGACATGCATTTGCATGATCCGGGGCATCTCGGCGTGTTTACGATGAAGCGCCTCGCTGCTCTGACGGAAGAAGCAGGCTGGCAAGGACGTGTCACGATTAGTCACGCGATGGGATTAGGCGATGTTTCGCAGGAGGAAGCCAGAGAGCTGGCGCAACGCCTCGCCTCTCTTGGTATCTCTATTGCATCGACCGTGCCGATTAATCGCCCGACCATTCCGATTCCGTTGCTGCATCAAGAAGGTGTAGCGGTCATGCTTGGCAACGATAGCTTGACAGACAACTGGACACCCTTTGGCAGCGGAGACTTGTTGGAAAAAGCAGGACGACTGGCTGAACGCTTCCGCTTGACGGATGAAAGATCGTTAGGCGTAGCACTCGGGTTTGTAACAGAAGGGCGAATCACTCTCGATGAAAGCGGGAATCGCCTGTGGCCATTGGCTGGAGATGAGGCGAGCCTGATGGCGGTCGAAGCGACATGTTCAGCAGAAGCTGTTGCGAGACGTGCCAAGCGCAAGGTCGTTCTTTTCCAAGGCAACCGGGTAGCGGGTGAGTGGTAGAACTACTTTTAAATAGAAAGGATGTCATGGATAGATGTCTACAGCCTATTGGATTACCAACGTCCGCTTGGAGAGCGGATACCGCAAAGAAAATGACAAGGTGGTTGCTACAGATACTGAAGTGGCGCATCTATTAATAGAAGACGGACGAATTGCACAGATCGTGAGTGGAGCTGCTCCACAAACCGAGCTGCCAACGAAGGATGCCAGTGGTCTGTTGGCACTGCCGTCATTTAGGGATATGCACATCCACATCGATAAAACGTACTATGGCGGTCCTTGGAAAGCCGTGACACCAGTGAAAAACATCTTGGGTCGACTGGAAGAAGAGAGCCAGCTCATGCCGAAGCTGTTGCCAACCGCACAGGAGCGCGCAGAAAAAATGCTGGAATTGCTGCTGTCCGCAGGCTCCACCCATATTCGCTCCCATTGCAATATCGATCCGTACATCGGACTTAAAAACCTGGAAGCGACCATGGCAGCTCTGGAAACCTTTAGCGGCAGATTGCAGTGCGAGGTTGTAGCCTTCCCGCAGCAAGGTCTCCTGCGAAGCAACCAAGTGGAGAATATCCGCCAAGCCTTGAAGATGGGCGCGACCTATGTTGGTGGTGTAGACCCGGCGACAGTGGATCAAAACATCGAGAAATCGCTCGCAACTATTTTTGAGCTGGCAGTCGAAGCGAATGCACCAATCGACGTTCACTTGCATGACCCGGATCATCTCGGAGTGTTTACATTCAAGCGTCTGGCTAAAATGACCGAAGAAGCAGGGTGGCAAGGTCGCGTTACCATCAGCCATGCGAACTCCCTTGCTGACATCAGCCTGGAAGAAGCAGGTGACGTAGCTGAAATGCTCGCTGGCTTGGGCATTTCGATCACTTCCACTGTACCAGTGAATAGAGGAACAATCCCAATCCCATTGCTGCATGAAAAAGGTGTCTCTGTCTCGCTAGGAGACGACAGTATTACCGATCACTGGTCGCCATTTGGACAAGGTGACAGCTTGGAAAAAGCAGGCCGCTTGGCAGAGCGCTTCCGCATGCAGGACGAGCGTTCCTTGTCCCAAGCACTGGGCTTCATTACAGGTGGGAAGACGCCGTTGGATAAAGAGGGCAACCGCCTATGGCCGAATGTTGGCGACGAAGCGGATATCGTATTCGTTCATGCATCCTCGGCAGCAGAAGCAGTTGCACGTCGTGCGAAGCGCCAAGCTGTGATGTTCCGTGGGAATGTCGTTTCTGGGGCTTTGTAAAATCGAAATGGAAATAAGAAAAAGGCAGAACCACAGGGTTTTGCCTTTTTTCTTTTTGTAATTTATTTTCGTTTATAATAATTTATCTCAATTTATTACAATTTTATTAAACAATAGTTTCCAATTAAGTTACTATTGATAAATATTGTATTTTTCAGATATTTATTCGGGGGTGTCATTTTGTCGTTCATTGCAGAGACAAAAAACGTAGAACGCACGTTTGGTAGAGGGGCAACTGCCGTCAGAGCGCTTGCGGGCGTAAAAATGCGCGTAGAATCAGGAAGATTGCTCGTACTAAAAGGTAGATCAGGATCAGGAAAAACGACTCTATTAAACCTTTTGGGTGGTCTCGATCGTCCGACGGTAGGAAGCGTGTACTTTCAGGGACGAGAAATCGGCCAGCTATCAGATCATGAGCGAACGAGGATCAGGCGAAAGAACATGGCCTTTATCTTCCAGTCGTTTGGCCTGCTTCCGCTGATGTCAGCCGCGGAAAACGTCGAGTTTGGACTTCGCCTGTCAGGGGTGCCTGCTGCCGAATGGAGGGAGCGTGTTCGCGAATCGCTCGATATCGTTGGACTGTCCAAACGGGCGCATCATCGGCCGTTTGAGATGTCCGGTGGAGAACAGCAACGCTGTGCGATTGCCAGAGCTGTTGCGAACAGACCGACACTACTATTGGCGGATGAGCCGACAGCTGAGCTGGATAGTAAAACGGGTCTGCAAATTAGCCGTTTGTTTCGCCAACTGGTCGATGAAGGTGCGATGAGCATTGTCATGACGACACATGATCCTGGTGTAATGGAGGTGGCGGACGATGTCTATGAATTGGAGGACGGTCGTATCAAGGAATAGCAAAATAAAATGGGCGTACTTGAGCTTTTTCGTTTTGTTGACGGGCTGTTCCCTATTCCCTAAGGAAGAGGAGGTTCTGGCTCCGCCATTAGTGGAGCCATCGCCTATCAAATACGAGGTGGCAGAGGTTTTACAAGGGACGATCGTAAAAAGTGTGAAAGGAAACGCCTCCTTCACGACCGTGAAAACGGCGGAGCTCTCTTTCCCGGAGACGAAGGGACTGCGGCTAAAGTCGTTCTCGGTCCAAGGCGGCGATCAGGTGAAAAAAGGACAGGTACTTGCTGAATTGGATGCGGCTGAAATGGAGAGGGCGATCGAGTCGGCCCAGTATGAAGTGGAGAAGGCAAAGCTGGAGCTGCTTGAAGCCCAGCAGGATAATCACTACGAAGTCGAATCCGCCAAGCTGGACGTTTTGAAGGCAGAAATGAACGCTAAGGTAAACGAGACCAAGCTAGCCAAGATCGAATTGGAAAAGGTTAAGCTAGACTTGGCGAAATTGCAGGATCCCAAGAAGCGGCAGTACGCGGTGGAGCGTGCCAGGCTGAACGTGAAGCAAAAAGAGATGGACTTGAAGAACCTGCAACAGCGTTGGAACGAGACCAAGCTGATCGCGCCCTTTGACGGCATCGTGCTGTTTACAAGCAACGAGCAGGTGGGAGATGAGGTGGAAGCACATCAAAAGCTCGTAACGATAGGCGATCCGAATGAGCTGTTCGTTATGTATATTGCTCACGAGAAAGAGGCGCTGCAAGATGTTAAGGAAGGGATGAAAGTGATTCTCTCGGGCAAAGACGGCGAAAAAGGTGAGGGGACAGTTGTTCAGACGCCCCTACATGTCCCTTCCAATTTACCAGAGGATTTGACGAAGCTGTATCAGAGAAGTCTACTCATTGCACCGAAAATCCCTCCAAAGGGCTTGGAGATCGGGACAGGAGTCAGTATTGAAGTGATTGTGGACAAGCAGGATCAGACGCTTATTATCCCGAGAAAAGCACTTCATGATTTATCGGGCAGGAAGTACGTTCGGGTGCTCGACGGGAATAGCAAGAAGGAAGTGGACGTGGAAACCGGTATCATGACACAGACGGAGGTTGAGATTCGCAAAGGTCTTTCGGCAGGCCAACTGGTTATTTTGGAATAGGGGGACAATGTCGTGGCGATGCTGCAAATGATCTTGCGGAAAATGATGAATAACCGATGGCTGGTCGGTAGTCTGTTGATCGGGCTGATCGTCGCTGTCGGATTGGTATCGAGTATACCCGCATTCACGTCAGGGGTACTCCAACGCATGTTGACCAAGGATATGGAGGAATACCAGAAGAATGTGAAGCGCTTCCCCGGCGGCTTGCTGATCACGGTCAATCAAAACAAGCTGGGAAAGAATGGGGCGGTTCTTGTAGACGAGATGACCGCTCATTTGCAAAACGAAGTAATCGCTCAACTGGATGTCCCGGTGTATGCAGAAGTGACAGTATTGCGGACCATTCCGTTTGCTGCCATTCAGGAAAACATACAGCCGAAGAGCCCGATCAGTTCCGACAGTTCGCGGATTTATTCGCTGAGCGGACTGGAGACGCATATGACGCTTGTCGACGGTCGCTTGCCTGCTGC
Source organism: Brevibacillus brevis (assembly GCF_001039275.2). Classification (NCBI taxonomy): domain Bacteria; kingdom Bacillati; phylum Bacillota; class Bacilli; order Caryophanales; family Paenibacillaceae; genus Brevibacillus; species Brevibacillus brevis. The sequence continues at coordinate 1,630,397 of NZ_CP030117.1, forward strand.
AACCCCCGTTGATGGCGTGTACGAAGCGCTGGTAACGGAAAAAGCGTTAAAGGACCGCCGGATGGTGCTAGGCAGCTTGTATGAGCTGACCACGAACCAGGTAGAAGGACTCAAGGTGCGTATCAAGCCGGTTGGTGTTTTCAAGGAAAAAGAGGGGAACGATCCTTATTGGTTCGCTTCCACCAGTGAATACTCCAGTGGCTTCGTATTGGATGAACGGCTTTTTCGGAGTGTGTTTTTGGAAGAGAAAAATCTGGTCATTTCAACCCAGATGTATACGGCCCTTCACTATCAATCATTTCGGATCAGCGATACAGAGAAGCTGAATTCATTGGTGGCCGGAATCGAAGGGAAGCTGCAACAGCATGGATTGAAAAAAGCGGAGATCAACGTTCAGTTTCCGGCGGCTGGTCTCGTGGGCAAATACAATGAGCAAGAGAAGCAATTCAAAACCATTCTCTGGTCACTCTACATCCCCATTTTCATTATGCTGGGCCTTTATCTCGTGATGGTTTCGGGATTAATTGTGGAAAGGCAACGAACGGAAATCGCGGTGCTGGGCAGCAGGGGAGCCAGCAGAATGCAGATTTTTTCCATTTATTTCATGGAGATCTCCATTCTCGGGTTATGCGCCTTCTTGATCGGTCCATTTGTGGGGATACAGCTTAGCAAGATACTCGGCATCTCGAATGGATTTCTCGAATTCGTCGATCGCAAAGGTTTGGATGTTACCATTAGCTGCGAAGTTTTCGTGTATGCGGCGTGGATGGTGCTTGCCTGTATCACTCTCGTTTTGATTTCTGTGTTTCTGGCAACCAGGCAAAATATCGTCACACACAAGCAAAACATGGCGAGAATGAGTGGACCTGCCATTTGGCATCGGCTGTTTTTCGACGTATTGCTGCTTGCGGTTTCGTGGTATGGATGGTATTCCTATCAAAACGCCGCTGAAACCGCTGCAAAAACGAGCGAAGGGGCTTCGGCCATCTCGATCGATTTCCTTCTCTTTTTTGTGCCCGTTCTGTTTTCGCTCGGTTTTGGCCTGCTGCTTCTCCGTTTGTATCCGTGGCTCCTACGTCTGATGTCTTGGGCAGGACGCTCCTTCTTCCCGCTTTCTCTGCATACGACGCTGGTTCAGGTAGGGAGAGCTCCACGACAGTATCATTTTCTTATGCTGTTTGTGACGATTACGGTCGCAGTAGGAATGTTCAGTGCAAGCATGGCACGGACGATCAATCAAAATGCAGAGGAGAGAATCCGTTACCTTATCGGCGCGGATATTCGTTTGAAGGCAGAGTGGCAGAGCGATAAACCAGAAGTAACGGTCTATCGGGGAGAAAAGAATGCGGAAGAAGGTGAGGGTGCAGAAGTGGAACAAGCGCCAGCAGCTCCTCCCGTTCAGTATGTAGAGCCGGATTTCGAAGTGTACAGTCGACTGCCTGAGGTTGAGCATGCAACAAAAGTCTTTGTGAACGGTCTGGCGGAGGCTTCTTTTCAGGGCGATCCTGTGAAGGACATCACCTTGATGGGGATCGACCCCAAGGAGTTTGCAAAGACCGCTTGGATGAAGTCAGACTTGCTGCCGCATCACTTCCACGATTATTTGAATCTGATAGCAAAAGAACCACGTGCCTTATTGCTGTCTCGCAGCCTCGCTGACAAGCTGCACGTGGTGGAGGGACAAACTATCCTGATCGGTTGGGGGGATTCTCGCAGGGTAGAAATGATTGTGTATGCCATCGTGGATTACTGGCCGGGATGGAATCCTACGCCTGCAAAAAGCACATACGGCAGCAGAATGGAAGAACAGTATTTGGTAGTCGCTAATCTCCCGTTCGTACAAGACAAGATTCGCCTGGAGCCGTATGAGGTTTGGATCAAAATGAAAGAGGGATCGTCTTCTGAATCGCTTTACAAGGGTTTGTCTCAAGAGGGAGTCAAGCTCGCCATGCTGAATAACGCCAAACAGCAAGTCATCCAGATGAAAAACAACGCATTTTATTTGGGGCTGAACGGATCGCTGACGCTCGGATTCCTGCTTTCCATGCTGGTCACCTTTATTGGCTACGTGATGTACTGGGTGCTTACACTGGGAGCCAGAAAATTGCAATACGGCGTGTTCCGTGCGATGGGAATGCCATTCAGACAGCTTCTTGCCATACTCGCGTGGGAGCAGCTCTTGACGTTTGGCGTCGCTTTTGCGATTGGAATGACAGCGGGCAAGCTGGCAAATAGCCTGTTTTTACCTGCACTCAGTCTCTATTTGCATGCCGATAAGCAAGTTCCTCCCTTTACCGTCATTTCGATGCCGCAAGACGAACAAATCATTTATACGTTCATGGCAGTGACACTTGTTATCGGAATCGGGATCGTCGGTATCCTGCTGTCACGGATGCAGATCCATCAAGCCGTAAAGCTAGGGGAGGACTAAGCAGATGATCGTATGCGAAAATTTGGTGAAAATCTACAAGGCAAATGATCTGGAAGTGGTGGCGCTGCAAGGGCTTGATTTGCGTGTAGAGGCTGGAGAGCTGATGGGGATCATCGGGAATAGTGGCAGCGGCAAATCAACACTTCTGAACATGCTGGGAGGGCTGGACCGTCCCTCGGCAGGAAAACTTTCTGTCGCGGGAGCTGATTTATTTCGATTGACAACTTCCGAGCTGGTTTTGTATCGTTTGCAGACTGTAGGCTTTGTCTGGCAGAACAACGCCCGCAATCTGATCCCTTATCTATCTGCGCTGCAAAATGTGGAGATGCCAATGCTTTTGCGGGGTAAGCGAAAAAGGGAGCGGGCCCACGAGTTGTTGGAACTGGTGGGGCTGGGCCACCGAAAAAAGAACAAGCTGAGCGAACTTTCCGGCGGGGAGCAACAACGGGTAGCCATCGCGATCGCGTTGGCGAACGAGCCCAAACTACTTTTGGCAGATGAGCCTACTGGCAGTGTAGATACTCGAACGGCAGCTATCATTCTCGATTTGTTTCAAGAGCTGAACCGTTCGTTCGGGCTAACGGTGGTCATCGTGACTCATGACTTGGAGCTGGCGCGTAAAGTGGATCGCGTCGTAGCAATCAGGGATGGGAAAACGTCCAGCGAGTTGTTGCGGCGAAAAGGAACGGAAGAAAACACTTCCGAGACTCGAGATGAGGAAGCTAACGAGGACACTCATGAGGAATTAGCGGTGCTTGATCAAGTAGGGAGGCTGCAGATCCCAATGGAGTACCTCCAGGCGATCCAGGCAGACGGCAAGCTGCGAATCGAGCTGGAAGAAGATCGAATTATTCTGAAGGCGCCTGTAGCCTCCACAAAAACAGACACGTGAATGTGACGTGTCTGTTTTTTGTGTTCATTTGCCTGCACCTAAAATGCATGGCACCAGCATAAAGGATCATCTCCCCCACAATGAGGGCAACAACCTCCTGTATAGCGAAGGCGAATTTGATCGGAATGTAGCACACCATAGTCGGTAATCGGTTCGACGCCCGGGATTGGTTCGTCTGGAATCTCGCGCACTTTCATGTCCGACCACTTTCCGCTCCAGGAACATATACGGCACGTTAATCTCTCTGCTGTAGGGTGCAATGCATTCTCGATGACGATCATACATTCTTGACTGTTGGTATTACAAGTTGGACAATCGTGAAATTTCATGATTCATCACCTCTCAAGTTTGCAAACATCCCCAAAATAATCGAGAACAACGTCACGGAATTCTTGGGCAGCTCGCGAAATGTACCGACTCTTGTGCCATAATAAAGCGATTTCCCGTACCAATTCGTGATTTTCGACTGGAAGATACCTGACTTGTTCGCGAGAATCTCTTGCTGTGCTTGGTATGAAGGCTATGCCAATTTCTGCTTCCACCAGATGAATCAGCCTTGCAGGTTCATCTCCCTCATACACATAGGTAGGTGTAAATCCAACCGACTTGCATATAGCGTCTACGAAATCGCGTGTACCGTATCCTCTCTTTACACCGACAAACGATTCATCCTTCAGCTCTGTCAAAGATACCATGCTCCGGTCTGCCAGTCGATGTCCCCTTGGAACCGCTACGAGAATAGGGTCAATGAAGACGATTTGACATTCAATGTCATCGTCTTGTAAAGGAGGGGAGGACAAGCAAAAATCGACCTCTCCTCTATGAAGAAGCGTAATCATTTCCTTTGTGGAGAGCATTTGTACATGGAATTGGATATCGGGCCGCTTTTTCCGAAACGCTCGAAGGATATTGGGCAGCGTGCTTGCAGTAGTCACCGCTAATTCAAGCGTGCCATGCTCCGGGTTGGACAAATCGCGAAGCTCCAGCTTCCCTTGTTCCAATTCAAACAAAGCTCTTTCCACCCGGCTGAGGAATTTGCTTCCGAACTCATTCAGTCGTAGCTTTCTCCCTGTACGATCAAAGAGAGGTACTCCCAGATCCTCCTCCAATCGTTGGATCGTTTTGCTTAGGGACGATTGGGTTACATGCAGACTTCGTGCAGCTTCGGTCATATGCTCCATACGAGCAACGGTAAGAAAGTATTGCAGTTGAAGAAGTTCCATTTCGCTCCTCCATTCATTCCTTTCAATCCATGAAATCATAACATGAAATGCGTTGGAGTAAATGTTTGGTTTCCAGTACGATATCATCAATACGCTTTAAGGAGGGCTGAAAATGGGGGCTCACAACAGGTGGTTGATGATTTCCGTTGGACTAGGGATATTGTTGAACCCATTAAATTCTTCGATGATTTCTGTTGCGATTGCAAGGCTGCAAAATGTGTACCGTCTTGACTTCACGGTTGTTTCGTGGATGATTTTCTCGTTCTACATTGCGAGTGCGATCGCTCAACCTGTCATGGGAAAGGCAAGTGATTTGTTCGGCCGCAAGAAGATATTTCTTACCGGACTTGTGGTATCTTTCGTAGCTTCCTTATTGGCTCCATTATCACCAAGCTTTGGGTGGCTCATTGTATTCCGAATTGTGCAATCGATCGGAACAAGCATGATGGTTGCGGTTGGAATGGCCATTGTACGAATTCATATTACGGAGAAACAAGCAACGGCGCTTTCCGTACTGTCCATATTCCTATCCGGAGCAGCAGCCATTGGACCTTTTATTGGCGGGGTATTGATTCATTATTGGGATTGGTCTGCGATCTTTCTCATCAATATTCCGTTCGTGGTGGCGAGCTTGCTGTTAGCCTGGAGGATGATTCCAAAGGATGAATCGACAGCATCTGTTGCACATAACATGTCCTTTCGAAAATGGTTGGAGTTGATTGATGCAACAGGGATCGTGCTCTTCGCAGTGGGACTGGTTGCACTGCTCGTGGGATTGCTTTCAGCAAAATCATCGGGACATGTCACATGGTGGCATATCATGGTTGGAGGGATCGGCCTTGTTACACTGGGGGGGTTCGTACGACATGAGTTAAAAACGACTTCTCCGTTTATTCCTCTACGGACATTCGCCAAATATCCTGCAATGACGTGGGTCAATATCGAATTCATGCTCGTTAATGTCCTTTTTTATTCGCTTTTTTTCGGGCTTCCGTCCTACTTGCAAATGGCTCGTCATCTCAGCGAGTTCCATACAGGAATTCTCATGCTCAGCTTAGGTTTATGCTCACTCGTTGTGTCTCCACTAGCAGGACGATGGATTGATCGATCAGGCCCTCGACCGGCATTGTTCGTATCCGCCATGCTGATGACATTTGGGTCATTGTGGCTCGTGACGTTAAAGCAAGATTCACCTGTGATCAGTGTGTGTGTAGCGTTAGTTGCATTCGGTATTAGCAACGGGTTAAACAATGTCGGAATGCAAGCAGCCTTGTTCAAAAGTTCTCCAAAAGAAATCATCGGAGTAGCATCCGGATTATTTAATACATCCAGATACCTGGGAACCATTCTCTCTTCATTATTGATCAACATTGTAATGGGAGATACGTTTAGCGCCGGGGGGTTGCAAGTGCTTGGCATGATCCTCACGACAATCGCATTGTCTTTGGTATTCATGAGTTGGCGACGGGAATCAAGGCAAGTGGAGGAGTCATAGGTGCATCCATCCCTATTCAAAATCGCAGGCGTGGTTCATAACAAATTGTTTAAATTTTTCAGTGGCAGGGGATAAATATCTCCCTTCTACCCAAGCAATTCCAATTGTCCGTTGGCACCTCGGGCTTTTGACAGGGATTTGTGTAATCTTACTCTGGTCCGTTCCCTTTAAATTGGGCAAAAGGGAGATTCCCAGTCCAGCAGCGACCAGGCCTGCAACGGTATCTGCTTCCTCACCTTCAAATGTAATGGGAGGTGTAATTCCTGCTTCTTGAAACAACTGCTCGACAGTGATACGCAGGGAGTAGCCTTCTTTTAAATGGATAAAGGATTCATTTGCAATCTCTTCCAACGTAATCGAGGTACGATTTGCATATTTATGGTCTTTCGGGACAATCACAAAAAGCTCTTCATTCCAAAGTGGCTTCCATACAAAGGGAGATTTCATATCCATGGGAGCAAGTAGACAAAGGTCAAATTCTCCTTCTTGCAACTGATTCATAAGCATATGGGAGGGACCTTGTCCGAGTCGAAAATGAACGTTTGGGTAGTGGGAGCGAAAAGAAGCCAGTAAATCAGGGATACGACTGGTACTTAACGTATGCAGAAACCCCAGAGACACTTCTCCCTTATCTGGATCAAGTAAATCCATGATCTCTTGTTTTCCTTCATGAAATTCCTTCATCATAGTTTCGACTCGCTTTAAAAAGAGATGACCATATTTATTGAGCCGAATCGAACGTCCCTGACGGTCAAACAGGGGTACGCCTATTTCATCCTCAAATCGGGCAATCGAACGACTTAGGGCAGACTGGGAAATCGAGAGAGCTTCGGCAGCATGTGTCACGTGTTGGATTCTTGCCAGAGTTTGAAAATATTCGAACTGTTGCCATTCCATTCGAAAGCACCACTTTCCGTCCGGATTTTTCATTACATAAATGCATGGAAAACATGATTATAATGAATTATACATCATAGATAAATGGTGATACCATAAAACCATAATCATCCTGAAATGATATGGTGATCACATGATACAACAAGGCACGCCACTCTTCCGCAAAACCAGCTTTGCTTTCTTTGCCGCTGGTTTCAATACGTTTGCTATTCTTTACTGCGTACAGCCATTGATGCCGGAATTTTCAAGAGAATTTGCGGTTAGTCCAACGACAGCAAGCTTTTCCCTCTCTATTACAACCATGGTTCTTGCCGCCAGTATGCTCATTTTTGGTTCGCTGTCTGAAGTATGGGGACGCAAGCCGATCATGATCGTTTCCATGCTCGCTTCATCTGTGTTTTGTATTCTCACAGCATTCAGTTCGAATTTTCATGTTCTCCTGGTATTGCGAACGATTGAAGGAATTTCATTGGCGGGTTTACCCTCCATAGCAATGGCCTATCTTGGAGAAGAAATCGAATCCAAAAGTTTGGGAGCTGCTATGGGTCTCTATATATGTGGCAATTCCATTGGGGCTGTGTTTGGCAGAGTTTTCTCAGGAATGATAAGTGACTACTTCGGCTGGCAGATCGCAATAGGGGGGATAGGTCTCATCAGCTTGGCTGCCACACTGATTTTTTGGAACACCTTACCACCCTCACAAAATTTCAAGGCACGCCCATTCGTAATGAGTAAGTTAGGTTTGTCTTTAATGGACCATCTAAAGGCTCCAAGTCTCATTTGTTTATTTGTCATCGGCTTTATCCTTTTAGGAAGTAATGTAGCGTTGTTCAATTACATCGCTTATGTATTGATTGAAAAGCCATATTCACTCAGCCAAACATTGATAAGTTGGACATTTTTAATTATGATCATCGGAATGTTCAGCTCTGTCTGGACAGGAAAGTTAATCGATCGTCATGGTAAGCAAAAGCTGTTATTCATTAGCTTATTCCTTGCGTTGATCGGCGTCTGCTTGACGTGGGAAGCGAATCTCATTCTAAAAATTGGAGGACTTGGATTTTTTACTTTTGGATTTTTTGGAGCGCATGCGGTTGCGAGCAGCTGGGTAGGACAGCTTGCTTTACAGAACAAAGCACAGGCCTCTTCTTTGTATTTATTTTTCTACTATACGGGTTCTAGTGTAGGAGGGACACTCGGCGGATTGTTTTGGTCCGCATACGGATGGGGAGGCGTCATCAGCATGAATGTCGGCTTCCTTCTAATTGGCTTTATACTTTGGGCGTGCGTCTCAAAAATGGTTCAGAATGCGAAGAAAATGACGAAAATAGCCTAGACTTGTGTCCCAAAATAAAGAAACGGAAAAACTCAGTATCGTTTGGTGATACGAAGTCTTTCCGTTTTTTTATAGGTCAAACGATAAGCCGAATGCCAGCGCCAAAAAGACGGCGAAAGCACCACCTGCAAGCGAGCCTGCGACATTGACGGCATCGTTGTTCCAACCAGCGCGACCGCGGATTCGCACGGCTGGTATGCCGCAGTGACGAGCCTGCTCGATTTCACGACCGCAAACGCTGCAACGGTACATTTGCTGCCATGTCGCACCGATCCATGAATCAACCAGTGACCCTACCATGCCCGCCAGTCCTGCTATGCCAATCCAGGCTGCCAGTCTGAGGGCAGGTATGAGCCCATCCGGCGCGGGTTGACCGGGTACCGCCAGCAGCAGCCACGCTGCACCGCCGATAAATAGTCCCCCAGCCAGCGAAGCACCCATGCCCAGGCCAGAAATGCCGCCAGAAGTGCCGGGCGGTACACGCTGACCCGTCTTAATCGATCTCGGGGGCTTCCGGCTCAAGCCGCCGATTTCTGTCGCCCATGTATCGGCTGTGACCGCCGCCATCACGCCAAGGAACGCGTACCACCAAAGCGGATGCGGCCACGCCCAATTTGCTACACATATCAGGAGCCCGAGTCCGCCGTTTGCGAGCACCTGCCCGGCATCGCGTCTCCCCGTTTTCTCATAACCGCTCTCGGCCTCTTGCTTTTTATGCTTTTTCCACTTGGACAGTAAGGTGGACGAGACAAAAAAAGCGATGAGGGAGCCGAACCAGATAGGGCTTCCGAGTGCATACATCACAGTGCCCAGCATCACCGCCGCCAAAAAGCCGGAACCGGACAGCGACCGTTTTACATAAGCCGCTCCCGCAATCCCAGCGCTGCAGGCCAGACCGATTAACCACTCCACAGTCTCCCGCCCCCTTTGCTTTGAACTATTATACCTCAACGCGGCGGGCAAGATGAGCGGTTTCCTATTTTCGCGCAAGTCGTTTACCACAAAAACAAGTGGATTTCGCAAGCGATGAAGGAGTATATTACGAGAACGTTAAAACATGCAAAAAGTTGGGCATAGATAGACGTGTTGTACGAACGGGTATCATAATAAAGAAAGGATGATCTGTGATGAAGACTTCTCTCAAAGAGAATGCGGTCTCGTTTTTGCAACTGGTAGCGTCGGGAAATGTGCGAGAAGCATACCAAAGATACACTAGTCCGAATTTCCGCCACCATAATCCCTTTTTCCGTGGGGATGCTCATTCTCTCATGCTCGCAATGGAAGAGAACGCCGCAAAGAATCCTCATAAGATTCTCGAAGTGAAACGTGCCATCGAAGAGGGAGATATCGTTGCCGTTCATTCTCATGTGAAGCAAAACCAAGAGGATCTTGGGGGAGCTGTGGTCCATATCTTCCGTTTTCATAACGACCAAATCGTCGAATTGTGGGATGTAGGCCAGCCCATACCGGATGATTCTCCCAATGAGAATGGAATGTTCTAACGTCAGGATATGGTTGTTGAGCGAACGGGAATCGAGTGTTTTATAAACACAAGCAAAGGCAGCCAGTGCATTTGGCTGCCGTTTGTTTAACCAAAGATGGTCATTTCCTTATGATTGATAGCTAGCACTTCCATCTTCACCATTCCACCAAGATGATGTGGCACGAAATCAGACAATTCTTTTAGCGCCAGATGGAATTCATCGCTTCTTGTTTCATCTACCAATTCCATACAGAGGAATGCATTTTTCGTATTTTCTGTTAGCATCGTCCTCTGAGCTTCACGCCAATTCCAGCATCTGCATATGGCACCGACATCATCCTTATAAACAATTTCGCCTTCATAGGGCGAAGCATTTTCATCCTGTCCCAATGGGAGAAACGGTTCGTTGCCATTTGCCTGCGTCAGGCGAATATCGCCTACAAAAGTATCGATATCTTCTCCACCACACGGAAGTCCATAACGCAAGGAAATGGAATTATAGATGTCAACGAGCGGGTTTATTGTTCCGATCGGATTGCCATTTTTCACTCTTTTTAATAAAGCTTCAATGGAACACCTTGCCCCTTTCTTAGTCTTGAATTTCTGAAAAGCTTCTCGCCAAACAGAAATGACAGGATTACTGCTGAATTCCTCTAGACGTAAGAATTTATGCGCTTCTTTCTCTGCCTCTTGCAGAAGCTTCTCGTATTTTTCAACGTCCCTAATTGAATTATCAATTCCCTCGCAAATCACGATGCCTATTTTTGCATGCGGAAATAACGACCAAAAATCATCTTCAATGATAAATCTAGTCATAACCTATCTCTCCGTTTCATTTCACTTATTATGTTTTGGAGGGGCTCGCAAAGGCGGAGAAAATTCCTAGAGCAATATAGAAATAACCAGTTATCCGATTCACTACCTTTGAACTCCCCGTACTACCGACAATCCGCTTTCTCATGCTTGCTGCGAGAATGGCATACAGACCATCGCTAACAAAAGCTAGGATCATAAATATCGTTCCTAAAAGCAAAAATTGAACCGTGACTGACCCAGCAGTAGGTGTTATGAATTGCGGAAAGAAGGCTAAAAAGAAGAGGGCTGTCTTAGGATTCATTACCTCGACAAGCGCTGATTCGTAAAAAATCTTTCGTAATTTTTTGCGAGGGGCTTTTGGAATTTCGGAAGCCGTTTTATCCGCTTTAGAAAATAAGGTCTTACACCCCAAATAGATCAGATAAGCAGCACCCAAGTATTTCACGATATGAAAGGCTGTTGCTGATGTCATAAGAATCGCAGAAACTCCGATTGCTCCAGCTAAAACGTGAACAGAACCACCAAGAGACACACCAAGAACAGATACCAGACCCGCTTTCTTCCCTTGATCGATACTTCTAGCCATAATATAGAACACAGCTGGTCCAGGTATGATTAACAATGTAGAAGCGGCAATGACAAATAGCCAAATAGTTGAAAACTCCATAAGAAGCAACTCCTTGTGGTATCTATAGGCTGATCACTTAAATAACTCTTTCCGTTGCTCACGCATCCACTGAGCAACCTGAATTTCCTCTTGATCATTAGATTTTTCAAGCTCTGTCACAATCGATTGATAATCGGTGTTGTTGCGATTTTGGCTCATTTTGGCTGCCCCTTGAATCGAGGTAATTTCAATCTCAAAACCAACGATTCCTGTCATTTCTCTCTCAAGCAATTCAGGATCAAATGTATCCCAGAGTCGACCATTTTCGCGGTGAGATTCATAGTGGGTAAGCATCGTATCCAAAGCCGACTTGAGTTCATCCTTCGTGAGGATACGTGCTGACCCATACGCATGTACAGCGAGATAGTCCCATGTGGGAACCTGTTCACTCTCATACCAGCTTGACGAAATGTAAGCGTGCGGTCCTTGAAAAATCAGCAAAACATCTCTATTAGTATCCAACGTTTTCTTCTGCATGTTACCGTATGCGATGTGCCCAGTCGCATAGATTTTCCCTTCCTCTTCACGAATTTCCAACGGGATATGCGTAGCCAACGGGCGATGTTCATCAACTGTAATCAATAGGGCAAACGGGTTAGACTTCATCATTTGAACTGCCTCATCATGTTCCATCCGATATTGCTTAGGAATGTACATAAAAACCACCCTTTCAACTTGTACTTGAAACAAGAGTATGATACAAACTGACATAAAAAAAGATACAATAATAAACAAATATACATGTCAGAAGGAGTGCAAATGAAAAATACCATTTTTACTTTCAAGGATAATTCTCCTAAATACAAACAAATCTACGAGAAATTTAAATCATTTATAGAACAAGGCGACATAAAGGCGGATGAGCCATTGCCCTCCATACGTCAACTTGCCGATTCCTTACATGTCAGCCGTAATACAACATTAATGGCGTATGAACAACTTGTTGCTGAAGGGTATATTCGTGGAGAAGGCCGAAAAGGTTATTTTGTAAATGAGTTAGAGCCCGTTTTATTTCAAGAGGCTCGCAGCTCTGCTACTCACAAGCAAAACGAGCCAGTACCATCTGTTCGCATTGATTTTCGCGCAGACGTCGTCGATCAAGCGCATTTCCCTTTAAAAACGTGGAGGAGGATATCGAATCAAGTATTAACGGAAAAGGACAGCTTTCGGTACGGGGAGCCTTTTGGTGAATGGAGCCTACGTGAGCAAATCGCAGCCTATTTACTCCAGTCTCGTGGGGTGAGAACTGAACCAGATGCCATCATTATCGGAAGTAGTACCCAACAAATGCTTGTCTATCTCGGTCTTGTCCTGAAACATGATTTTTCTAGCATCATTGTAGAGGACCCTGGTTATGATGGTGCCAGGAAAGCTTTTCAATTAAATCGTTTTACACTGGAAACGTTACCCGTTTATGAGACAGGTGCGGATTTTTCACACTTGGAACATATGAAATCACGATTGATATATGTGGCGCCGTCCCATCACAGTCCATATGGGGTAAGTATGCCCATTCAACAAAGGCATGCACTCATCCATTGGGCCAAAAACAGGCAAGGATATATTATCGAAGACGATTATGATAGTGAATATCGCTATACCCAACAACCATTTCCGGCTCTCGCTTCCATCGATGCAACGAGAGTGATTTATCTCGGAAATTTCTCGAAATGCTTTCTGCCAGGAATTCGTTTAAGTTATATGGTGTTGCCACAGCCGCTTATCAACTGTTATAAAAATCAATTCGCCCATTTCGAGAGCACGACTTCACTCCTTAGCCAATTCGCCATGGCGAAATTTATGGAGGAAGGGGAATGGAATCGCCATATTAAACGCATGCGTCTGGTTTATAAAAGAAAAATGCAGCACTTCGCTAGTGAATTAAGGAAGCATTTCAAACAACATATTTCTATCATTGGCGAGCAGTCTGGTTTGTACGTATTAGTCAAAGTACACGTGGAGCGTTCAGAAGAATGGCTCATTCAACAAGCTTCCCTTCAGGGAGTAAAAGTCTATCCGACTTCACTCTATTTCATTAAAAACAAAACCGATCACCCAATCGTCAAACTTGGTTTCAGTAATTTATCAACTGATGAAATCCAACTTGGTGTAAAGCTCTTAAAAAAGGCTTGGTTATAAAAAAGCTTTTAAGCGGGGATAAACACCCAAGCTGGTAAGAGAAAAAAGAAGAAATAAGCGAAAGTCTTTGGGATACCAACCGAAGCGCAATGGAAAAAAAGAAACCTGCCTTTAGCGTCCACCTCTGAAATACTTCGCAGAGGCGCGACTTTGGACGCGGGTTTATTTTTTTTCATGGAGCTGGGCAGGGATGACCCCTTAGGAGGTAGCCCAAGAACTTGAGCGTTTTCTTCTTTTTTCTCCCCACCACCAAAGGCTCGATTTAGACCAAAAAAATAAAGGCTTCACTGAAAAATCAGCGAAGCCTTCGTATCCACATGACTACTTTGTTTCTTCCATTTTCTCCAAAGCACCATGCACAATTTTCCCTTTAAACATGACAGCAGCCCGACGAGATTTTCTCGCAATCGCTTCCGCAGAGCAGGAGCTTTCTGCAAACACGATGCTTGCCTCGTCGCCAACCTTTGGCCATGCGCGGTTGCCATCTTTATCGAGCGTTGTTTTTCCTCCGGTGATGAAGTACAAGGATTGCACCAATGATTTCTCATCGACCCAACGGTAGCGCTCGACCAGACGGTTTAGCTTATCCAGCATATCGCCTGTGCCATATGGCGACCACGAATCGTAGAAACCATCGTAACCAAGCGCGACATGTACGCCTTTGGCATGAAGCATCGGAACAGGTGGCATCGCCCGATTAATCGGGACTGTCGTCATGATCATCGTTCCCAGTTGGGACAATCGGTCTGCCATGTCCGAGCTTTCCTCCATCGACACATCTCCGAGCGCAAAGGCATGACTGATCGCCATACGGTTCTGCCAGCCAGCTTCCTCGGTCAGATCGAGCAGTCTTTTGATCGTATAGAAGCCGAGTGTCCCCGGATCATGCAGGTGAATATCGACATCCGCATCTGCTTCTACCGCAATGTCCATCATTTCACGCAAGGAGCCTTCCAATTCATTATCAATCCCAGCCGGGTCCAAGCCCCCAACCAGTGTAGCGCCTTCCTTCATCGCTTGTCTCATCAAGGAGCTTGCTTGTGTGCGCAGGAGCCCCTGCTGCGGGAAAGCAACGATTTCATACGTCAGGCGATCGCTGTACTCTTCCAGGGCTGTACGCACACCCTCCAGGTTTTTCAGGCCGATGTAAGGATCGATGTTGACGTGTGTACGCACATGTGTGGCACCGCCTTTGATATGGAGCTGGAGCATTGCTTGTGCACGTTCTTTGGTCGTCCCTGTCATCAGCGGCATTTCTTTTGCTTCGAACTCCAAGCGATCGATCAGTTTTTTCGGAGGAAGGCAGGATTTCCAGGTTGCGCCCGCATACGTTTTGTCCAGATGATTATGCTTTTCAACAAAAGAGGGGAGGGCCAATAAACCTTTTGCATCTTCTTGCGGTAAAGTGGTGTCGAGTGGTTCGTTCGCCGAAACGATCTCTGCGATTTTGCCGTCTTCGATTTTCAAATGACAGATTTCTGAGATTGTGTGAAAGACGCCGTCTTCCCCCGTTTCAAATCCTTTATCGAGACGTACGTTGGTTAACCAAAAAGCTTGCATCACTAGAAATCAGCCCTTTCTCTATCTTGCAAGTAGTGGATGAGAGTCCAGTCTAGCTGTCTCTATTAATTGTAGTGAATATTTCGAACAAGGTTGTTCATCTTTTTTACTAGTTTTTGCATGATCTTTACGTATTGCTTGGAATCTTGCCTGTTTTCGAAAAGGAGTAAAGATTGTGCAAATACACGTAAAGGTTTTGAAACAAATTTTACAGAATATTTCCTATAATGACAAAGGATACAATGGAGTGGAGAGGCCGGAACGAGAAGAAGAGTAGGGAGGGTCATCATGAAAAAGAAAATAACCGCAAAATATGTCATCGGTTTTGACGGCGAAGATCATGTGATTATCAAAGATGGGGAAGTCGTTTACGAGAATGACACCATTGTGTATGTGGGGCACCATTTTGATGGCGAGGTAGATGAAGTGATCGATGCTGGCAATGCAGTAGTCAGCCCAGGCTTCATTGACCTGAATGCGTTGGGTGACATTGATCACGACATCGTACATCTGGAGCAAGCTTCTGCGAGAAACAAAAATATGCTCTGGTCGGAAGACTACTACCGCAAAGGCTACCATGAGGTAATGACACCTGAGGAAGAGGCGTTCAAATCCCTTTTCGCCTACAGCCAACTGATTCTAAATGGGGTAACGACAGCCATGCCGATTACATCCGTCTTCTACAAGCGCTGGGCGGAAACGTATGAGGAGCTGGCAGCAGCAGCCGATCATGCAGGACGCTTGGGATTGCGTATGTACATGGGGCCGAGCTATCAGTCCGGTATGCGCGTCGTGAAGGCAAACGGAGAAATCGAGGTACTGTGGAACGAAGCAGAAGGACAAGCAGGTTTGGAGCGGGCTGTCCAATTTGTCAAAGATTTCGATGGGGCTCACAACGGACTCATCCGTGGAATGCTGGCGCCAGAGCGAATCGAGTCACAGTCTGTAGAGAACCTGATCAACACAAAGCGCTACAGTGAGGAGCTCGGATGTCCCATCCGTCTGCATGCCGCACAAGGTCTCTATGAATATACGGAAATCCATCGTCGTCACAACAAATCACCGATTCAGTTCCTGAATGAGATTGGCTTCCTCGGAAAGAAAACGGCAATTCCGCACGCACATTTCATTCCAGGCTTTAGTAAAGCAAAATTCGGAGAGGGAGACGATTTGGCGATCCTCCAAGAGACAGGTACGACCGTGATTCACTGCCCGCTCGTAGTTGGTCGCCACGGTGAGGCACTCGAATCGTTTGCCCGTTACAAACGCCGGGGCGTCAATATCGCGATTGGAACCGATACGTTCCCGCCTGACTTCATCCAAAACATTCGCACAGCCAGCATGCTGTCCCGTTTGGTGGAAGGCGATGTCGCGGATTCCAGCTACGCGGATATTTACCGCGCAGCAACATTGGGCGGCGCACGTTTCCTTGGCAGAGATGATCTGGGACGATTGGCGCCGGGGGCAAAAGCAGATATCATTGCCATCGATCTGGACGGTTTCCACATGGGTGCGGTTGATGATCCAATCCGTACAATCATTACGTGTGGCTCAGGTCGTGATGTGAAGCTCTCAATCATAGCTGGACGCACCGTAATGAAAGACCGCCTCCTGCCAGGAGTTGATCTGGAAGAGATCAAAGCAAAGGGACAGCGTTACTTTGACAAGATGCGTCTGGGCTACGTAGAGCGCGACTATCAACAACTGGGCGAAAAAGAGCTGTTCAAGCCTTCTTTCCCAATCGTGAGCAAACCATAGATTGAACAAAAAGAAGAAGCACAATCTGCTAGAAGCGGCGGATTGTGCTTTTTTACTTACCGGATGAACCCGCCTTCGGAATGCATAATCTGTCCAGTGATCCACTCCGCTTCGTCACTTGCTAGAAAAGCGACAAGACGTGCTGCATCCTCGGGCTGTCCGATCCGTCCCAAAGGAAATCGCTGCAACATGTTTTGTCTGATCTCTTCGTTTATCCAGCCTGAATCGGTGGGCCCAGGATTTACAGCATTGACGGTAATCCCTCGTGTAGCCACTTCGGCAGCCAGTGTCGTCGTAAGAGCATCTACGGCTCCTTTTGTTGCGGCATACGCGATCTCGCCGACCATCGGGCCTTTGGACTGACCAGATGTCATGTTGATGATTCGGCCTCCGCGCTGTTGAGTGAAGCGACGTGCAAATTCCACACTGAGCATGGTGGTTGCCCGCACATTGATGGCATAATGTGCGTCCAAACTGGCCATATCCAGTGCTTCATAGCCGTCATTTGTCGAGTAGCAAGCGTTGTTGACGAGGATGCTTGGTTCGCCCAGTTGTGCTGTAGCTGCGTCGAGCACCTCCTTGTAGGCATCAGGCTGTGACAGGTCGATCTCGATCCCGGCACATCTGACTCCGTAGCGTCTGATCTCTTCCTGCAAGATTGCGGGTTCATCCTTTTGCATCCCATACGCCATGGAGTGGTCATAGGCGGTCCAATACGTATGGAAAATATCGGCACCGTGTGAGGCCAGCATTTGACAGATAGCAGCCCCAATCCCTTGAAGGCGGCTGGCACCTGTTACAATGGCAATCTTTCCGTGCAAACGAAGGTGCGTGGTCACACATATCCCTCCTCATTCTGTCCCTATACATTCTTTTCGGGATACCTATTCCTTTCATCCTGCATACGAAGTAAAAAATCAGTCACGAAAATTTTACGAAGTTTTCGCTAAATAACCATAAATTGTAGAGGGAGGAGAAACTTACGCTGGAAATCATGCAAAATTGTTGCTATTTTGTATATATAGGAAGTTGTTCAAATCGTGGATTTAATACTAAGGGAGATGTAGAAGATGGAGTGTCAGTTAACAATTACCCGGACAGAACAGAAAAAAGAGAAACCAGCATCTGACAAGCTGGGGTTCGGTGTTCATTTTACCGATCATATGTTCACCATGGATTATACAGAAGGTAAAGGATGGCATGATCCACAAATCGTTCCTTACTCTCCGCTGACATTGGACCCGGCAGCAATGGTGTTCCATTACGGGCAAGCTGTATTTGAGGGCTTGAAAGCTTATCGCAATCAAGAGGGCAAGGTTCGCTTGTTCCGTCCTGATCAAAATTTCAAGCGTATGAACCGTTCATTGGAGCGTATGAGCATGCCGTTGATCGACGAGGAATTCATGGTCGAGGCATTGAAACAGCTGGTGGCCGTAGATAAAGAATGGATTCCAACAGAAAGCGGACAGTCTCTCTACATTCGTCCCTTCGTAATCGCGACAGAGCCATGCTTTGGTGTCCGCGCTTCGCATACGTACAAATTGGTGATTGTGCTCTCCCCAGTTGGAGCGTACTATGCGGGTGGCATGAAGCCCGTAAAAATTTACGTAGAAAACAACTATGTGCGTGCGGTAAGAGGCGGAACAGGAAACGCTAAAGTGGCAGGTAACTACGCAGGCAGTCTGAAAGCACAAGTGGAAGCAAAAGAAAAAGGCTATGAGCAAGTGCTGTGGCTCGATGGCGTTGAGAATAAATATATTGAAGAAGTAGGCAGCATGAACGTGTTCTTCAAGGTAAAAGGGGAAGTGTGGACCCCAGCATTGAACGGTAGCATCCTGGAGGGGATCACGAGAGATTCGACCATCCAATTGCTTAAGGACTGGGGAATTCCAGTCGTAGAGAAGCGGATTTCCATGGAAGACCTGCATACTGCTTACGTCAACGGTGAGCTGGAAGAAGCATTCGGTACCGGAACAGCGGCTGTTATTTCCCCAGTAGGTGATCTGAACTGGAACGGACATCAGATGATCATTAACGGTGAAAAAACAGGGGAATTGACCACGAGACTGTACGACGAGATGACAGGAATCCAGTACGGTGATCGTGAAGACAAGTTTGGGTGGTCGGTAGAAGTAACAGAATAATCACGCCAGTGAAACAAGAGGCATAGTCTTCTCTTTTTCGAAAGAGGGCTATGCCTTTTTTGATTCGGTATTTCTCACTTATTCATTATCGTGGTCTCGGGGATATATAGCCTCCCAATGATTCTTATGCCTAATCATTGGCGCACCCCTTTGTTCATTAGTCAATTTACTTTACTACATTTCGACGCCATCGGGTCAACCTGTCGAGCTTGCTACAAGCCGGAGAAGGAACACTCAATTTCGTGCAGGTACTGGCAAGTCGCAGTATTTTACCTATTGACAGCGTTTGTGTAAAATATTACCTTTTGTGGTAATACCACAAAAATTTGTTGTAGGACCAAGGGCCAGCAGCGTAGGGAGGCGACAATGACATTGGAGAAAAAAGGGGGAAAGAAAGAACGGTCGTCGGATCAAATTGAGATGAAGTTAATCAAGGCCATTTTGACTCGAGAGTACCCTACAGGAAGTACGCTGCGGCCAGAACGGGAGTTGGCAGAGTACTACGGGGTAGGTCGGCCAACCGTTAGAGAAGCATTGCAACGTTTGGAAAGGGATGGCTGGATCACTGTGCGAAAAGGACATCCGGCAATTGTCAACGATTATTGGCATCAAGGCAATGTAATGACCCTTGTCCATATCATTCAAAACCACGAAGATGTTACGGATGAGTTTATTTCGTACTTGCTGGAACTGCGGATATCGTTGGCGCCTGCTTACATTCGTAACGCGGTTGCTGCTCATCAGCCGAAGGTAGTCGCATTGCTTGCCAATCTCGATCAACTGAAACCTGATGCTGATGGTTACGCAGCGTTTGACTGGGAGCTCCAGAAAAATCTGACGAGGCTTTCCCCAAATCCTATCTATTTACTGATTGTAAACAGTTTTGATTCCTTTTACTTAAAAATGGCGAGAAAGTATTTTTCCATCCCGGAACACCGCGAGGCATCTTGGCATTATTATCATGAATTGTTGAATGTCGCTTTACAGGGAGATTACATCGAAGCAGAGCGTGTAGCCAGAAAGGCAATGGAAAACAGTTTGGAGCTGTGGAGAAACCGAACCAAGTTGGAACAAGACAAGTGAAGGAGCACAAGAGGAGGGCGGTTCTGTTGAAGGCAAAGTTTCTGAAGGAATTCTTTACGTTTCCGGATATCCTCATCATGAGCATTCTATTCCTGATTAGCTTGTCTTTCACTCTTTCTGGATGGTACCTATTGGAAACCTGGGTGGCACTCGTTGCGGGGATGATTGGGTATGCGGCAAGCGAATACTTGATTCATCGATTTCTCTTTCACCTCAAACCGCCTCGAAATCCATTTTTTCTCCATTTGTTAAAACGCTTACATTACGATCATCACGCCGATCCGAACAACTTGCATCTGTTGTTCTTGCCCGTGTGGTACAGCTTGCCGCTCATTGCAGGAACCGGAGCCGTTTGTTATCTGTTTACTTCCGACGTGATTGTGACCAATGCCTTTGTTACAGGCGTGATAGGATTTTTGCTATTTTATGAATGGACGCATTATATCGCCCATCGTCCGGTTCAGCCCATATCTCCATGGGGGCGCTGGATGAAAAAGCTCCATCTATGGCATCATTTCAAAAATGAACATTACTGGTACGGTGTTACCAGCCCTGTTTTTGACGTCATGCTGGGAACTTACAAGAACGAACAGGATGTTGAGAAAAGTTCAACCGTGAGGGATCTGGAAAGACGGTGGGACAAAGATGTTGAACTGTAAATGGCATATTTCGAAATTTTTTGCACGGCCATCCCTTTTTTGAGGGATGTTTTTTTTCTTCTCCTCCACTATGTAAGATGTAGGCACCTTCAATAGAGTTATTTTGAACATTCAAAAACCACATGGTAAAGAAAATGAAAAGAAAGGTAAAGATAATGAAAAGATTAATAGTGAGAAAATTAGTAATATTTAGTCATGTCATATTCTTTTCATTCTATCATCCAGAATAAGGGGGCATTCACAGTGAAGAAGAAGCACATGCTAGGTTCTATTCTTGCCCTGTCTGTCTTGCTTTCCACAGTCTTGGCAGGCTGTGGTGGCAGTCAGACATCCAGTGGGACGAATTCCGCGTCCAACTCCAATCAAGCTTCGACTAGCCCCGCGTCTTCATCGGCCGCAGCGGGTGGAGGCGGTACCTTGATTATTGCGCGCTTGTCCGATGCGAATAATTTGGACCCGCATTTCAGTACCCAGATTAATTCCATGGCAGTGACGCAGCACAAGCTCTATGAAGGTCTGGTCATGATGGATCGGAATAGTGAGTACAAACCTCTTTTGGCAAAGGAATGGAAACAAAAAGACGATGTCACCTGGGAGTTCACACTGCGTGACGGTGTAACCTTCCATGACGGGGAACCCTTCAATGCTGAGGCTGTGAAGAAGACAATCGACCGTATCTTGGACAAAGATAATCCGACTCCCAAAGCAAACATGTTTGGCATGATTAAAGAAGTAAAGGTCGTAGATCCACTGAAGGTAGAAATTATTTTACATTATCCGTTTGCAGGACTCCTGTCCGTACTGGCGAGTGCCGAGGGTGGCATCATCAGTCCGAAGGCGATTAAGGAATTCGGCAAAGAGTTGTCCAAGAAACCAGTAGGTACGGGGCCGTTTATCTTTGAATCATGGACGCCTGGACAAGAAATCGTCATGGTGAAAAACGAGAAGTATTGGGGCACCCAACCGAAGCTGGAAAAAGTTGTTTTCAAGACTATTCCTGAGGATGCGACACGCGTAGCCATGGTGGAAACGGGCGAAGCCCATGTCGCAGAACAGCTTCCGGTCACTGAACTGGAAAGGGTACAGAACTCGCAGAGCATGTCTTTGGGACGGTTCGAATCATTCGCAGTTGACCACATCGGGATGAACGTCAAACAGAAGCCTTTTGACGATGTTCGTGTCCGTCAGGCCATCGCCCATGCGATCGATAAGGAAGCGATTATTAAAGGGGTATATAACAATGTCGGTAAAGTGGCCATCTCGTCGTTAGGACCAAAAGTCATCGGCTACAGCCCGAATATTAAAACGCCGGAATACGATTTGAACAAAGCGAAGCAATTACTCACCGAAGCAGGCTACGCCAACGGATTCAAGGCAACCATCTATCTTAATGACAACAAGGCACGGATCAATGTGGCCGAAGTGCTGCAATCCCAACTGAAGGGAATCGGCATCGACTTGCAGATTCAAGTGATGGAGTTCGGCGCATATCTGGAGTTGGCGGCAAAAGGTGAAGCACAAATGTTCATTAGTGGCTGGGGCAATGCGACCGGGGATGCAGATTACAACCAGTACAACCTCTTCCATAGCACGTCAGCAGGTGTGCCAGGCAACCATTCCTTCTATAATAATCCGAAAGTGGATGCGCTGATTGAAGCAGGTCGTAAGGAAAAAGATCCAGAGAAGCGCAAGGAAATCTACGCGGAGGCCCAGCAAATCGAGATGGAGGAGGTGCCGTTGCTGCCATTCCGCAGCAGTGAAAACCTCGCAGCCATTGCAAAAAATGTACAGGGTGTGTACATCAGTCCATCCGGGTACATTGACGTGAGCCAAGTAACGATTCAATAGCAGGAGCATGAGACCTTCTCTAACAAATGGAGAGGGTCTTTTTTTAGTAGATAAGAATCTATAAAAACTCATATCGACATGGAAGACTTTTGCCCTTTGGGTACGAAGGCTTCACCAAAAATCTTGGCGAAGCCAGTATTGTGGCTGCGGTAGGGAGAAGAATATTTCCAGTCTAGGCTCCAGGCGCCGTCCTGCTAGGGGCTAAGACTGTCCGCTCCGAAGGGATTCGCGGAAAACGCAAAAGTGGTAGCCGCTTCGTAGCGCGAGCACGTTGCGTTTCTTTTGCCCGCTCATCCCTTCTCTGCTTGGTAGGACTCCACTAGTCGCTACGTCTGGAAATATTCTTCTCTGGCGTAACTGATGTCTTTCTTCATTCTTTCAAGTCTTAAAAGCTCGACGTTCTTAAGCGTCCACCTCTGAAACACATCCTGAGAGGACCACTTTGGACGCGGTTTCGCTTTATGCATGGAGTCGTACAGTGAATCCCCCAGCGGGTGGGACAAGAAGCTGAGCGTTTTCTCCTGTTTCCTCCACACCACTACAGCAATATTTACTCCAAGTCTATTTTTATTGCATTATTCGCACAAAAGTAGAAATACTGAAAAAAAGAGTAAAGAAAGTGAAAATACAAGTAAAGAGAGTGAAAATACAATGCCAGAATAGTGGGTAAAATGAAATATGCGCGAATGGTCAAAATATTCAAGTACATCTGGCGCAAAAAACGGTCACGACCGTTTTTTTGACCGCAAGCGGTCACATCAACATTTATGAAAAACGTTGAGACGCTTTTCACAAAAGAGGGGGATCACTACATGAAAAAGACGCGCTTTTTCCAGACGCTGCTTGCCATGACCGTTGCGGTTTCTACAGCGTTGGCAGGCTGCTCACAAGCACCTGAAGCAGGAGGGAGTACCAATTCTTCAGGGCAAACCAATGCTTCATCACCAGCTGGCAAAGAAGGCGGGACACTCGTCATTGCCCGTTTGTCTGATGCGAACAACCTTGACCCACATTTTCTAACGCAAATCAACTCCGCTGCCATCATTCATCACAAGGTATACGAGGGTCTTGTTCGGATGGACAAAGAAAGCAAATATGTAGGCTCACTCGCTTCTGAATGGAAGCAGCTCGATGACGTGACATGGGAATTCAAGCTTCGCTCCGGTGTGACGTTCCACGATGGCACGCCATTCAATGCGGAAGCTGTGAAAAAGACGATTGCTCGTGTCCAAGACCCGGCAGTAGGCTCTAACCGTGCCAATTTGTTTGAAGCCATCAAAGAGGTAAAGGTCGTGGATGATACAACGGTTCAATTCATCCTGAACTATCCATACGCACCACTCCTGTCCGTGCTCGCCAGTGCAGAGGGTGGAATTTTGTCACCAAAAGCGATCGAACAGTATGGGAAAGACTTGACCAAGCATCCAACGGGAACAGGGCCTTACAAATTCGAATCATGGACACCAGGTCAAGAAGTCGTCCTGGTGAAAAACGATAACTATTGGGGCGAAAAACCGAAGCTGGACAAAGTCGTCTTCAAGACCGTTCCAGAGGATACGACCAGACTCGCGATGGTCGAGACAGGCGAAGCGCATGTGGCTGAGCAATTGCCAGTGACAGAAGTCGATCGGGTGAAAAATTCTCCGAGTATGACACTTGGTCGTTATCCTGCTTTCGCTAGCGATCATATCGGGATTAACAACTCGAAGAAGCCATTCGATGATGTGCGCGTTCGTCAAGCGATTGCACATGCGATCGATAAGAAAACCATCATTCAAGGGGTTTACAACGATGTCGGGACGGTTGCTCATTCTTCTATCACCCCGTCCATGGTTGGTTACAGCCCGAATGTAAAAGACTTGCCTTACGATCTGGAAAAATCCAAAAAGCTATTGGCGGAAGCTGGATACGCGAACGGCTTCAAAGCAACCATTTACTTAAACGATAACAAGGCACGAGTTAGCTTGGCAGAGGTACTGCAGCAACAACTGAAACAAATCAATATCGATTTGGAAGTGAAAGTGCTAGAGTTCGGTGCTTATATTGAAGCAGCCAACAAAGGCGAAACAGAATTGTTCCTCAGCGGTTGGGGCAATGCCACAGGTGATGCAGACTACAACCAATACAATCTGTTCCACACGAAATCGCAAGGGGCAGCCGGCAACCATGCTTTCTACAGCAATCCGGAAGTGGACAAGCTGATCGATGAGGGCCGCAAAGAGAAAGACGAAGAAAAACGGAAGCAAATCTACGAAAAAGCACAGCAAATCGAAATGGACGAAGCGGCAATGGTACCGTACCGCTTCTCAGAAAACCTTGCAGCGATTCAAAAAGGTGTAGAGGGAGTTTGGATCAGCCCGGCGGGACACATTGAGATCGACGATGTAACGTTGCCATAACTTTTAGCAAAAAATGCTTCATGATCAGCATAGCTTCGCCCATTGGGAACGAGCTATGCTGATTGATTATACAAAGAAGAATAAAATGGGGGCGAGTCTATGAAAAAACAGAAGATGCTAGGTTCAATGCTGGCAGGTATCCTGAGCGTTGGCCTCGTGCTTACAGGCTGTTCAACAGGTACAGAGCAAGGTGCGGCAGGGACTCCGACTGCGAAGGAAGCTCCGGCAACAGATCAGACGCTGGTGATTGCACGGCAGTCAGACGCAAACAATCTAGACCCGCACTTTATTTCAGCGATCAATGCAGCGAGTGTGGTCCATCACAAAGTGTACGAAGGCCTCATCCAGCGAGATGATAACATGGCGTTCAAACCGATGCTCGCCACGGAATGGAAGCAGTTGGACGATGTCACCTGGGAGTTCAAGCTGCGTCAGGGAGTCAACTTCCACGATGGTACGCCGTTTAACGCCGAGGCGGTGAAAGCAACATTCGCACGCGTCCTCGATGAAAAGGTCGCCTCTCCACGTGCGTCACAGTTCAAGATGGTATCGGAAGTCAAGGTAGTGGATGATTACACCGTTCATTTCAAGCTAGCCTACCCGTATTCTCCATTACTATCGATCCTCGCCAATCACGAAGGCAGCATCATTAGTCCAAAAGCAATTGAGCAATACGGCAAGGAGCTGAGCAAGCATCCCGTTGGTACAGGGCCGTTCGTATTCGAATCGTGGACACCTGGCCAAGAGATCGTGCTCGTGAAAAATGACAACTACTGGGGAGAAAAGGTAAAATTCAAGAAGGCTGTCTTCAAAGTCGTACCAGAGGACACGACACGCGTAGCCATGGTAGAGACGGGAGAAGCGCATATTGCTGAACCATTGCCGGTGACAGAAATTGACCGCGTCAGTAATTCCCCTCATATGAGCTTGTACCGCACAGAGGGCTTGGGGACAGATTTCATCGGGTTCAATACGAAGAAAAAACCGTTTGACGACGCTCGTGTTCGCCAGGCGATCAACTATGCGATTGAGACCGATGCGATCATCAAAGGTGTGTACAACGATGTCGGAACAAAAGCGAACTCTGCAATGAGTCAGAAGGTTCTTGGATACGATGAGGCGTTAAAAGGATACGAGTTTGATCCGAACAAGGCGAAGGCTCTGTTAAAAGAAGCAGGCTATCCGGAAGGCTTCAAGACAACCTTGTGGACAGGCGATCGCAAGGAACGGATTAATGCTGCGGAAGTGATCCAGTCCCAGTTAAAGGGGATTGGCATTGAAGTAGAGGTAAAAGTGCTAGAGTATGGAGCCTATTTAGATGCAGAAGACAACGGTGAAACAGAGCTGTTCATCAGCGGCTGGGGCAATGCCACTGGTGACGCTGACTACAACCAGTACAATCTGTTCCACTCCAGCTCTTTGGGCAAAGGCGGAAACACAACGTTCTACGTGAATAAAGAGGTGGACAAGCTGATCGAAGAGGGGCGCCGCGAGCAGGATACGGAAAAGCGCAAGCAAATCTATGCAAAGGCGCTGGAGATTGAAAAGCAAGAAGCACCAATCGTCCCAATCCGCAATCTTGAGCATGTCGCCGCAGTCGCCAAAAACATCAAAGGCTTCTGGATCAGCCCATCTGGGTACATGATGATCAATGGCATTACGATTGAATAACGCAATATTTAGAGAGAAAAGGATGGAGACGGAGCATGAAAGAAAGCTTGTGGATCAAAAATGCGAGTCTGGAATGTGGTTATACAGAGGCGAATGGCATCGTGACGGGAACAAAGACGGAGTGTTTTCATGTCTTGCTCACGGACGGCCGCGTGGAGAACGTCGTACCTGCTACTTCTGATATACCCGATGGGGTATCTGCGTGGGATGCACAAGGCCTATTGATGCTTCCTTCTTTCCGGGAAATGCACATTCATCTGGACAAAACATTTTATGGAGGCCCGTGGCAAGCCGTTCTTCCTGCTCCCAATCGTTTTTTTCGAATCGAACAAGAGCAGGAACTGCTGCCCCGCCAACTACCCGTCGCTCGTGAGCGTGCAGAAAAGCTGCTGGAGTTAGTGCAATCACACGGTGCTACTCACGTGCGAACCCACTGCAACATTGACCCGGTCATTGGGCTGAAAAACCTGGAAGCTACATGGGAGGCACTGGCAACTTATCGTGAAAAACTTTCCTGGGAAATTGTCGCGTTTCCCCAACATGGCTTGCTACGAAGTGATTCTGTTTCCCTCGTTCGCGAGGCGATGAAGCATGGAGCTGGCCTCGTCGGTGGTGTCGATCCCGCCACGTTTGACGATGATATTGAGAAATCACTTGATACAATGATGGACATAGCAGTGGAAGCAAATGCGGATGTTGACTTGCACTTGCACGAGCCTGGACATTTGGGTGTTTATATTATGAAAAAACTGGCTGCTATGACGAAGGATGCGGGGTGGCAAGGTCGAGTCACTGTCAGTCATGCTTACGGGCTAGGAGAGGTTCCGACTGCTGTGGCAGAAGAGGTCGCGGAGCTTTTTGCCGAGCAGCAAATCGCTGTCATGTCAGCTGTGCCCATTGATATGCCGACCATCCCGATTCCGTTGCTTCATGCCAAGGGCGTCCATGTTGGTTTGGGCAATGACAACATCACCGATCATTGGGACCCATTTGGAACTGGAGATATGCTGCAAAAAGCTAACCGTCTGGCTGAACGGTTCCGATGGATCGATGAGCGATCTCTATCACGTGCACTGGGATTC
This sequence comes from Brevibacillus brevis, assembly GCF_001039275.2. Taxonomy (NCBI): domain Bacteria; kingdom Bacillati; phylum Bacillota; class Bacilli; order Caryophanales; family Paenibacillaceae; genus Brevibacillus; species Brevibacillus brevis. The sequence continues at coordinate 1,657,980 of NZ_CP030117.1, forward strand.
GTTACAGGTGGCTTGACTCCACTGGACCAAGCTGGGAATCAGGTTTGGCCGAAAGTAGGAGACGAGGCAAATGCGGTTTTCGTTCGTGCCAAATGCTCCGCCGAGGCTGTGGCTAGACTATCTCCGAAGGAAGCAGTGGTTTTCTCGGGCAAGATGGTTTGGCAGAAACAATAAAGAGTAGGAAACGTAATCCGATCTTCTTCAGGAGGTCGGATTTTTGTTTATAAAAGTTGCTGTAGTGGAGGAAGAAGTGCATTTCCAGTCTACGCTTCGGCCTCCGCCCCGCAAGGGGGATTGACTGCTCGCTTCGGAATAAATGGCGGGAGCGCTTCAAACATAGAAGTTTCGAGGAGGTAGTTCATAAGTGAAGCTTAAATTCCCCGCCATTTATTCCTACGCTGAGATGGGCTCCAGAGGCGCTTGGACTGGAAATGCACTTCTTCCGGCGTAGCTTTGGTAACATCTTGAAAGTAGATTCAAGGCGACAATTGATTACGTAACTAACTATAAAATGATTTTCATAGCAAATCCATACATTAGAATGCTACAGAAGAACAATCATGAAGAACCTTCAAACATTTTCTTCTTGTTGCTTTTCATACATAGATCGAAAAATAGACACAAGCAACGTCAAAGAAGCGTGTTTCCAGTCATAGCGCCTCTGGAGCCCGACCAAGCGGAGGGATGAATGGCGGGAGCGTTTTTAGCTTCAACGTGCGAATACATCATCGAGGCTACCACTTTTGAAGCGGCTCCCGTCATTCATGCCGGAGCGGACAGTCTTCACCCCCAGCGGGGCGTAGGCCGAAGCGTAGACTGGAAACACGCTTCTCCACCGAAGCTACGAATCCAAGTATCTTTCCATCTGCACGAAATTAAATAAAAGTAAAAATATTATAAATTGATGTAAAGATGCTGAAAGGTTCGGTTGAAAATCTACCGTATAATGCAAATAAGAAATACATTCAGAATTTTCGACGGTATTCTACAGGGGGTAGACACAAATGAAGAAAACGCGCATGGTCGGTTCCTTGTTGGCTCTGACATTGACGGTTAGTGTTGCGCTGACTGGATGTGGTGGTGCGAGCTCGGAGCAATCCAGTTCGACGAATACAACTGCTACAGAAGCTCCGAAAGAAGGGGGAACCCTGATTGTAGCCCGCAAGGCAGACGCCAACAATTTGGACCCGCATTTCATCTCTAATATTCCTTCGGCAAACTATGTGTATGGAAAAGTGTATGAGAGCTTGGTTTCTCGCGATAAAAACGGCGAGTACAAGCCTACACTCGCTACTGAATGGAAACAGCTCGACGACCTGACATGGGAGTTTAAGCTCCGCGAGGGCGTTACGTTCCATGATGGTACACCCTTTACAGCAGACGCTGTGAAAAAGACGTTCGAACGTGTACGCGATCCAAAGGTTGCATCACCGCGTGCATCTAACTTCTCTATGATCAAAGAAATCAAGATCGTGGATGACAAGACTGTACATTTCGTGCTGGAGTATCCTTTTGCACCGCTGCTCTCCATCTTGGCTAGCTCGGAAGGAAGCATTATCAGCCCGAAAGCAATCGCCGAGCATTCCGATACATTGGCGAAGCAGCCTGTGGGAACCGGACCTTTCAAATTTACAGCGTGGGCACCGGGTCAAGATATGAAACTTTCGAAAAATGATACCTACTGGGGTGAAAAACCAAAGGTAGATGAAGTAGTGTATAAGGTCGTTCCAGAAGATACGACACGTGTAGCGATGATCGAAGCAGGCGAAGCGCACATCGGCGATCAGCTTCCTGTGACAGAAGTAGAGCGCGCACAGGCATCTCCTGGCATGAACATGGTACGTGCAGAAGGCTTGGGTGTGGATTATATCGGCTTTAACGTGCAGAAGAAGCCATTTGATGATGTACGCGTACGTCAAGCTGTCGCACATGCTATCGAAAAACAAGCCATTGTGCAAGGGGTATACAACAATGTGGGAACACAAGCTGTTTCCTCGATGTCGCCAAAAGTAATCGGCTATAACCCGAATCTCCAGGATTACTCGTATGACGTCAATGCAGCAAAAGCACTGCTTGCAGAGGCAGGTTACCCGAACGGCTTCAAGACGTCCATCGTGACAGACGACCGTAAAGAGCGCATGAACGTAGCAGAAGTCATCCAGTCACAGTTGAAAGGCATCGGCATTGATTTGGAGATCAAAGTAATGGAATACGGTGCGTATCTGGAGCACACAGACAATGGTGAGCATGCGATGTTCATCGGGGGCTGGGGCAATGCAACAGGGGATGGCGACTACAACCAGTACAACGTCTTCCACAGCACTTCGAAAGGCAGCGCAGGTAACATGGCGTTCTACAACAATCCAGAGGTAGACAAGCTGATTGAAGAAGGTCGTCGCGAAAAAGATGCGCAAAAACGCAATGAAATTTACGCAAAGCTGCAAGAAATCGAGTTAAAGGAAGTACCGATTCTTCCAATCCGCACGATTGACCATGTGGCAGTTACATCCAAGAATGTAAATGGCTTCTGGCTGAGCCCTGTTGGCTACTTGATGCTGGATGAAGTATCGATCAACTAATGGTGATAGAAGGGATGGCGTTTGTCGCTGTCCCTTCTTTCGTCACGTCAATAGAGAGGAATTTACGCTCTGGACCGGGAATCTAACTTGGGGAAAAGAAATGCGCAAGAGACAAGTCATGGGGTGGAAAACATGCAGGAAGAGCAGCTAGACATTTTTGACGAAGCAGGACAGCACATCGGGGTAGAAGCGCGTAGCGAAGTACACCGCTTGGGGCTGTGGCACCAAACCTTTCACTGCTGGATTTATCGCGTAGTAGATGACCAGATCGAATTGTTGTTCCAAAAAAGACATCCACAAAAGGATACTTGTCCGAACTTGCTCGACATTACCTCTGCCGGTCATCTTCTCGCTTCGGAACAGCCATGTGACGGCGTTCGGGAGTTGGAGGAGGAGCTGGGCTTGTCCGTGAGCTTTGAGGAATTGGATAAGGTAGGCGTCTTTCGTGATGTAATGGTTGCCCCCTCCATCATGGATAAGGAAATGTGCCATATATTTTTGTACGAATGCGATCAACCCTTACACGAGTACCGAGTACAGGAAGAAGAAGTCACGGGGCTATTTTGGGTCAGTCTGCATGAGCTAGAGCGGTTGTTTGCGGGCCAGATCGAGCAGATGACGGTGAATGGATTTTTGCTAACGGAAAATGGCGAGCAAAAAGATACAGCGATGATCACGGACAAAGCTGACTTTGTTCCACATGAGGTGCATTATTACCAGCAGGTGTTTGCAGCAGTGAAGCTACGCGCAGCCAATCGATAACCCTGATCGGAAAAACAATGCCTCGCTTGTCATCGACAAGACGAGGTTTTTCGTTGGTTGAGAAAGATTGGCGAAAACATGTTCCCTAATGTGGTATACTAGACAATGCTTTTTCGCTGCTCGCGATCATGCGTAGTTAGAGAGAGGAGATCGAGATGAGATTACAGATTATGATTGCCCTAATGCTCTCGACATTCCTTGCTGCGATGGAAGGAACGATTGTGAGTACAGCCGTACCACGTATTACGAGTGATTTGGCAGGTTTTGAACAGGTGAGCTGGGTATACGCCATCTACATGCTTGCCACTGCCGTATCTGCTCCCATTTACGGCAAGCTGGCTGATTTATTTGGCCGAAAGAACGTTTTATTAATCGGGATCGGCATCTTTTTGTTAGGTTCCACGCTCTGTGGAGTGGCGACGTCGATGTGGCAGCTCATTGTATTCCGTGCCATTCAAGGCTTGGGTGCAGGTTCAGTCATGCCGATTACGATGACCATTATCGGAGATTTGTACACCGAGCAGACTGCCCGAGCGAAAGCGCAGGGCTGGATTAGCGCTGTATGGGGACTTTCCGGTGTGGCAGGTCCGCTGGTCGGAGGATTTTTGGTCGATACACTGACGTGGCGTTATATCTTTTTTCTTAATTTGCCTTTTGGCCTCGTATCGTTTTTCATGCTCGTCTTTTTGTACAAGGAAAAGCTTGCCGTCAAAGAAAAGCGCCATATCGATTATCCGGGAGCGCTTATTTTTTCGGTCGGGACCATCGCCTTGTTGTATGCCTTACTAACAGGTAGTCAGAATCAATCCTGGGCCAGTCCAGTGACGATTTCCTTGATCGTATTTGCTTTGGTGACCTATCTGGTGTTTGTATCGGTGGAAAAGAAATCACCTGAGCCACTAATTCCGCTTTCGCTTTTTACCAATCGAAACGTGGCCATGACCAATCTGCTGACACTCTTGACCAATGGAATTGTAATCAGCATGGTGGTGTACTTGCCGATCTGGAGCCAGGGAGTCTTGGGAGAAAGTGCGACAATGGCTGGCTTTGTCCTGACGCCGATGCCAGTTTGCTGGACGATCGGCTCTATCCTTGCCGGGAACTTGTTAGGCAAGCTGCGAGCTGAACAATTGTTTATCGCAGGGACAGCTGTTCTGACGGTAGCGACAACATTGTTGAGCTTCTTGTCCGCTCAGTCAGCGGGATATCTCATTTATGTGGCTGTAGGCTTAATTGGTTTGGGAATGGGACTCATTTCTCCGATCATCATGGTAAAAATTCAATCATCCGTTGCAGTCGACAAGAGGGGGACAGCGGTTGCCCTCAATACGTTCACGGGTACATTTAGCCAAACCTTCGGGGCAGCCGTATTCGGAATGTTGTTCAACATGGTGACTGTAGCAAGTGGTCATGCGAATTTAGGGGCCTCGTTTGAACACGGATCGATTCCAGTGGCACAGCTGGCACAGATCCGAGACTTATTGGCTAGCGGTGTTCATGTGGTCTTCACAGGTACCTTAGTGCTTGCGATAGGCAGCTTTGTTCTGGCGCTTGTGATCGCAAAAGGAAGCCGAGTCAAACAGACACACTAATTCGAAGACGTCCGCCGAGTGCGGGCGTTTTTTCAATAATTGGTTACAGTTTTCCAAAAAATACAAACTTCATATTGCCAGTTGCTACATTCATCGTTACTATTTTCCTAGATGCCCAAATTCTTGCGGACAGGAGTGCATGAGACGATGGAGGAGATTCGACCGGTTTCAATTGACGATATCGATGAGGTCGTTAGGATTGCAGCGATGAGTTACCCTGGAAGCAATCTACTGGGTGCAGAGAGCAGGCAGCGATTTGCCGAACGCGTAAGGGAGACGATCGAAAACGACCCGCACGTCAGCTACCACGGATGCTACCGTGATGGACGACTGGTCGGGATTATGAAATGGTACGATTTTCCCATGAATGTTCACGGTACACCGCTTTTGACTGGCGGGATTGGGTTGGTCGCCGTGGACCTTTTGCATAAAAAGGAAAAAGTGGCCATGTCGATGCTGCAAGGTTTTCTTTCCAGCTATCGGGAGCGGGGAATCTCGTTGGTCTCTCTCTATCCGTTTCGTGTTGATTTTTACAAGCAAATGGGGTTTGGAATAGGGACTAAGGTTCATCAATACAAGTTCAAGCCGTCCAGCCTGCCGTTTGTAGGTAAGGATAAAATCGTTTATATAGGAAAAGAGGACAAAGAAGAACTGTCTGCGTGCTATCATCGTATCGCCCGTCAAACACATGGCATGATCAAGCGAACAGATCGAGAGTGGGACAGAATCCTCGATAGTCCCGAAATGATTACCGTCGGCTACCAAAAGGAAGGGAGACTAGGCGGCTATCTCGCTTTTCAGTTTCAGAGCGCCCATGAAAAAAACAAACTCTTCAACAACATAGAAATAAGAGAGCTTCTGTATGAGAGCCGCGAAGCACTTGCACAACTGCTCTCTTTCCTGCGCAGCCAGGCCGATCAGATTCAACGGATCGAGTTTACGACGCCGGACGAAGATTTTCACTTGTTGCTATCTGATCCGGGCAATGGAACGGATTCGATCTTGTGGAGCATTTATCATGAGAGCCATGTATCCGGAGTCGGTCTGATGTATCGGATCATTGATGTGCCTGGATTTTTCCGTCAGCTCTCCCACCACCGTTTTGGTTCGGAAACGGTAAATGTAAAGCTGACGATCCGCGATTCGTTCCTGCCTGAGAATGAAGGAACATGGCTCATCAAGTTTGTCGATGGACGTCCGGAATTAGGAGAGGCAGTAGAGCCTGACGTTACGGTGCAGCTAGATATTTCGGATTTTTCTTCGCTCGTGATGGGGGTAGTAACTGCCCGAAAGCTGCATCAATACGGCCAGTTGGAACTGGATGCCCCAGAAAAGCTACCCATTTTGGATAGACTGTTTGCTGTTTCCGAGAAGCCGCGAAGTGTGACAACCTTCTAGAAAAGGAGGATTGTCACGTTTTTGACACATTTGGTTATCTTATGATGCTTCCTCCCATATGTTGTTAGTAAATGGGAGGAGGCAGGTTTTATGATCTTTCTTACACTGGTTATCTTTTTTGCGTTTCTTTTGATTGTTTGGGTGGTCGTTAGACTCCTCTTCCGGCTGGAAAAGCATGATTCCATCACACATGATGAGAGAGAATTATGGAATCGCTTTCAGGTGAAAGAGCAGGAGATCAAATACCGAAAGCCCAAAAAATAAAAAGAAAGGCGCCAAGGTGACAGGCGCTCTTTCTTTTGCGTCTTACCCACTATGAGAAGAGAAAGAAGGAGAAGAAAATGCCAGGTAGATCAGAGGGGCATCAACGTGAATTTTTTCGCTTACGTCTAGAATACGCCCTCTGTGCAGACATGACTATTGTGCTGATCAAAGGGAAAACCATGGAGATTGGGAGCACGCAGGTATTGATCGAGGATATCGGGGCAGGTGGACTTCGTTTTCTTTCTCATCTCAAAATGCCGGCAAATGATCAGCTCGTTCTGCAGTTTGCGACGGAATTGTGCGGACAGGCTCTGAAAATGTACGGCCATGTAGTCCGCACGATTCCGTGGGAAACGGACTATTACGAATACGCTGTACGGTTTACGATGGAAGAGGAACAACATCTGGAGATTAATCGCATGGTAAACCGATTGGCGATCCGCTATCGGCAGAAGCGGACAGCAACAGAAGGACGTTTCTATAAAGGTGACCGCCTGGCATTTTTAAAAGAGTTGGCTCAAGCAAGTCTTGCGATGCGAGCCAGTGAAGCATAAACAAAAAGGCTTTCTGTTGTGCGAATAGACAACAGGGGGCTTTTTTGTTTGACACAAAACAAACGTAATGATAAGTTATCTATAATAAATTAAACGAATAAAGGTTGTGTTTATATATGAGTCTTCATGAAGCATTTTGGAGCGCTTCCCTTCAAGAGTGGAAGCAAGGTTACATCGAACAAGGTGAACATTTTATGTGTTTGCTCTGTGGGGAACAGGTGGAGAAAGGAATTATTTATCCAGTGGATGGTGTCCTGTACGAAGCGTCCCGGTTTATGCGCCATCATATCGAGGCAGCGCACGGTTCTGTCTTTACTCACCTGAGCCAGTTGGATAAACGATTGACGGGCTTGTCTGATCATCAGGTGAATTTGCTTCGCCTCTTTTATCAGGGCAAGACAGACGCCGAGGTTCAAAATGAAATGGGGATCGGCAGTGCATCGACGATCCGTAACCACCGCTTTGCACTCAAGGAAAAAGAACGTCAGGCCAAGGTGTTCCTGGTCATGATGGAGTTATTACATGAAGCGGATAAAAATCAATCGTCCAACGATGCCAAATCAAGCAAGCAAAAGAATACCTCGAAAGATGGCGATGCCGCAGAGTATGCCGCGATCGTAAAGAGGCTCTTGCCGAATGGACTATCAGGTCGATTGGAGCGTTTCCCGCGTAAGCAAAAGCATAAACTGATCCTCCTCGAAGAGATTTCCAAAAAATTTGAGCTCGACCGTTTCTACACTGAGCGAGAAGTGAATGAGATTTTGGAAGGTCTCTACGACGATTATGTGACCTTGCGGAGATATTTAGTCGATGTTGGTCTGATGGATAGACAGGCGGATGGCAGTCAATATTGGCGGATCGCAGTGGAAAATGAAGGAGAGGAACGGGGGCCGCAACAGATGAATCGCAAACAAGAGCTCAAGCAGATGTACAAGGAAGTAGAAACCGATGCAGGCGTGTATCAAATTAAGAACAAGCAAAATGAAAAAGTGTTCATCGCCAGCACGAATAACCTAAAAACGATCAACGGCAGAAAGTTCATGCTTCAGCATGGTTCACATCCTAATCGTGAGCTGCAAAAAGACTGGGATAAATACGGTCCGGACGCTTTTGAAATCGAAGTTCTAGAAAAGGTGGAGAAGAAAGACCATCCGTATTTTGATGGGAAGGATGCCCTGGAAAAGCTCGAAGATAAATGGATGAAAAAGCTGGCGCCATATGGTGATCGAGGCTATCACGTGCAAAAAGATCCATCCTAGTCTCGTCTATCATCCAGCATGCGGAAGCGCTCCAAGTGATCCCACAGGCCTTCCTTTTGCAAGACCTGGATTTGTTTTTCGCCCAGTAAATCAAAATGTGGGAAGGGTGCGCGGTTATGAATGTAGACAGGATCGAGTCCGTTGGCTAGGCACCAGTCTGTCAGTAGCGAATAATTGGCACAGCCTACTTTTGTAACGGTTTTGATTCCGGGAAACCGGGGGTCCAGCCAATAGTGGGTGAGAAATGCCAATTCGCCTCGACTAACGGCTTGCTTCCAACGGTTCAGTTCGTCTCGTGTAATCCCAAATGCCACTCTTCCTCATCCTTTGCAAAGCAGTCGTGTTTCTCACTCATTAATAGCATGGAATGGTAGAAACGTCAAAAAGACAGTTCTCCCCGGGCATAGCCGACGGAAACTGTCTTTTTGTGCTTGGTTGCTTACCGAACTCCTGTTGGAAGCTGAGGCGGGACGTAATTCAACTCTTCGTCCGCAGTGATGTAATCGGTGTTGACCATGAGGAGCAAATAGCGCTTGCCGGTTTGCGGATCGCTGATAATAATGTGGTCGCGGCCAGCCGTTTCGAGGACGCCACGAAAAATTTTGGCGTTCCATTGGCTGTTGTTTTCAAATGTTTGGTACACCGTAATGACCTTGCCTCGATTCAACCGAAGGATGTTTTCGATGTACGATTCTTCCAGCACTTGCCCAGGAGTAATGGGCATTCCAGGAATCAAGGCTCCGCTTGGCTGCATCGGAACTAGTTGAGGTTGCTGCTGCTGAATCATCTGCTGCTGTTGCTGAGGCATGCCGTATGGATACTGTGCGGATGGGTACATGTCGTAACCGTATTGTTGTTGAGGGTAACCAGTGTAAGGCATTTGTTGACTCATGATGAACTCGCTCCTTTATCTATCTAATTCTTTTAATAGACGCGTGGACAATCTGCTGGTGTTGGAACGAAGAAGCAGTGTGCCTTATAGCGACCGGAGTTTTGCTGATCCCACCAGGTAGGAGGGCAGTTTCCAGCAGGACGGTAGAACCACAATGCGTTGCTCGCAGGGCGGGTTTTCTCTCCATTGACTGCCCGCTGTGCCAGTCTTCTGTCTTTTTCCCTGGCCCGTTGATAGAAATACGGCTTCTGGACCGCTTCGAATCCTCCCGGAGATTGATAGACCATGTCACGCATGCTGCGAATGTTTTTGAAGTCAAGGCAGTTACCTAAAATCCGATTTACTCCAACGTTGCCAACCATCAACATGCCCAACTCACCTTCACCCTCAGCCTCGGCCCGAATCAGTCTGGCAAGCATATCTACATCACTGGAGTTCGCTTTGATGACGGCCATTGCTTCACCTCCTTCCACAAAAATCACAATAACAATATATGGGCGAATAATAGATTGGTGATTGGCCCGATAAATTTTTCATCAAGTTGACGTTTACGTAAACGGCAGTTACAATCGCTTTATTCGGTAAATTTCGAATTTTATAAATGTAAGTAAGGGGCGCTGGACATGAGCAGAGAAGGAATACAGAAGGAAGAATCGTGGACCATCTCTGATCTTGCTCAACAATTAGATGTCAGCACCAGAACGATTCGGTACTACGAAGAGCTCGGTTTGATTTTCCCCAGTCGAACAGAGAAGGGAAGCAGGCATTATAACCGCAAGGATCGTGCCCGGCTGCGACTCATTCTGCGAGGGAAGCGCTTCGGATTTTCGTTGGATCAGATTCGCGAGATGATTGAGCTGTTCGACGAGGATCGTACAGGTCGTGCGCAGCTTATGCGAACGATTGAGTACGGCAACCAAAAGCTGGCTGAGATCGACGAGAAAATCATGGAACTCCGACAACTGAGAGAAGACATTCTCGTCTACAAGCAAAACTTTGAACAAAAATTGCTTGAAGAAAATGAGGAGGAGAAACGATGAACGTATCAGCTCTGCTCGCAGTAAACGGAAGGAAATATCCGGACAAGTCCGCGCTGATTGCAGGAGATGTAGAGGTCAGCTTTTCCCAGTGGGACACACGCTCTACTCAGTGGGCTTGCCATTTGCAAGAGCTTGGCATCGAGCAAGGGGATCGGGTTGTCATGCTGATGCCCAATTGCCCGGAGTTTGCCATTTTTTACGTCGCCATCATTCGCAGTGGTGCCCTCGTTGTACCGATTAATGCACGCTCAACTCAAGAAGAAGTACGACATATATGTGAACATGCCGGAGCAAAGGCACTTCTTGTTCATGATGCCCTCGTGCCTATCGTGAATGAGTGGGTCCTTCAAACGCCACAGCTTGTGGCAATCAAAACAGGTCCGAGCCAAGGGAATTGGTTTGGAATCGCTGACTGGGATGCCAATAACGTGTCTTTTGATAAAATGAATGCGCTTTCTTCACAGCCGTATTTGGCGAACATGAACGAAGATAGCGAGGTCAGCATCCTGTATACTTCTGGTACGACTGGACGCCCTAAAGGGGTGCTTTATACACATAGAAACTTATTGACGGTCGCGAAAATGATGTCGATTGAACTGACGATGACACATCATTCACGAATTTTACATTTGATGCCGCTGAGTCATTCGGCTCCCCTCCATCTCTTTTTCATCGCAGGGCTCATGCTTGGCGCCACTCAGGTAATGGCCTTGACCTTCTCGCCGCAGCTTCTTTTGGATTTGGTGCAGCAGCATCGGATTACGCATTTCTTCGGAGCGCCAGTGGCGTATTTGCTGACGATGAAGCATCCCGAGTTTGCGGCGTACGATTTGTCTTCCATCGAACATTGGATGTATGGCGGGGCTCCGCTGTCCAAAGAGATGGCTTCGGTTATGGAAGAAGCATATGGACGCGATAAACTGGCGTGCGTCTACGGCTTGACGGAGGCAGGGCCGACTGGAATGTGCCTCTTGCACCGCGAGCATCCGGATAAAATCGGCAGTCTAGGCAATCGTGGTGTATTGTTCGTCGAAATGGAGGTTGTAAACGAGCGAGGAGAGCGATGTGCCAGTGGCGAAGCGGGTGAAATTCGCTTGCGCGGAGAAGGGACAATGAAAGGATATTACAACAATCCAGAGGCGACAGCAGAGACCATACGCGATGGGTGGGTGTACACTGGCGATATGGCACGCGTAGATGAGGATGGGTTTCTGTGGATGATTGATCGCAAAAAAGACGTAATGATTACGGGAGGGGTAAACGTCTACCCACAGGAAATCGAGCAGTTGTTGGAGCGTCATCCGTCGATTGGCGAGGTAGCTGTTGTTGGTTTGCCGCATCCTGAGTGGGGTGAGACGGTTACGGCTTATGTGGTACTGAAGCCAGGAGTCGATACCAATCGTGAGTGGCTAGAGGAAATCCAAGGCTCTTTGCGTGGTCATCTCGCCGATTACAAGCTCCCTCGACAGGTGAATATCGTTCCTGCACTGCCGCGGAACACGAGCGGAAAAGTCCTGAAGCATGTATTGCGTGATGTCAGTTCCCAAAAGGAAGTGGAGCTGCGATGAGTGATTTGCAAACGAGCATCGATCAGCGAGCATACAGCGACAATATCCCGCATCCGCGTACGCCACAGGGGCAAAATTTTTTCAAAGCAGATCCCAACCTCGATTACTTACTGGAACGTTATCTCCCTGCTTCTATGCATGAATGGGCCAGACAGCAGTTGAGCTGGCTAGGTGCGCAAGTGGCAGGACCCATCGATGAACGTGCTGCTTACACAGACAGAGAAGGAAAGCCGAGATTGCGCAAGTACAATCGGCTGGGCGAGGACATTTCCGAGATCATTACCAATGAAGGTTACAAGGAAACCGTAGCAGAAGTGTACGGAGCAGGCATCGTCAGCTACTTGTATCAAGACATACCTGAGTTGGGGAGAAAAGCGCCGTACAGCTATTCCTTTTTCATGGGCTATCTCGTGAGTCAGTCTGAACCGGGCTTCTATTGTCCTGTCACCTTGTCGATGTCAGCCGCTTATTTAATTGATCGCTATGGCAGCGAAGGACAAAAGGAGCAGTACCTGACAGGGCTGACCTCTCGCGATCGCACTCGCTTGTATGAGGGGGCTACTTGGCTGACGGAGAGACAGGGCGGTTCGGATGTCGGTGCGAATTTGACTGTAGCAGAGCCAGTAGCAGGTCGGCCGGGTGTGTACCGATTGACAGGAGAAAAGTTTTTTGCGAGCAATGCGGGAGCATTTGTTGCGACTGTATTGGCGAGAATCGATGAGGAGAAACCGGGGACAAAAGGGCTTGGACTGTTTTTGGTGCCTTGGATAAAGCCTGACAATGAACGCAATCATATCCAGGTCCGCCGTCTGAAAGATAAGCTGGGCGTCAACGCTGTACCATCTGCGGAGATCCTGTTAAACGGGGCAGAGGGCTATTTGATCGGGGAGCCGGAGAACGGCTTCAAGTACATGGCAGAAGCCCTGAATCTCTCTCGCATTTGCAACGCGATTGCTTCGATTGGGATCATGCGTCGAGCTTTTTACGAAGCGAGGTATTATGCGGAGCAACGTCGTGCATTCGGGAAACCAATCGATCAGTACCCGATGGTAAAAGAAATGCTGGTCAGCCTCTTATTGGATACGGAGGTAAGCACGGGTGCGGTGTTTGATATGATTGCTGTTTATGATCGCTTGCAGTCTCATTCCGCCAGCAAAGAGGATAACGCGCTTGCTCGCTTGCTGATTCCTTTGCTGAAATACCGTACAGGGGAAGAGGCTGTCGAATCGACCCATACCGCAATAGAAATTCATGGTGGTAACGGTTATATCGAGGAATACGTGACGCCGCGTCTGTTACGTGATGCGCAAGTTTTGACCGTATGGGAAGGCACCTCGAATATACTCGCACTCGATATTTTGCGTGTGATGCAAAAAGAAAACAGCCACGAGGTGTTTAGCAGATTGCTTCGGGAGCGCATAGCTGGCTGGAAGCATGCCTTCTCACTGCCGCACGCCGAGTTGATTCGGACAGAACTGGCTATCATGGAGGAAAATATCGCCTATCTCATGCAGCAGACCCACGATTATGTAACGTACAAATTAAAAACGCTCGCAGACCATATGGTAGATTTGTACACCTTAACTTGCATCGTCAGTGAGGCCGAGGATCAGGTGACACGAAAGGGAAATGCGCGCAAATACATTTTGGCAAAGCTGTATGCCGATAAGCATTTCCATTCACAAGAAAAGCGGGGGGTCCAAGCTGATTCTTTGCTGGATGTTCAGTTCTTCACTCAACTGGTGGAGTATCAATTTGTCAGCGTAGAAGAGTGGGCCAAACAGTCCACTATTGTTCCGACCCGATAATCAAAAAGCGCCTTTAGACCACTTGTTGAGGTGGCTTGGGCGCTTTTGATTTTTACGCATACCGCTTGCGGCGCATACTCCAAATAAACCAGATCGCAGCAACCACTGTTGCGACCGCCAGCAGCGTGATCTCAAAGTATTCATCGATCAGAACCTTTGCGTGTTTTCCGTATAAATAAAACAAGGTGCCAATCAAATAAAACTTCAATCCCCGCCCGATGATCGCATAAAACATGAGTTTGGTCAGCGAGTAATTGAATACGCCAGAGAGCACAGTGAAAACCTTGAAAGGAATGGGGGTAAAAGCTCCGATTAGTACGGCAGCATCCCCGTTTTTTGCGAATTTTTCCGTCGCTACAATAACCCATTTTTCAGGGAGAATCTTGTGCAAAAGTGGTTTTCCCAGCCATCTTCCCAAGAAAAATCCGATAGGGGCGCCGAGGACGGAAGCAGTAAAGGCTACTGTCGCAAACTGAATCGCTGAGTCTGGATCGAGCAGACTCATCGCAATTTGCATAAAAAACGGAGGAATCGGACTAATAAATGAGTCCAAAAATGCCATGGCAACAAGTCCCCACATCCCATACTGCATGAATAGCTGTGTGATATGTTCGAGCATGAGCATCTCCTTAGAAGGTTTTTTCTATTGTAGCTATCCTATGCCAGTTTGTCCAAAGAAAGACCACAACGGAAGTTGGATGTCGAGGGCCAAATTTCATCGGAACAATAATCAAGTTACGCAGACGGTTTCAAAATAAGTGGATCAATGAGCTTATCCTAGGTCGGATATTGGTAATGAAGTCCTTGTTTTTCATTGACGCTAGGAAAGATTATCCACTAAAATGAAGGGAAACAGGACAAACATCATGGGAGGAACCAATGAAAACATTGGGTTCGGGAAAAGTCGTTTTCTATGCGCCAAACGGGACTAACTTGCAATTGTCAGGGGAAATTGACGTTCGTGGTGACCGGGTATCCATAACAGAAATCATCTATTTTAATGGTCAACCAAATGGAGCACGCGAAACGAATTTGCCACTCGCGCAAACCGTGATTTACTGGGAGCCAGAAGTATACGAACAGATCGGATATGAAGAACAATAAGAATCATTGCGATTCCATGCCCTGTCTCTAGCAGGGTTTTTTCGCGTACGGCAGCGAATCTGCCAGCACCTCGGGCTATAGCCGATGTCCCGGTATTGTGTTATGATGTGGGATGGAATTTACGTATGGTACAAGGAGTGATCCTTATGATCGATTCTATATTGGAACGTGCACTCGCAGGTGAACGACTGGGTCTCGAAGACGGTCTGGCTTTGTTTGCGAGCAATGAAATCGAAAAGATCGGACATTACGCTAATCTGGTCATGCAAAAGCATCATCCAGAACCGATTGCGACTTTTGTCATCAGTCGCAACGTCAATTACACGAACGTATGTGACACGTATTGCCGTTTTTGTGCCTTTTACCGTCGCCCGGGCTCTTCTGAAGGATACGTTCTCCCCAAAGAAACGATTTTCCAAAAAATTCAGGAGACCGTGGACGTTGGCGGTACAGAAATCTTGATGCAAGGCGGTACCAATCCGGATCTGAAACTGGATTATTATACGGACCTCTTGCGTGAGATCAAGCAACGCTTCCCGCAGATTACGATGCACTCTTTGTCTGTAGCGGAAGTGATGAAAATCGCGGAAGTTTCCAACATGTCTGTCGAGGAAGTACTGAAAGAGCTGAAGGCAGCAGGTCTCGATTCCTTGCCGGGAGCGGGCGGCGAAATCCTCGATGATCGTACACGTCGGAAGATTTCCCGTTTGAAGGGTTCTTGGACAGAATGGATCGACACACAAAAAGCTGCACACCGTGCAGGTTTGCCTGGCACTGCTACGATGGTCATTGGTTTTGGGGAAGAGATGGAGGAGCGCGTACTGTCCCTTCTGCGCATTCGTGATGCTCAAGATGAGACAGGCGGCTTCAAAGCGTTCATCGTCTGGACCTTCCAACCGGACAACACCAACATGAAGGCAGTCAACAACACGCCAGAGGAGTACTTGAAAACACTGGCAATCAGCCGCCTCATGCTGGATAATATCGAAAACTTCCAATCCTCCTGGGTGACGATGGGCCCGCATTACGGTCAGCTTTCTCTCTCTTATGGGGCGAACGATTTCGGTCAAACCATGATGGAAGAAAACGTTGTTTCCGCAGCGGCATGTACGTACAAGGTCAACACGAACCAAATTTTGGAGCTCATTCGCGGCGCAGGCAAAATTCCTGCACAGCGCAACACACAGTATGACATTCTGCGCGTTTTCAAAGACGGCGAGATGGCAGAACGTGATTTTGTCATGCAAAACTAAATAACCTACAGACGCTTCTCTGCCCCCTTCTAACAAAGGGAAACTGGCAGGGGAGCGTTTTTTGGTTTTTGAATCAGGAACTTTTTACCTGCAACCTTCCCTGAGTTTCCAACCGTTTAAAAGTATATCGCTCCTGACGGGACATATACTGTAACTACAATGGCGGTTGGGGGGATGGTTATGCAGACGTTTCGCGTATTGCTGGAGAATGTCCCTGAGCATTGTGACACGTATCGGGCTATCGTAAATGAGATGACGGAGCGGGTCAACACTGCACCGGTGCGCATTACATACAGGGAGCAAGAAGAGAATGGATACCTCTTGTTCTACTTTCAAAGCTGGTGTGAGACTGAGTATGACGCGCAGACCATCGAGTGGGCGAGAGCCTTCGTTGCTCTTACATTAGCCGAATGGGTCATTCAGGTGAAAGAACCGAAAATTATGGAAGAAATGGCCGCTGACTTACTTGCTGCCGAACAGATGGAAACCGAGTGGGCAGAGATTTTTCCTTATATTCAACGCATGTGCCAAGAAGTCGAGCTAGATGGCAGGGACCTGCTAACAGCTACAACTCGCAAGGCAAACGTATATCGCAACGTTTTCACCTATCTGGAGGGAGAGCGAACGATCAACGTCTTGGGCTTCGTCCGGTTTCGATTGCAGGAGCATTGGAACGAGCTGTTCGAACTCGTGGAAACTGGCATTGATGAATATCTGGAAGACAAGCAATACCAAGAGTTCGTCGAGCTGTTGCGGTATTTCATTGCTGTACAGGAAACGAAGCAGGAAGTCGTTCATGTCGTTCCTAGTGTGGACAAACCTTTCCATCTTTATGATAAAAAAGGGGATCGACTTTGGCTTGAACAGTTGGATACCGTTCTGAACATGGACGAACAAAAATGCAGGGACGAGGATTATTTGGTCAGTGCTTTGGTTACACTGGCTCCTGAGAGTATCGTGCTCCATATGGCTTCGGAAAAGCCTGGGCTTGCACAGACGATCCGCAGTATTTTTGACAGTCGGCTCGTTACTTGCCACTCTTGTTCGCTTTGCCTATCCGAGCGACGCGTACTTGACGGGAATAATCCCTCTAAACTATAATAGCAACAACAACTTTACATCGCTTATAAATACGATGAGAAGGACAAGGACAATAGTAAGGGCGCTCTAGAGAGGCGGGCCACAGGCTGGAAGCTCGCTGCGAACTGTTATTGATCTACCACCTTCGAGTAGCTGCCGGGAACGAAGCGTAGGCTTTTACTATCGGTATGCCGGTTAAATACCGTTACATGGAATGAGGAGTCTGTTTTTGTGAACAGACTTGAAGTAGGGTGGTACCGCGAGAACACACTCGTCCCTTTTTGGGGATGAGTGTTTTTTTATTTTCTCAACAAAACAAGATACAGGAAGGAAGAATCCGCAGTGGCACAAATTCATGTTACTTTCCCAGATGGAGCCGTTCGTCAATACGACGCTGGGATTACTATCGAAGACATCGCAGGCTCCATTAGCTCTAGCCTGAAGAAAAAGGCAGTAGCTGGTAAAAAAGACGGCAAGGTTGTCGATCTGTACACAGAACTCACAGATGATGCAGCGATTGAAATCGTTACCCTCGATTCTGCTGACGGCTTGGAAGTATACCGCCACAGTACGGCTCACTTGCTCGCTCAAGCGGTAAAACGCATTTACGGCGCTGAAGTGAAGTTCGGAATCGGTCCTGTGATCGAAGACGGCTTCTACTACGACATGGATATCCCGGTTTCCCTTTCCCCAGAGGATTTGGGCAAAATCGAAGCAGAAATGGAAAAAATCGTGAAGGAAGACCTGCCGATTCGCCGCAAAGTCGTAAGCCGCGAAGAAGCAACTGCGATTTTCCAAGAACTGAACGATCACCTGAAGCTGGAGCTGATTCGCGACCTGCCAGAGGATGCGACTATCACGCTGTATGAGCAAGGCGAATTTTTCGACCTCTGTCGTGGTCCGCACTTGCCGTCCACTGGCTTCATCAAAGCGTTCAAGCTGATGAGCGTGGCAGGTGCATACTGGCGCGGAAAAGCAGAAAACCAAGTTTTGCAACGCGTATACGGTACAGCTTGGCCGAAAAAAGCAGACATGGATGAATATCTGCACTTCATCGAAGAAGCGAAAAAGCGCGATCACCGCAAATTGGGTAAAGAACTGGGACTGTTCATGTTCTCCGAGGAAGCACCAGGAATGCCGTTCTACCTGCCAAAAGGCTTCACTGTTCGCAACGAGCTGGAGCAATTCTCCCGCCGTCTGCAACAACTGGCACAATACACTGAAGTGCGCTCTCCGTTCCTCATGAACGAACGTCTCTGGAAAGAATCCGGTCACTGGGATCACTACAAAGAGAACATGTACTTCTCTGAAGTAGACAACGCGACTTACGCCCTTAAGCCAATGAACTGCCCAGGTCACATGCTGATTTATAAAAACGAGATGCATTCTTACCGCGACCTGCCAATTCGTTACTCCGAGTTCGGGCAAGTTCACCGCCATGAGTACTCCGGGGCATTGAATGGAATGCTGCGGGTGCGTACCTTCTGCCAGGATGACGCGCACGTATTCGTCCGTCCTGATCAGATCGCGAGCGAAATCAAAGGCATGATCACTTTGATTGATAGCATCTACAAGGTATTTGGCTTCGAATACAGTGTGGCTCTGTCCACTCGTCCGGAAGATTCCATGGGATCTGATGAGCTGTGGGAAGCAGCAGAAAGCTCTCTGAAAACAGTGTTGGAAGAGCTCGGTATGGCCTATGAAATCAAAGAAGGAGACGGTGCATTCTACGGACCGAAGATCGACTTCCAAATTACCGACGCGCTGAAACGCCGTCACCAATGCGGAACGATCCAGTTGGACTTCCAAATGCCTGAGAAATTCGACCTGACTTATGTTGGTCAAGACAACGAGAAGCATCGTCCAGTTGTCTTGCACCGTGCGATGTACGGCTCCATGGAGCGCTTTATTGGTATCCTGATCGAGCACTACGCAGGTGCATTCCCGATTTGGTTGACACCAATCCAAGCACGCATCATGAACATCAGCGAAGTGCACATGCCATATGCAGAACAAGTAAGAGAAAAGCTGCAACAAGCTGGCATTCGTGTAGAGCTGGATGGCCGCAATGAGAAAATCGGCTACAAAATCCGAGAAGCACAAGTTGAAAAAATCCCGTACATGCTGGTCATCGGTGAAAAAGAGGTGGCTGACGGTACGCTGTCCGTCCGCAAACGCGGAGTGGGCGATGAAGGCGCGATGACAGTGGATGCGTTTGTAGAGAAAATCCGCGCTGAAATCAATGAAATGAAGTAAAAGCGTATAGAAGTAGAGCCGCCCTGAATTTTCGGGCGGCTTTTTTTATTATACGTTTACTTGGAAAAAAGAATGGGAATAGGATGTAGGGTAATGGTGCTCATGGACATCAAGAAGAACTGCGGGGGATACGTATGCGGGTAAGCATCAAGCAAAGACTGATAGCAGCATTTCTTGCCATTATTTTAATCCCGATTGGAGTGATTAGCTCATTTGTATATGTCAGTATGGAGGAGCGAATCCAGACTTATTTTATTGAATCCTCGACAAAAGAAGTGGCTCAAGTAGACAACGCGATTAACTTGTATTTCGACTCGATTCGTGAAAACGTAAACCTGATAGCAGGCAGTCCCTTATTAAAAAGTGCAGATAACACCATCACGACGTATATGGACAAACCAACCAAAACCAAGCATACGCCACTGCAAAATGGCGGGGTAGAGGCGGCCATTTTTCAAGATTTCCTGCGATTTGTCGATTCTCATCCGAATACTGCATTTATCTATTTAGCGACAAAATACGGAGGATACATACAGTGGCCGACAGATGATGTCATTCCGAATTACGATCCGCGTACAAGGGATTGGTACAAAACCCCAATGGAGAATCCCGGTAAAGTGATCACGACAGATCCGTATCTCTATTTGGGCGACAACAGTATCGTGATCAGTAACGTGACGATGCTAAAGGATGACAAGGGTGAACCGCTTGGCGTTGTTGGACTGGACGTGAATTTAAAAGGACTAACCGACATTCTGAAAGAAATTAAGATCGGGAAAACGGGTTATCTCATGCTGGTTGGCAAAGACGGAACGATTTTGGCTAATCCCAAGAACCCCGAGCTCAATTCGAAAAACCTGAAAGATACGCAAATTCCTGAATTGGCTGCGATCGCAGAGAATACCTCCAGCAGCTTTGCGGTCACGATGAACGATACCGAGTATATGGCTAACGTCTTTACTTCAGACAAAACCGGTTGGAAATATATTTCGTTTATTGAAAGAGCTGAGCTCTCTGCTGAAGCCAATCAAATCGGTTTCATCATCGGGGCATTGAGCGTTTTGTTTGCTTTACTAGCGATTGTCGCTTCCATTCTTTTCTCGCACAAATTCACCAAGCCATTGCTTGCTATCGTTGACCAGATTGCGCAGATCGGACGTGGTGACTTTACAGGTGAATTGCCCAAAAACCTTTTGGAAAGAAAAGACGAAATCGGCATGCTTGGTCAGAGTATTCAGGTGATGCAAGTATCCATCCAAGGACTCATTCGGGAAGTCCAAAAAGCGGTTAATACACTCTCTACTTCGTCAGACAACATATCGGTTCGCTTGGCGGACAATGTAGATGCTACGAACAAGATATCTACTACCATACAGGAAGTTGCAAGCGGGGCCCAAAATCAGCTCAGAGGTACCGAAGAATCCGCAAGAGCAATGGAAGAGATGTCGATCGGCATCCAACGTGTGGCGGAGACAACCTCCATCATTTCGGAAGCATCTACATGTACGGCGGATGAAGCGCAGTTAGGAAATCAGTCCATCCAAAAAGCGATCCAGCAAATGGACTCCGTCCGTGGCTCTGTGGAACATTCTGTATCCGTAGTCAAGCAATTGGGTGAGCGATCCAAAGAAATTGTGCAAATCATTGATGTGATTACGGGAATTGCTTCCCAAACCAATCTGCTTGCTCTCAATGCAGCCATCGAAGCTGCCCGTGCGGGAGAGCATGGACGAGGTTTTGCTGTCGTAGCAGATGAAGTGAGAAAACTCGCTGAACAATCTGATGAGTCTGCTCGGCAAATCGCCAATCTCATTCAGGAGATCCAAGAAGATACGACCATGGCGGTCAACTCGATGGATTCAGTCAATCAAGATGTTCAGGATGGATTGTCTACCGTACTGGAGTCAGGAGAGGCCTTCCAACGCATCTTACAAGAAATTCAACAGATGACCGATCAAATTCAGGAGGTATCTGCTGTCTCTGAACAAATGTCGGCTGGATCAGAACAAGTAGCAGCATCTGTGGACGAGACTGCTCAAATTGCAAGGATTTCAGCGAGCAATGCTGAAAATCTGGCTGCTTCCTCCAAAGGACAATTGGCTACTATGGAAGAGTTTGCCGTTTCATTTGAATCCTTGAATCAGATGGCTCGCGAACTGGAAAGAATGATTAGCAAATTTAAGATATAAGAATGCATAACGAAAAGAGTACGAATGTCGGGAGGTATTCGTACTCTTTTTTTTGCAAAGTGGTCCCATTTATGACAAAATGTGCGGTTTGCGTTTGAAAATTTGGCTATTTCGATTTATGATAATAGACTGGTACTAAGTCGAAATGCGATATTATAGTAATGATGAAGAGAAAAAGTTGCCATATATAGATAAAAAGGAGAGTGAACACCTATGCCAGATAAAGTGCTTGATTTACGGAACCGTCCTCTCCGAGATTTACGAATATCTGTCACCGATAAATGTAATTTTCGTTGCCGTTATTGCATGCCTGCCGAAATTTTTGGACCGGATTTTGAGTTTTTGCCGCAAAGCAAGTTGCTGACCTTTGAGGAGATCACCCGTTTGACCCAGATCTTTACTTCGCTTGGGGTCGGGAAAATCCGTATTACCGGCGGAGAGCCATTGATGCGAAGAAATTTGCCTGAATTGATTCGAATGATACGTGAAGTGGAAGGCGTTCAAGATATTGCGATGACGACCAACGGTTCTCTCTTGTCCCGCCATGCTCATGCACTAAAAGAAGCAGGTCTGGATCGGGTCACGGTCAGCCTGGACAGCTTGGATAATGAGCGTTTTGGGATGTTGAATGGAAGAGGCTATCAGGTCGATGCCGTGCTGGAAGGGATTCGTGTTGCAGCAGATGCCGGGCTGCTGGTTAAGATTAACATGGTAGTACAGCGCGGAGTCAATGATCAAGATATTTTGCCGATGGCACGGTACTTCCGTGAGCAAGGGCATACCCTGCGATTTATTGAATTCATGGATGTGGGAAACAGCAACGGTTGGCGACTGGATCAAGTCGTACCTTCCCGTGAAATTGTGCGCATGATCCATGAAGAGATGCCGTTGGTGGCGACTGAAGCGAACTACTACGGAGAGGTGGCTTCTCGCTATCGCTATGAGGGATCGGACCAGGAGATAGGATTGATTTCATCAGTGACCCAAGCTTTTTGCTCCACTTGTACGCGAGCTCGCCTGTCGGCAGAAGGGAAATTGTACAACTGTCTCTTCGCTTCATCCGGAGATGATTTGCGCGAGCCAGTCCGCGATGGACGCACGGATGAGGAGATTCGCGAGCTGATACGTGCGATCTGGGAGCGTCGTGACGTGCGCTACTCGGAGGAACGACTAAGTGAAACGCCTGGTCTCGCCAAGCGTGAAAAGGTCGAAATGTCCCATATCGGGGGATAATTAGGTATGAGCCTTGACAAAACCCAAGCTACCTAGTAATATAAATTGCGTGTATAAACACTTCATACTTCGAGAACAAGCAGAGGCGCCCAGCTTCTCACCTGGGTCGACGTCGTATACGACTGTTGACAGGTAACTCTTACGCAAAGATCCTCGGATCTGATGAAATTGCTTAGGTGAGATATGTGCGGGCGCAGAATGCGTTCGCACATTTTTGTTCCTTCTCGAAATTGACGGGGGTGGCAAGTATTAGCAAGGATCAAATGTTAATTAACGAAGCGATCCGTGCCCGTGAGGTCCGTTTAATCGGTGCAGACGGGAGCCAATTGGGAGTCGTACCTTTTAGGGAAGCGTTGCGCATTGCCCAGGAAGCTGAATTGGATCTGGTAAACGTTGCTCCTACAGCCAAGCCGCCTGTATGCCGTATCATGGACTATGGAAAGTTCAAATACGAGCAGGCGAAAAAGGAAAAAGAAGCGCGTAAAAACCAGAAGATCATCGAGCTGAAAGAAGTGCGTTTTTCTTCTAACATCGAGGAACACGATTTTCAAACAAAGCTTCGCAACGTCCGCAAGTTCTTGGAGGATCAACACAAGGTGAAGTGTACGATCCGTTTCCGTGGACGTGAAATCACCCACTCCGAAATTGGACTAGGCGTTATGGAACGTGTTGCTGCCCAGTGTGAAGATCTCGCTACGCCTGAGCGCAAGCCGAAGATCGAGGGTCGCAGCATGATCATGATTCTGGCTCCGAAAGCGGAAAAGTAAGATAGTAGTTTAGACAGGAGGATTTTTCAGATGCCTAAAATGAAAACCAACAAGGCTGCTGCGAAACGTTTCAAAAAGACTGGAAGCGGCCAATTGAAGCGCGACCGCGCATTTGGTAGCCACTTGTTCGCTAACAAAACGACAAAAGCAAAACGCCACCTGCGTAAAGCTGCACTCGTTTCCAAAGGCGATCAAAAACGTATGGAGCAAATGCTCACTTACCTGTAAGTTTTTCTTTATTACACACCATTACGCAGCATGAGCTCCCTAAGCGCCTAGTAGTAGGCCGCCATGCTGGAAAGACCAGGAGGAGTTTAGTATGCCAAGAGTAAAAGGTGGCATTGTTACACGCCGTCGTCATAAGAAAATCCTGAAGCTGGCGAAAGGATACTTCGGTTCCAAACATCGCCTGTTTAAATCCGCTAATGCGCAGGTAATGAAATCCCTGCTGTATGCATACCGTGACCGTCGTCAAAAGAAACGTGATTTCCGCAAACTGTGGATCACTCGTATCAACGCGCAAGCTCGCATGAACGGTCTGTCCTACAGCCGTTTGATGCACGGCCTGAAAGTTGCTGGCATCGAAGTTAACCGCAAAATGCTGGCTGACTTGGCTGTTAACGACAAAGCTGCGTTCAACGAACTGGCAACAGTTGCAAAAAGCAAACTGAACGCTTAATTTTTTTATAGAAGAGCCGATCTTCCCGTTTGAGGGCAAGGTCGGCTTTTTTGTTTGAGTCAAAGAAAAAACAACCGGGATCACATTCGGTTGTTTTTTTCTATTTCTATTCAACATATGATTCGCTGGCGAATAGCGTCTGCCACACCTTGTGCGCGATTTTGCACACCGAGCTTTTTTAAGGCGGATTTGATGTAATCCTGCACGGTAAACTCACTAATTCCCATCCAGTCCGCCATCTCCCTAACGCTTTCTCCCCATGACATCCGCTGCATGACTTCGACTTCTCGGCGTGAGAGCTTGACGGTTTTAGGGCGAAGGGAGTCGGTTGCCAATACTTTGCCCAGCATCATACAGTACGTGCTCAAAGATTGCACCAATTGATGGTTGATGCCAGAACAACCGTCCTGATGCCAGGAAATACCGGCGTAGCCGAGTACGTTAGGCCCATAGCTGATGGGGAGAATGAGCGCATAGGGGGCGCCGTAAACTAAATTGGGCGGGAACTGACGAATCGCCTCAGAATCTAGCAAGACGGCCTTCTGTTCACGGATCGCATGCTGAATGAGGGGCATGTTGCGCATGTCCACCCGTATATCGCGGATGGAGCATAATTCTTGGTCAAGGATCGACCATAGTCCCTCACCCATTTGACTGAGCGTCGAGTAATTGCACAGAATGGCCCCCATGAAAGGAAAGAGATCTACGAAGCCACGTACAGCAAGCACCAGTTTCTCCTCGTAAAATGTCGTTTCTTCGATTCGATCGATGTACATGTTCAGCTCTGGACTGACCATGGAGTGATTGCCACCTCCATTTGAGTGATGAGCACCCCCTGATTTTTGGGGATATGAACGATCGTTCAGCCTGACCTATAATCAACCTATAGCGCCTTCATTTTATCAAACCGCTGATCGGAGCGTAAAGAACCGAATTGGTATAAATTTACAATTTTATGACTTCTTTCATTCGCTCGGAATAGAAGGCGTATGAGAAAAAAGAAAGGTTGGATGGGGATGAGGAATGGTTTTGTTTCGACCAGCCAAAAAGGATTGAATCAGGAGCTACTGCCGTACCAGTTGTATCAAAAAGCGAAGAGATACGGCATTTGGAACCCGCAGGACATTGATTTTACGCAAGACCGCGAAGATTACGCGAATATGAATCCGGAACAGAAGGAAGAAACTTTGGGGCGAATTGCTGGTTTTCTTGGTGGGGAAGAGGCAGTCACCCTCGATCTTTTGCCTTTGATCATGGTCATTGCAGAGGAAGGGCGATTGGAGGAAGAAATGTATTTGACGACCTTCCTCTTTGAAGAGGCCAAGCATACGGAGTTTTTTCGATTGGTTCTAGACAGCATCGGTGAGTCAGGAGACTTGCATCATTTTCACGATGATAGGTACAAGCGAATTTTCCATGAGATCTTGCCGAATGCACTCAATCGTCTGCTGACGGATAAATCCCCCGAAGCCATCGCAGAAGCTTCTACTGTCTACAACATGTTTGTGGAAGGCGTGCTTGCAGAGACAGGCTACTTTGCGTTTTACGAAGCACTCAGCAAAACAGGGCTCATGCCTGGTTTAATGCAAGGAATTGGGTATTTGAAGACAGATGAATCGCGGCACATCAGCTACGGAACATTCCTGCTGCAGCGATTGATCTGTGAGCATCCCCATATTTACGATGTCATTGCCAAAAAGATGGATGAGCTAGCCCCAATGGCAAGTCATCTGTACGACTGGATGGATGACCCACAAGGGGTGAGTGCGTTCGGAGTGAAGGTCGCTGATTTGCAGCAGTTTGCGAAAAAGCAACTAAGCGTGCGCATGGAGGTACTTGCCCGAGCAAAAGGGCAAACGATTGAAGAGCTGTATAAGCATACAAGAACAACGATCGATGTGTAAGAAAAAAAGCGATCTCCGCTTACAGAACTGGGCTCTGGTCCTAAAGCAGAATCCGCCCAAGGTCTGAGCAAAAAACAACCTCTCGTCCGTGTTGAACAGCCTGGCTGACCCCTTAAAATAAAGACATCAAAGGAAAACATTGGATAGGGAGAGAGACCAAAATGAGAAAACAAAAGTGGATGATGATGGGAATTACAGCGGTTGTTTGTTCAGCGATGTTCGTGCCAGGGGCGTTTGCCAAAGACAAGGATGACTCATATTCCGTGACGCCGTCTATCTTCGCGCCTGGTCCGTCCTCGGCTGCGGTAGTCCAGAAAACAGATGCGGTAGCGGGCACGCAATCAGCAGGAAATGCGTTTACTTTCGCTCCAATTGTAAACGAAAAAGAAGAAAACTAATGGGCTGAAGCATCCGTACAGGATGCTTTTTCTTTGGAACGAAACGGATGTAAGCCTCAAGTCTGACAAAAAAACAATCTTTCGTCCGTGTCAAGCAGACTCCCCAATGCCATACAATAAAAAGCGTTACAGGAAAACATTGGATAGGGAGAGAAACATAGATGAGAAAACAAAAATGGATGATGATGGGTGTAACAGCAGTAGTTTGTTCAGCGTTGTTCGTGCCAGGAGCGTTTGCCAAAGACAAGGATGATTCTTACTCGGTGCCGCCTTCCTTCGTAAGCCCTGGTTCATACGCGATACCGACCGTTCAAACGGTTCCAGTAGCCGATACTAAAAAGACGCAACAAATCGGCCCTTCGTTTATATTCGCCCCGGCTGTAAACGAAAAAGATGAAAAATAAAGCAGCAGAAAGCTGTCAGACCTTGTCTGGCGGCTTTTTTTCTATAAAAAACGGATGCGACCGCTTGCGGTCAACCAAACGGTCATGAACATTTGGTTTGGGCGAGTTGGATATAGGTGGACGATGCGCCACTTCCAGTCACTAGGCATATGATGGTGGGTGAATCCTAGCAAGAGAGGAGCTTCGCTGATGAGCAATCGCCAAAAAATGGCGGATGAGGAAATACAGGAATGGGCAAGCCGACTGGAAGGGCAGGCGCCGCAGGACGTGCTTGTGAACGCCGTCGATAATTATGCAGCCAGTCTAATCCTAGCTGCCAGCTTTGGCGCTGAAGATGTCGTTTTAATCGACATGCTGCACAAATTGGCTCCCACCATTCCTGTATTTTACCTCGATACCAACATTCATTTTGCTGAAACGTATGATACGCGTGACAAGCTGCAAGCCAGATACGGCACGACATTTATTCAAGTGCAGCCACAACTGACGCTAACCGAGCAGGCAGAAAAACACGGTGACAAACTGTGGGAGAGAGAACCGAATCTTTGTTGCGAGATTCGGAAGGTAGAGCCGTTAAAGCGCGTCCTGTCCAACTATCAGGCGTGGATTACAGGCATTCGCCGCGAGCAATCACCTACCCGAGTGAATACCAAAAAAGTGGAGTGGGACGAAAAATTCAACCTGGTTAAATTCAATCCGCTAGCAGATTGGACGGAGGCCCAGGTGTGGGAATATATCCATGCACATGATGTCCCTTACAACCCATTGCACGACAGGAACTATCCAAGCATTGGCTGTCGAGTATGCACGCGCGCTGTCATGCCTGGCCAAGATTCTCGATCCGGACGGTGGGCTGGCTTCGAAAAGACCGAATGCGGTCTGCATAAATGAACAGCGCAGGAGGGAAAGACGTGAAGCAAATGATCTTGCCGCACGAGATCAAAAAAGCCATTATCGTGGACAAATGGACCCTGTCGGACATCGAATGTCTTGCTATCGGAGCATTTTCGCCGCTGACTGGATTCATGGAAGAGGCGGATTACCACACTGTCGTGGAAACGATGCGTCTCGCCAATGGAACGGTGTGGCCATTGCCAGTGACATTGGCTATCGATGCAGATGAGCACAACGATGTTGTCCCTGGTGACAGTATTCTGTTACGTGGGGAAGATGGCGTGGACTATGCGATTTTGCAGGTGAAAAGCTGCTTTGTGCCCGATAAAATGCGTGAGGCCGAGCTCGTTTTTCGCACGCTGGATCTCGCTCACCCCGGTGTGAAAAAGCTGTTTGAAAAGCCAAATCTATACGTAGGTGGGCCTGTAGAAATACTGCAAAAGCCACAGCCTGAGCGCTTCTCCGATTTTTATTTGACGCCGGCAGAAACGAGAGAAAGATTTCGAGAAAATGGCTGGAAAACGGTGGTTGGTTTCCAAACGCGCAATCCTGTTCACCGGGCGCATGAATATATTCAAAAGGCGGCATTGGAGATTGTTGATGGCCTTTTTCTCAACCCATTGATGGGGGAAACGAAATCAGACGATGTTCCTGCACAAGTACGAATGAAAAGCTATCTCGCCCTTCTGGAAAATTACTATCCGCGCAACCGTGTACTGCTCGGTGCTTTTCCGGCTGCTATGCGATATGCGGGTCCGCGTGAGGCGGTCTTCCATGCATTGGTACGGAAAAATTACGGTTGTACACACTTTATCGTCGGCCGCGATCACGCAGGGGTAGGCGATTACTACGGCACGTATGATGCACAACACATCTTTTCCGAGTTTGCGCCAGGTGAGCTCGGTATCCAGCTACTCTTTTTTGAGCACAGCTTTTACTGCAAGGCATGCCAAGGGATGGCAACGACCAAGACGTGCCCGCATGACAAAGAATCTCATATGACCTTATCGGGAACAAAAGTGAGGGAAATGTTGAGAAACGGAATCACGCCACCTCCGGAATTTACACGTCCGGAAGTCGCAGCGATTTTGATAGAGGGATTGAAATCCCCGCACTAAAACGGAACTGAAAAAGCGGGAGAGGGACGGCAATGCTGTCCTTTTTCCGTTGCGAAAAACCGGACAAGTTTTCCTGTTTCCAGTGAAAAACGTCTCGCCGTTTTTCATAAAAGGATACGCGAACGCTTGCGGTCAACAAAACGGCTTTGACCGTTTTTTGTATCCGCTTTCACGCAAAAACCGCGCTGTAAAGCCATTTCCTACTGAGCATTCGTTCGGACGAAAGTCCAGTAAAATCTTTTTGTTTTCGTTGACACCCCCTAGGTGCCTAGCTATAATCAGACGTAACACTTTATTCTGACAACAACAATATTGAAAATATTGTTTTAATAGTAGGCCAAGACGAGGATGGTGCACGTTACCCCTTTTACAGAGAGCCCTGATGCTGAGAAACGGGTATAGGGTACGTCGCATTGCTCACCTCCGAGCCGTTTAGCTGAAACTTGCTTTGCAGGTAGTAGGCCAAACCGCTTAACACCCGTTAACGTGTTACAGTCCACATTTGCTGTGACTGGCTGAGATCGGCTGACCGTGAGGCGCCGATAAAGTTGGGTGGTACCGCGAACCCTTTCGCCCCAAAAGACATGGAAATAAAACCGTGTCGGGGCGAAAGGGTTTTTCTATGTGTCTATAGTTATTTTCAATACCTGTTGAGAATTGGGAGGAGGAGAGGTCAATGAGTGTTGAAATGGCCGAATTGCAGAAAAAGAACGGCATTCCACCGATTCAGTTCGGGGAAGAAGTGTCAGGAGCAGAAACGCTGCTGCGCTGTTTAATCCTGGAGCAGGTCGAATACATTTTCGGCTATCCAGGCGGTGCGGTGCTCCCCATTTATGACTCCCTGTACGGGAGCTACTTCAAGCACATTTTGACTCGCCACGAGCAAGGCGCTATCCACGCTGCTGACGGATATGCCCGAGCGACAGGCAAACCGGGTGTTTGTATCGCTACTTCCGGTCCGGGAGCAACAAACCTCGTAACGGGGATTGCAACTGCTCAGATGGACTCGGTTCCACTGGTCTGCATCACGGGTAACGTAGCACAGTCGCTGATTGGTACTGACGCGTTCCAAGAGGCGAATATTACGGGAATTACCATCCCGATTACGAAGCACAGTTACTTCGTTCGCGACATTCGCGATCTTCCACGGATTGTGAAGGAAGCTTTTCACATCGCAACAACCGGTCGTCCGGGCCCAGTATTGATCGACATTCCCAAAGACGTCGCCAATGCGAAGGCACCATTTACCTATCCGGATAAAGTGGAGATTCGCGGCTACCGCGCTTCCCTCGTACCAAGCGACGAAGAAGTACAAGGGTTTGTAAAAGCCGTTAGCGAAGCGAAGCGTCCAGTCATTTTGGCGGGCGGGGGAATCATTGCAGCTCAAGCAGAGAAAGAATTGCGCGACTTTGCTGAAAAAACACGCATCCCTGTGATCAACACCTTCATGGGATTGGGCGGTTTTTCTGGAACACACGAGTTGTCGCTGGCAATGCCAGGGATGCACGGAAATTACACAGCGAACCAAGCGCTCTTGAATGCGGATTGTGTAATTGGTCTCGGAGCACGCTTTGATGACCGGATCACGATGGGACGCACGAAAGAGTTCGCACCAAAAGCCCGCATCGTACACGTCGACATCGATCCAGCAGAGCTGGGGAAAAACGTAGAGACTGCCGTAACAGTAGCGGGCGATGTGAAGAGTACGCTGGCAAAAGCAATTCCGCTCGCAAAGGCTTGTGATTCGGAAGCGTGGATCAGCCAGTTGAAAGAGTGGCAAGAACAATATCCGTACAAGTACAAAAAAGATGGCGACGTATTGAAGCCGCAAGCAGTCATTGAACTCTTGTACAACTCCACAGATGGGGAAGCGATCGTCACAACAGACGTTGGACAACACCAGATGTGGACAGCTCAATACTATAAGTTCAAGCACCCGCGCTCCTTTATCTCTTCCGGTGGTCTCGGCACGATGGGCTTTGGCTTCCCGGCAGCAATTGGCGCACAGATCGCTCACCCGGATCGCACGGTAATCTCCGTCGTTGGGGATGGCGGATTCCAGATGACCAACCAGGAGCTGGCAATCGTCTCCCAATACAACATTCCGGTCAAAGTAGCGATTGTGAACAACCAGTGCTTGGGAATGGTACGTCAATGGCAGGAGCTCTTCTACGATAATCGCTACAGCCAAATCGATCTGACATGCAGCCCGGATTTTGTCAAGCTGGCGGAAGCCTATGGCGTAAAAGGCTTGCGAGCAAGCACGCCGGAAGAAGCCGAAGCAGTTTGGGCCGAGGCGCTTGCGCATGATGGACCAGTCGTGGTGGACTTCCGCGTGGCACAGGAAGAAAACGTATATCCGATGGTTGCATCAGGCAACACACTAGATCAGATGGAATTGGGGGACGATTAGGATGCAGCAACATACCATTTCCGTACTCGTCAACGACCAACCAGGCGTTTTGACCAGAGTGGCGACACTGTTCGGCCAACGCGGCTTCAACATCGACAGCATTACGGTGGGAGGCACGGAAGAACAGGGGCTGTCCCGGATGATCATTTCAACCGGGGGAGATGACCGCCAAATCAATCAGCTCATGAAGCAATTGCACAAGCTGATCGATGTCATCTCAGTCACGAATCTCAGTGAGAACCCTTTTGTTTCAAGGGAACTGGCACTGATTAAAGTGACGGCATCGCCTAGCCAGCTGGCAGAGTTAAACGGAATTGTCGAGCCGTTCCGTGCCGCGATCGTCGATGTGGGGCCTAGCTCACTGATCGTGCAAGTCACGGGTGACACCGAAAAGATTGATGCGCTGCTCGTACTATTACAAAGCTACGGCGTTATTGAACTGACAAGAACAGGTGCAGTAGCGATGGCGCGCAGTATTGTTCCAGCAACAGCCGCAGCAACGGTTTAAAATGCAAAATTTCAGAATAAAAATTCAAACTAAACATTTTTAGGGAGGCTATACAAATGGTAAAAATGTATTATGAAGCGGACGTAAAACAAGAGGTACTGCGTGGGAAAACAATCGCAATCATCGGTTACGGTAGCCAAGGTCATGCACAAGCACAAAACCTGCGCGACAGCGGTTATAAAGTAGTTGTGGGTCTGCGCCCAGGGAAATCCTGGGATGTAGCAGCAAAAGACGGCTTTGAAGTTTTGACAGTAGCAGAGGCAACCAAACGCGCTGATGTAGTACAAATCCTGATGCCAGATGAGCGTCAAGCACAAGTATACCGCGATGAGATCGCTCCAAACCTGAAATCCGGTGCTGCACTGTGCTTCTCTCACGGCTTCAACATCCACTACGCGCAAATCGTGCCACCAGCGGATGTAGACGTAATCATGGCAGCGCCAAAAAGCCCGGGTCACCTGGTTCGCCGCGTATACCAAGAAGGCTTCGGCGTACCTGGTTTGATCGCAATTTACCAAGATGCAACTGGCAACGCGAAAGATCTCGCACTTGCCTACTCCAGCGGTATCGGTTGCACAAAAGCTGGCGTAATCGAAACTTCTTTCCGTGAAGAGACAGAAACAGACCTGTTCGGTGAGCAAGCAGTATTGTGCGGTGGCGCAAGCGAGCTGGTAAAAGCAGGCTTCGATACATTGGTGGAAGCAGGTTATGCTCCTGAGATCGCCTACTTCGAGTGCTTGCATGAGCTGAAGCTGATCGTTGACCTGATGTACGAGGGTGGCTTGGCTCGTATGCGCTACTCCATCAGTGACACTGCTGAGTACGGTGACTACAGCACAGGTCGTCGCATCATCACAGATGAGACTCGCAAAGAAATGAAAAAAGTATTGGCTGAAATCCAAGACGGTACATTCGCTCGCAATTGGATCTTGGAAAACCAAGCAAACCGTCCTGGCTTCACTTCCCGTCGCCGTCTGGAATCCGAGCATGGCATTGAGGTAGTAGGGGAGCAACTGCGCGGCATGATGTCTTGGATCAACAAAGATACGAAAAAAGAAGAAGCGAAAATCGGTCAATAAATAGGCGTGAAAAAAACGCATATATAATGTAGGGAAAAATGTGGAGGTGAAAAGTTCATGCGGACCATTGAGATTTTTGATACGACACTGCGCGATGGGGAGCAGTCTCCGGGCGTCAATATTAGCACGAACGAAAAGGTGGAGATCGCCCTTCAACTCGAGAAGCTGGGCGTAAACAGAATTGAGGCGGGCTTCGCTGCTGCCTCCCCAGGTGACCAAAAGTCTGTGGCCGAAGTTGCAAAACGGGTGAAGAATGCAACAGTCGTCAGTCTGGCTCGTGCCGTAAAAGACGACATGGATAAGGCATACGAAGCGCTTCGCAACGCACAAAACGCTTCCCTCCACGTCTTTCTCGCAACATCTCCGATTCACCGTCAGTTCAAGCTGAACATGAGCAAGGAAGAAGTCCTTGCTCGGGCGGTGGAAGCAGTTACTTATGCGAAAAAGTACTTTACGGAAGTCCAGTTTTCCGCAGAGGATGCGGCGCGTACCGAGATCGACTTTTTGGCAGAGGTTGTAGAGGCGGTCATCAAGGCAGGGGCTACTACGGTAAATATTCCAGATACGGTTGGCTACATGACGCCGTATCAATACGGAAACATTTTCCGTGAGCTAAAAACACGGGTACCTTCTACTGATCTGATTCGTCTGAGCTGCCATTGCCACGATGACCTCGGAATGGCAGTCGCCAACAGTCTCGCTGCTGTCGAGGGTGGAGCTACGCAGGTCGAGGGCACCATCAATGGAATTGGAGAGCGCGCTGGAAATGCTGCTCTGGAAGAAGTAGCACTTGCATTGGAGACGCGCAAGGATTACTACCAGGCAACGACCAAGCTGAATTTGAAAGAAATCGCACGGACCAGCCAGTTGGTGAGCCGTTTGACAGGGATGATCGTGCCAGGGAATAAAGCAGTCGTGGGGGCAAATGCTTTTGCACATGAATCCGGTATTCATCAGGATGGCGTGTTAAAAGAAGTCACCACGTACGAAATTATCCGTCCGGAATCGGTTGGCTTCAAGTCAAACAAACTGGTTCTCGGCAAGCACTCTGGCCGCCATGCTTTCAAGGAAAAGTTGGTTGATCTGGGCTATCACTTGGAGCAGGAAGAAGTAAATGCGGCGTTTGCAGCATTCAAAGTGCTGTGCGACAAGAAAAAAGAAATCACGGATGACGACATCCTCGCATTGGTCGACTCCAAGATGGTTCGTGGACCAGAAGCGTTCCAGTTGGAATCCGTACAGCTTGCTTACGGCAACATTTCCGTTCCGACAGCGAGTGTGCGACTGGTTCGTGCCGACGGATCGGTATGCGAAGAAGCCGCATGTGGAAATGGATCGGTTGATTCCATCTACAAAGCGATTGACCGCGCTACCGGAGAAGAAGTTACCCTCGTCGATTACAAAATCCTTTCCGTTACTCACGGGCAAGATGCGCTGGGTGAAGTGTTTGTTCGTCTGCAGCAGGGCGATCTGATCGTTACCGGCCGCGGCGTGAGCACAGATGTGCTGGAAGCGAGCGCGATTGCCTATGTACGGGCAGTGAACAAGATCATGGAGCGGCGTGGCGAGCCTATGCCCGTCAGTGCAACGATATAAAGATAGGTCAAATATGGATAGGATCATAGGAACCAGCAGCGTTCGGAAACCATTACGTATAGAAAAGCGGGATAAACGATGAAGAAAAACTATCGCATCGCCGTTCTTCCTGGAGACGGTATTGGACCAGAAATCATGCAGGAAGCGGTCAAAGTCCTTACACTCGTAGGGGAACTTGAAGGTGTCACTTTTACATGTGAAGAAGGCCGAATCGGTGGTATCGCAATCGATACGGATGGAACACCATTGCCAGAAGAAACGGTAACGCTGACAAAGCAAGCGGATGCTGTGCTCTTGGGTGCCGTTGGCGGACCGAAGTGGGATCAGAATCCTGGGCATCTTCGTCCAGAAACAGGGCTGCTCGGCATTCGCAAAGCGCTCGGGTTGTTTGCGAACATTCGCCCAGCTACCATGCACAGCTCTCTGGTCGATGCTTCTTCCCTCAAGCCAGAAGTCGTTTCTGGCGTTGACTTGATCGTTGTACGTGAACTGACCGGGGGGATTTATTTCGGTGAGAAAAAACGCTATGACGGTCCAAACGGTGAAGTCGCAGAAGATCAATGCATCTATCATGAAGCGGAAGTCGAGCGAATCATTCGAGTCGGTTTCGACATTGCGCGCAAACGCCAAAAGCGTCTCGTATCTGTAGATAAGGCAAACGTCCTCGAAAGCTCCCGCCTCTGGCGCAAGGTAGCCGAGCGAGTAGCGGCGGACTATCCAGATGTAGAGCTGTCTCATCAGTTGGTAGACTCCTGCGCGATGCAGCTCGTGCGAGAACCAAAGCAGTTTGACGTCATCGTGACGGAAAACATGTTTGGCGACATCTTGAGCGATCAGGCAGCGATGCTGACTGGTTCGATTGGGATGCTGTCCTCGGCGAGTCTGGCAGCAGGCAGCTTTGGCCTGTATGAACCGGTTCATGGTTCTGCCCCTGACATTGCTGGAAAAGGCATTGCCAATCCGCTGGCAACCATTCTGTCTGTAGCGATGATGCTTCGTCTCTCGCTTGGTATGGATGAAGCGGCAGCAGCAGTGGAAAACGCTGTTTGGTCCGTACTGGAAGCAGGACATCGCACTGGCGATATCGCGGCTGACAGAAGCAAAGCGATTGGTACAATCGAGATGGGCCAACTGGTTCGCGACGAGCTGTCCAAACAGTGGCAAAAACAATAAATTATACACAAAACGAAACCCTGCCAAAGTCCTTCGGTGATTTGGCAGGGTTTTCTCCATTTTTATACGGTTATCCGATCGTGATCTTCCCTTTTGGATAACGGAAGTATTCCTTTTGCTTGCGTTGTGCGAGGGCAAAGGCAATCGTGAGAGGTCCCAAGCGACCAGCAAACATCGTCAAAACGATTAATGCTTTACCGATTGGCGTAAGGTTTGGAGTCAGCCCCATAGATAGTCCAGTCGTAGCAAATGCAGAAGTGACCTCGAACAGGATCATCTCGAATCGGGCACTTGTCTCTGTAATGGAAAGCACCATCGTCATGACAAGGACAATGAACAAGGCGATCATCGTCAATGTCAGCGATTTGTAGACCATGTGAGGCAGAATGCGTTGCCGAAAGAAGATGACATCTTCCTTCCCTTTAATTTGGGCGATAACAGCACCAACCAGTGTAGCAAAGGTCGTCGTTTTGATTCCGCCTCCAGTTGAACCAGGTGACGCACCAATGAACATCAGAATAATAATGAGGAAGAGGGACGACTGATACATATCCCCGATATTCAATGTGTTCGAACCTGCCGTACGAGGTGTAACCGACTGATAAAAGGAGCCAAGCACCTTGCCCATCATGGATAGAGGCTGTAACGTTTTTGGATTGTTATATTCCAAAATGAAGATAAGCACGGTCCCTGCCGTAATCAAGAGACCAGTTGTTGCCAGTACCACTTTCGTATGTAAAGACAGGCGGCGGGTTTGACGATAATCGTATAACTCACTCACAACAATGAAACCAATACCGCCTAGAATGATCATCAGACAGACGACGAAATTGACGAGCGGATCATCTACATAAGCAGTTAAGCTGGCGAAATCCCCCATAAGATCAAACCCAGCATTATTAAAATTAGAAATCGCATGGAAAAAGCCAAAGTAAATCGCTTTTTGCAGAGGAAAGTCAAAGGCAAAACGAATAGAGAGAAGCACTCCGCCTATAAACTCAGTGAGTGCAGTAAAAATCAAAATCATTTTGGCTAAACGTACGACACCTTCTATCGATACCTGATTGAGCGACTCTTGCAGGATGAGTCGTTCACGCAATGAGATTTTTTTACGCATGATCAGTGCGAAGAAGGTAGCAAACGTCATAAATCCGAGACCGCCAATTTGAATGAGAGACAAAATAACAAGCTGACCAAAGATCGTAAAGGTCGTACCGGTATCGACGACAACCAAGCCGGTTACACACGTAGCAGAGGTGGCCGTAAACAGAGCATCAAGCCAATGCAGACCAAGTCCATCAACTGTAGCGACCGGGAGTGTCAAAAGCAGCGCTCCCAGGAAGATAATCAAGGCAAACCCAAGAACAAGCGTTTTTGGTGGATCAAGGTGAAGCTTTTCTACGATTTTTTTAATCATAGCAGGTTATACCTCGGCTTTTTTAAAGTCTAGTGTAAAGGTAAGAGGGAAATCCATCTCTTAGTATGGCATTTCCCTTAGAAATCTTACCGAAGAAGAGCAGCACCCAATCGGTGAAGCCAATGTTTCAACTCTCGTTCTTCCAGTGGAGCAAGCGGGAAACGGACAGCCGGGCAGCGCAGAATATCCGCAGGCTCATCCGCTACGCGAAAAGCATGGCCACCAGTCAGCTCGAGACCCTCCTCCCGCAGAATAGCGACGACTCTCTCTTCCTGTTCGGTTGCTCTTGCGGTTGGCGTTCCCCATTTGATCCACGTATTTAACCCCCCTGCAATGGGGTACATTCGTGCGTGCTCAGGGAGTGCCTGGCGTCGTTCCTGCCACAGTCGCAGGAAGCGGGTCTGGAACAGGGCGCGACGATCCGTCAGAAACTCTTCATAAAACCACGGATCATCGAGGAGTCGAACGGCAGATTCCACGACGAGTAAGGATGGCTCTGCTCCTGTCATGGAGACGAGCTGACTGTAGCGCTCCAACTCGTCATCTGATAAATCAGAAGGAAGCATTAGCACGCCCAATTGCAGATCGCGAGCCAATGTTTTGGATAACGAATGAAGATAGTAGACCTCCACAGGGCTTTTTGCCTGCGCAGCCATCTGGTATAGCGGAACACTCGGTTCTTCAAACCAGAGATCGCCATAATGGTCGTTTTCCACAAGACGGACGTTATGGCTCTGCGCCCATTCGAGCAAATCTTCCTTTCGTTTCAACGAATAGCTAATACCGGTAGGAAAGTGATAATGTGGGTTAATCAAAAGCCAATTCGCCGGGTAATGCTCCTGCTCTTCCGTGAGAGCTTGAATACAAACGCCTTCTTCATCCATGCGAATCGGGCGAACGGTAATCCCGCACTGGCTCAACAGGCGAAGAAATACGGGATAACTATACTCCTCTACATAGACGACATCACGTGAATTCATGACACGCTGCGCAAGAAAAGCGAAGCCGCTTGTGCTTCTATTAAATAGCAGGAGTCGCTCAGGCGAGTGAGGGAGCCCTCTGCGGCCGAGGTGATCGGCAAAAACTTTGGCAGCTTGTGTTCGCCTGATTTTCTTTTGCGCGGACGGTTCATCCAAGACGGTCAGGCTCTCATAAAAAGCACCACGCAAACGCTTCACCAGCTCTTCGCTTGGACGAGGGGAGGAATCAGCGAGGGAAGCGATCGGAATATCTGTGAGCGGGAGGCGATTTTCCAAACGAGCTTCTTTGGCAAGCTGCGTCAAGTAATAGCCTTTGCCGTGTACAGCTTCCAGCCAGCCTTCCAACGCAAGATGATCGTATGCTTTTTTGACTGTCTCCAGCGAGCAGCCGCTAATTGTTTTCATATCTCGCAGTGATATTAATTGTTGTCCATCTACAAGAAAGGCACCACGCAGAATCGCTGTTTTTAATTGCTCAGCGAGTTGTACATAGATCGGTGTGTGCGATTGTTTGTGGAAATGAAAAGAAAAATACGGTCGCTCTGGCATTCGCGCACGCCTCCTTGTCTGTCGAAAAAATAGCAGTCATCAGCATTATATAGGAAAGCGAAGCATCTCGGGTATAGGGAGTGAAGAAAATGTTGCCGGAACGACGAGGGTATTGGAAACCCGAACATGGTATCATAAGAAATAGGTATATATTGAAGAAATGAGGAAATTACGGATGAGTACGCAGGAACACAAGGCGTTATCGCCCAAGCAAGTCACATGCATGGTCATTACCGTTTCCGATACCCGGACAGAGGATACAGATAAAAGCGGACAGTTAATGAAAGAGCTTTTGACGGAAGCGGGTCACAGCGTTGCCCTGTATCAAATAGTAAAGGACGAGCCTGTACAGGTCATTGCAGCGATCGAAGCGGGAATCGCACATGAAGACGTTCAAGTCATTCTTCTTAATGGCGGTACTGGCATTTCGCCAAGGGACAATACCTTTGAGGCTGTTTCTGGCTTACTTGACAAAGAAATGCCGGGGTTTGGCGAGCTGTTTCGGATGTTGAGCTTTACAGAAGACATCGGTTCGGCAGCGATGCTCAGTCGTGCGATTGCAGGGACGCGGAAAGGGAAAATGATTTTTTCCACGCCAGGCTCGACAGGTGCGGTGCGACTGGCGATGAATCGGTTGATCGTGCCAGAGCTGGGGCATGTGGTGCGCGAATTAAACCGTTAACGATTTGCCGTTAGTAGTCTCGTATGGTACTGTTACGAAAGGAAAAAGATCGGTCAGACCATGAACCATCGATTGCAGATGGTTTTTTGATGCCGAATTTTGCAAGGAGAGTAGACCCATCCATGAAGATTTTACTATCGACCTTAAACGCCAAGTTTATTCACTCCTCACTCGCTTTGCGTTATTTGCGAAGCTATGCCCAGGAAGCATTTCCTTCGATTGAGCTGGTGGAGTATACCATCAACGATGTGACGTTAAATATAGTAGCAGATATACACAAGCGCAAGCCCGATGTCGTTGCATTTTCCTGTTATATCTGGAACATTCGCGAGACGCTCAGTGTCATGCGCACGCTGAAAAAGATTTGCCCGGATGTTCCGATTATCCTCGGCGGACCAGAAGTGACCTACGATGCGGACGAATGGATGAAGAAGCATCCTGAAATCGATGTCATCTGCATTGGTGAAGGGGAGCAGACCTTCTTGGAGCTTTTGCAGGTGTATCAGGAATCAATGCAAACGAATCAGCCTCCACGCCTGCGTGATGTAGCTGGAATCGCTTATCGCGAAGAGGAGTACGTGCGTTTTTCCATGCCGCGTGCGCAGGTTGAAGAGATGGACAGCATTCCTTCCCCATACGCGGACCATCTGGACGAGCTGAACAACCGCGTCGTCTATTTTGAGGCATCCCGTGGGTGTCCGTTCAAATGCCAATACTGTCTGTCTTCGATTGAGGACGGCGTACGCTATTTCAGTCTGGAACGAGTAAAAGAGGATCTCATGCGCTTGATCAATCACGGCGTCAAAACGATCAAGTTCGTGGATCGCACGTTTAACATCAATAAAAAATATGCGTTGGAAATCTTTCAGTTTTTGATTGATAACCACAATGGCACGATCTTTCAATTCGAGATCACGGCAGACATTTTGCGGGCGGACGTTCTCGACTTCTTGACCGAGAACGCACCGCCAGGCATTTTCCGCTTCGAAATTGGGGTTCAATCCACGAATGATGAGACCAATCGCCTTGTTCAACGGATTCAGCGCTTCGATCGCCTTGCGCGTACAGTGACACAGATCAAGGATTCGAAAAAAATCGATCAGCATTTGGATTTGATCGCTGGTTTGCCTGAGGAAGATTATGCGTCTTTCCGCAAAACCTTTAACGACGTATTTGGCCTGCGCCCGGAAGAGCTCCAGCTCGGCTTTTTGAAAATGCTCCGCGGGACCGGTGTTCGCGCTCGTGCGGCTAATCACGGCTATGTTTTTATGGATGAGGCTCCTTACGAAATTTTGGGGAACAACGTCCTTTCCTTTGATGACATGCAAAAAATCAAGCGTGTAGAAGACATTCTGGAAAAGTACTGGAATGCGCACCGGATGGACTATACAGTGGAGTGGCTGTTGGCAAATCAATTCGAAACAGCTTTTGACTTCTTCCAGACATTTGGTGACTATTGGGAAAATCAAGGCTGGAGCCGAATCGGTCATCAATTAGAGGATTTGTTCGTGCGCTTGCAGAAGTTTTTGCAATTCCAGCAAGTGGACGGTATGGGGCATGTGCTCAGCATGATGAAATTCGATTTCCTGCGCAACCAGAAGCATCGCCCGCGCAAGCTGTGGTGGGAGGATGTCATGGACAAGGAAGAGATGCAGCAGACGTTTGCTGTCCTAACCGAGCAGCGTGAGCGACTCCGCGATGATTTTGCCGCACATGCTGCATTGGAAAAAGATTACTTCAAGCACACGCTGACTGCCAAGGTGACCTTTGACATTGAAAAATGGATGGAGACTGGTGAGTTTGTCGAGGGAGATTTTACCCTTGTCGTGTATTATCCGTACAAAGACGAAGCGCAAAATGCTTTTGCTGTCGTCAAGCAGGACGTCCAAGTAGCAGGTTAAACCACCGGAATATCAGATGAGTTGGGTGGAGGAGACGCAGATGAACGCAAGCGAGTATACGAAGGCTGTCGAGGAACGGTTGCGTGCCTATGGTGATTCGATTGTGGCTGGTCCAATGGAACAGTACATGAAAAATCATTTTCCCTTTCTGGGGATCAAATCACCACAGCGCAAAGAACTGACCAAACAAATCTTTCGTGATTATGGTGTACCCGAAAATTGGGAGCAGGTCGTTGGTTCCTTGTGGGCTTTGCCAGCGCGAGAGTACCAGTATGTAGCGCTTGACGTACTCGAGAAGTCCAAAAAGCGTCTCACCCCTGACCATCTCCCGTTCGTTGTCGAACTTATCACGACAAAATCGTGGTGGGATACCGTGGATTATTTGGCTTCTCATACAACGGGCAAATTGTTTGTCTTGCATCCTGAACTGATCGGACCGAATAC
Source organism: Brevibacillus brevis (assembly GCF_001039275.2). Lineage (NCBI taxonomy): Bacteria > Bacillati > Bacillota > Bacilli > Caryophanales > Paenibacillaceae > Brevibacillus > Brevibacillus brevis. Next base: position 1,699,717 of record NZ_CP030117.1, read on the forward strand.
GACAGTCTGGATGAATGGAACGAACATGTGGCTGCAACGAACGGCGATTTTATTTCAGTTGTCATACAAAGACAAGACAGATCAGCGGCTGCTCTTTTCCTTGGTGGAAAGATGCGCGGATTCCAAAGAGTTTTTTATTCAGAAGGCAATCGGCTGGGCGTTGAGAGAGTATGCGAAAACAAATCCCGACGCTGTACGTGAATTTGTAGAAGCTACGCCACTCGCGAGTTTGTCCAGACGTGAAGCGCTCAAACATCTATCATGATAGAGTCGTCTGGCGTATCTGTGCTTGATAAAATACGTAAATCTATTGCAAAATAAACAAGTACCTTTTTGGAGGTTCATTCGTAATACATAGAGTCAGATATCGTGCGATGCCATAGCTGCTAGTATGTCAAGAAATGACCGCACTGTGGCAAGGATAGGGGATTTTGCCTCATGGAAGTCGACCTGCTGATGTCAATCATAGAGCAATACGGCTACGTAGCGATTTTTTTCCTGCTTTGGCTGGGGATTGTAGGTTTGCCGATTCCTGATGAGCTGGTTGTTGCTACAGGAGGATTTCTTGCCTCCATCGGCGTGCTAAACCCATGGTATTCTTTTTTGGCGGGATATTTAGGGGTTGCCTCCGGATTGACGATTGGCTTTTTACTTGGAAAGTACTTTGGGAAACCGATATTGCAATGGCTGTGCAAAACCGAGAAAATGAGGAACGCCGTGAATCGATCAACGGGCTTGCTGGAGAAGTATGGTACTACTGCTCTTTGCATCAGCTACTTATTTCCGGTTGTCCGTCATGTCGTACCTTATTTGGTTGGGCTTGGCGGTATGACGTTCCGTCGTTATGCGATGCTGTCTTATCCGATCGGGTTGGTTTGGACCATCGCCTTTTACTTTCTCGGCCATGTATTCGGTAATAATGTGGAAGCAATTATCGAAGTCATCCGTAAATACGGTTTCTACGCTTTGCTGGTGATCGTGGTTGTTTTGGGTGTGGTATTCTTCGTACGCAAGCAGTTCATGGGAAATCGGGCATATCGGGCAAAAGGAGATTAAGAAATGTACCATCAACAATTAGCTGCCCATCGCCGCAATTTCGTGCTGGTGCTCATCATAAGCTGGGTACTCCTCTTGGCAGGATACTTCAATTCGAATGTCTGGGTGCTGGCGGCAGGAGCTTTGCTGGTGAATGGCTATGCTTATTACCTGATGCAGACAGACAAGCGTCTGGCGAAAGAAAAAGGTTTCCGGGTTCCGGAATTGAGCCTTTTGCTGGTCGCATTTTTAGGAGGAGGGATTGGTGCGCTTGAGGGTATGCTCATTCAACGGCATAAGACCAAGCATATCTCTTTTCTCATCCTGCTCCCGCTCTTTTGCATCGCACAAATCTTGCTAGTCATTTGGTTAACGCAACTATACTTGGATAAAAATCTCGTGTCGTAGGTGACACGGGATTTTCTTTTTTCGAATGGGATTCTCTTGCTTGAAAATTCAGCCTATAATAGAGGTAACGATAGCACAAGCCGAGGAGGTAGCTATGTCTCAATCAAGCCCCCTAACGAAAACGTACGCTGAGCAATTGGATGCACAGGACGAACTCGCGAGCTATCGCGAAGAGTTTTATTTGCTTCCGAGCCTCTATTTGGATGGAAACTCGCTTGGCCTCATGTCAAAAAGAGCGGAAAAGAGCGTCATGGATATGATGCAGTCTTGGAAGGAGCTGGGTGTGGAAGGCTGGACAACGGGTAACCATCCGTGGTTTTTCTTTTCGGAGAAATTGGGAGAAATGAGCGCAGCACTTGTAGGGGCAAGCCCCGAGGAAGTGATCGTAACGGGTTCTACGACGATCAACCTCCACCAGTTGGCAGCTACCTTCTATCGTCCGGTTGGGAAGAGGACAAAGGTGATTGCTACCGAGCTGGATTTCCCTACCGATATTTATGCACTCCAGAGTCAAATGAAGCTCCATGGGCTAGACCCGGAAGAGCATTTGGTCCGGGTAGCGTCAAGAGATGGCCGCCTGATCGAGGAAGAGGACATTATCGATGCGATGACGGATGAAGTAGCACTGGTAATCCTTCCAACGGTTCTGTATCGCAGCGGTCAACTGCTCGATATCGAACGATTGACAGCAGCCGCACATGAGAGAGGGATTCTGATTGGTTTTGACGGATGTCACTCTGTAGGCGCGATCCCGCATTCCTTCAGCGAATGGGGAGTGGACTTTGCCTACTGGTGCAACTACAAATACGTAAATGCAGGGCCCGGAAGCGTGGGCAGCCTATATGTCAACCGCAAGCATTTTGGCAGGGCTCCGGGATTGGCAGGATGGTTCAGTTCGAAAAAGAGTAAGCAATTTGACATGGAACATACGCTGGATGCATGCGAAAATGCGGGCGCTTACCAGATTGGTACCCCACATATGCTGAGTCTCGCCCCGCTGCTTGGTTCCTTGGAAATGTTCCAGGAGGTGTCCGTGGAAAAGCTTCGTACCAAGTCGCTCGGCTTAACGCGGTTCATGATGGATTTGATCGAGGGGGAGCTGGCAGACATGGGTTTTACGATTGCGAACCCACAGCAGGATGACCGCCGAGGTGGGCATGTCAGCCTTGAACACGACGAGGCCATACGTATATGCAAGGCTTTGAAGGAAGCGGGCATTATTCCTGACTTCCGTGCACCAAACATCATCCGGTTAGCCCCCGTTGCTTTCTATACGACTTATACAGAGGTTTGGGAAAGTGTCCAGATCTTAAAAAAGATTATGCTGGAGAAGAGCTACGAGAAATTTGAAAACAAGCGAGAGGTAGTTGCTTAGCAGGTCCGACTTAGGTTGGACCTGTTTTTCTTATGGAATAAGCCTTTTACGGGATTTCCTTTCCATTATTGGGCACACTATCCGTACCTGTCGGCAGACTACATTCCATGGATAAGGGTGAGCAGCTTGAGCCAGTTTTTTCAAGCATGGAAGAAAAGAAAAGAAGCCCTCCAGTCAAAAACGTTGGAACAGCACTCTGACAAGAGCATGGAAAGCGTATTGGATGTTGCGCTCACGACAAATGTGGAAGAAAACATCCAATTGATTCAAGCGCAATTTGGAAAGTGTGACGATCTCGTTGTTCGTCGTTTTCAAACAAAGTCAAAGGCACAAGCCGCTATCGTTTTTATAGATGGCATGGTGGATCGCAATGTCATCAGTGATTTTATTATTCGCTATATGACGACTCCCGATATCACCTATCAAGATCCGGCGACAAATGAGCTGGATTTGACAGACAAACTGAGGCAGATCGTCCGAAATATTTTGTCTGGATGTGCGGTACTGATCATCGATGGGTGTCAAAATGCTTATTTGAATAACACGAGAGGTTGGGACAGGCGTTCAGTGGAAGAGCCTCAGACGGAATCAGTCGTACGAGGGCCACGCGATGGCTTTTGTGAGACGTTGTGCGTGAATTCAGCACTGATCCGCTTCCGCTTGAAAGACCCCAATCTCAGAGTGCGTCATATGGTTGTCGGTGAACGAACACAGACTGACATTTACGTCATGTACATCGACGGTATTGCGTATCCCCCAATGGTGGAGGAAGTAATTGCGCGAATAGAGAGTAATGTTCGTGTGGATGCTGTGTTGGAGAGCGGGTACATCGAACAAATGATTCAGGATCGGAGATGGTCTCCCTTCCCGCAGATTCAAAATACGGAGCGCCCTGACAAAGTAGTGGCCAATCTTTTGGAAGGGAAGGTAGGCATTCTGATAGACGGGACTCCGTTCGGATTGATTGCTCCGGCTGTATTTTCGCAGTTTTATCAGAGTCCCGAGGATTATTACGAGCGATTTTATATCGCGACCTTGATTCGTTTCATTCGGATTATTAGTATCAGTATCGCCTTGCTGTTGCCGTCTCTTTATATCGCTTTTAGTGCGTTCCATCCAGAGATGATCCCTTCTCGGTTGGTCATTGCGATGGCGGCAGGACGATCTACCGTTCCATTCCCTTCTTTAATCGAAGCCCTGTTTATGGAGTTGGCCATTGAGATATTGAGGGAAGCGAGTGTGAGGCTGCCGGGGCCAATTGGTCCTACGATCGGGATTGTTGGAGCGCTGGTGGTCGGAGAAGCGGCGGTAACGGCCGGGCTTGTCAGTCCTGTCATGGTAATCATCGTGGCTGTGACGACAATCGGCTCGTTCGCATCCCCGAGTTATAGCGCAGCGATTGCCATTCGCATGCTCCGTTTCCCGGTTATGATCTTGGCAGGGATGTTTGGTCTTTACGGTATTATGCTGTTTTTGATCGTCATCCTCATTCACTTGTCTTCACTGAAATCGTTTGGAGTACCCTATATGAGCCCGCTCAGTCCGCTCAACCTGAATGGAATGAAGGACTTGTTCATACGGGCCCCGCATCATCTATTGAAAACAAGACCGATGATGTTTCATGTTCAAGATAAAATCCGGATCAGAGAGGAGGAGAACCCGAAATGAGCAGGAGGGAGGGGCACGGCTGGCACCAGACTCTATCGATGTGGCAGCAAATTTGTCTCATGACAAGTACCTTAATCGGTGTCGGCGTATTGACCCTTCCTCGCACAACTAGCTCGAGATTATTCGAGGCAGGCTGGATCGCCCCTCTGATTGGCTCAGCAGGTGCGTATGTCTCCTTATGGTTAATTGTCAAATTAAGCAGGCGTTACCCGGGAGAAACCTTCATTGAATACAGTCACAAGGTGTGGGGATCTGTCAGACGGCCTTGGGTGGGCAAAGTGTTCAGCCTTCCCTGGATTTGTATCTATCTGGTATACCTGTATTTTTCCACGGCAGTCGTCTCGCGTGTGTTTGGCGAAGTGGTTGTGACTTCCGTTCTTTTGCAAACTCCGTTGGAAGTTATGCTTATCACGATGTTTTTACTGGTGCTGTTTTTGTGCATGCATGAGGTGGAAGTAGTAGCGCGAGTGAACGAGCTGCTGTTTCCTTTAATTATCTTGCCGCTTCTTTTTATCGCGCTTGCGTCGTTCCAAAAAGCGGAGTTTGGAAATCTCCTCCCGATTAATCATGTGTCGATCCGTTCAATGATACAGGGGGTATACGAAGGAATTTATTCCTATTCCGGTTTTGAAATTATGTTCGTCTTTTTTGCCTATGCACAACAAAACACGAACAGGGAAAAGGCGGGATTTTACAGTCTGTTAATTGCAGCATTACTTTACATGTTAATTGTGGTGGCGGGCATTTCGGTATTTGGGTACGAAGAGCTCCAGAGGGTGACGTGGCCGACACTTGAATTGGTCAAGACGACGCAGGTGCCAGGATTGATCTTGGAACGTTTGGAGTCCGCTTTTTTGGCAGTGTGGGTTGCGGCTGTTTTTACTACGGTAGCCAATGCGTATTACGCGGTTGTTTATTCGCTGAGACAGTTGTTTCGCAAGGGAATCTGGTTTCAAAGAATCGTGGCTTCTATTCTCCTCGTCCCCTTATACTTCTTTGCGCTCATTCCTCAAAACATCACGGAAGTATTTAAGTTAGCGTCGTTGTTGGGGTTGTCTAGCCTGGTCATTAATTTGCTTATCCCCGTCGTTTACTGGATAGCAATCCTCATCCGCGACATGGTGACGCGACGAGAGGGGCGGAATATCGATGGGTAAGTCTCTTAGATACTTCGCTTTACTGATCATCTGTACAATCTTGCTGACAGGGTGCTGGGACAGACGTGAATTGGAGGAACGCGCATCCGTATTGGCCATTGCGATTGATCAGGATGAAAAGGATGAAAAGCTGTACAAAATGACCGTCCAAATCCCGATTCCCATCAAAATCGCGGGGAGCAGTGGGAAGGGGGGAGGAAGTGGTGCGGATGCCGTGAAGATCATGAGCGTGACAGGAAGAACGGTAACAGATGCTTCTAATAACTTGCAAATGCGGATGAACCAGCGATTGTTTCTTGGACATACGCGTATTCTTGCCATAAGTGAGGAGGTGGCTCGAAAGGGAATCCAGGACATCATGGACAGTTTTCGGCGCGAACCGCAAATACGGCGACTTCTGTGGCCGATCGTCGTGAAGGGTAAAGCGTCTACCTTGCTGGAAATCAAACCGAGAATCGAGCCGATTCCAGTCGTCTATATGATGGGGCTGATCGAAAATGGCATGAAATTAGGAAGAATTCCAGACCAAACGTTGGGCGACTATTTCAATCAGACCTCTAATCTAACCATGGAGCCGTTTTTGAATTATGTAGAGGCACGAATGAATGAGGTGAGCTGGAAAGGGGTTGCTGTTTTTCGCGGACACAAGATGGTGGGGAAATTGGATCACTTACAAACATGGATATTGCTCCAGTTGCGAAATGAAAAACCGGGTGGAGACATTGTGCTTCCGTTGCCAAAAACCAAGAACGGATATGTGAGTTTTCGTCCGCATTTTGTAAAAAAAAAGGTGATCATTCACCAATCCTCTTCCGCTACTTATCATTGCGAGCTCCAAGGAGATATTGTCGAACTCACAGAAGACCTGAAAATTCCGCCAGAGCAATTCGTCCTGCAAATGCAAGCGCTTATCAAAAAAGAGATGGAAAACCGCGCAAAGAAGCTACTACAGCAATTACAAAAGCAGTACAATAGTGACATTTTGAAGCTGGGCCTTACACTGCGTGCGAAGCATTACCAAGACTACTGGAAAACTCACAATTGGAAGCAAGATTTCAGGGATTTTCCGGTTCGCGTTACATACACAATCAAGCTTCGCCGTCTTGGTATGGAAATGCAATAGGAGAGCGATCACTGTGGAGAATCAGCAACGTAATTTTGGTGCCTGGCAACTGACAAGCATTATGATCAGTTCGATGATCGGGGTGGGTATTCTCATCATCCCGAGAACGGCAACCGAGCTTCTTCGTCAAATGGGGTGGTTAGGACCCGTTGCAGGTGCTATCGTAGCATCCGTGGCTGTGGCGGCTATCGTTTATTTAGGCAACCAGTTTCCTGGCCTTACCTTTGTCGAATTTATGCCGAAGATATTTGGTGTTGCCATCGGTAACCTGTGTGTGTTTCTTTTCATTCTCTACCAGTTCCTCAATGCGGGAATCACAGCCAGATTGTTCGGGGAAGTCGTCGTAACCTCCGTATTGCCGCAAACGCCACTAGAAGTAATTATCATCACGTTGCTATTGTTGGTCATGTTTCTTTGTTGTCATGAGATTGAAGTTGTGGCAAGGGTAAATGAGCTGTTGATTCCTTTCCTTATGTTGCCGTCTCTCTTGGTTCCGCTCGTATCCTTCTTGAACGCAGATTGGTACAATTTATTGCCATTCCAACTGGAGTCATGGACAGATGTCATAAAAACGGGTCTGGAAACGTATACGCTCTACACCGGGTATGAGCTGTTAATGGTTTACTTTGCCTTTGCTATTCCCGGGGCAAGGCTAGGGGTGGCAAGCATGACAGGTATGAGCTTTGCTCTTGTCGTTTATGTGATCACAGTTGTCGCAGGAATTACTGTATTTGGCTATGAAGAATTGCAGAGGCTTGTTTGGCCTACACTTGAACTGATCAAGGTAACGCAGAAAACCGGCTGGTTTTTGGAGCGTTTTGAGTCCGCCTTTCTTGCGATTTGGGTTGCTTCTGTATTTACAACGATCGGGAATATGCTTTACGCGACGATTTTTTCCTTGCGACGCTTGTTTCACAAAGGCATTCATTTTCAGCGAATCACCGCGATTGTGATCATGGTGCCACTCTTTTTCCTAACATTAGTGCCGCAAAATATAGTGGAGTTGTTTTCTTTTACAAAGTATTTGACGGCCGTAGGATTTTTGATAACCATCATCATTCCCCTCTTGCTGGCAATCACCCAATTCATGCGCAATCAGTTCAACAAAGGTCGGGAAGTAAACAATGAAAAGGGAGGGACATAGCAGTCCCTCCCTTTGTAGCTTTATTTGCTTGATGAAGACGTGGTTAGATCGGTTTTTCGGCTTGCTCAGGCAAGTGTTCTGCGATAGTTGCAATCATGGATTGGCGTGAGGAAGCATCGCTGTTTTGCCACAGCACTTCAAACAAAACACCTAAACCCGGCAGTGTCTTCTCCTGACCACTTGCGATAGCATCACTGATGGTTTCTTCCACTGCGTTTGGATCTGAGCCTTGCATTTTGTACATGATCGCTTGACGTAAGTTGAGTGAGGCAATATTCATGACCGTGCTTGCACCTCTCTTGTGAGAATGAATTCATGAAATAGTATTTGTAAACGCTGATTTGTGCATACCATGCTTTTCGTACAAAACGTTCATGAGCATTTTGTGGCGGATGTTTTGGTTGTGCTATAATGCTTGATATTGGTAAGTTCCGTAAAGGAGAAGATTAACATGTCCAAGCAATTTGCCATTATCGGGATGGGACGTTTTGGTTCTAGCGTGGCGAGAACGTTATACGAGATGGATTATGAAGTCATGGGAATAGATGAGAACGAGGAGCGTATTAACGAAAATATTCAGTACGTAACGCATGCGGTAGCAGCTGATTCTACGGATGAACGCGCTTTGAAGGAAATCGGCATCCGCAATTTTGACGTTGTCGTCGTGGCCATTGGGGTCGATATTCAGGCGAGCATCCTGACGGTATTGACACTGAAAGACTTGGGCGTCAAAAAGATCGTGGCAAAAGCACAGAATGAGCGTCATGGACAAGTATTGTACAAGGTAGGAGCTGACCGTGTAGTATTCCCTGAGCGTGACATGGGGGTGCGAGTCGCTCACAATCTGATCTCCTCTAACGTTCTTGACTTTATTGAGCTGGCAGAGGACTACAGTGTGGCGGAGGTAGTCGTGTCGTCCAAGCTGATCGGTCAAAACTTGCGGCAACTGGATATTCGGAAAAAATACGAAGTCAACGTTATTGCCATCAAAAGCGGAGATAAATTCAACATCGCTCCTAGCCCGGATGAAGTCATCCAATACGGCGACGTGCTTGTGGTGATCGGGAACAACAAAGACTTACGCGAATTTGAGGAGCGGGCATAGGTTTATGACAAATGAAATCATTACTTCGATACAAAACCCTCTGGTCAAGCGATTGCACCAGTTGCTGTCTCGCAAAGGTCGGGAGGAGCAACAGCGTTTTCTCGTGGAAGGGGCGCATCTGGTAGAGGAGGCGTTAAAAAGCGGGGCGGAGGTAGTCACGGTTATCTACGATCAGCAGCGTGACATGGACCCTGCTTGCCAACGTGCATTGGCTAATCATCCGGATGCTGTTCAGGTCATTGCGGCATCAGAGGCAGTGCTGGCGAAGCTGTCCGAAACCAAGTCTCCACAAGGAATTGTAGCCGAAGTGAAAAAAACAGCAGCAGATTGGGCCGAATGGGTAGATAAGAAGAGACAGGAACAACATAGCTTGTTGCTTCTCTTTTTGGACGAAATACAAGACCCGGGCAACCTCGGTACGATCTTGCGTACAGCAGAAGCCGCAGCAGTTGATGGTGTCGTACTTGGAAGTGGCAGTGTCGATATTTACAATGGAAAAGTGGTACGGGCCACAATGGGAGCACTGTTCCGTATCCCGGTCTTTACACAGTCGTTAGTCGAGACGGCAGATGAATGGAAGGCAAAGGGAGGGCGAGTACTGATCTCTTCCTTGGAGCAAAACAGTGTATCCTATGACGAGGCTGATTATGCTGGTCTGACGGCAATGGTCATCGGCAATGAAGGAAGAGGCGTCTCTAAAGAGATGTTTGCCAGGGCAGATCAATTCGTTCACATCCCGCTTTATGGCGGCGCAGAGTCGTTGAATGCAGCAGTTGCGGCTGGAATTTTTGTCTATGAGGCACAGCGCAAAAGAAAAGATCGGCATGTCTAGCCGATCTTTTGCTCGTTCTTTTTCTCTTTATACTCCTCGCGCGCGAGTTGCCATTGATCTTGCGCCATCCGGATAATGCCGCTCTCAATGGTGTGATTGCGAAAGGCGAGTGCCTTGCCGAAATACTTGATGGCTAAGTCAAACTTTTCGAGTCTGCGGTAGAGCTCACCAATCAAGTACAGCAAGCGGACTTCGGTCATTTCCTTGTCGCCGCGTGTATAGTCGGAATGAATATACGATTGTTCATATTCTTCCACGGCCATATCGATAAAGCGCATTTCTTCCACGACATTTTTCTGGAATCGATAAAGCCATGCGAGGCGCAAATACAGACCCGCTTTTACGGAATGGGGCTGATCCGTTAGTTCAGCCGCGTAAATGGCCAGTTTGTAGCTGACAATGGCTTCTGGTACATGACGAACATTGCCAAAATCTTTTGGCGTCCATTTCGAGGTGATTTGTTCATCCACAATCTGCTTTTGCCAAGGGGCGAGCTTATCCCGGAATTGATCCGTAAAGGCGAAGCCGCATTCAGGGCAGACATTGACGGTATATATAATGGGATTTAAAGATTGCTCTTTAAAAGTGGTATAAAAATCGCTGTCGCGATGAAGCATCGTCAACGTGCCGCTTCTGATCCTTTTGGTCGAAAAGGTCGCTTGGCAATGGCGGCAGTTGCTTGTCTTATCGTAAAGGGCGGAAACATTATCAATCATGTCAAAATCCCCTTTCGAATGGGTAACATACACATGAAAGCACTCTTTTGATATGTAACATTTGTAGAATTGAAAGTTCTCTCTTGTTGCGCTATAATTTTCCTTACGTCACAATTATAACGTAAAGCGATGACGGAGACTAGTACGCAGGACCTATCTGTTTTTTCAGGGAGAAGATGTCACAGACTGCGAGCATCTTTAACATGATAGCTGCCGAATTCACTCCAAAGCCGCACTCTGAACCGCTTTTCGCGCAGTAGGAGCAGCCGGGTCATACCCGTTACCAATGATCTGAAGTGAGACAAATGTCTCTTTCCACTAGTGATATTGTCATGTATTTGTCACAGGCTGGAAGCGAATTGTCTAACAAGGGTGGTACCGCGAGAAAAAAGTAACTCGTCCCTTTTCTGGGGCGGGTTTTTCTTTTTTTTTACAAACGAAAAAAGGAGCGATTCGAAGTGCAAACTCGGTTGCAAGAAATGAAAGAGTCCGCACTGGGCCAAATCAGCCAAGTGACAGAAGCCGCACAACTTCAGGATTTGCGCGTCAAATACCTGGGGAAAAAGGGTGAGTTGACAGAACTGCTACGCGGTATGGGCGGCCTTTCGCCAGAAGAGCGTCCAGTTGTCGGTCAATTGGTAAATGAAGTAAGGGAAGCACTGGAGGCAGCGTTCTCCGGCAAACAACAAGCATTTGAAGAAGCGGCTCTCTTTGCCAAGCTTTCTTCTCAAACGATCGATGTGACACTGCCAGGGCGTCCAGTACCAGCAGGCACCATGCACCCGCTCTCTCGGATCATTGAAGAGATCGAAGACATTTTCATCGGCCTGGGCTTCGAGGTGGCAGAAGGTCCTGAGGTCGAAATGGACCACTTCAACTTCGAGATGCTAAACCTGCCGAAAGATCACCCGGCGCGCGATATGCAAGACACGTTCTACGTCACAGAAGAGCTACTGCTCCGTACGCAGACATCTCCTGTGCAAGCACGTACGATGCTGAAAAAAGAAGGCAAGACCCCACTGAAAATGATTTGTCCGGGTAAAGTGTATCGCCGCGATGATGACGATGCGACACACTCCCACCAATTCACGCAGATCGAGGGTCTCGTGATTGATAAAAAAATCGGGATGAGTGACTTGAAAGGGACGCTGTTAACGTTTGCCCGTCAAATGTTCGGGGAAAACCAGCAAATTCGTCTGCGCCCAAGCTTCTTCCCGTTCACGGAGCCTTCCGTAGAAGTAGACCTGCAATGCTTCAACTGCGGTGGTCACGGTTGCCGTGTATGTAAGCAAACAGGCTGGATCGAGATTTTGGGTGCTGGTATGGTTCACCCGCGCGTACTGGAAATGGCCGGCTACAACCCTGAGGAAGTCAGCGGCTTTGCATTCGGTATGGGTGTAGAACGAATTGCGATGCTCAAATACGCGGTGGAGGACATCCGCCATTTTTATACCAACGACGTTCGTTTTCTGCGTCAGTTCAATCGAGGCTAGAGAGGAGAGGCAAAGATGAAGGTATCGTACCAATGGTTATCGGAATACGTCGATCTGAGTGGAACGACGCCCCAGGAGCTGGCTGAAAAGCTGACTCGCAGCGGGATTGAAGTAGACGCAGTTGAATCACGCAACGCAGGAGTATCCGGTGTTGTGATCGGTTATGTAAAAGAACGTAGCAAGCACCCCGATGCAGACCGTCTCAACGTATGCGTCGTTGATGCAGGACAAGGAGAAGACCTGCAAATCGTTTGTGGGGCAGCGAACGTAGACAAGGGACAAAAAGTTCTCGTTGCCTTGATCGGTGCAAAGCTCCCGGGTGGTCTGAACATCAAACGCTCCAAGCTGCGCGGTGTAGAATCCCAAGGGATGATCTGCTCGGCAAAAGAACTGGGCTTAAACGACAAGCTTCTGGCAAAAGATCAGCAAGAAGGCATTATGGTCTTGCCAGCGGATGCGGAAATCGGAATGGATGCTGTTTCGTACCTCGGCCTGGATGACTATGTGCTGGAATTGGGACTGACACCGAACCGTTCGGATTGCTTGAGCATGCTGGGGGTTGCTTACGAGGTAGCCGCTATTTTGGGCAAAGAAGTGGTATTCCCGCAAATCGAGCTGACCGAAAATGGTGGCGACAACCCGATCCAAGTCAAGATCGAAGCGACGAATGAAAGCTATCAATACCATGGTCGTCACTTCACCAACGCCCAAATCGCGACATCTCCACAATGGATGAAAAATCGCTTGATGGCAGCGGGAATTCGTCTAATCAACAACGTAGTAGACGTAACGAACTACGTCCTGCTCGAATACGGTCAGCCGCTGCATGCTTTCGATGCGACACAGGTAGCTGATCGCTCTATTGTCGTTCGACTGGCAAACGAGGGCGAAAAGCTCGTGACATTGGACGATCAAGAGCGCACACTGGATGAGCAAACCTTGCTGATTGCCGACCAGACCAAAGGCTTGGCGATCGCAGGGGTAATGGGTGGAGCGAACTCCGAAATCACTGGCGAGACGAGCGAAATCATTCTCGAAGCAGCTTGGTTCACGCCAAAAACAGTACGCCGCACAGCTCGTATGCTCGGCATGCGTACAGAAGGCTGCGTACGTTGGGAAAAGGGCGTTGACCAAGCACGTGTGCAGGAAGCGGGAGAACGCGCTGCTGCTCTGATTCAGCAATTGTCTGGGGCAACGGTATCCAAAGGAATCAGCTCTGCTGTTGTAAGCGAAGCTGCGCCTGCTGTTGTTTCCGTTACGCTTGCAAAAATCAATCAGCATCTCGGAACCGACATGTCGGCTTCTGATGTATCGCCGATTTTCGAGCGTCTGCAATTCCCGTATGAAGTAGCGGGCGACAAATGGACGGTAACCGTTCCAACGAGACGTGGCGACATTACGCTGCCAGAGGATTTGGTGGAAGAGGTTGCACGTCTGTACGGCTACGACAACATTCCGACCAGCTTGCCTTCTGGTTCGACCACACAGGGACAGTTGACAAAAGAACAGCAATTGCGCCGCACGATCCGTCATCATTTGATCGGTACTGGCATGAATGAAGCGATTTCCTATGCACTGGTTCATCCAGATCGTGTTGAGGCAGTAGCAGGTCTGCATCAGGAGAGAGTAAACCCTGTTGCGCTCATGATGCCGATGAGTGAAGACCATAGCGTTTTGCGCACGAGCTTGATTCCTAGCCTCTTGGAAACAGTCGCTTACAATAAAAACCGCCAAAACCACGATGTTGCGATTTTCGAATTGGGCCGTGTGTTCTTGACGAAAGAAGAAACACTCACACAGCTTCCAGAAGAACGTCTGTATGTAGCGGGTGCATTGACTGGACAATTGCTCACACAAAACTGGATGGGCGCTAAGCAGCCTGTTGATTTCTTCCAAACCAAAGGGATTGTCGAATCACTCTTCGCTCGTTTGGGTATCCAAGGTGCCGAGTACAAAGCCGTCCAGGACATCGCAGGTATGCACCCGGGACGTACCGCGGAAGTATGGGTAGGTGAAAAGCGTCTAGGGTACCTGGGGCAAGTTCATCCGGGCACAGAAAAAGCGTATGATCTGTCCGAAACGTATGTATTCCAGTTTGATGTAGCTACTTTGATTGATGTAGCTGCTGAGGTAGGACATTACAATCAATTGCCGAAGTCCCCAGCGGTAACGCGTGACTTGGCTCTTGTTGTGGATCGCAGTGTAGCTGCTGGTGCATTGGAAGCAACGATTCGTGAAGCGGCAGGTGACTTGCTCGAGTCCGTAACCCTGTTCGATGTATACATGGGTGAGCGTATTGCCCAAGATAAGAAGAGCATGGCATTTGCCCTCGTATTCCGTCACGCAGAGCGTACTTTGCAGGACGAAGAGATTCAACAAGTGACCAGTGCTGTCATCGAAGCCCTGAAAAACAACACAGGCGCTGAACTGCGCATGTAAGATTGCTTGACGAAATCTGACATTTTCAGTAACCTAAAAAAGGATAAAGTAGAGCAAAGGTCGCAGTAGGGAGGTACCTCTCGTGCAAGGTGATGGGAAAAATCGTTTGACGGTGGACATCTTTGGCCAACAATACCGGCTCAGTGGAAAGGCAAGTGTCAATCACATACGTATGGTGGCCGGTTTCGTTGATGACAAGATGAACGAAATCGCAAACGGCAACCATCGACTGGATACTGCCAAAATTGCCGTACTTTCTGCGGTCAATATCGCGGATGAATACTTCCGCTTGCGTCAGGAGTACGAAGAACTGCTGAAAATCATTCAGGAAGAGGCAAAGGCTAAACCGATAGATTAAGGAAAAGAGGGGCTTGAATGCCTCTCTTTTTTTCACGTTGTGGGTAAAAGGAGAAGAGCCACCCCGTTTTTGATGGGATGGCTCTTTGTCGCATTTTGCCTATGTCTCCTGCTTGTTCCCGGCATCCCCATTGCGCACGTCCATATGGGTTTTGATCGGGATAAACAAGTCGATGATCCCGATCACCAAGGAAGCCAGAAGCGCTCCAAGAATCGTTACGCGGAAGCCAGAGACGATGAACTGAGTGAGATAAATCACGACGGCACTGACCAAGAAGCCGATAATACCACGATTGTACGGCGAAATTCGATCTCCGAAAATGGCTTCTACGGCCCAGCCAATCAGAGCGATGACAACGGCCGCGAGCAGAGCTGTCCAAAAACTGCTAACCGAAAAGCCGGGGACCAGAAAGCCGACAAACATCAGGACTACGGCAGCGACGATAAAGCGGACGATATGGCGCATGATCGTCAAGTGTACTCCTCCTTTAGAGTTGTTTCACCTTTCATTCTCTCACGCAAAGTGTAGATCTATGCCCAACGAAAACGTGTAAAATTATCCTTCGCCGATGATGCCTGTCTGATGCTATCCGTTGCCCAAGTTTTCTAAGCTCCGCTGCCATGCTATAATGGGGAGATATCGTAATGATTGCCGGTATAGACCGTCGCTCCCGCCCGCACGGTACAACGGTCGCCGCTGGATAAAGAAGGAGGAGCACAGTGGAACAACGGGTTTTAAAAACGTTAGAATACGATAAAATAGTCGCCCTGTTGATTGACAAGGCATCTTGCACATATGGTAAAGAAAAAGCAGCAGAGCTGATTCCATTTATACGCTTGGATGAAGTCATAACCGCTCAGCAAGGGACTGAACAAGCAGCGACCGTGTTACGCCTGAAAGGCAGCGTGCCTCTCGGTGGCATTCGCGATATTCGCGGTCCCGTACAGCGCGCCAGATTGAACGCCATGCTCGCCCCGATGGAATTGCTGGATATCGCCAGCACCGTAATGGCTGGACGCAGGCTCAAAACGTTTTTGCTCGATATGTGTGAGGATCACGAGCTGCCATTATTGCAACAGCAGGCAGAGCGTATTGAGGGCCTGCGCGAGTTGGAAACTGAAATTCGCCGCTGTGTTGATGAAAATGGCGATATTTTGGACAGCGCGAGCCTTGAATTGCGACAGGTACGTCAGGAGATTAGACAGGTCGAGTCGCGCATTCGTGAAAAGCTCGATCAAATGACACGCTCGTCTACTTACCAAAAAATGCTGATGGAAAACATCGTTACAATTCGTGGCGATCGTTTCGTCATTCCGGTGAAGCAGGAGTATCGTTCTGTATTTGGCGGAATTGTTCACGATCAGTCGGCATCTGGGGCGACGCTCTTTATCGAACCGGAAGTGATCGTCGAGATGAACAACAAGCTTCGCGAGCTTCGCTTGCGTGAGGAACGTGAAGTGGAGCGTATTCTGTATGTGTTGACGGAGCAGGTATCCTTTGCGGTAGAGGCTTTGATCGAGAATACAGAAGCGCTGACAGAGCTTGATTTTATGTTTGCCAAGGCTCAGCTTGCCTGGAGCATGAAGGCGATCTGTCCACGCATCAATGATCGCGGGTACGTTAACATGCGTAAAGCGCGTCATCCACTCATTCCACGAGAAGTTGTCGTTCCTGTAGATGTGGAGCTGGGTGGAGAGTATCAGGCGATTGTTGTGACAGGCCCGAATACAGGCGGAAAAACCGTTTCCCTCAAAACAATCGGACTGCTGTCCTTGATGACCATGGCAGGCTTGCATATTCCGGCAGAGGAAGAGAGCGAGATGACCGTATTCTCCTCCGTTTTTGCCGATATCGGGGATGAGCAATCCATCGAGCAGAGCCTGTCTACGTTCTCGAGCCATATGACCAATATTATTCAAATCTTGGCGAAAATGGACGACAAGAGCTTGGTTCTGTTTGACGAGCTAGGCGCAGGAACAGATCCGACAGAGGGTGCTGCTCTGGCCATGTCCATCATCGACCATGTGATTGATTCCGGCGCGAGATTGGTCGCAACGACTCACTACAGTGAATTGAAGGCGTATGCCTACGATAGACCCGAGGTCATCAATGCCAGCGTGGAATTTGATGTACAGACGCTGCGTCCTACTTATCGCTTGCTTATCGGGGTGCCAGGTAGGTCCAACGCATTTGCCATCGCAAGACGTCTGGGATTGCCGGAACACATCATTGATGTAGCACGTGGCTCGATCAGTGAGGAAGATAATCAGGTCGAGAGCATGATTGCTTCGTTGGAGCGCAATCGCAAGTCGGCGGAAGCGGACAGGTTGGCGGCAAAAGCGGCACGCGAGGAAGCGGAAGAGCTGCGTAGACGGCTGGAAGAAGAGCGCGCACAATTTGCCGAAGAGAAAAACAAGCGAATGGAGCGAGCAGAAGACGAAGCGCGAATTGCCGTCCAACTCGCAAAAGAAGAAGCGGAAACGATCATTCGCGAGCTGCGCGAAATGATGGCAGAAGGCATGGAAATCAAGGAGCATCGTCTCATCGATGCGAAGAAGCGCTTGGGCAATGCCGTTCTTGAGCTGGACAAGGAAAAGGTGAAGAAGCCGGCAAAAGCAGTTCGTGCCACACAAATTAAGGTGGGCGACGAGGTAATGGTGACGAGCTTCGGACAAAAAGGAACCGTGCTGGAAAAGGTAAACAATGAAGAATTCCTCGTGCAGATCGGGATTATGAAAATGAAAGTGAAGCGCGATGATATGCATGTACAAAACTCGATCCAGCAAAAACCGCAAGCGGCTCCGTACACTTCTGTGAAGCGACGCAGTGACAATATCAAGATGGATCTCGACTTGCGCGGCTACAACGTCGAGGACAGCATTCGGGAAATTGATCAGTTCTTAGATGACGCGCTGTTGGCAGGCTTGCACTCGGTTTCCATTATTCACGGACACGGGACAGGGGTACTGCGCAAAGGCGTGCATGAGTATTTGAGAAATCATCGTAATGTAAAATCCTTCCGCTTAGGTGGTCAAGGAGAAGGCGGCGTAGGTGCTACCATTGCCGAATTGAAATAAGAGGTCGGGAGGGACATATGGAAAACCTTCTACACAATCCATATTTTGCAACTGCAGCTTATTTTACAGTGTCTGGACTGGCGATGGTTTTATTCTTAGCCATTTTTGAACTAGTGACGCGTTATCGTGTTTGGGAAGAATTGAAGCGTGGGAACATGGCAGTAGCAATGGCAACAGGCGGGAAAATTTTTGGGATCGCGAACATTTTCCGTTATTCCATTCAGGCGCATTTGTCTTTGGGAGAAGCGTTAATTTGGGCGACATTCGGATTTTTCCTGTTGTTGTCTGCGTACTTCATTTTTGAATTCATGACCCCTACCTTTAATGTTGATCAGGAAATTGCCAAAGATAACAGGGCCATTGGCTTTATTGCGATGGTCCTGTCCATCGGTTTCTCGTATATCATAGGGGCATCCTTGCCTCGTTAGACGGGTTGAACGTTATTTCAAACGAGAGTATAATTTGATTTGGCGAAAGAGTACCAAACTATTCTGCCCAATCAAAGTCCTTTTTACGAAAAAGAGGACAGGCCAAGATTGTATGGGGGAGGAACAGCCTTGGAAACGTTGTACAAGGTCCTCATTGGATTGTGTGTGCTTTTTATCGCTGCAGGTGTTTACTACCTGTCCTAAAAATATGCGCAAGTTGGCCGCGTGACTTTTACAGTCATACGGACCTTACTTAGAGTGTGAAAGAGGAGATACGCAATGACTCAACCTGTACGCGTAGCTGTTGTGGGATTGGGGTTTGTAGGCTTGCCGTTGGCGCTTACCTATGCCATGAAAGGAGCAAACGTCATCGGTATTGACGTCGTACCGCATGTCGTCGATGAGATCAATGCGGCACATTCCCATCACCTGGAGTCCTATCAGGGAAAAACGTTGCCAGAGATCCTCAAAGAGCAGATTGAAGCAAAACGTTTCCGTGCAACGTCTTCCTATGAGGAAGCTGCTGCGGAAGTCCATAACTATATTGTAACAGTCGGATTGCCTGTTCATAACGGCGATCCTGATCTCGGACCGCTGAAAAGCTGTGCACAATCGCTCGGTCGCGTACTGAAAAAAGGCGATACCATCATGATCCGCAGCACCGTCGTACCAGGAACGACAGAAGATGTAATTCTGCCGATTTTGGAGGAAACAAGCGGTCTCGTTGCTGGTGTCGATTTCTACCTGACATACTGCTCGGAGCGAATTGCAGAGGGGCGTGCTTTTGAAGAGTTCATCCATATGCCGCTCGTTCTGGGTGGCATCAATGAACAAAGCGCTGAAAAAGGAAAAGAGTTGTTGTCCTTCATCAGCGAGACGGACATCACGATCACGGATATCCGCGTAGTTGAGACAGCAAAAGTCATCGAGAACATCCAGCGTGATGTGAACATTGCGATGGTACAGGAATTTGCTCGTTTCTCCGAGGCATTCGGCATCGATACGTTCGAGCTGATCAAGGTTGCCAATACGCACACGCGTGTAAACCTGTTATCGCCAGGACCGGGAGTAGGCGGCTTCTGCTTGCCGAATGCGTTGTACTACTTGCAGCCTAAGGCACGCGAATTGGAAGTAAACATGCCGATTCTGCAACTGGCTCGCAATACGAATGATGCAGTACCTGAAGTGTTGATCAGCATGCTCGAGCAAGCCTTGAAGAAAAATGGCAAGACATTGGCAGGAAGCCGCGTAGCTGTATTGGGGATGGCGATGAAAGACTTTTCCAATGACGACCGCGTAAGCCCTGTCCACGATCTGATCAAGCTGCTCATAACAAAAGGAGTAGACGTTCGCTCCTACGATCCGGCTGTTCCGACTGTGTATGATCATAAGGTTGACAGTCTGGACAAAGCATTGAATGGAGCAGATGCGTTGTTCCTGACGGCTGTGCAAAAGGAGTTTGCTGAGGCGGATTGGGCTGATGTCGCTGAAAAGATGGCTGACGCGCCGATCCTCTTCGATACGAAAAACCGCATCCCACGTGACCTTGTCAGCAAGGCGACTGTGGTGCGCATTTAATTCTTGAACAAGTTACACTGATTCATACGAGAAAACCTCTCTAAACGCACGTAGAAGCGTTTGGAGAGGTTTTTTTCATAAAGTAGTGAACCATATTGAACGAGAGAGCCAATACAAGGTGTATACAATTTCAGGGGGCCCTCCGATGAATGATCAAATGTTAGAACTGTGGCTGGACCGTTTGCTTGATGGAGACCAAGAAGCTTTTGAGGTGGTCTACAGCATGACACGGACAAAAATTTACGGTACCGTAGCAGCCATGGTTACGAATAAAGAAGATGTTCATGATATTGTAAGCGAAATCTACTATCAGTTATGGCGATCACTGCCTGCCTATGATCGCAAGCGTCCGTTTCTTTTCTGGGTGAATGGGATTGTCATTAGACAGGTGAAAAACTGGCGTAGACAGATTTGGAGAAGATTCCGTCTGTTAGAACGAAAACAGAGCTTGGAAGAAGAACAACATGCCGAAACGCCGGATGAGCCAATGCTTGCGATGGAGTCTGCCACAGAGATGCAGCAAGCAATTCAAAAGCTGCCGTTCAAGCTACGGAGCGTCGTCATTTATCGGTATTACTACGATTTTACGTACGATCAGATTGCCGAACTGCTGCAAATACCAGTGGGCACAGCAAAATCGAGAAATCATCTGGCATTAAAGCGAATCCGCGAGTGGATTGACGTCGAATGGAATGAGGAGGAACTCCAAACATGTCTATCGAAAAAATCATAAAACAGTCACTCACCCAGCAAATGGACGAAACCACGATCCCCGATGAACTCGACCAGCGCGTCAGGCAGTCCTTTCATCGCTATCACGAAAAAAAGGAGCCTGTAACGATGAGGAAAAAATTAGTTATGATGGGATTAGTTGCTGCTATTATACTGCCGACTGGAGTATATGCGGCTTTAAATGGAACCTCTTATTTTGCAGACAATCCAAAAGACTTGAACAGTTTGGTGGGTGAAGAGGTTAAGCGAGCAGCGGCAAAAGGGTTGTCCATTCCGATCGATCAAAAAATTACCGATCAGGGGATTACGATTCATTTTACGGAAGTGTATGCGGAAGATAGCAAAGTTCTGCTGCACTATCGCATTGAACAACAAAATGGAGAACTGGTGCCTTTCGAATTCGATACGACAGGTTTAGATGTGGTAGGCGAAGCAAACGGCAATCCCGTGTACCAGGAAAAAGGCTTGGAAGGTACAAGTGTCCTAAACTTTTTCGGGACCAAAGAGGATAATATGCCTTTCTACTTAACAGACGAGTCCGGTAAGGAAGTAGAGGTGGGAATAGCCGATCATAACAAGCCAGAGGGCGTACTTGCCTTCTCCACGCTTGAATCCAAGCTACCACAACCACTCACTTTAAATATCGATGTGAACCGGATCGGCAAAACAAAGGGCAACTGGAAGGGACAATTTATTGTGGACCAGAGCAAAGCCAAAGAAGCAACAGAGGCTGCGAAGTAGGAGAAAAAAATTCGGTCACGTATAATAAGCCTCGTAAATGGCAATAGTAACCGAGGTAAGACAATATTTCAAATGTCATGTAAGGGTTACATGCTAGGAGGCAAAAATGGAACGTGGAAGAGTAAAGTGGTTCAACAGTGAAAAAGGTTTCGGTTTTATCGAGCGTGATGGTGGAGATGACGTATTCGTTCACTTCTCCGCTATTCAGGGCGAAGGGTACAAATCCTTGGACGAAGGGCAAGAGGTTGAGTTTGACGTAGAAAACGGTCAACGCGGTCCTCAAGCGACGAACGTTCGGAAACTATAAAAGCTGAAACGACAAGCAGACTCAGATGATGGGTCTGCTTTTTTATTTGGTTAAGGGGAGTAGCGGCAGTGGGGGAAAGAAGTGAATTTCCAGTCTACGCTTCGGCCTACGCCCAGCCCAAAGGGGGATTGACTGTCCGCTTCGGAATGAATGACGGGAGCGCTTGAAAAATCTCCCGCCAAAATGGAGAACGGAAGAACTGATCTCAGCCCTTCCGTTCCTCCCTTTTCTTTTTAAAAAAATTCAGCACCCGACGCCAGGTTCAGCATGGCGCGCATCGTTTTGTACATATCTTGGGGGTTGGCTGCGTTGTAATAAACCATGTTTGTTGCTGGTTCATAGCGCGTTCCCGGGACAATTGCGGCCATCTCTGCTTGTCCTGCATGGGAGAATTCCATCGCCAGCTCTACAGGTACAGCTGTACGGAATGGCTGGATGTTGTTCCGGTTACGCAAGGCATTGGCCGTCTTGCGCTTCAGTTCAGCGGTCGCTTCTTCACGCGAGAGACAGATAGCAGCCGTGCGGGATACAGCTTCCTTCACGATCGCTGTTTGAATCCCTGGGATCAGTTCCTGTGCCTCGACGGCGATGAGATTATCACCAGACACCATGACAACAGGAACGTTGTGCATGCCCGCAATCGCTGCGTTAAAGCCGAACTCACCCACGACTTGTCCGTTAATATACATATTGTGAACCACACCGGACATCGTATGACTGAGCACGCCAGGAATCCCTTGACGGGTATGATAGCCGATAAACATCGCAGCATCAAAGCTCTCATCGAGTCCCTGCATCATGGATGAATCGCGTGGAGAACCTGCCAACAGTCTCGCTTTAGGATGGAGCTTTTCCCAGAGAATGTTGTTCATCGTGTTGTGACTGTCTGCTACAACAATCTCCGTTACGCCAGACTCAAGTGCAGCTTCAATAACTGCATTGGCATCGTCCGTCATAAACTGGCGACCACGCTGATAGTTAACCCCCGAATCCGGGTTAATATAGCTCGTATCTACAATGCCTGAAATACCTTCCATGTCTACCGAAAGAAATAGTTTCATCTTCATTTTCACCCTTTCTGTCTGGAGCAGCTTGCTATACAAAATAGTTCCAATTCATATGTAACCAGATTGATCATGAGTAGGCAACCATAAAAACAGATTCTTCAAACAAATCATATGAAAAAAGCACGATGCTCGCTGTTCGCGTTTCACCGTGCTTTTCGTCATTTCAGTAACGTACGATAAAGAGCAACAATTTGTTCGGTCATGAGTTGAATGGTAAAAGTGGACTCTACTTTTTTCAGCGCGTTTTGCACCATGGTCTCACGCAACTGTGGTGAAGTCCAAAGCTGTTCCATTGCTTGCGCTAACAAAGCCGGATTTCCCGGTTCGACGATCAGCCCCGTTTCGCTATCGAAAACAAACTCTTTCACACCGCCAACGTTGCTGGCTACGACAGGAACCTCCGAAGCCATTGCCTCGATAATCGTATAACCTAGCCCTTCGTACAAAGAAGAGTGGACAAAGCCATCTAACGCATGCAAGCACGCAGGAATATCTTGCCGAAATCCAGCAAAGCGCACACGCGATTCCAGCCCCAATTCTTTTACCTTGGCTTCGAGAGCAGCACGTTCAGAGCCGTCTCCGATCAACACGAGATAAGGGGTCTCTTTCTTGTCCGTCACAAGCGTATGAAAAGCATCGAGCAGAATCGGTAGGCCTTTCACGGGAACAAAGCGAGCTACTGTTCCGAACAAAAAGGCTTCCTCGGGTATGTTCCATTCCGCACGCAGTCGATTGCGGTCATTCTCCCGTAAATGGTTTTGCCGATAAGGCTTCATATCCATTCCGTTATAAATCACGCTAATGTCAGACGAGCGAATACCCTGCCCCCGCAAAATATCGGCAATCGCACCACTGATCGCGATATAATGACGGTTCCAATGTCTCGTGCTCATTTCCATTATGCTGACAATGGCATAGGCCAAGGAGCTTGTATAATCATAACGGAGTGAGCTGTGAACAGTGGTCAGTAAAGGCACCTTCATACCGAGAGCTGCCAATCGGGAAAAGAAATTGGCTTTAATCCCATGCGTATGGATAATCGCTGGCTGGAATGTAGAAAAGGCATTCCGCAGAGCCTGTAGCAATCGTAAGTCAAAACGTCCGAACTGATTCAGTGTAATGACTTGGACCCCTGCTTCCCGCAATTTACTCGCGAAAAGAGAATCATAGAAGCATACGACTGCGACATCTACTTCGTCGACTGGAAAAGTAGTGACCAAATTGAGAATATGTTGTTCAGCACCGCCAAATTCCCCCCCGCCAATCACGTGGAGGACTCGTAATTTGCTCATCTGAATTCACCCGAATCGTAATTAAAAAACCCCTACTGAGGTATGTACATGGAGGCACGACCGAATAGAGGCGGTGTACCGAAAAAATGAACGATCATTTATAAACAAAGCCATTTTCACTATAGCAGATGCCTGCTAGATTCGCAATAAGACAGCACTTATGGTATCGTTGATGATGGAAAATTGAAATGGAGAAGGACGGTTACGTAAATGAATACGCACAACGTATTGATCATATGCTACATATTTCCTCCTATTGGTGGAGGGGGCGTGCCTAGACCGTTGAAAATGGCCAAATATTTGGGGGAGTTTGGCTGGAATGTCCATGTGCTGACAGTAGATCCTGCTTATCATGCAACACTCGATCCATCCCTTTTGGCACAGTTGCCGAGTGATGTCGCCATTCACCGTGCAAAGGAGTGGCAGCTGCTGCCGAATCGAGGGGGACAAGCTGCATCAGCAAGTGCCAATACAACGTCCACACCATCACAACCGTCGTTTAAGGCGAAGGTAAAAAAACAGGTCGTCAATGTGCTGAAAAAAGTAAAGCCATACTTGTTGATTCCAGACGACCAAATCCTGTGGATGCCGAATGCGCTCAAGCTGGGACGGGAAATTATGCGCCGTGAAAAGATCGACGTGATTTTTTCTACATCGGGACCAGTAACGAACCATTTGATTGCGAAAAAGCTTTCCCATGAGTTTGGTTGCAAATGGGTAGCGGATTTCCGTGATCCATGGACGCAAAATATGCACACCTCTGGCATCGAATGGCGAGAGCGCATGGAAGAGCGAATGGAGGAGGCAGTGATGTCCCAAGCGGATGCGATCACGACCGTTACCGCAACCTTCGCCTATAATTTTCGCGAGAAGCACCAGGATCGCATCAAGCGGATGGAGCTGATCTACAATGGGTTTGATCAGGCAGATTTTCAAGGGTTGGCTCCCAGCCATGCTGCTTCGGACAAATTTCATGCGGTGTACGCAGGTATTTTGTATCAAAAGCGCAACCCGCGCTTACTCCTGCAAGCCATCCGGGAACTCATCGATGAAAAAGCGGTGGACCGAAATGATCTCTTGCTCAGCTTTGCCGGGGTGTTCGATTATCCGGGGTATTCCGAAAATCGCGACTGTGTAGAAGCATTGGGGCTGGGTGACATCGTTCGCGTGTTGGGGAACCTGCCGCATAAAGAAGCACTCGGATTGATGAAAGGTGCGAATGCCCTGTTGCTGATCGGGGATGTGTCCGCTGACGCCGGAGCGTATATTCCGGGCAAGCTCTACGAATACATGGGGATTGGCAACCCGATTCTTGCTCTGAACAAAAGAGGCGAAGCGACAGAGATTATTGAAGATTTCCGTCTCGGGCAAGTAGCCGATCCAGAGCAAAAAGACGAAATCAAGCAAGCGTACCTGAAGCTGTATCAGGAGTGGAAAGCCCAAGGACAAACGGGTAGCGAAGAACGCGGAGCGGATTTTGCAGAGCGTGTGAAACCGTACGAGCGCCGTGAACAGGCGAAGCAATTGGCGCAATTGATGGAGGAACTGGTAAAGAAATAAGACAGCATAGCCCCGGAGCCATTGTAGGCTGCGGGGTTTTCTTCGTGACAGACATACTTCTTCTGCTTCAAAACAAAAGGACCCGACGAGAATCGCCAGGTCCTGATTCGTACTCAATCAGTCTGCTGCCACGCAAAGGTAGCAGACTTTTTTAGTACAGCAAATATTTTTCTACTTCTTCCGGTTCTTTGATGTGAATGCCACCCGTATCGTTGTATTTAAACAGGTTGAACATCACTTGCTGGTCCATCGTTCCTGCTTCAGGCAGTGGGAGAATGATCCACGTCTCGTACTGGTGGATCAGACGGTCTTCCTTGCCGAACCAAAACGTTGTCTTGATCGTGGATTCCTTCAAGATGTAATCCAGATCAGGGCGTTCTCCCAATTGCTTTTTCAATGGTTCAAACAGTGGGCTTTGGCTATTTTTCAGCCATTCTGCTCCTGTCATTTTCAATTGGAACGGAACGCTAACGACGCCAATTACTTTTTCCTCAGGCAATTGGACGGCCTGGTCCATGAAAGGCAGCCAGTCCTCGAAGCCTTTCAATACGTCGAAAGCAAGCGGCTCATCCGGAGCGGTCACAAACTGCTCGTTAGCCTTGATGTAGCGCTTGTCATGAATCCGATAGTACGAATACGGCTGGGCAGCGATGCGGGCATCCACATTGTAGCCTTTCCCGTTGATGACAGCTCCATTGAACATACTCGTTGTGGAGCGCGAGAGGATCGTATTTTTTACATGGCCTTTGTACCAGTAGGTCTGTGCCTCTTTATCCGTCTTGCCTTTTTCCAGAGCCGTTTTCAGCCACTCCGCACCTGACTCGGTTTGGACGGTGGTCGTTTGATCCGGCTTCTGATCAAAATTGGTGGTGGCAAAAGCCTTCGTACCTGATTCATAGGTGCAGCCACCGAGCAGGGAGGCTGTGCAGATGGCAGCGAGCAGTGCCCATGCTTTCGTAGCTTTACGCATGGCGGAACCTCCTTACGACTCCGTATCCCAAGAGTCCCACAAAGAGTGCGATTGTGAGTCCGAATACCGGAATGTTGTGCTGCTTGAACACGAGAATGCGATGTGTATTGTACATGTTCGCAACGATTTCGTTTTTCTTGTCGCCGTCGATGTCGCCGATTTGGACATTGATCAACGGCAAGTAAATGCGCCAGTTTTGTTTCAGACCCTCTGGTGTGTAGTCATAGCCAGCCAAATAGCGAGTCTCTGTGGTGCTCACCCAGCTTTTCGCTTTGGCTATGATCTCAGGCTTTTCGTTGTTGCCGATGGTAGCGAAGTTAGAGAAGCGGAAGCTCTTGTCGCGATCTCCGCTTGCCCACAAAATCTCCCACGTGCCGTCTGGCTTCGGCTTCAAGATGTACGAAGGCTTTCCTGCAACGAGTAGTTCATCGACCTTGTCGTTGTCGATATCGGCAGGAATGAACTCGCCTGTGGCCAATTCAGCCTGTTTGCGTGTCAGTGTGTACGATTCTGTCAGTGTACCATCTGGCTCGACAGACAGAACACTCAGGTGCTCACCCATGACAACGAGTCCCTCGCGGCCATCTGGCAGCATCATGGTGGTCATCAGCTTGGTTGCTTTTGTCGTACCACCAAAAGGCTTGCCATCGTAGTTTCCTGTCAGCATACCATCCTTGATATGCAGATCCGTGTATTTCGAGCCGAGTGTTTGACGCAGGTCCATACTGCCTTCGTTTTCCGCCAGCAGGTTTGCGATGTTTTCCATATCAAGCATAAACGCACGATATGGTGCCGTTCCGATTTGCAGCATGCCTTCCGCATATGGTTGGCGTTGTACATTCGGTACCAATTGACCGTCTTTCATCGTGTAATACGGGAAGCCCGGGTAATCGGTCGGCAATTTTTCCTTGATGATCTCCATGGTATCAGCAGGAATCTGATCATTCGGCATCCGCACCATTTGGCCGTCTTTCCAGGTCAGGACGTAAACAGAAACAGGTTCCGCCTGCAAATGGCGCAGCTTCTCCGCCATTGCTTTTTTCTCTTCCTCCGTCTCAGGCTTTTCAATTTCTTCAGGCAGTGGGAGCTCCTCGGCATTGCCGTACGTGATAATCTCCATCTTGCCATCGCCATTGACGTCGTGCAGTGTGATCGGGAAGTAATCCACCCAATCACCGTTGTACAAACGGTCAGATTCGTATTTCACAGTAAAGTGACTGAGTGCAGTCAATGTATCCCGGTTGAACGTGACATTCGCCAAGAGAGCGATCAGAACCAACGAACCGACTGCACGCCAGTTGAGGCGCCCGTACCATTTCACGAGAAGGGCAATCACGATGACTGCGATTGCACCACCGATCAACAGAGCGGCGGTCGCTTTCACATCGACACGTGTCAGTGCGCGATCCAGGAGCAAGAAGCCGATGGAAAACACCAACACCTGACGACGTTCAGAAGGATGCACCACAAAGTAGCAAAACGCCAGCAGTGGTAAGAATATGAGCAAGGCGATCCAGGTTAAATCAAGGAACGCAGGCTTGACGAGCAAATGGTAAATGAGAAACAGGGCAATAGCGTACAGAGCCCAGCTTATCGTTTGGAGAATAGGATTGCGGCGCATGCGTTCACCACCTTTTATTTTGTGTCTGGTCGACGAATAATGCGCACAGGAAGCCGCCAAACAGCCAGAAATAGAGGGCCATGAACGGCACCTCGAAAATGTTTTCCACGAGGTTATGCGTTGCTACGGCGATTAATCCGCCCAGCAGTCCGAGAATCGCGAAAAAGTGCGGCGAGCCTTGGAGGTTGCGGATAAGTCCCGCGCCATACTTGAACATAGTGATCACAGTTCCGATTAACAGGATGATCCCGATCAGACCGTATTCCGCCAAACTTTTGAAGAAATAACTATCTGAATAAATGGTACCGAAATGGCGAGCGGCAACTGCTCCGCCGTGATGACCGAGACCGACGCCAAACAAAGGCTCGATGCGCATCTTGTCATAGGCTTCGCCCCAACGACCAATGCGTCCGCCTTGGCTGCTAGATTCGAAGTATTCAGGTGTAAAGAGTGTGAAAATGCGATCTTTAACTTTTCCGACAAGTGGAACAGAATCAGGAACGAAGAACAGGGCTACAACCCCGATAATCCCTGCGATCACCAAGTATCCTGCAACTCGTTTGTTCCATATGTAGAAGCAAACAAATGCAGCAAAGGCAAGGGCAAACCAAGAACCACGGGAACTTGTTAACAGCATGGCGAGCAAAGTCGTCAGCGCAACGATGGCCCAAATCCATTTTTGCTTGCGATCTTTCGCTGTCATGAATAGACCAGCGGCAATCGGAGTAACCAACGCCATATAGCTGCCCAATACGTTCGGGCTCGTTACGAAGGAGAATGCACGCGTTGTAACTGCTTCCCCTTCCTGTACCCATGATTCAGGTGTTTTGACGCCTACGATGACTTGCAAGACACCATACAGTGCCGCTATGAAACCAACCAGCACAAGTCCCTTCATGAACTTGTCCAGGTCTTCCATCGACTTCAATAAATAGAAGCCCATGAAAAAGGCGAGGATGTACTGGTAGACGGAACGGAATCCTTCTACGCTCGCTTCCCAGTTCGCCATGTCTGTCACCATGATGGCAACTCCGAGGATGAAAAAGGCTCCAAGCCAATGTTTGATTCCAGGCATCGTCCGATTTGACTGTAAAAACGCAACGAATGTAAACAGCATCAAGACGATGAGCAGTCCTTCATCCCATAAAGAAGATATGACTGGAATCGGTAGAATCTGTCGCAAGACGTAATCGATTACTGGATAGGCCAACAGCAAATACAACCAGGTAGTTGATTGGCTTCCCCACTTCAACACGGTTTCTCTCATTTTTATTGTAGTCCTCCTACAGGTAAGGATTAACCTACCTATTATAATGAATCTGACAACCAGGTAGCAAGCCGGGGGGAAAGAGGTTGGTAGGAACGGTAGAAATAAGATATGATAACTAGGTAGTTTGAGGGGTTAGAACCAAGCCTGGAACGTAGGGTTTCAAATAGGGATAGGAGAAAAGTGGACATGAGTTTGTTAAAAATTGCTTCCATGATTGTCGTGCTGACTCTCGTCGGAAGGCTTCTGGGCTTTTTTCGCAGTGTGTATGTATCCAGCTTGTACGGTACTGGGATGGAGGCAGATGCGTTTAATATCGCGGCGACGATCCCGCTGACGCTCTTCTTGGTCATACCGGGAGCGGTCAATGCTGTGCTGATTCCGACGATGCGCGGCATGATGGAAAAAGGAGAGAGGACGACTGACTTATATCAGAAGATGCTCACGATCATTTTGGGTATATTCGTTGCTCTGTCTGTCTTAGGAATTGTCTTTTCTTACCAGCTTGCTGCGATGTTTGGACTGACAGGTGAGAAGCTGGAACTCACGGCTAACATGCTGCAATGGATGTGGCCATCAGCTATTTTCATCGGGTTAACAGGGCTGTGGTCGAGTATCTGCAATGCTCACCAGCATTTCTTTACACCGACGCTTGGTACGGTAGTCAATGGAGCTTTGGTAATTGTCAGCATGTATGTGCTCGTGCCGATGTATGGTCCCATTGGACTGGCGATGGCTACGACAATCGGTTACTTGGGTGCACTGTTGCCGATTCTCCCGACTTTGCGCGGATTCGGCTATCAGCAACGCTTCTCTTTCGCTTGGCGAGAGGATGCTGCTCTAAAAGGGATGGGCGAGCGTGTCATTCCGATTTTGATTGGCGCGGTTGTAGCCCAGGCCACTACCTTTTTGGAGCGAGGCTTTGCAGAAGGACTCGGAACGGGTGTCGTTTCCGCTCTCGCCAATGCGAACCAGATCATGCAATTGCCTCTGGCGATCTTTGTTGGGGCGTTTACGTTGCCGTTGTTCCCACTGTTGGCTAGTCACGTCAAGCGGGGGGAAATGACGGAGATGAAGCAAATCCTGCAAAAGGGACTTGCCTATCTCCTCATTTTGCTGTTGCCCGTGACGGTTGGACTGGCCCTATACGCTGAGCCTATCATCCGACTAGCTTTTGAGCGCGGTGCGTTCGATGAGCGTTCTGTCGCTTTGACAGCGTGGGCACTGCCGTTTTACGGCGTGGGACTTTTCTTTTTAGCCTCGAGAGACTTGCTGACTCGCGCCTTTTATGCACTGGAAAACACGAAGACACCCGTTATTATCGGGGCGATCGGGATCGGTGTATATGCCCTTGCCAACTGGTTGCTTATTCCACTGCTTGGTCATGGCGGAATTGCCCTGGCTAATGCAGTTTCAGCTATCAGTCAAGCACTCCTGCTGTTTGTTTTGCTATGGAGGGCGGTAGGAAGCCCTGTACGAGCGAATTTCCTCATGACTGCCGGGAAAACCATTTTGGGCTGCGCAGTTATGACCGGTGCAATTTTACTCGTCGATCCATGGTTATCCACATGGCCTGTCTGGTTGTACTTGCCGCTAGGAATTATCGGTGCAGCTCTTTTGTATCTCGTGGTGCTCATTTTGGTTCGCGAGCCACTTGTATCAGAGCTGCTGCAAAAAGTACGCAAGCGGTCTACTCCGGCGGGAGGGCGCTCGTAAGTGGGAATTCCCGGATTGCATAACGAGTCTTTCCTGAGCTTGCGGGGGGAATGGTCTCCACGTAAGAAACCTGGATGCTCACTTGACCTAACGCCGAGCGAATGCCTGCTAAAAGCTTGGCTTCATCAGCAGGTAAAAAACGTTCGGGCTCCTTCACCAGTCGCAGGCTCAGTCGCTCCGGCTCATGCTGGACGATCTGGAAAGTGCGGAAGCTGTCCATATTGCGCACGATGTGATTAAAATAATGTCCGTGCACATACCGTCCGTTTAATGATAGGAACATGTCGTCTTCTCTGCCGTCGATCGAAGCAAGAAGTGGAAAAGGGAGATGGCATGGGCAAGCTGAATCAGAAAGCGCGACGACATCTCCTAATTGGTAGCGCAGGCGAGGCATGACGGTATTGTGCAGGTCTGTGACGAGCAGTGCTCCCGGGTGCCCTTTATGGATGGGAATATGTGTAATTGGATCGACTACCTCCAAATAACAGTTCCCGGAAAAGGCATGCATGCTCCCGGCCTTGCATTGATAGGCGATAATTCCACCGTCACGGGCGCCGTATTCATTCACAACAGGCGCATCAAAAGCTTGGGCAATCGTTTGCCGCTGGTGTTCGTGCAGGCTTTCTGCTGTAGAGACAACGGCTTTGAGCGGGATTCCAAGTGTCATGCCGCGTCGCAGCATCATCGTGGCGAGCGTATGAAGCGCAGAGGCGTACCCGTATAAATAAACTGGTTGGAAGTCCCGAATGAGGCGAAGGTTTGCTTCCAAATGTCTTTCGTCCAGTTCATAGGCAGAAATCATCAAACGGTTCTTCAACCAGCGCTCCTTCCAGCGGTAGCGGCGAGCTTGCTGGGCGTTTAATTCGAGTGGAGAACCCCAGATCATGACACATGGGTCACCTATGCGAATGCCGTACCAGGATAGCCCCAACCAGCGCGCAGCTTCATATCGCTCGACAGTTGGGCGATCGAGATAAAAATGGGTAGGTTCACCTGTGGAGCCTCCTGTACGATTTCCAATGAGCCCGCTTGTTTGTAGGCCTTGGCTCATATATTGATCAGCGTTTTGCCGAAAGTGTGCTTTGGTCAGAACAGGAATACGCTGCAAAAAACGTTCAGGCATCTCGCGCATTTTGCTCCAGTCTGGGGCGAAGGCAGTGTAGGCTGGTACGTTTTGAGTCGCATGATCGAGTAGCTTCACTAGCTTTTCTCGCTGCTGCACGTTAAGTGCTTCGGCAGATAGATGCTCGGCTGCTTGCAATTCTTTCATGTAAGGACGGATGCGATTTCCTTTCAAAGCCTCCATTAACGGCCACTGTACATGGCGGATCAAAAATCCGGTTGTGGGCATAATTTCCCCTCCTACTCACAGATCACACAGGCAGACGATTAAAAAAAATCAATGCAATCTGTTTTTCACCAGTATTCCTGCGAAATTCCATCGATATACCTGTTTGCTGGAAGAGGGAAATGATAGTAGGATAGAGAGTGGGTTCATGTCGATTGGTACTGCCCCACGGGTATCCAGTCAAAGAGACGAATAAAGGAGTTACCCATGTTGAAAAAAAGTCATTTTCTCGCGGGAGCATTGATCTTAGCCATAGCGGGGATTTTGTCAAAAGTTATCGGGATGTTTTATCGGATTCCGCTTCAGGAGATAGTGGGCGACAGAGGTCTCGGACTCTATCAGGAAGTATATCCTCTCTACCTGACCTTCCTCATATTGGCGACAGCAGGTGTGCCAGTAGCGTTGTCGAGGGTGATTGCAGAGGCATTGGCTGAAGGAAAACAAGGCTCTATTGGACAAATTTTGGCCCGAAGCATGGTCATGATGGGCGGGATAGGACTTGTCTTGTTTGCGCTCCTGTACGCCAGCTCTCCACTCATCGCAAAGCTCATGGGGAATCCGCATTTGATTGAACCGATTCGAGCGATTTCCATGTCGCTGCTGTTCGTTCCCTTGATTGCGGTTATTCGCGGCTTTTTCTACGGCCATCAAAAAATGTTGTTTGTCGGGCTCTCGCAAATCGTAGAGCAGACGTTGCGTGTCGTATTTATTTTAGTAGCCTCCCTGTATCTCGTGTCACTCGGTGAAGATACAGACACCGTGATTACCGGAGTCAACTTCGGTACGATGATCAGTACATTTTTAAGTCTCGGGTTTCTAGCATTGCTCATGTGGCTCCACAACCGGAAAAATTCCGTATTTAGCGGGGCTGAGTGGGGGCGCCTTACTTGGTGGTATGATCGTGCCTTTTTCGTCTCGATGTGGCGAATTGCCTGGCCGATTTGTATCAGCGCCTTAGTTATCCCGATTTTCAGTCTGACGGATTCCTTCCTGGCGATTAACATCTTCCGCTACATTTGGAATGTAGACGGTTTGACGGCGGATACCTGGTTTGGCATTTACAGCAGGGGAGGACCACTTCTGCAAATGGCGAGCTTGTTCGGATCGTCGATTGCCCTCTCGATCGTGCCTGCTATTGCCGAAGCGATCAGACAAAAGGATCAGGAACGGATTACGACCTTGACCAAGCTCTCGTTGCGATTTGCTTGGCTAATCGGTCTACCTGCCGGTCTTGGACTGACGGCTGTAGCTGAAGGGGCGAATCTGGCGTTGTATGGTGATATGGAAGGCACGCGCGCAATGGCGATTTTAGGCATCACAGCGATTCCGCTTTCCTTGTTGCTTGCTACAAACGGCATTTTGCAAGGGATCGGCAAAGAAAAAATCCCTGCGCGTCATCTGCTGTATGGTGTCATTGTAAAAGTACTGGCGACACTCGTGTTTACCTCCATGTTTGGTATGGATGGCTTGTCCCTGTCATGGCTGGTTGCAACTGCATTTGTCTGCGTCCTGAACATGCGCGTCATCAACCGTTACGTATCGATTCCGATAAACTGGCGCTTCGATACCATTTATCCGTTACTGGTAGCTAACCTTATGCTGATTCTGGCTTGGGGAGCGACAGAGGCAGTTGATTTCCTGTTCAGGGGAAGAGAACCCGTGCGCATTTTGGGCGCGATAGAAACCGTGGCTGGAGTCGGTGTAGGACTCGTTGTTTACTTGGGACTGATGATCCTCATTCCACTCATTGAGGATAAGGAGCTGGACTGGCTGCCAGGCGGAAACAAGCTGCGCGCCTTTATCCAACTCGTTCGGAAGAAGCAGGGTTCCTCGTTAAAGTCCAATACAAATAACGATTGATCGAGTCGAAAAACCCCTTTCTCCACAAACGGAGGAAGGGGTTTTATGTGATCTTGCTTATTTTGTTTTCTGATAAACACAGACGACCATCTTGACGAAAAATTCACGGGTAGCAGGTAATTTCGCCAAGGACTGCAACTGATTGCGCAACGGAATCTCTCGCTGGTAAACAGCAGGCTGTACCACGCCTTGTTGAATTTTTCGAAACCGTTTGATCGTCATGCGATTGATGTACGAGATCGTATCTCTGCCATCAGGAAGCTTGTCGAAGCGAAACGCAATCCGGTCAGAACCGTCTGGCAAGTCGCGGACTAGCTTTTTATAGGCGTCAATCAAGGCTTGCTCCGAGAAGAGAGCATGCACCCAAGGAATCCCGATTGCATCTGACAAATGGGCACCGTATGGATGATAATACGGCGGGAAATTGATGTAGAGATGTCCGCCAGGCTTCAAGACCCGAAAGCATTCCTCTAGCGTTTTTTCCGGTTCGCCTACATGCTCCATCGCGTCATTCATGATGATCGTATCGAATGTGTTGTCGGGGAAGTCCATTCTCGCGGCATCACCAGTCATGAAGGAGACAAGATGATCCAGTCCTTTTTTCTTCGCGAATTCATTTCCTTCCTCCGCGTAGTGGGGGACGATGTCGATGCCGATCATTTTTTTAGGGCCGTAGGTAGCGTAATAACAGGTTTTTCCTCCGCCGCCACAGCCGATGTCCAAAACCGTTTTGTCACGGAACATTTGCTCCTGTGAATGGAAGGGGAGGAAAAACTGAATGGTTTGATCCCCTTTTTGAAATTGCCATTCCGTATAGCTCATTTCCCCGTTGTTTGCCAGGTTGAAAGGGTGAACGGGGAGAGGAAATAATCGATTTAAACCAAGTAACACTTGTGAAGAAAAGGACATGATGTCCTCCTTTCCAGGTCAGCCTTATTTACGCAGCGCCTGCAGAACAAGTTCACTGCTTTTGGAAGCTTCGATCGCTAACAGATGGGAATGCTTCGTTACCACATCAATTTCGTGATCGAGGTTGTCCAGTTTTTCAGCGAGCAAGGTCAAAAGTGTAGTTTCATCGAGTTGAGTAATATGACCAGCATTGGGCATTCCAGCCCGTTCAACGAATCGATCGATTTTCGGATCGTAGGAGATGCCGATAAAAGGGATTCGCAGCATGCACGCAAGAATGAGCGAGTGAAGCCGCATACCGACGACGTAGTTACATTGTTTCAGTACCGACATAATGTCATGAAAAGTCACAGGTGCATCGAGAAGACGTGCTCCTGGTTGGCTCATCTGGTCCATGATTTCCTGAGACGGTGCCAAGTCACTAGGGACATGCATCGGCAGGAAGAGAACATTCCATCCACGCATGATAAACCAATCTGCTGCCCGGGCTATCTTCTGTTTGAATTGCTGTTCCTGTTTCCAGTCCCGGACAGAGATGGCGACCAAGGGCTTTGAAGGATCATCAAACATACCATGGAGCAGCTCTTTTCCCCGTTGATCTGCAATATCGTCTGGGGATATCGTCAGAGCAGGGTCAGCTGTTATATAGATAGGGGCTTTTTTTACGCCGCAGGCTTTGAAGTCCTCCCCTGATTCGTAGTCGCGAACGGTGATGATGTTGACGTGATTCACCACGCGTTTAATCATCGTGCGACTTAGCGATTTGAGGATAGGGCCAAAGCCTTGAGCGTAAAAGACCACGGGTTTACCTAAAAGCTTGGCAATGGTGACGATGCCCAAATAGTAGAGGACACTACGCGGACTGGTTACATCCTGCATCAGTGTACCGCCGCCCATCACCAGCATGTCACTTCGCGAAAGCTCGCGGACGATGGTTCCAAAGCTCCAGCGGTTATAGGCTTCAATCCCGAACAATTCCGCAGTCCGATCAGGCTGATTGGACAAGACGGCGAGAGAGATATTTGGTTGTTCCCGCTTAAGAGAGCTGATGATGCCGTACAGGACCACATCGTCTCCGGCATTATTAAAGCCGTAGTACCCGGAGATGAGAATTCGCGACATGGAGTGAACCTTCTTTCTATATCAAACGTACAGGAAAAATACATTCTCAAGTATAATCGAGTAAACAAGGGGAAGTAAAGCAACCACAGTAGAAAACTTCACGCCTTAATTGTTTGGACAGATACAGTGGGTGCAGCGCGGTTCGTAGGGTATAATGATGTTGTTCCGATTTACGAGAACATATAGAGGAAACCCATACCGAACATGCCGATGCCAAGAACGATGAGGGCAATCATGACGATGAAAAGCCCCTTATTTTTGCGGCGACGGTAAAAAAATTCGTCAAACATGGTAAGCCTCCCTGCGGTTATGTTAGTCCATTCTACTATCATACCATGTTCTCTATCATCCTTGCCATCCACATATGAGTGAATAGATGTCCGCAAGAATAGGGGCGAATGACAGCAAAAGGGAAGGAGCATTTTTCATCATGGAAAGCATGTGGCTCAAATACACATTACTAGTGGAACCTGAGATTGAGGATTTGTTTGTGGCAGAGGTTTTGACCAGCTCCTACACGCTTGGCTGGATCGAACCGCAAATCGAAGTACTGACAACGGAAAACGGATATGATTACGCAGAAAATACGGAAGGTCCACTTGTTGGGTATTTATTTGAACCCCAGCACGATCGTGAAGAGGAGCATGTAGCTCGCCTGAAGACCTACATTCAGCGCTGGAATGGACAAGTCACCATTAAAGAAGTAGAACTCGTAGCTGAAGAAAATGAATCGTGGAAAGAGGAGTTCCGGGAAGTCAAGATAGGCGACTGGTGGGTGGCACCAACATGGACGGACCCCGCAGCACTGGAGTCCGCACGGCATATCCTATGGATCGATCCAGGTGCAGCCTTCGGAACCGGCTATCATGGAACGACGCAGGACATTCTAATGTTTTTGCAAGACATGGAGCTGGAGGGTAAGCAAGTCATTGATGTAGGAGCTGGCTCAGGAATTCTCTCTTTGTACTGCGCTTTGAATGGAGCGAAGCATCCTGTATGGGCAGTTGATATTAATCCACAAAGCGAGTATCAGGTTCTCGTCAATGCGACCAATAACCACCTTCCAGACCACGCTGTACAAGTCGTGATTGGGGATGCGAGCGAGGACGCTGTGAAGTCTCAATTGCCTGACCAAGCTGATGTCATTCTGGTCAACATCGGAGGCGATGAAAATGTCGCGATGCTTCCGATGATTACAGAGCGAATGGCTCCTGAAGGAATTTTGATTCTCTCGGGAATTGTCGAATGGAATCGGGAAGCGGTCATCGCCACATTTGAACAAGCAGGCTTCCAAGTAGAGAAAGAAAGCCAAAAAGACGAATGGGTTACCGTTGTA